>CAYJRN010000001.1:0-175174 GCA_964372915.1 uncultured Planctomycetales bacterium
GTCATGGCCTTCGATGAAAAAGGCCAGGCCGATACTTTCGAACGCCGCATCAAGATCTGCAAACGTTGTTACGATATTCTCACTCAGAAGGTCGGCTTTCCCGCGCCGGACATTATTTTTGATCCCAATATCCTGACCGTTGCCACCGGTATGGAAGAGCACAACAATTACGCCGTGGATTTTATTCGCGCGGCCAAATGGATCAAAGAAAATCTGCCGTTGGCCAAAGTGAGCGGCGGGGTAAGTAACATTTCATTTTCCTTCCGAGGCAACAATGCTGTGCGTGAGGCCATGCATTCAGCCTTTTTATATCACGCCATCCAAGCTGGAATGGATATGGGGATCGTCAATGCCGGACAGCTCGCGGTCTATGAAGAGATTCCCAAAGATTTGCTCGAGCTCGTTGAAGATGTTCTGCTCAATCGCCGGCCCGACGCCACTCAAAAGCTTTTGGATTTTGCCGAGAACGTTAAACAAAAAGGAAAAGAACAAGTTGAGGATTCGGCTTGGCGCAAAGAACCCGTTGAAAAACGCCTGTCGCACGCGCTTGTGAAAGGCATCACCGAATATATCGAGACCGATATAGAAGAGGCGCGTCAAAAATTAGGCAAACCCCTCAAAGTCATTGAAGGGCCACTCATGGAGGGGATGAATATTGTCGGAGATCTTTTCGGCAGCGGCAAGATGTTCCTGCCGCAGGTCGTCAAGAGCGCGCGCGTCATGAAAAAGGCGGTTGCCTATCTTCTGCCTTTTATGGAAAAGGAGGAGGCCGCTTCAGGCAAAGATCACGCGGCCGGAAAAATCCTGACGGCGACCGTCAAAGGCGATGTTCACGATATCGGCAAAAATATCGTTGGGGTGGTCTTGGCGTGCAACAATTACAAGATCATCGATCTTGGCGTCATGGTGCCTTGCGCCCAAATTTTGGAAACGGCCCAAAAAGAAAACGTTGATATCATTGGTTTAAGCGGACTCATTACACCATCTTTAGATGAAATGATCCATGTGGCCAAGGAATTGCAGCGCAATGGTCTTAACATTCCGCTGTTGATCGGCGGGGCCACGACCTCCGCCATGCACACGGCGGTCAAGATCTCGCCGGAATACACATCCGGTGTCGTGCATGTTCTGGATGCTTCTCGTAGCGTTGGGGTCGTGGGAAAACTCATCAACCGAGCGCTGAAAGCTCCATTCTTAAAAGAAGTGAAGGCCGAATACGATAAATTACGCATCGCCCATCAAAATAAATCCAAAGGAATTCCTTTGCTTTCGATTGCCCAGGCGCGAAAAAATAAACCCAAAATCAAATGGAGTAAAGATTCCGTCCAACGTCCGTCGTTCTTGGGAACAAAGGTCTTTGCGGCGTATCCTTTGGAAGAAATTGAGAAGTACATCGATTGGTCGCCGTTTTTCCAAACCTGGGAGCTCAAGGGAAATTATCCAAAAATATTCAAAGACCCAACGATCGGGAAAGAAGCTCAAAAAGTTTTTGATGACGCGCAAATCCTTCTTAAAAGAATCATCAAAGAAAAACTATTAACGGCCAACGCTGTCATTGGATTTTTTCCGGCCAACAGTACGGGGGACGATATCGAGCTTTATACGGATGAAAGCCGCGAGGGCGTTTTGGCCGTCATCCACACCTTACGCCAGCAGACGGCCAAAACGCCCGGGCGATTCAACTTCGCTTTGGCCGACTTCATTGCACCCAAAGATTCAAGCAGCAAAGATTATTTTGGGGCCTTCGCGGTCACGACCGGCATCGGCACGGACAAACTCGCCCAACAATTCGAAGGAGCCCATGATGATTACAACAGTATTATGAGTAAAGCCTTGGCGGACCGTCTGGCGGAGGCCTTTACGGAACTGATGCACGAACGCGTCCGTCGAGAATTCTGGGGATACGCGCCGAATGAACATTTCACCAATGAAGAACTTATCAAAGCGGCGTATCAAGGAATAAGACCCGCGCCCGGATATCCGGCCTGCCCGGATCACACCGAAAAAGCAACCCTCTTTCAACTTTTACAGGTGGAAAAAAATACGGGAGTTCGGATCACGGAGAATTTTGCGATGTATCCGACGGCCGCGGTTTGCGGTTTTTATTTCGCCCATCCGCAGTCCCAGTATTTCGGCATCGGTAAAATCGGCCAAGATCAAGTGGCAGACTATGCCCGCCGTAAAAAGATGGACGTTTCTCAAGTGGAAAAGTGGCTTTCTCCCCACCTCGGGTACGAACCTTAGCCTCTCCGAAGTAATCACTGGGAACTTGCATTTTCCGTCCGGCGGGTGTAAACTTAAAATCCAAATAAGGTAAAATTTCATGTTAACCATAGAAAAAATGACGGCCCGACAACTCTTTGAGACCTTGAAGAATATCAAGGTGGGAGGGACCGTGTGTCATTATTCCCTCAAGAAATGCGAAGAGTTTGTTCCCTTAATCAACGAAATCAACGAACTCAAAGAAGAAAAGAAGGCTGTGATCCTCGCCCATTCCTATGTCAGCCCGGAAATCATTTACGGGGTTGCGGATTTCGTGGGAGATTCTTATGCCTTAAGTAAGGATGCGATGTCCACGGATGCCAAGATCATCGTTTTTGCGGCGGTGCGATTCATGGGAGAAACCGCCCAGATCCTTAATCCCCATAAAGAGGTCCTCATTCCGGCGACCGACGGCGGATGCACCTTGGCGGATTCCATCAACGCGGCCCAAGTCCGGGCCTTAAAAAAGCAATTCTGTGGCTACACCTTTGTCTGCTACATCAATACAACCGCCGAAGTCAAAGCCGAGTGCGACGTATGCGTCACTTCCGCGAACGTTTACGACATCGTGTGCAAAATTCCCAACGACAAAATCTACTTTTTACCGGATAAACTCATGGGGCAGAATCTTAAAAATGAAGTGGCGCGCCGCGGCGTGAACAAAGATATTCAATATTACACCGGAACCTGCTACGTGCATGAAGAATATAATGCCGAACAAATCTATCGCGTCCGCCTGGAATACCCGAACGTCAAGGTCGTGAGTCACCCTGAGTGCAATCCGGAAATCATCCAACATTCCGATTTCGTGGGGAGTACCTCGCAGATGCTCGACTACATGCTCAAATCGACCGACAAGGAATTTCTCATGCTCACCGAATGCGGACTTTCCTCGCGGCTGCAGGTTGAGATGCCGCATAAAAAGCTGGTGGGGTCTTGCACCTTGTGCAAGTTCATGAGATCCAATTCTCTAGAAAATATCTTACGGGTCCTCAAAAATCCTCGAGCCCAAGACCAGGTACACATCGACACTGAAACCCTGCAAAGAGCGCTTCAATGCGTACGAGCGATGTTCAGGTACGCCGATAATTAATCCTTATGGAAAAAATAAATCTGGCGAGGATTTAAAGACACACCATGGAACCTCAAAGCCTTGGGGTAGTTGAGACCCAGTATTTCACATTCTGTGAACCGCCTCAGGAGCTCACCTTAAAAAGTGGTTTGAAGTTGGGGCCCATCACTCTCGCGTACGAAACCTACGGCACGCTCAATGCCGACAAATCGAATGCGATCCTGATTTTTCATACCTTGACCAGCGACGCCCATGCCGCCGGATTTAAGAAAGACGCTGAAAAGCCCGGCTGGTGGGATGGGATGATCGGCCCGGGCAAGGCCTTCGACACGAACAAATACTTCCTCATTTCCTCAAATGTCATCGGCAGCTGCAAAGGCAGCACCGGCCCCGCTTCGATCAATCCCAAGACCGGGAAACCGTATGGCTTAAGCTTTCCCTTTGTCACGATCGAAGATATGGTCGTCGCGCAAAAATATCTCCTTGACCATTTAGGAATCAAAAAATTGTTTTCGGTCGCCGGCGGTTCCATGGGAGGCTTACAGGCTCTTAAGTGGGTCGTTTTGTATCCGGACTATGTTCATTCGGTCATCCTCATCGCCACTAATCATCGCCACACGGCGCAGCAGATCGCTTTGCACGAGGTAGGACGCCAGGCCATCATGTCCGATCCCGATTGGCTGGGCGGTGATTATTATGGCAAAACAATTCCCGCCAGAGGCTTGGCGCTTTCGCGCATGATCGGCCACATCACCTACATGAGCGATAAATCAATGGACGAAAAATTTGGACGCAAATTGATCGGCAAGGAGCGGCTGGGATTTGATTTCTCCCATGATTTCGAAGTGGAAAATTATCTCAAGTACCGGGCCGGCAATTTTGTGCAGCGCTTCGACGCGAACTCCTATTTGTATTTGACGAAAGCTCTCGATTATTTTGATCTGGCGGAAGACGCGGATCTCACTTCACAGTTTAAAAAAACACAGGCAAGTTTTCTGGTGATTTCATTTACTTCCGACTGGCTCTATCCGTCGTATCAGTCCAAGGAGCTCATCCGCGCGATTAAGGCCAATGATATTGACATCTCCGACTGTGAAATCAACAGCTCTTACGGCCACGACGCATTTCTGGTGGAAGTGGAAAGCCAGTCGAAACTCATCAAACATTTTTTAACCCGGCTAGAAAAAGAGAAAGCTCATTCCCATGGACACCTGCATGGACATCGAAAATAAAGACAACGTCCGTTTTGATCACCAGGTCATCCTTAAGTTGGTGGAGGCGAATTCCAAAGTTTTGGATTTGGGATGCGGGGATGGAGAGCTTTTGTCGCTCCTCATCAAACACAAAGGAGTGAAAGGCGCTGGCATTGAAATCAACGAGCAGGCCATTTATAAATGCATGGAGCGGGGGCTTTCGGTCTCGCACTGGGATGTCAACTCCGGCCTTAGGGATTATTCCAGCAAACGATTCGACTACGTCATTTTGAATGAAAGCCTTCAGGAAGTTTTAAACTTAGAAAAAGTGATTTTGGAAACCTTAAGAGTGGGAAAGCAAGTCATCATCGGCATCCCCAACTTCTGCCATATCCGCGCCAGGATTCAAATATTCTTTCAGGGACGGGTGCCTGTTACCCACGAATTGCCTTATGAGTGGTACAACACGCCCAACTTAAGGTTTTTGAGTTTGAAAGACTTCTGGAAATTCTGCAAACTTAAAAGTATCACGATCGAAAAACAAGTCGCTATTTCCGGCAAGAGAGTTGTTCATTTCAAGCCCAATCTTTTGGCACACACCGGAATCTTTCTGATCAGCAAAAATTAATCCTTGATCTTCTTGTGCGTCCCATCGCAAAACGGTTTGTTTTCGCTCAACTTACAACCACACCAGGCCACAGTCCTGCGTTCGGGTATTTCAACAATTTTAGGGTGCAGGCCCGTGGAACCGTGGGACCCGTCGCAAAAGGGTTGCTTTTTGGATTCTCCGCAACTGCACCAGGCATAGCTGCGCGGTTCCATTTCCATAACGTAAGGAGCGTTACGCGTATTCTTTTTATCACCCATAAAAAATCCTTTCTTTAATGTGATTTTTATTGTACTTTGTCTTAAATCATACGTCAACACCAGGAAATTCTGATGGAACAAAAGTACGATTATCTGATTATCGGCGCCGGGATTATTGGTTTAACAATCGCCTATACGCTTAAAAAATCGCAGCCGCAATCCAAGGTCCTGGTCATTGACAAAGAACAGGACACGGCCTATCACGCCTCGGGACGCAACAGCGGCGTCTTGCATGCCGGATTTTATTACACCGCCGACAGCCTCAAAGCCAAATTTACCGTCGCCGGGAATCTGTCAATGAAGGATTATTGCCGGCGCAAGAATATCCCGATGAATGAATGCGGAAAACTGGTAGTGGCCCAAAACGAATACGAATTAATCCAACTTTATGAATTGGAAAAGAGGGGAAAGCGCAACGGCGCTACGGTAAAAATCGTGGATGCTCAAGAAGCCGAATCCATAGAACCCAACGTTCGCACCTTCAAGTCCGCTTTGTATTCGCCCAATACCGCCAGTATTGATCCTAAGATTGTTTGTCATGCCATTAAAGAAGACCTTGAAAATTTAGGCGTGAGTTTTAGCTTCAACACAAAATATTTGGGACACGAAGGGAATACCGTAAAAACGCATTCCGGTGATTTTGAAATCAAGAAAATCATCAACTGCGCAGGATTGTACGCGGATACGGTTGCTCATGATTTTGGTTTCGGACACAAATACACGATGATTCCTTTTAAAGGGCTTTATCTCAAATATACCAAAAACAAAACCGCTATCAAAACCAACATCTATCCGGTCCCCAACCTCAAAAACCCTTTTTTAGGGGTACATTTTACCAAAACCGTGACGGGAGAGATCAAGATCGGCCCCACGGCCATTCCGGCGTATTGGAGGGAGAATTATCAAAACAATGAAAACTTCAATTTTTCCGAAATGTTGAATATCCTGGGCTATGAAGCCAAACTTTTTTTCTTGAATTCTTTCGGGTTTCGCGACTTGGCTTGGGAAGAAATAAAAAAATATAATAAAGAGTATTTTATCGGACTGGCCCAGAAAATGGTCAAATCCATTGACCATCAGGGCTTTACGGAATTTACCAAGCCGGGGATCCGGGCTCAACTGCTCAATAAGCAAACTCTCACGCTCCTGCAAGATTTTGTGATTGAAGGAGACAAGAAAAGCACCCATGTTCTGAATGCTGTTTCGCCGGCTTTTACGTGTGCCTTTCCCTTCTCGGAATTTGTGGTAAAAAATTATATTCTAGGTTAAAATCTGTTGCAGGGAGCTTAAAATCGACCTATTGGGTGGGTGGTCTTAAATACGTACTTTTTTGAAGTATTTTCTTGACTAAGGAGCGATTTACGCTACAATTGAAGTGGAAAGATAAGAAACCCCACGCTCCTTCTGTTCGTCGGAGCTTTGGGGTAAATTCCGGTTTACAACTTATGTTTGTCTGCCTTCGGCAGCCTCCATAAGTTGTACCGTCATTTAAGGAGTTTGCTATGGAAATCAAGTTAATGGTGCAAAGCACCCCTAATCCCAATGCCTTAAAATTTGTCCTGAACGTACCGGTTAAAACCGAAGGCAAGACGACCTATAAAACCGCCGAAGAATGTCACACAAACCCTTTAGCCAGAGTTCTTTTTAGCATTCCGCATGTCACGGAAGTCTACTTCTTCGACAATTACATCACCATAACCCAAGATGGAGGAGGTGATTGGGATGCCTTGGAAGAACAGGTCAGAGCCAAAATTCTTGAGAACATCAAAGATCACGACCCCAATTTCCAAGTGGCGGAAGTTAAAAAGGCTATGGCGCCGGCAACGCCGGAACTCTCCAAGATCGAAGGGATCCTGGACCAGACGATTCGTCCGGCTTTGCAATCCGATGGAGGCGACATCCAAGTCCTGGGGCTCGACAACAATATCTTGACCGTCAACTACCAAGGGGCGTGCGGTTCCTGCCCGAGCTCAGCCATGGGAACTCTCAAGGCCATCGAAAACATTCTTCGGGAAGAATACAATCCGGAGATCGTCGTACAAATGGGGTAAAGCGTATGAAAAATATAAACGATTTAACGCAAAAAAAATGCCAGCCCTGCGAAGGCATGGGAAAACCCTTGAGCGCCCAAGAGGCCAGGGAATATTTGAACACTATGACCGACTGGCAGCTACACGAGAACGGCACAATGATTTATCGAGAATTCCTTATGAAAAATTTTATGGCCGCTATCGACATGGTGAATCGTATAGCAAAAATCGCGGAAAGCGAAAATCATCATCCGGACATTCATCTGAGAGGTTATCGCAAGCTGCGGGTAGAATTATCAACTCATGCCATCGGCGGGCTTTCGGAGAACGATTTCATCGAGGCTGCCAAAATTAATGAATTGCCCGCGGATTTAAAACAAGCGGCTTGACTTTTAAAGCCATTCACAGGAGCATCGTAAAGTCATGTTTAAGATCAATCGCAAAGTGGAATACGCGCTCATATCGCTTAAGCATATGTCGCATAAAGAGCCCGGGCAACTGACCTCGGCCAAAGAGATTTGCGACGTTTACAAAACACCCTTTGATCCGACGGCGCGCGTTCTGCAGCTCATGACCCAGCAAGGGATCATCAAGGCCGAGCACGGGGTGCACGGCGGCTATCAGATCACCAAGGATTTGATGAAGGTGACGTTCGTTGATTTAGTAAACATCATTACAGGACCAATTAAAATCGCCAACTGCTTTCATCAAAAACATTCCTTTTGCGACATCACGGCCGGTTGTAACCTTATTTCTCCGATGCTCAACTTAAATGATAAGATGCAGCACTTATTTGAGACGATCACCATTAAGGAATTACTGGAATCGAAGAATAGCTCCGCGGAAAGGCAGATTAGAGCTAAACCTATCGAAAAAACGCTGGCTTCCGTCGCGCATTATTGACGATTGTTCCTCTAAAGAATGTTTTCCTAAAAGAACAATCGTCGAGATATTGACTACCACAAGTGTGTTTGGAAAAGAAAAAGTCAATAAACATTGAGATGGAAGCATAAAAAGAGGCAATGAA
This sequence comes from uncultured Planctomycetales bacterium, assembly GCA_964372915.1. Lineage (GTDB taxonomy): Bacteria > Omnitrophota > Gorgyraeia > Zapsychrales > JAHFFX01 > CAYJRN01. Next base: position 8,452 of record CAYJRN010000001.1, read on the forward strand.
ATGAACAAGACAGTCCAACAAGAAGAATTAACCAACCGCGAATACAAATACGGATTCGTCAGTGATATTGAGGTCGAGGAATTCCCCAAAGGCCTGAATGAGGATGTCATCCGTTTAATCTCTGAGCGAAAGAAGGAACCCGCTTGGATGGTGGAATGGAGGCTGAAGGCCTATCGCCATTGGATGACGATGAAGGAACCGCACTGGCCGAATTTCCAGTATGGGCCCATCGACTATCAAGCCATCAGTTATTACTCCGCCCCCAAGAAAAAAAAGGACAGCCCCCAGAGCCTGGATGAAGTTGACGAGGAACTCCTTAAAACTTTTGAAAAACTCGGCATTCCTTTGACGGAACAGAAACGTCTTACGGGGGTGGCGGTCGACGCGGTGTTCGACAGTGTTTCTGTGGGAACAACCCATCAGTCGGAATTGGCCAAGCTCGGTGTTATTTTCTGTTCAATGTCGGAGGCCGTCCAACATCATCCCGAATTGATAAAAAAATATATGGGATCGGTCGTTCCCTACAGCGATAACTTTTTTGCAAGCCTTAACTCGGCGGTCTTTACCGACGGGTCATTCTGCTACATTCCCAAAGGCGTCAAATGTCCGCTGGAGCTTTCCACATATTTTCGCATTAACGCGGCGGATTCCGGCCAGTTCGAACGAACGCTCATCGTGGCCGAAGACGACAGCTACGTGAGTTATTTGGAAGGCTGCACCGCGCCTTCGCGCGATCAGAATCAACTGCACGCGGCGGTTGTCGAGCTCGTTACTTTCAATAATGCGGAAATCAAATATTCCACCGTCCAGAACTGGTACTCCGGCGATAAGGATGGTAAGGGCGGGATTTACAACTTCGTCACTAAACGCGGGAAATGCATTGGGGTCAACTCCAAAATTTCTTGGACTCAGGTGGAGGCAGGGGCTGCCATCACCTGGAAATATCCCAGCGTCATTCTGCAGGGTGACAATTCCATTGGAAAATTCTATTCGGTGGCCATTACCAACAATCACATGCAGGCCGATACGGGAACCAAGATGATCCATATTGGCAAGAATACCAAAAGCACGATTATCTCCAAAGGCATCTCGACCGATTATGCGAACAACAATTATCGCGGTTTGGTCAAAATTCTTCCCTCCGCCCATGGGGCCCGAAATTTTTCCCAGTGCGACTCCATGCTCGTTGGAAATAACTGCAGCGCCAACACCTTTCCTTATATTGAGGTCAGAAACCCCACCGCGGTTATGGAGCACGAGGCCTCGACCTCAAAAATCAGCGCGGAACAAGTCTTCTACCTCAAATCCAGAGGCCTCGATATGGAAGGAGCGGTTTCTCTTATCATCAACGGTTTCTGCAAAGAGGTCTTCAAAGAACTGCCTTTGGAATTTTCCGTCGAAGCCATAAAACTTCTACAGATGAAACTTGAAGGGAGCGTTGGATAATCAGATGTCCGCCAAAGGCGGATCTCCTCCAAAGGACGGATCAGCCGTTGCTGACGCCTCCGGCGGAAAACTCGAGGGAAGCGTCGGCTGAGCTTTCAACCCACACCCATGAATGCAACCAACAGCAAGAAGGATCGGGTAATGCTAGAAATCAATAATTTACACGTCAACATCAACGGCAGCCCAATCTTGAAGGGAGTTAATTTGAGCGTTAACCCCGGAGAGACTCACGCGATCATGGGACCCAACGGTTCCGGAAAAAGTACGCTCGCCAAAGTTATCTCCGGACATCCGGATTACGAGATCATCGAAGGCTCCATCGAATATGAGGTGAATTTTAAAAAGATCAACCTCTTGGAACTCGAACCCGATGAGCGGGCCAAGGAAGGGATTTTTCTGGCGTTTCAATATCCGGTGGAAATTCCGGGCGTCAACACCTCGGTGTTCTTACGCGCGGCCTTCAACGAAATCTGCAAGCACCAGGGAGTGCCAGAAATGGACCCGCTGGATTTCAACGAATATCTGCGCGGCAAAATGAAACTTTTGAACATGGACGATAAAATTATCAACCGCGCCGTCAACGTGGATTTTTCCGGAGGGGAAAAGAAGCGCAACGAAATCCTGCAGCTGGCGGTCCTCAATCCGCGCCTGGCGGTTTTGGATGAAACCGATTCGGGCCTGGATATCGACTCCATGCGCATCGTGGCCGATGGTGTCAATAAACTTAAAAGAAAAGACAACGCCTTTATCCTCATCACCCACTATCAAAGGCTGCTTAACTACATTGTCCCTGACTTCGTCCACATTTTACACGACGGCAAAATTATCCGTTCCGAAGGCAAGGAACTTGCCATGCAGGTGGAAGAGCGCGGGTACGACTGGCTGACTTAACAATCCTTGATCTTTTTAAAAATCATGATTTTAAAAACTGCTAAGAATTCTTTAGTCATCGCGGATTACAAAGAGGCGGAACATTCGATCGCAAAAACCGCGCCCGAATGGATCCGTAATTTAAGAAAGGACGGTCTCAATCGATTCCAGGAACTGGGAGTTCCGACCCTCAAGGACGAGGAGTGGAAGTACACCAATCTCTCGCCCTTAACAGAACGCCAATTTCATCTTCGCTCTGAGCCTGTTCTCAGGGAAGCGAAAGCGCTTAAAGGTTACCTGGATAGTAATGAAATCAACATCGTCTTCATCAACGGCAAGTTTTCAGCCGAATTTTCTAACTTCACAAAACTTCCTCCAGGGCTCAAAGCCGTCAATCTTAATTCCGCTGCCACGCAAAACGACGCGGATATCCAGCTTCTTATTAATCAATACAATCAACAGAACCGCGACGCCTTTACGGCCTTGAACGATGCCTTGCTGCACGAAGGAATGTTTATAAAAATAGAAGATAAGGCCATCGTTAAGGATTTGATTCACATCGTACACGTAACGAGCGTTACCCATAACGACATGATTCATGCTTCCCGCAGCCTCATCGTGGTGGGGAAATCCGCCCAGGCAGAAGTTTTAGAGAGCCATTTGTCCTTTGATGATTCGTACAGTTATTTCGCCAATGCTCTTACGGACATCTTTTTAGCCGAGAACGCAACCCTGCGTTATTGCAAAGCTCAGGCAGAAAGCCTCAAAAGCTTTCATATCGGTGCGACCCGGGTTTGGCAAAAACGTAATAGCAATCTTGAGTCGTTTTCAATGGTGAAAGGGGCATGGCTCACCCGCAATAACTTAACCGTGATCTTAGAAGAAACCGGCGCCTCAACGGTTTTAAACGGATTATACACCGTCAAGAAAGACCAGCACGTGGATAATCACACAATGGTCGATCATCGGCCGCCCAACTGCACCAGCAACCAGCTTTATAAAGGAATTCTCAATGATCATTCCCGCGCGGTCTTTAACGGAAAAATCTTTGTCCGCAAAATCGCCCAGCAAACGAACTCGTATCAGCTAAATAAAAATTTGCTTCTGGGGACCGATTGCCGTGTGGACACTAAACCACAGCTTGAGATTTTTGCCGATGATGTGAAGTGCACTCACGGGGCCACGATCGGACAACTCGATGAGGATGAAATCTTTTATCTGCGTTCCCGATCCATCCCTAAAGAACTCGTTGTAAAAATTCTTTCGCGCGGATTCGTGGATGATATTCTTAATAGACTCTCGAACGACTCGATCCATCATAAGCTCAATAAGCTTTTAGCCGATTCCTTTGAGACTTTTGTCTAATGGTTATTATAAAAAAACCCTTCGATGTTCATAAAATTCGTCAAGACTTCCCGAATTTGAAAGTCAAAGTTCATGGGAAGCCTATCGTTTATCTCGACAACGCCGCCACCACTTTCAAACCCCAATCCGTTATTAAAGCCGTCGAACGTTACTACACTAAAGAATCCTCAAACATCCATCGCGGCGTTCATACTTTAAGCGAGCTTGCCACCAAAGAATTCGAAGCCGCGCGCGGGAAGGTCAAAGATTTCATCAACGCCCAAAAAAACGAAGAGATTATCTTCACCCGTGGAACGACCGAGGCCATCAACGTCGTCATGCAAAGCTACGGGAGAACTTTCCTTAAAAGAGGAGATGAGATCATCATCTCCCACATGGAGCACCATTCAAACATTGTGCCCTGGCAAATGCTTTGTCAACAGAAGGGTTGTATTTTGAAGGTTGTTCCCATCAATGACCGCGGCGAATTGTTACTGGACGAATTTGAAAAAATGTTGAATCCAAAAACGAAATTCGTTTCAATGGTCTACGTGTCGAATTCCCTGGGGACCGTTAATCCTGTCAAAAGAGTCATCGAGCTTGCCCACCGTCAAAACGTTCCGGTTCTCTTGGATGGGGCGCAGGCCGTCAATCACCTCGCCATCAACGTCCAGGATTTGGATTGCGAGTTCTTCGTTTTCTCGGCCCATAAGTTATATGGCCCGACGGGCGTGGGAGTATTCTACGGCAAGAAAAACCTTTTAGAAAAAATGCCGCCGGCGCAAGGGGGCGGAGATATGATTGCTTCTGTAAGTTTTGAGAAGACGACCTACAATGTTTTGCCGCATAAATTCGAAGCCGGAACGCCGCATATTGCCGGCGTGATTGGGCTTGGCGCGGCTATCGATTATGTCCGTTCCATCGGGATGGATAAAATCGCGGCTTACGAGAAAGAACTTTTGGAATACGGAACCAGGGCTTTAAAAGCTGTACCGGGATTGCGCCTTATTGGAACAGCCAAAGAAAAAGCCGCCGTCCTGGCGTTTGTGCTTCCCAATATCCACGCTCACGACATCGGAACAATTGTCAATGAAGAAGGGGTCGCCATCCGCACCGGACATCACTGTACCATGCCTCTCATGAAACGCTTTAACGTGCCGGCGACCTCTCGCGCCTCGTTGAGCTTTTACAACACAAAAGAGGAACTGGATAAACTTGTTAAGGCCCTTTATAAAGTAAAGAAGGTCTTTCATGAATGATATTCGCAATGACCTTTATCAAGAGGTCATCCTCGAACACAACAAAAAACCGCGCAATTTTCACAAAATGGAAAACGCCACCCATTTTGCGGAAGGGTACAATCCATTATGCGGAGACCACTACATTGTTTATTTAAAAATGAATCCTTCGGGCATTATCGAAGACCTTTCCTTTGAAGGTTCGGGGTGTGCCATTTCAAAGGCATCCGCCTCCATGATGACTACCAGCGTTAAAGGCAAGACCATTCCCGAAGCTGAGGAACTTTTTGAACAGTTCCATAAACTTGTGAAAGGCGAACTTAAACCCGACAAAGATCCCAATAAACTCGGCAAGCTCGCCATTTTCTCGGGTGTTTGGCAATATCCGGCGCGCGTTAAATGCGCTGGTCTTTCCTGGCACGCGATGCATGGGGCTTTGAACAAAGTCCAATCCGTTTCCACCGAATAAATCTATGGTATCGATTCGTGACACATTCAACCGGCCGCTGCATGATCTAAGGATCTCGGTCATCGACCGCTGCAATTTCCGCTGCAATTACTGCATGCCGGAAGAGGAATTCAAACATTACAAGTTTCTTGATCCCGCCGACTGGCTTTCTTTCGAAGAGATCGAACGCCTGGTCAAAATCTTTGCCCAGTATGGAGTAAGCAAAATTCGTCTGACTGGCGGAGAACCGCTTATTCGTCCCAATTTGTCCCAGTTGATTGGGCGTCTGTCCTTAATCAAAGGAATCGGCGACTTGGCCTTAACGACCAACGGCTCGCTCCTTGCCAGGTACGCTCATGAACTAAAAAAAGGAGGTCTCAAGCGTTTGACGGTAAGTCTCGATAGTCTCGACCCCAAAATCTTTAAAGAAATGGGAGGCAAGAAAGCCGATCTTACAGAAGTCTTGGAAGGAATTGAAGAAGCTCGACGGGTTGGGTTTGAAGCCATCAAAATCAATGTGGTCGTCCAAAAGGGCGTTAACGATCACACGCTCATCGATCTCGTACGGCGCTTCAAAGGCACGGGGCACATCTTGCGTTTCATCGAATTCATGGACGTCGGCAACCACAACCACTGGTCCACCGAACATGTTCTGCCTTCTCAAGAGATCGTCAAGATGATCCAGCAATACTTTCCGATTGAACCTGTCCTGGCCAATTATGCGGGAGAAGTGGCCAGCCGTTACCGCTATTTAGACGGGAGCGGGGAAATAGGATTTATTTCTTCGGTGACGGAACCGTTCTGCGGCGCTTGCAATCGGGCCCGGCTTTCGACCGATGGGAAACTTTATACGTGTCTTTTTGCTTGGAAAGGGATTGATCTAAGAACGCCTTTAAGGGCGGGGGCCGCGGATGAAGAGATCGAGCGGCTCATTGCCTCAACCTGGCAAAATCGCGAGGATAGGTATTCCGAATTGCGCAGCAAGATGATTCAAGCACCCCATCCGCCGAAAGTGGAGATGTTCCAGATTGGAGGATAACTTACCAGATCATGTCCTTCAACCCAACCGGCTTTCCAGCAAAATTTCCCACAAACCGCACTTCCCGCACCAGATCCAAACCAAACTTCTCTTTAACGATTTTTTTCATGATTAAGTGCAGTTCGTAGACCTCCTGCGCTCTGCAGTCCTTGCCCTTCACAATGATATTGGCATGCTTCTCAAAAATAGAGGCGCCGCCGACGCGCAAGGCTTTCCCGCCGGCCTGTTCCAGAAACCATCCGGCCGCCTGGCGCTTTTCAGCCTTGGAAGTTGGCTCGACGTTACGAAAAAAACTTCCGGCGCACGGATAAATTTTAAGGTCAGGGTGTTTTTCATGACGGATGGCGAGGATTTGGGCGCGCTTTTGAGCGAGCGTCGATCGGTCGCCTTTCTTCAAACCAAAGCGCGCCTCCACAACGATATCGCCGGTTTCCTTGAGTTTTGAGTTACGATATGTGAATCCCAAGTCTTGGGGGCTCACGGTTTTTTTTTCACCTTCGCGTGTGATGAGGGTCACGGATTTAAGGACATCCCCGACCTGTTTACCGAAGGCGCCGGCATTTCCGACGATCGCACCACCCACGGTTCCCGGAATTCCCGTCGTACAGATCAACCCTTCCAAACCACTATCGACCGCAAAAAGAGCAAAGTCATCGAGCGCCGTTGAGCCGGACACAACCAAATCATCGCCGTCGCGCTCAATAAGCGGCGTTTCACTCACGTAACGCACAACGGTGCAATCAACCCCTGCGTCGGAAACAACCAGGTTCGACCCGCCGCCAATCAAAATAAATTTGGTTTTGTCCTTCACTAGTTTTTTAATAACCGATTCCAACTGCTGAGGATTTTCGCAGTGAATAAGCTGGGGGCAGGGACCGCCCAACCGAAAAGTCGTGTGATCGGATAAAAGCGCTTGGGGTTGGAGATCGATTTTAAGTTCGTTAGTGCATTCGAGCGTCATTGACTTTCCTTGACATAAAGTGGGGTTCCCTCTTCGAAACGGGCCATAAGGTACAAAAAATCCGAAAGCCGGTTCAGCCACACCAAAACCGTTTTGTTGGTGATTTGTTTTTGATCGAAAAGAGTAACGGCTTTGCGTTCGCAGCGGCGGGCAACGGTTCGCGCATGATCCAGATGGGCTGCCGCCAAGGTATTCGCGGGGATGATGAAACCAGAAGGGAAGGGAACTTTCGTTTCCAAATACTCGCGGCGTTTTTCCAAATCATTCAAGAAAGTCTCATCCACTCGTTCTTTCAAACTCAGAAGTTTTTGCTCGGTTGTGGCCAGCTCCGCCGCCACGCGCGAAAGGGATTTTTGAATAAAAAGAATATGCTCTTTGATCTCTTTTTGTGTGACCTGATGCCGTGCGATTCCCAAAATCGAAGTCAATTCATCCAAATCGCCGTACGCGTCCAGCCGGCCGGATGCCTTAAGAACCGATTCGCCGCTAAAGAGCCGCGAGGTGCCTTGATCGCCGGTTTTAGTTGTGATGCTTTTGTGCCTGGACATTTTCTTTAAGATAATTTTTCACGGAATTAACGCCATTACGCACGGAAAAAACAAAAGTCATTCCTTGTTTTTGCAATTCCCTCGCCAGGCGATGACTTCGAAAACCTTTGCCGCAGAAAATAAGATACTTTTCCCGCGCATGAAAGTTGAGCTTACCTTTTTCAATCTGACTCAAAGGCATGCGGGCGCAAACAGAAGCGTCCACCGGATTATTTTTAACTTCTTTCGGCTCGCGGATGTCGACCAATCGAAAACTGGAGAATTCATTTTTTGAAATAGAAGAGATATCAACATCGACGGCAGATTCCTGCGCTTGCGGATCGAGATAATTTTGGAGGTTGATTTTTTTGATCGTCTTTCTCTTGCCGCACAAAGGACAGGCCGGATCGCGGGGAATTCTCACCGTTTTTAAAGACCCACTGGTAAAATCAAAGATCAACATATCTTCCTTGCCAAGCGTGGGAAGGCCTAAAAGAAATTTGATGACCTCGAGCGCCTCATAGGTGCCGACGATTCCCGGTACGACGCCGATAATGCCGGTCTCGGCGCAACTGCCGACGCAGCCCCTAGGAGGCATCTGCGGCCATAAACACCGCAGGCAAGAAAATTTCCCTTGGGGTTGGATAAAACGCAACTGCCCTTCGAGTTGATAGACGCTTCCCACCACCAGTGGAATCCTGTTTAAAACGGCGGCGTCATTCAAAAGATACTTGGCCAAAAAGTTGTCGGAACCATCGAGGAGGATATCGTACCTCTGAATAATGCTTTCCACGTTATCGGTCGTCAGACGCTCAGCATGAATTTTGATATGGATGAAGGGATTGATGGATTTTAATCGCTGGGCGGCGAGCTCTACTTTCGATTTTCCCAAATCTTGATGAGCATAAAGAACCTGTCGGTGAAGATTACTCGCTTCAAGAACATCGAATTCGCAGATTCCGATTGTGCCAACCCCGGCCGCCGCCAAGTATTGCAGAGCGGGCGTACCCAAACCGCCGGCGCCCACCACGAGGACCTTGGATTTTTTAAGTTTTGCCTGACCCTTGGTGCCGACCATCGGCAAAATCAATTGCCGGGAATAAAATTCGTTTTCATCTCTCGTAGGGGCACGGCGCGCCGTGCCCCTACGGTCTGAAACACATGCCGCACAGGCTTCGCAAATCACCCAGCCCGAATCGTACTCGTTTTTCCTTAATTCTTTATTTTGAAGGAAACGAGTACGTACCAACTTCCTTCTATTATTGGCGTTTGGTGGAAAAGCTGGTACGCCATTGGTGTAATATTCTTTTTTCCAAATGGGAACACGGTGTTTGATCTCATCAATGATATAACGGCAGGCTTTAAACGCGGCATCGCGATGCGGCGCCACGACCCCGACCCACACGGCCATATCACCGACATTAAGTTTCCCAACGCGGTGAACGCATTTGGCTGTGATGATATCGAACTTTTTTTGGGCTTCCTTAAAGATTTTTTTGGCTTCGTTTTGGGCGAGTTCGGGAAAGGCTTCGTACTCAAGAGCGACAACGCTTTTACCTTCATTATGATTTCGTACGAGTCCTTCGAAGGAGGCAAAGGCCCCAGATTTGGGATCAGCCAATCCGCGTTTTAAATTTGATTGTTCAAGAGGTTGTGAGGAGAGAGTGAGCATAGAAATTAGTCATCCCTCGCTGCTCCTATTCGTCGCAGCTTTGGGATAAATTCGCGCTCATAACTTCTGTTCCGAGCTTTGCTCGTCCATAAGTTATGCGCTCGTTTAAAAACTTGCCTTGACCACACCATTCACGATAATACATTGACATCCCAGACGATGATTACGATCCATCGCCAGATCCTTTTCTTCCTGATTGAGTTCTCCAAGATTATCATGACCTTCGAGGATATTCAACTGGCACGTCCCACACACGCCGGAGTTGCAGCTAAAAGGGACACCCGCTTTTTCGCAGGTCGCCGCGAGAGAAGTGCCATCGGGAACTTCGTATTCGATGTTGTCGATGATGAATTTAGCCATTTTTAAATTGCTGGTAACGGAAATACGATATTCTTCTCTGGATTCGGAAACGAGATGACGTTCGTCGCCGGGAAGCAGGTCTTGATCCGTTCGACTAACTCATCAACAATGTGCCGAGGAACAGAAGCCCCGGAACTGATGCCAATTTTATTTTTATCTTGAAGCACGGACATATCCAATTCTTGAGCGGTGTCAATGATGTAACTGGGAACGCCTTGGCGCTCGCCGGTTTCGCGCAAACGATTGCTGTTGGAAGATGAGGGCGATCCGCAAATGACAATCACATCACACATCTTGGCCAATTCCTTGACCGCGTCTTGACGATTCTGCGTGGCGTAACAGATGTCGGCGCGCTTGGGGCCGATCAAACGCGGGAATTTTTGCCGCAATTGATAAATAATACCTTCGGTTTCATCCACCGAAAGAGTGGTCTGCGTCAAGTACGCGACGGGGTGATCCGGATCAATGTTTAGCGCCTCCACGTCTGCTTCGTCTTCCACAATATAAAGGAGGTCGGGATTGACATAGCCCGAAGTCCCCACGAGCTCTTGATGACCTTTGTGGCCGATCAAAATCGTAGGGGTTTCTTTGCTTGAAAAACTCACCGCTTCCTTATGAACTTTGGTAACCAAAGGACAGGTGGCGTCGATGTAACGCAGGTTTCTTTCTTTAGCGGTTTCGATGACGTTGGGCGCAACGCCGTGAGCGCTGAAGATTACGATCGAGCCTTGCGGAACTTCATTGACGTCTTCCACAAAAATCACCCCGCGGCGTTTGAAATCTTGAACCACAAAGGTGTTATGCACGATCTCATGAAAGACATAGAGAGGCGTCCCATATTTTTCAAGGGCCTGGTCCACGATCTCCACCGCGCTCGCGACCCCGGCGCAAAAGCCTTGCGTTCTAGCTAAGTATATTTCCATTGAATTAACCTCGTGATTTCTCTATAATTTGGGGGTAATTATAGCACTTTTACGACGGAATTTAAAAAGGATTTTTTACCCGTGGAACTTTATAGACGCAGGAAAACTCCCACAGTCACAATAGGAAACGTCAAACTCGGCAGCGACTATCCAGTCGTCATTCAGTCCATGACCGACACGCCCACCGCCGACGTTGAGAAAACTCTCAAACAAACCATTGAACTCATCGAAGCCGGTTCCGAGCTTGTTCGCTGGACCGTGAATGACAACGATGCGGCCGCGGCCGTTCCCGAAACCATCAAGCGTCTGCGTGCGGCCGGTTACAATGCACCCATCATCGGCGATTTCCATTTTAACGGACACACGCTTTTAACCAAATATCCTCAGGCCGCCAAGGCGCTCGATAAATATCGTATCAATCCGGGTAACGTCGGACGTGGGGAACGGCACGATGAAAATTTTGCGGCCATCGTCAAGATCGCGGTCGCCAACGGTAAAGCCATTCGCATCGGTGTTAACTGGGGATCGCTGGACCAAGAACTCTTGACGAGTTTGATGGATAAAAACGCCAAACTTAAAAAGCCTAAAAATTTCAAGGAAGTCACGTACGATGCCATGATCCAGAGTGCTTTAAACAGCGCGCACTTGGTTGAAAAGCTGGGCTGTCCTAAAAATAAAATCATTCTAAGCTGTAAGATGTCAGTTTTGCAGGATATGGTGACCGTGTATTCGCGACTTGCCAAGAAATGCGATTATGCGCTCCATTTGGGATTGACGGAGGCCGGAAGCGATATGCAGGGAATTGCTTCAAGCTCGGCGGCGCTTGGAATTCTTTTGCAACAGGGAATTGGCGATACGATTCGCGTTTCGCTCACACCGCAACCGAATGTTGCGCGCTCACGGGAAGTAGAAGTCTGCAAATATATTCTGCAGTCATTAGGATTAAGATATTTCAAACCCAGCGTCACCAGTTGTCCAGGTTGTGGCCGCACAACGAGCACATATTTTCAGGAACTCGCTCAGGATATCAACGACCACATCACCCGCAAAATGCCATTGTGGAAAAAAGAATTTCCCGGCGTTGAAAAATTAAAGATCGCCGTCATGGGCTGTGTGGTCAACGGTCCCGGCGAATCTCGTCACGCGGACATTGGTATCAGTTTACCCGGCACTTCCGAACAACCCATCGCGCCGGTGTATGTGGATGGGAAAGAATTTAAAATTCTTAAAGGGGACCACATTAAAGAAAAGTTTGTGGGGATTTTAGAAAGATATATTCAACAAAAGCACAAGATGAAGAATCAAGTACATGTTTCAGAAATCTACAATTTCTCCCCAGAGAGTTAGCGTATTTGCTCCACTGAGCAACTTCCCTTGGGATGGTGACGAATTTCGAGTTCCTGGTCTTTTAAAGATCGTGAAACGAGAGGCTGTATTACAGCGGGCAGAATGCGTCAAGCTGTTAACTAATCTACACAAGGAAGACCAAAAAAAGTTAGATACAGCTTCTCATTGGCTTACTTTTGAGCAATTATCGGATGATAAACTGAAAGAAGCCGAAAAAATGAATATATTCTTACTAGCTTTGTGGTTGAGCTGTCCAACACAAACTCATGTAAGATTCAGGTTTGAGCTTCCCAACGAGAAAGACGGCTCTCTCTCCATAGCGCGTCTGTTGGACAGGTTTCAATATAATAAAGAAGAGGTCCAGGACACATTGAATATTGAGCATCTGAATCAAGCTCGCGTCTATGCAGAATCCATGAAAGCCATCTATATTGTCCAACAAAGACTTTGGAGCAGTCTAGTGCTGGCTTTCTATGGTTGCACAACAATTCAATGGCAACCGGCTGTGATCTGCTTTAGTGCTTCAGTGGAAGGGATTCTGACGTACGAGGAAGGCCCCGGAATCACTAAGAGGCTAGCCAAATCTTTTGCATGCTTAACTCAATCGACAAAAAGTAAGAGAGATGCTGCTTATTCAGCATTTATTCATTCTTATAATGTTAGAGGTAATATTATGCACGGACGGGTTGGGAACCAAAAAAACGGACAAAAAAATTTGAAAGATCTGGCTAAGTGGTCTGGGATGTTGCGTAATCTATGGAAGATTATCCTAGATTCTCCTGAAACAATTACCGAGCTCGAGAAGCCTGATGCGGATAGGAAACAATGGTTCATGAAAAGAGAGGATAAATACCAACCACCAGTGCTCTAGGAGTTTTAAATGTCTAGAATTATTTACATCATCGCCGGGCCTAATGGCAGCGGGAAGACGACGTTTGCCAAGGAATTTTTAAAGGAAACCCATTTGCCATTCTTAAACGCCGATGAGATTGCTCTTAGGCTTTCGCCAAACGATATTCTCAGAGCCAGGCTCAGTGCAGGAAAGTTGTTCTTCCGTAAAATTGATGAGTACATTCAAAAGGGGGAATCCTTCCTTGTGGAAACGACCTTGGCCGGTAAATATTGGAAAGACTTAATTCCTAAACTCAAAAGTAAAAGATACGAAATTCGATTGCTTTATATTTTCGTGGAATCTATCGCTGAAGCCATATTAAGAATTCAGGTCAGAGTCCAAAAAGGAGGCCATCCGGTTCCAGAGGAAGATATCAAACGGCGGTTCAACAGAAGTAAGGTCAACTTCTGGAAACACTATAAAGACCAAGCCGACCTCTGGCAAATCATTTTAAACAGCAAAGACGATTTTTTGCTCATTGCCGCAAACGAGGGACATGGTATCAGAATCATTGACGAGGTTAACTTTAGAATATTCAAGGAGGACATTTGATGAAAAGCCTAGGACACAAAGACATTCTCGAAATTTTGACAATCGGCAACCGGGCTGTTAAAAAAGCCCAAGCCGAGAACCATAAGAAGGGCTTACCCAACGTGTATTCGAAGAACAAGAAGCTCTACTTTGAGCTGCCGGATGGGACGATCACCATGAAGAATCCCTTAAAATAAAACTCCATGAAAATTCAAATCCTCACCAAGAAAATTTCTCAAGAAGCCGCATGCAAAATCGCAAAAGACAATTACGGTGAGATGGTGAAGGGGGTCGTCGATGTCGAGAAAAAAATCATCGCTTTGGGTGGTGAGCTTCATGCCGATGCCGAAGCGCTGCTTTTGGAAAACGGCTCACGCCAAGAAGACCTTTGGGGATTCAATCTGTACCCGGACAAACCCAGGGACAAACGCCTGGCCTACACGTCTTTAATCAACATCCGGCCTCATCAGAACAATCGCTCCATTGAAATTCAGGATGAAAAATTAAAGAAAAATATTCAATCTCTCGTTGATTCTTTGGTAGAATAAAAATGATTTCTCCGCAAAGATGGCGGCAATTTTCTTTAAGCCAGCAGCTTGGCCACGTGGCAAGCGAAATCGCCCGCGCCCGTCATTGGGAAGAGGAAAAAGACGAGCTCAGCCGCAACCACGCTCTTGAGCGGGCGCTGGAACTTATTGATCTTACGGTTACCGACGAGCGTTTCAGAAAACGTTTAAAAGAAATTTTGCGTTTACGCGAAGTGGTCTGCGATTGGTATTCTGGAACGGGGACTTACCTTGTTTCGCCGCGTGAATTAGAAGAATATTGCCAAACGTACGCCTTCAAGGCTTTGTAGGAATCGGGGCGTGAGCCCTTAACCAACAACCAAGCCTAATGACGGCAGGACTTACGGAAACGATAGTAACGTAAGTCCTAGCCGGAATTAGACCCAGCACTTATTTTTCAGTATTAACTTTTTAAAAAATAAGTGCTGGGTTCAACTCGCCTCACAACTTATGTTCTCCCGCCTAACGGCGGGATCCATAAGTTGTGGGCTCATAGAAGGAGGGAGAAATGTTCCAGAAAGCCTGTGTGGTCTGTAAAATCGTGGGGGCGATTGCGATCATCGGAGCGCTCAACTGGGGTTTGATCGCGGTGGCGGATATGAATCTCGTTGAACAAATCTTCGGCCAGGGTCTGCTCACGCGGGTGATCTATGGTCTTGTCGGACTGTCAGGTATCGCGCTTTTGGTGAGCTACTTTTACTCCTGTCCGGCGTGTAAAAAGTAGGCGGGATAAAAATGGGCGCCCCTGCGTCTTGCTGTCGCAAGACAGCTGCAGGGGCGCCCCACGAACAACAATCAAAGATTCTTCAATACCTCCAAGACCTCCGCGTTGTGCCCTTGGGGCCTGACCTTTTCAAACACCTTCGCAATTCTTCCTTCCTTATTGATGATGAACGTCGCGCGATCGACCCCCATATACTTGCGGCCGTACATGCTTTTCTCAATCCACACACCGTAATCTTCCAACATCTTTTTTTGCGTATCGCTTAAAAGGGCGAATGGGAGGTTGAATTTTTTGATGAATTTCTCGTGGCTCTTCACATCGTCAGGGCTTACCCCCAAAACAACTGCATCCTGCGATTCAATTTTTTTAATCATGTCTCTAAACCCACAGGCTTCAACCGTACACCCGGGAGTATCATCTTTGGGATAGAAGTAGAGAACCACATTTTTCTTGCCCTTGAAATCTTTAAGTGAGATCTCCATGCCGTCATCGGCGGGGAGTTTAAAATCCGGAGCTTTTGAGCCTTCGGTGGGTCGGGACATAGGTATCCTTTATTTTTAGCGGATAGCGTTTAGCGAACAGCGGTTAGCAGTGATCAGTCGCTGATAACTCTACGCTGATTACTGCTTAACGCTATCCGCTAATATTTTTTCCAGCTTTTTATTTTTGGATCATACATCAATCTTTGCGGGTTGGCGACCCCATCCTCCAACGGCCAAGCAGTTACTTCCAATTTATTGCCATCAATATCGTAAAAGTACAGCGACCAGGATTTTTCCCGCTTTTTGGCGAACTCAATGGAGACCGCGTTCTCTTCGAGTCGTTTGATCATCGCGTCGAAATCGCTCGCGTGCACGCGGAATGAAAAATGATTGGCGCCCAGCCCTTCATGCTTGAATTGATGAGAACTGCCCATATCCTTGGCCTGGATGATGCCAATCAAAGAGGGACCGCAATTGAGAAAATATTCCACGCCGGATTTGGAGGGTTCACGCTCGGTGATCTTCAACCCAATCACCTTCGTGTAAAACTCCATCGACTTGTCAATGTCCCGCACGTTGATGGCAACGTGGTCGATGCCTAGGATTTTAATCATCTCTATGATCCTTAACTGGGAACCTTTCAATCAATTTTATAAATCTCATCCACTTGCCGATTTTTATACGTGCGATACTCCAGATAACCGACTTCCTTGGCCAGAGCGTAGGCCATTTCAAAATCCTTGCCCACATCCTGAGGATCATGGGCGTCCGAGCCGAACGTCAAAGGAACGCCAGCCCGGCAATAAATTTTCAGCATCCAGGCAGCCGGGTACATTTCCTTGACGGGCTTTCTTAAACCCGAGGTATTGATCTCGACCGCGACGCCGCACTGCTTGAAAACGCGGGCCGTTTCTTCGACCTCAGTCGTCATATCCTCCGCGGGCCGGTGGCCGAATTTTTTCACCAAGTCCACGTGGCCCATGATGTCAAAGAGTTTTGATTGAGCGCTCTTTCGCAGAAGATCAAAATAGGCGTGATAAACCTTATTGACGTCTTGTTCGTTCCAACGGTCGCGTTCCTCCGGATTATCGAACGCCCACTGCCGAATAAAATGGACCGAGCCGATGACATAATCGTAATCGTAAGCTGTAAGAATCGCCCTGGTCTTATTTTCAAAGCCGGGAAGAAAATCCGCTTCCAAAGCGATTTTCACTTTAAGTTGAGATTCGTTTTTGCGTTTAATCTCCTCAATCATCTTCAAATAAAGAGGCAGCTGATCTGTGTTCATGGTAATCGTTGGGTCATCGTGCGAAACAAGAGGGGCGTGGTCGGAGAATCCGATCTCTTTTAATCCCAGGGCGATCGCCTGAGCGGCGTATTCCTCGGGCTCGCCCACGGCGTGACCGCACAGGGGAGTGTGCATATGGTAGTCGGCGATCGGTCGCATGGCAAAAACTCCTTTGAAGATGTTTGAAACCAGCGCCCATTATAACACAGCCGTTGAAAAGCCCAAAAAGCTTTTGTTTTTGACAGGCTCTAAGGCCTATGCTATCATTCGGAGTCTATTTACTGACCAACGCATTAATAATAGTATCGTATTCGTTTTCTTGGCGTAAATTATTGAAGCGTTGGCAGTACTGACACCCGCAGATTTTCTTTTATTTATGCGAAAGTCAGTAGGAAAGGAAAACTCATGTCCCTGGAAAAAACCTATCATAAATTGTTAGAACAAATCGGCGAAAACACGAAACGAGAAGGATTAAAACAGACCCCTAGCCGGGCCGCGCGCGCCATGGAATTCATGACCAGCGGCTATCACAAAAACATCCGTTCCCTCATCAACAACGCCATCTTCGCTTCCGATGATGACGAAATGATCGTGGTCAAGGATATCGAATTGTATTCCATTTGCGAACATCATCTTCTGCCGCTTTTTGGGAAATGCCACGTTGGCTACATCCCGGATGGAAAAATCATTGGATTATCCAAAGTGGCGCGCATCGTGGACGTGTTCGCGCGCCGCCTGCAGGTGCAGGAAAATTTGACGAAACAAATCGCGGAAACCTTGATGGAGATCCTTCATCCCAAAGGCGTGGGCGTGGTCATCGAGGCCCAACATTTGTGTATGATGATGCGGGGCGTGGAGAAACAGAATTCCGTGATGAAGACCTCCTGCATGCTGGGGAGTTTTCGCAAGGAAAGCTCCACCCGCGCCGAGTTCTTGAGTCTTATCAAGTAACCATGG
The DNA here is from genome assembly GCA_964372915.1 of uncultured Planctomycetales bacterium. Taxonomy (GTDB): domain Bacteria; phylum Omnitrophota; class Gorgyraeia; order Zapsychrales; family JAHFFX01; genus CAYJRN01. The sequence continues at coordinate 26,067 of CAYJRN010000001.1, forward strand.
CTAAAAATAAATCACCTCGGGGAACGGCTCTGGTCACCGGTGGGTCCAAACGCATCGGGCAAGCCATTGTTCTCACGCTAGCCGCGATGGGCTACAATATTGCCCTCCACTATCACCAATCGAAAAACGACGCCCGGGGTACGGCTTCCCTTATCAAGAAGAAGGGAGTCGCCTGTGAGATTTTTGCCTGTGACCTGGCGCGCGAACCGGCGGTTCTGGCTTTGGTCAAAAGCGTTAAAGCCAAATTTCCGGATCTCAACGTTCTTATCAACAATGCTTCCATTTTCGAACCATCAAGACTGAATGTGCAGGGATTGAGGACCTTGGACCGGCATTTTGCCATCAACTTAAAAGCCCCGTTCATTCTCACCAGCGAATTCGCCCGGGTCTGCCGAAAAGGAAACATCATTAACCTGCTGGATACAAATATCGCCAAGCATAAAACCACCCATTTCACCTATCTTCTAACCAAGAAATCCCTCGCCGACTTGACGAAAATGTCGGCGGTCGCTCTGGGCCCGCGTATCCGGGTGAACGGCATTTGTCCGGGTTTGATCCTTCCCGCGCACAATGAGAGTGAAGACACCCTCGATCGGATGGCCCGAAATATCCCGCTCAAACGTAAAGGGAACATTAAGAATATTACCCAATCGGTACGCTTTCTTTTGGAAAACGATTACTTGACCGGCCACTTCATTTTCAATAACGGCGGAGAGCATCTGATCTAAAACAGCGGTCAACGGTTAGCGTAAGGAATATCAAATGGCTAAAGTCCACATCAGGGATTTGAACGTGCGCACCATCATCGGCATTAATGACTGGGAACGTAAAAACAGGCAGGAAATCCTTATCAATGTGACCTTCGACTACGACTGTCCGAAGGCCACGCGCAAGGATGATATCCAGGACGTAGTTGACTACAAGTCCTTGACCAAAAAAATCATCCGAGAAGTGGAAGATTCTCAATTTTTTCTCTTGGAAAGGCTCACCGATTTCGTGCTTAAGCTGGTCATGAAGGATAAACGAATTAAAGAAGCGACTGTCCGGATTGATAAGCCGCATGCCTTGCGATTCGCTCGCTCCGTTTCCGTAGAATTATCGCAAAAACGAAGATGAACACTGCTGTAGTGGGTTTGGGTTCTAACATCAAGCCGGAAGAAACCATCCTAAAAGCCCGTAAGCTTCTTGCCTGCCAATACAAGGTCCTGGCCGAATCCCATTTTCTTAAAACCAAAGCCTTTGGGGATGGGGCTCAAGCGGATTTTCTGAACGGGGCCGTCCTATTGACGACCGATCTGTCGCCTGAACAACTGAAAACCAGCCTCAAGGTCATGGAACAATCTCTGGGCAGAGAAGACGATCAACACGGTTACGTCCCCAGAATCATTGATCTGGACATTCTGGTCTGGAACGGTCAGGTGGTGAATCACGATTTTTTCGAAAGGGGTTTCATAAAGGCCTCGGTCCTTGAGCTTTTGCCTGATTTGAAGTACTAGTTTATATTATTTTAACTTGAAATCCCCCAATCAGTTGTTATCATAGCTTTGTCTTTGGCCCTGTCTTCAAACTGTTTCAAAGATTTTATGAAAACATTCGAAAATGCGGTGATTGTAGTGACCGGAGCCACCCGAGGGATCGGCAAAGAGATCGCCTTTGCCTTTGCCAAGGAAGGGGCGGTAGTCATGTGCCTTGCCCGCAACGCCGAACAGGCTCAAGCGCTGGCGCAAGACATTGAAAAAACCGGCGGCAAGGCCAAGGGATGGGCCTGCGATGTGACAAATCTCAAAAATGTCGAAGAAATCGTCAACAAAATTCTTGACAAATATAAGACCATTGATATATTAGTTAACAACGCAGGCATCACAAAAGACAATTTGCTCTTAAGATTGAGTGAAACCGACTGGGACAGCGTCATCAACGTCAATTTGAAGGGGACGTTCAACTGTACCAAGGTTGTTTCGAAAGTGATGCTTAAACGCCGCAAGGGAAGGATCATCAATATCTCTTCCATCATCGGCCTGACCGGTAACGCGGGACAGGCGAATTACGCGGCCAGCAAAGCGGGTATCATCGGTTTTACCAAAAGCGTGGCCAGGGAGCTTGCTTCACGCGGAATCACCGCCAACGCCGTGGCTCCGGGATACATCCAAACCGATATGACGGCCCAGCTCAAAACCGAGGTTCAAGAAGAAATTTTAAAAACCATCCCTCAAGGGAGACTGGGAACACCGCAAGATGTCGCGGGTGTTTGTCTCTTCCTGGCCTCAAAAGAAGCCGATTACATCACCGGCCAGACGATTGTTGTGGATGGGGGTTTAGCGATATAACCTGATCAAGGAAAAAGGAGGCCGTTCATGGCAGTAGAAGAGAAAATCAAATCGATCATCGCGGAGCAATTAGGTGTCAAGCCGGAAGAAGTGACCCCGCAGGCATCCTTCATCGATGACTTGGGGGCGGATTCCCTGGATACCGTGGAATTGATCATGGCCCTGGAAGAAGAATTTAACGTGGAAATCCCGGATGAAGATGCCGAAAAGATGACCACGGTGGGCGACGCGATCAAATACATCGAAGCCAAGGCCGCAAGTAAGTAATCCTTTGAGAAATTAAAACTGAATTAAAAAGTTTGCCTCGACCCTTAAGGTCGGGGCAAATTCTTATCTAGACCATGGAAAAACGAAGAGTTGTCATTACGGGGCAGGGGGTTGTTTCACCAGTGGGGACGACTGTCCCTAAGTTCTGGGATTCCCTGATTAAAGGAAAAAGCGGCATCCGGCCCATCACGCATTTTGACGCCAGCAAATTTGACTGCCGCATCAGCGGCAATGTCATTGATTACAACGAGCTGGATCACTTTTCCACCAAAGAAGCCCGTCATCTTTCCCGTTTCATCCAATTTGCCGTTGTCGCGGCCAAAGAAGCCCTGGTCCAATCCAAATTGAATCTCGATACGGTTGACAAAGACCGGATGGGTGTCTTGATCGGTTCCGGGATCGGCAGTATGCACAGCATGGAGAAAGAATACGAAAAGCTTCTGGCCAAGGGTCCCAGTAAAATTTCTCCCTTCTTCATTCCGCGTATCATCATCAATGAAGCCTCGGGACAGGTTTCCATCATGACCGGCGCCCGAGGCCCCGCGAGTTGCGTGGTGACCGCCTGTGCGACGGCCAATAATTCCATCGGCGATGCCTTCCGAATCATTCAGTACAACGATGCCGACATTGTGATTGCCGGAGGGACGGAAAGCGCCACGACGATGCTTGGGGTCGGCGGATTTTGCGCCCTCAAAGCCCTTTCGCAGCATAACGATGAACCGCAAAAAGCCAGCCGTCCGTTTGATCTCAACCGTGATGGGTTCGTCATGGCCGAAGGCGCGGGGATCGTCATTCTGGAATCCCTCGAACACGCGAAAAAAAGAGGGGCCCAAATCTTTGCCGAAATCATCGGTTACGGAAGGACTTCCGATGCCTATCACGTGACGGCTCCGCACGAGGAAGGATTGGGCGCCATCAAGGCGATGGAACTGGCTATCAAAGACGCGGGACTTAAACCGGAAAATATTTCTTATATCAATGCTCACGGCACATCTACTAAGCTCAATGACCAGGTCGAAACCTTAGCTATCAAGAAAGTATTTAAAGAATACGCCAAAAAGATCCCGGTCAGTTCCACAAAATCCATGACCGGTCACCTTTTGGGTGCCGGCGGCGGGGTAGAGATCATTGCCTGTATCCTGGCGATTCGTGACAGCATAGTACCGCCCACCATCAATTACGAAACGCCGGACCCCGATTGCGACCTGGATTATGTCCCCAATATTGCCCGCAAGGTTAAGGTAACTTCGGCTTTATCCAATTCCCTGGGCTTCGGCGGTCATAACGCCACTTTGATCGTCAAAAAATTCCAAGAATAGAAATCTTAAGCAACTTATGGTAAACTAAAAACCCTTACAAAGAAGGGACTATGTTATGCTGGCCAAAAATATTTCAACCAGTAAAAAATCTTACAAGATTGCGGTCATCGGCGGAGACGGCACCGGACCGGAAGTCGTGGCTGAAGGTTTAAAAGTTCTGGCGGCCGCGGCTTCCAAATTCAATTTTAAATACGAGACTCACCCATTGGATTTCGGCGCAGAGCGTTATTTAAGGACAAAAGAGGTTCTTCCTAAATCCGCCATCAAGGATTTGAGCCAGTTCGACGCCATTTATCTTGGGGCCATCGGACACCCGGACGTCAAACCCGGCATATTAGAGAAGGGAATCCTTCTTAAAATCCGTTTTGAGCTCGACCAGTACATCAACCTGCGTCCGGTTCGATTATATGATGAGCGTTTTTGTCCCATTAAAAATAAAAAACCGGAAGACATTGATTTTGTCGTTGTGCGCGAGAATTCCGAAGGGCTTTATAAAGGAATGGGGGAATTCAAAAATAAGGGAAAGAAAACCGAAGTTGCGACCCAAGTCTCTTACAATACCCGTAAAGGCGTTGAACGCTGCCTTCGTTATGCTTTTGAATACGCTCAAAAGAAACGTCCGCGCAAGCAACTGACCCTTTGTGGAAAGACCAATGTTTTGACTTATGCCTTCGATCTCTGGGAAAGGACTTTTCATGAAGTAGGGAGAGAATATCCGGATGTCAAAAAGGAATACGCGCACGTCGATGCCACGACGATGTGGTTGGTCAAAAATCCTGAATGGTTCGATGTGATCGTAACCGATAACATGTTCGGGGATATCATCACGGATTTAGGCGCCATGATCCAGGGCGGCATGGGCATTGCCGCCGGTGGCAATATTAATCCGCAAGGCGTTTCGATGTTCGAGCCCATCGGCGGCTCGGCGCCTAAGTACGCGGGTAAAAACATGATCAATCCTTTGGCCGCGATTTGTGCCTTGTCGATGCTCCTGGCCCAGTTGGGCGAAAACGAAGCATCGCGAAGAATCGAAGAGTCGGTCATTGCGGTCGTTCGCACCAAACTCAAAGACTTGGCGGCCGGAAAAATGGGATATTCCACAACGGAAGTCGGGAACCTGGTCGTTCAATCGTTATAAAACGAGCATATTAAAAAACAAGGCACTCAAATGAAAAAATACAATGTCGCGGTTGTAGGTGTTGGCGCTGTTGGCGAGGCAATGCTGCGAGTCTTAAGAGAGCGCAATTTTCCCATCAATAAAATTAGCGTCTTCGCCAGGAGCGCCCGCACCATCATCGTCGATGGTCACAGCTATGACGTTGAAGAACTCAATAAAAATTCTTTTAAAGGCATTGAGTTCGCTCTTTTTGCCGGTACCGAGGGAGAAAAAGGAGCCGCCGTCACTTACGCAGCGCAGGCCATTAAGGCCGGGGCGGTCGTCATCGATAATGGCGCGGACTTTCGCCTGCGTCCCGATGTGCCGCTCGTTGTCCCGGAAGCAAACCCTTCCGACGTCAAAAAGCATCAAGGGATCATCGCCAATCCGAATTGTTCAACAATCCAGATGATCGTGGCTTTGGCTCCGATCAAAAAAAAGGCGGGCCTCAAACGAATTATCGTATCAACCTATCAGGCTGTTTCCGGAAGCGGAAAAGGCGGAATCCTGCAGTTAGAGAATGAATTCCGTGCTTGGGCCAATCATTCAGAAGAAAAAATCCCGCTGCATATGGATCAGAGGATTGTTTTCAATCTTTTCCCTCACATCGGCAGTTTCGAGGAGAACGACTACACGACCGAAGAGATGAAACTCGTCAACGAGACCCACAAAATCCTCCATGACAAAAAGATCAAGATTTCCGCAACCACCGTGAGAGTTCCGGTCAAAACCGGCCATAGTGAAGCGGTCTACATCGAGACTAAAAAAACGATCTCGCCGCAAGAAGTGCGCAAAATTTTGAAGAAATCTCCCGGGATCGTTGTCATCGATGATCCCAAGAATAAACTCTATCCCATGCCGGTCAATTGTGAAGGCAGGGACGAAGTCTTCGTCGGCCGCATCCGCAAAGATCCGGCCCTCAAGAATGGTTTGTGGTTATGGATCGTTGCCGACAATCTACGCAAAGGGGCCGCCACCAACGCCGTGCAGATCGCGGAGCTTCTAACAAAATAGCGACTAACGGATAGCGTATAGTGGTAAAGTTTTCTACTACCCGCTAAACGCTATCCGCTATACACTAATAAAATGCGCAACCTCAAATTGACCCTCGAGTACGACGGCACGCATTTTCATGGCTGGCAGATCCAAAACAAAGAAAATCGGACCGTCCAAGAAGAACTGGAAAAGGTTTTACACAGGATCTTCAAAAAGAAAATCCGGGTGATGGGTTCCGGCCGCACGGACAGCGGCGTTCACGCGCTGGGCCAAGTGGCGCATTTCAAAATCGATACCACGAAAGATCTACAAGAAATCCTATTCGCGCTTAATGCCAACCTGCCGGAAGACGTATCCATCATTGAAGTTGAAGAGGTCCCCGAAAAATTTCACGCTCAATTCAATGCCAAGAGCAAAACTTACCGCTATACGATTCTGCGCAGAAAAATAAGGAATCCGCTGCATCGAAACTTCTCTTACTTTTACCCGTATCCTCTGAATCTGCGTGCAATCCGAACTGAAGCAAAGGAGCTTTTAGGAAAAAAGGATTTCAAAGCGTTCACGACCAGCGAATCCGCCCGGCTCAAAGAAGGAAAATCAATGGGAACCATCCGTACCATCAAAAAAATCGACATCAAGAAATCCGGCGATTTTCTCTATATTGACATTGAGGCCGACGGATTTCTTTACAAAATGGTCCGCAACATCGTGGGAACACTGCTGATGATAGGAACCAAAAAACTTCCCAAAGGCAGCTTAAAAGAAATTGTCTTGAGGAAAGACCGCAAACTCGGTGGCCGCACCGCCCCGGCCAAGGGGTTGTGTTTGTTGGAGGTGAAATATGGGTAGGCAAGGACAGGCTATGGGAAAACTACTTCAAGCACAGGTCAGATCGATAGGTGAACACTACGCTGTAGCCCGCTTGACTGCCCTAGGTTTTATTGTAGGCTTAGCTCCAGAAAATACAAAGGCGGTTGATATTATCTCAATGAGTGAGGATGGAAAAAGAAACTTTCAAATTCAAGTAAAGACTCGTACGGAAGGCAGATCGGCTGATAAAGGCTGGATGATGAGCGAAAAACATGAATGCTTAGTTAATGAACACTTGTTTTATATCTTTGTTACATTGCCCAAACATTGGACAGACCAAGGCCAACCAGACACTTTTATAATTCCCTGTGATAAAGTAGTCGCGATTCTTAAACAATCTCATCAAGATTGGACTTCAACTCCTGGGGGAAAAAGGTCAAAAGCGGAAAAATACAAAAATGCGTCGCATAAAGCCTAACTATAAGGATTCTCCATCAATTCCATCCAGCTGGATGGAAGAATATAAGGATAATTGGGATATTTTAAAATAATTCTTAGATGGTCATCAGCTTTTTTATTTGCTTATTTTTTATCCCTCGATTAATATAGTCACCGTCGATTAGTTTCCCCGACTTCACCAGTCGGATCGATTATCAGAAAATCTACCCAAATTTCTCCCCTTCCTTCTTTAACCTTTATTCACTTGTAGGAGATTGTCTATGAAAAGACGAGCTGTGGGTAGATCTGTAAATATTGTGCCGGTTGAAATTATCCAACGTAAGATTTATTTAATTCGTGGGCACAAGGTTATGTTTGATAGAGATTTAGCCGAACTATATGGAGTTGAAACCCGCAGGCTAAATGAGCAAGTTAAACGGAACCTAAAAAGGTTCCCGTTGGATTTCATGCTTCAACTCACTAAGGAAGAAATGAAGAATTGGATGTCGCAAATTGCGATTTCCAATAGAGAAAAAATGGGAATGAGAAAAATGCCTTATGTTTTTACGGAACAGGGTGTTGCGATGTTATCAAGCGTTCTTAACAGTGACAGGGCCATCGAAGTTAATATACAGATCATGAGGGTTTTTACTAAATTAAGGGAACTTATGCTGTCCCACAAAGATTTAGCCCGTAAGATCGAGGACCTTGAACGAACATTTCAGACAAAATACCAGGAGCAAGACAAGAAAATCATATTGATATTTAAAGCCATCAAAGACCTTTTGGAAGAAAAAAAGAAAGTTATCAAGAAAAAAGGGCCGGTGGGATTTGTTATGCATAAACCAAATGAAAGTGCTCATAAACCCAAAAGAAAATAAGTGAATTATTTTTTAGGCAATCCCTCGTCAAAACGCCCGCTTAAAGAGCGGGCATCCTCGGGATAAATTCCGACAACAACTTACGTCGCTCTTGTTTCCGTAAGTTGTGTCGTCATTTAAAATAAAATATTGACAATCTCTTGAAAGATGATATATTTTGAGTCTTATGAAAAAAACCTACATGGCAAAACAGGAAGAAGTGACGCGGAACTGTTATGTCCTGGATGCCAACAATAAAATCTTAGGCCGGATCGCCACCAAAGCGGCCGCCTTGTTGCGAGGGAAACACAAAGCTATTTTTACCCCGAATGTGGATACAGGGGACGTGGTCATTATCATTAATGCCGAAAAAATTCGCGTGACCGGCAATAAGATGGTTAAGAAGGAATATCAAAGATATACCGGGTATCCCGGCGGACGCAGATTGCTGAAGCTCGAAGAGCTTTTGGCCAAGCAACCCACCAAGGTCCTAAGGCTCGCCATCACTCGGATGATCCCCAAAGGACCGCTAGGAAATAAGATCGAACGTAAGCTCAAAATTTATGCCGGGGACAAGCATCCGCATCAAGCTCAAAAGCCGGTTCCTTTGGAAGTTTATTGACGGTTGTTCCTCAAAAGATAGAAGATCCAAGGAAACAACCGTCGTGCCAGCTTTCCTTAAAAAAGAATCAGAGGAAGCTGGTACAGCCCCAGTTTCCTCTAAAAAGAACATTAAGGAAAACTGGGACGAGATACTGGCTACCACAAGTGTATTTGGAAAAGAAAAAGCCAGTAAACAGATTTTTTATTGGAGATGATCGCAGCAATGGTTGAACTCATTAAATACGGTGCCACGGGTCGTCGGAAAAGCTCGGTCGCCCGGGTCACATTAATTCCGGGGGCAGGGACGATCTCTGTCAACGATCGTCCTTTCGATAAGTATTTCAATCGGGAAACGGACCGGATCATCATCATGGAACCTCTTAAGTTAACAAATATGCTGAATAAATTTGATATCCACGTAAAAGTGACGGGCGGCGGTTCGACCGGACAGGCCGGGGCCATGCGCCTAGGGTTATCCCGGGCGCTTTCCGTGTGCGACCCTGGCAATAAATCCATTTTGAAAAAGGCTGCTTGTCTTAGCCGCGACCCCAGAATGAAGGAAAGAAAAAAACCGGGTCAGAAGGGAGCTCGTAAAAAATTCCAATGGGTTAAACGTTAGTCTTAACATTCTTAACCTATTGCAGCCAAAGCAAAAAAGAACAGCAACAAATCAGGAAAAAGGCAATTTCAAACCCATCTCCCTCTTAAAAACGAGTTGACGAGATGGGTTTTTTATTTTAAGATAGCACCTATTCTAATGACGGCGCAATTTACGGAAAAGCGAAGCTCAACGTAAATTGCCTACCGGAATTAGCCCAGCACTTATTTTGGCTTTGATAGTATCGCAAAATAAGTGCTGGGTTCAATTCACGCAACGACTTATGAGCGCTGTCGCTCCATAAGTCGTGCGTTCATTGAAGGAAAAATCTATGATGAAAGTGGGAATCGTCGGCGTGAGCGGGTATTCAGGCCTGCTGGCGCTCGAATTATTATTGAAACATCCAGAAGTCCGGGTCACCTACGTCAGTGCCCATAATACAACCGGACCCGTGAGCGAAATCTGCCCGCGACTGAAAGGAAAAATCAACCTCTTTTGCGCGCCTTATGATCTTAAAAAGGCGGCTCAAGGCTGCGATGTGATTTTTCTGGCTGTTCCACACACAACTTCGATGGTCATTACTCCCGGTCTTCTTAAAGCCAAGAAAAAAGTTATCGACTTAAGTGCCGATTATCGTCTTAAGAAACCCAAGGAATATCAAAAATGGTATAAGGTCAAACATTCAGATCCCAGCAATCTTGAAAGGGCTGTGTACGGTCTTCCGGAACTTTACCGGGAAGATATCAAGAAGGCTAAACTCGTCGCGAATCCTGGTTGTTATCCGACGGCCGCGATTTTAGCGCTGGCGCCGCTTATTGCGGTCAAATCTTCTTTGATCCAATCGATTATTATTGATGCCAAATCCGGCATTTCGGGAGCAGGAAAAAAACTTGTAAGTGATCTTCTGTTCGTTGAGGTTAACGAGAATTTTAAGGCCTACAAAGTTTTGAAGCATCAGCACGCGCCCGAGATCAATTACTACTTGTCGCGCTTGAGCGGAAATCCTGTGAATGTCGCCTTTGTTCCGCATCTTTTGCCCATGAGCCAGGGAATTCTCGAGACGATTTACGTGCGGCTTAAAGATAAGTTATCGGTTGAGAAATTGCACGATATCTACACAAAATTTTATAAGACAGAGAAGTTTGTTCGGCTCATGGAACCCGGCGTGCAACCGGAAGTCAAAAACGTGAGCGGCACCAATTATTGCGACCTTGGCTTCGAAGTCGATGCCGGTAAAAAACTCTTGGTCATTACCAGCGTCATTGACAATTTAATGAAGGGGGCTGCCTCTCAGGCCGTGCAGAACATGAACATCATGTGTGGGTTCAAGGAAACGGAAGGTTTGGGATGAAGATTATCAAAGGGGGAGTCAGTAGCGCGCGAGGGTTTACTGCCAACGGAATCTCCGCCGGCATCAAGCGTTCCGGGAAACTTGATTTGGCGCTCATCGTTTGTGATCACCCCAGTCCTTGCGCGAGTGTGTTCACCAAAAATTCGATCAAGGCCGCACCGATTGTCGTCACGCAACAAAAAATGCGCGGCTCCCGAGCGCAGGCCGTGATCGTTAACAGCGGCAACGCCAATTGTTTCACGGGTCAGTTCGGGATCCTTTATGCCCAAAAATCAACAGAAAGAATCGCAGAACTCTTAGGGATCAATGCCGATCATGTGCTCGTGGCCTCCACGGGAATCATCGGCAAGCCGCTTCCCTATCTGAAAATTGAAAGGGCCGCGCCGGCGCTGGTCAAAGCTTTAAGCAAGAATGGCGGAGGCAAAGCCGCCCGCGCGATTCTGACCACTGACCTGGTTCCCAAAGAGATTGCCGTGGAAATTAAGCTCGGCGGCAAAAAGGTTGTCATCGGCGCCTGTTCTAAAGGATCGGGCATGATCCAGCCCAACCTGGCCACGATGCTGTGTTTCATTACGACGGACGCGGCCATCAGCGCTAAACTTCTTAAGAAAGCCTTGGCGAATGCCGTTGATGCTTCGTTCAATTGCATTACGGTCGATGGGTGCATGAGCACGAACGACATGGTCACGATCATGGCGAGCGGGCTAGCCGGCAACCCAACGATTGCCCACGCCAATAAAGATTACGAAACGTTCTCTCAAGGCTTGAACTTTGTTTGTCTTAGTATGGCCAAAAAAATCATTGATGATGCCGAAGGAGGAACTAAATTTATCTGCGTCACCGTCACCGGCGCAAAAACCGAGCAACAGGCCAAAGCGGCCGCCATGGCGGTTGCGAATTCCAATTTAGTCAAGTGCGCCGCCTTTGCTTCAGATCCCAATTGGGGTCGGGTCGCGGCGGCCGTAGGCTCAGCGGGTTTGAACGTCACTGAGAAAAATTTGAAAATTCATTTCAGTTCTTTTAAAAAGAAAAACATCGACATTTTTGTAGATTTGAATTTAGGCAAAGAACAATCAACGGTGTATACCTCAGACCTATCATTGGAGTATGTGAAAATCAATGGACGATATAATTAAAAAAGCCTCTGTTTTGGTAGAAGCGATTCCTTACATTCACGCCTTCCGTCGTAAAGTATTCGTCATTAAATACGGCGGCAGCATCCTCGATAACGCCGTTATTCGAAAGAACGTTCTTGAGGACATCGTATTTTTAAGTTACGTCGGGATCCGCACCATCTTAGTGCACGGCGGCGGACCTCAGATTAGTACAAGGGTCAAAGAAAGCGGGCTCAAATCCGAATTCCATGATGGGATCCGGGTGACCGATGCCGATACGCTTAAGATCGTGAGCGAAGAACTGGAAAAACTCAACAAACAAATCGTGGCGGAGATCAAGGCCCTTAAAGGGGATGTTACCGGTTTAAAAGGTCAGGAGAATATCATTTACGTAGAAAAAAAACAGTCGGCCAAAGATTTGGGGTTCGTGGGAACGATCACCAAAATCAATCAGGACGCCATCGACCAGCATTTGAAAAAAGGCCACATCACGGTCGTTTCTCCGATGGGGATGACTCAGGAAAAACAAACACACAATGTCAATGCCGATGAGGTGGCCAGCGCCATTGCGGGGTCCTTGGAAGCCGAAAAATTTGTACTCTTGACTAACGTCAAGGGAGTTTTGAGCAATCCTGAAGACCAGGAATCGCTCATTTCCAGTTTAACGGTTGATGAAGTCAACAACCTCATCAAGAAAAATGTCATCTCGGGTGGAATGATCCCAAAAGTCAATTCCTGTGTTCAGGCCCTTCGTGGGGGCGTCAAAAAAACGCACATCGTTGATGCTCGGCTTCACCGCGCGTTACTCCTTGAGATCTTTACCGACCTTGGGGTTGGAACCCAGATCACCAAAGAATGAAAAAAGACGATATCTTTGAGGCATACCAGACGCATGTTCTTTCGACGTATTCCCGGATGCCCGGTATTTTTGTGAAGGGCAAGGGAATGGACTTGATTGACTTGACGGGCAAGAAATTCTTGGATTTCTTTTCAGGCTGGGGTGTCAATAACGTCGGCCACTGCCATCCGAAAGTGATGTCGGCGGTGCGCAATCAAATTGGGAAACTCATTTTTGTTCCCAATAATCTTTATCATCCCGGCCAAGCCAAACTGGCCAAAGAAATTGTACGCTGGTCGTTCCCCGCGAAAGTTTTTTTCTGTAATAGCGGGGCGGAGTCCATCGAGGCGGCCATCAAATTTTCCCGCGCGTATGGTAAGGGAGAGCGCTTTGAAATCATTACCATGCTCAATTCCTTCCATGGCCGGACCATGGGCGCCATTTCAGCAACCGGGCAGAAGCAATATCAGGAAGATTTTCATCCGCTCCTGGAAGGATTCAAGCACGTTCCATTGAATGACCTTGGCGCGCTTAAAAATGCAATCACCGATAAAACGATTGCTATCTTGCTCGAGCCGGTGCAGGGGGAAGGCGGAATCTATGTGGCCACGGCCGAATACATGAAAGAAATTCGCCGGATCTGTGATGAGAAAAACATTCTTCTTATCTTGGATGAAGTCCAGACCGGCATGGGCCGCACCGGAGAAATGTTTTGTTTCAAGCATTATGGTATTGTTCCGGATTTGATGATCCTGGCCAAATCCTTAGGGGGCGGACTTCCCATCGGAGCGCTGGTTGTCAAAAAAGAATTGGCGGAAACGCTAAAACCAGGCATGCACGCTTCGACCTTCGGCGGCAGTCCTTTGATTTGCCAAGCCAGCCTCGGAGCTTTTAAGGCGATTGAAAAAGACAAGATGCTGAAAAATGTGAAAGTGATGAGCCCCACCTTGATGCAGAAAGCTCTCGATTTAAAGCAAAAATACGAATGCATCACGGAAGTTCGGGGTTTGGGACTTATGGTCGGAATTCAATTGAATAAAGAAGGCAAATCCATCGTTAATGAATGCTTCACTAACGGGCTCATCATCAATTGCACACAAACAACCGTGCTGCGGCTCATGCCGGCTTTGAATGTAACGAAGAAACAGATCAACAAGGCGTTTTATATCCTTGAGCGGGCCTTCGCGAAAGTGATGAAGTAGTATGAACAGGAATCTTATCAACATCGAAGACTTGAATCCGCCAGAGGTCAGCCAATTGCTCGAACTCACGAGGGAACTTAAAAGTAAAAAAGGACAAAAGTCCCGGGAGTTGGAAGGCAAGACCATCGCCCTTTTGTTCCAGAAACCGTCCAATCGCACGCGGGTTTCATTTGAAGTCGGCATCTGGCAGTTGGGGGGAAACTGCTTGTACTTGAGTCCCCGGGAAATCCAACTGGGAGAACGCGAGTCGGTCGCGGATGTTGCCCGGACGCTTTCGCGTTTTGTCGATGGGATCGTAGCCCGCACCAATGCGCACCAGGATGTCGTCGATTTGGCGCGTTACGCGGGGGTGCCTATCATCAACGGCCTTTCGGATCTGCAGCATCCCTGCCAGGCCTTGGCGGATCTGTTCACGATTCTCGAAAAATTAAATACCCTCAAAGGTATTAAGGTCGCGTACGTAGGTGATGGGAATAATAATGTCTGCCACTCGCTGATAGTTGGCTGCGCGCTCACCGGGGCACACATAACCGTGGCGTCTCCTAAAAAATACGAACCGCTTTCTAGAATCGTTGCCCAGGCAAAGAGAATTGCGAAAGGCGCCTTAAGTGAAGTCACGCTGACTGATGATCCGCAAAAGGCCGTGAAGGGTGCGCGTATTATTTACGCCGATACTTTTGTCAGTATGGGACAGGAGGAAGGAGCCCAAAAACGCTTGAAAGACCTCAAAAATTATCAGGTCAATGCTAAGCTTACAAAACTTGCGGACAAAAATTATTATTTCATGCATTGTCTACCGGCGCATCGCGGGCAAGAAGTCACGGAAGACATTATCGACGGTCCGCACTCAATCATCTTTGAGCAGGCAGAAAACCGTTTGCATGTTCAAAAAGCTATTTTGAAATTTTTATATAAATAAAAGAAGGAATGTCTCTATGGGTTTATTGTTCGAATGGGACAATGATAAAGCAAAGAAGAATCTAGAAAAACATGCTGTTTCTTTTGAGGAGGCGGCGACTGTTTTTGAAGATTCGTGGTCTATCACAATTCTTGATCCAATTCATTCTTTAGTTGAAGACCGCTTCGTTATTCTTGGTCATTCACACAAACATCGATTACTGGTTGTAGCGCATACTGAACGAGGTGATCATATTCAAATCATCAGTGTCCGCAGATCAACTAAAAAAGAGAGGGAAGATCATGAAAAAAATAGCTAAAAAAAATGGCGGGCAGGACATTTTACCGGAGTACGATTTTTCCTCGGGAGTCAGAGGAAAGTATACAAAACGATTTAAAGAAGGAACAAACGTAGTCATTCTTGATCAAGATGTCGCAAGAGTATTTCACGACAGGATATCCGTCAATGCGGCCCTGCGGGCTCTGGTAAAAATCATCCACCATCAAGAGCAAAAAATTTAATTGGATGACCAAGCTTTAAGCAAAGGAATATACCATGAAAAAAGTTGTTTTAGCTTATTCGGGAGGGCTGGACACCTCCTGCGCCATTCCCTGGCTGAAAGATAAAGGCTACGACGTCATCGCCATGATTGCTGACCTCGGGCAAGAAGAAAATTTCGATGAGATCCGTGCGCGCGCTCTTAAGACGGGTGCAAGTAAAGTTTATATCCTGGACCTTAAGAAAGAATTCGTCGAAAAATATGTTTTTGCGGCCCTTAAGGCCGGAGCGGTCTATGAGCGGAAATATTTTATGGCCACCTCACTCTCCCGGCCCATCATCGCCAAGTATCAAGTTAAGGTCGCGCACAAGGAAAAGGCCGATGCGATTGCGCACGGATGTACCGGCAAGGGCAATGATCAGGTCCGTTTTGAAGTCACGGCCAAACTTCTTGATCCCGAGCTTGAAACAATCGCACCTTTAAGGATGTGGGAATTCAAAACTCGGGATGAGGAAATTGATTACCTCAAGTCCAAAGGCGTTACCATGGAAGTCACGAAAAAGAAACCCTATTCCATCGATAAAAATATTTATGGAATGAGCATCGAGGCCGGAATCCTGGAAGATCCCTGGGTCGAACCGCCGGAGGACATTTATCAAATGACCGCGTCACCGGAAAAAGCCTCTAAAAAACCGACCTACATTGAAATCGAATTCGAAAAAGGAATTCCCAAGAAGATCGATGGGAAATTCTTAAACGGTGTCGAACTCTTGAAAAAGCTCAATCAATTAGGCGACAAGAACGGCATTGGGCGCGTTGATATGGTCGAGAATCGCCTGGTTGGGATTAAGTCTCGCGAAATTTATGAATGCCCTGCGGGAACAATTCTTTATCACGCGCATCAGGAATTGGAAGCCATGGTACTGGATCGAGAAACCATGCATTATAAACAAGGGGTGGCGCTCAAATACGCCGATCTCATTTATTATGGACTTTGGGAAACGCCGCTTAAAAAACAACTGGACCAATACATTGAAGAAACGCAAAAACGGGTGACGGGAATCGTTCGCCTCAAACTTTACAAAGGCAATTGCACCGTGGTGGGGCGTAAGTCGCCGTATTCCCGATATAAAGAAGAATTGGCCACGTATGGCAAGAAGGATACCTTCGACCAAAAGTTGGCCGAAGGGTTCATTAAGATTTGGGGAATGCCTTACTGATTGTGTCACGTGTCACGTTTCATGTGTTACGTGACACTTAACACGTAACACATAACACAAAAAAGGACTTTAATATGAGCTCTAAACTCTGGGGTGGACGGTTCACCAAAAAAACAAATCCTCTGGTGGAGGAATTCACAAAGTCCATTCATTTCGATAAAAAGCTCGCGGAATGCGATTGTATTGGCTCATTGGTACAAATCAATATTCTTAAAAAAGCGAATCTTTTGACAGTGAAGGAACACAAAATACTGCGAGAAGGACTCGATGAGATCCTGGCCTCGGTCCGTAAGGGTAAATTCCGGATCGATGAATCCTTCGAGGACATTCACACCTACATCCAGCATCTCTTGGAAAAAAAAGTGGGGAAGGTTGCCTTGAAATTACACACCTGTCGATCTCGTAACGACCAAGTCGTTTTCGATATGAAATTCTATTGCCTAGAACGTCTTACTAGCACCATGGAACTGATAGCAAGCTTCCAGAAATCTTTAGCAAAGATGGCAACTGATCACGTTGGGACTTTCATGCCCGGCTATACGCACTTGCAACATGCCATTCCTATTCATCTTGTGACATATTTGTCGAGCTATATGAAAATGTTTCACTCTGATTGGAAACGGCTTAAAAATATTTTTAATAACATCGAATTAACGCTTGGGGCGGGGGCGTTAGCGGGAACATTTATAGAGTCCCGCCACTATAACGAAGCCGTTAAATTACTATTCTTAAATAAAAAAGAATGGATTAAACCATCAACCAATTCTATATATACCGTTAGCGATAGGGATTTCGTTATTGAAATTTTGAGTGCCTTGTCTATTCTTGGCATGCACCTGTCGCGCCTTTCAGAGGATTTTATTCTGTGGTCGACTAAAGAGTTTGACTTCATTAATATTGATGAATCGTTTTGCACGGGAAGTTCCTTGATGCCGCAAAAAAAGAATCCCGATGTCCTCGAGTTGATTCGAGGTTATACCGGGAAACTCTACGGGAATCTGCTGAACGTTCTGGTTATGATGAAGGGGTTGCCCATGTCCTACAACCGCGACATGCAGCACGATAAGGAGCCGCTCTTTGACTCCTTTGAAATCGTCCAAAGCGAACTTAAAGTTTTGACGGAGCTCTTGAAAAACGTCACCTTCAAAAAAAGTAGCATCGAAAAGCAGCTCGATGACGAATCGTTATATGCTACTGATCTCTCGGATTATCTGGTACAACAAGGTGTCGCTTTTAAGGAAGCGCATACGATCATCGGACGGCTCATCGCGTTCAAATTGAAAAAACAAAAAGACATTATCCGGATGAGCGCGGAAGAATTAAAACAGTTTCATCCTCTTTTGACTCCTGCGGTGATAAAAAAGCTGATTGATCCGGAATACTCCGTGAACTCGAAGAAATCCGTTCGAAAAAGCTTTAAAAAGGTTTAATCTCATGCATGATTTCAAATTTAAAAATGACGAGCTGTACTGCGAAGATGTAAAAGTGTCGGCCATCGCAAAAAAGGTAGGCACGCCGTTTTACTTGTACAGCCACCACACGCTCGTGGACCATTTTACCAAGATCGAGAAGGCCTTTGCGCCGGTCAATCCTTTGATTTGTTTCGCGATGAAGGCCAACGGCAACTTGGCGGTCTTGAAAACCCTTCTCAATCAGGGCGCCGGGGTCGACATTGTTTCGGTCGGGGAACTGCGTAAAGCGCTCAAAGTCAAAGCCAACCCTGAGAAGATCGTCTTTGCCTCGGTGGGCAAGACCGAAGAGGAAATCGCCTTCGCGATCAAAACCGGAATACTATTTTTTAACGTGGAATCCGTTCCGGAATTAGAAGAGATCAATCGCGTTGCCAAGAAACTTAAGACCAAAACCCACGTGGCCTTACGGGTTAATCCGGACGTCGAGACCGGCACGCACAGTTTCATCACGACGGGAACGCTCAAAAAAAAATTTGGGATCGATCTGCGCTCAACCCGCGAAATCTTGAAAGCGCAAAAGCAGTATCCGTTTATAAAAATTAACGGGCTTCATATCCACATCGGGTCGCAGCTCACGAGTAAGGATCCCTTCGTTACGGCCATTGGCAAGATCATTGAATTTATTGAAACTTTAAAAAAAGATGGGATTCATATAGAATACCTCGATATCGGAGGCGGGATGGGGATCATCTACAAGGATGAAAAGCCCCAGACCGCGCAGGAGTACGCGGATGCGGTTTTGCCGCTCCTTAAAAACAGCGGACTCAAAATTATCATGGAGCCGGGAAGATTTATCGTGGGTAACGCCGGCATTTTCGTCACCAAGGTCTTGTACATCAAAAATAACGGCTACAAAAAATTCATCATTGTTGATGGGGGGATGAATGACCTCATCCGACCATCGTTGTACGACGCTTATCACGAAATTGTTCCACTGAAACAGCAGGCAGCCAGAAAAGATCAATTCGATGTGGTAGGTCCGGTATGTGAAAGCGGCGACTTCTTCGCGCAGGACCGGGAGTTGCCGGTCGTTCAAAAGGGAGAGCTTCTGGCCGTCATGAGCGCCGGGGCCTACGGATACGTGATGTCCAGTAACTATAATGCCCGCGGCCGCGTGGCTGAAATTTTGGTCAAAGGTAACAAATATTCCGTCGTTAAAGAACGCGAAACATTTCAAGACCTTGTCAGAGGGGAAAAGATACCCGCATTCTTAAAATAAAATGAACAGAATTCCATTCACAAAAATGGTCGGGGCAGGCAATGATTTTATCGTGATTGATCTCATAGGGGCACGGCCTGCCGTGCCCCTACAACCAAATCGATTACGGAACCTGGCGATTAAAATGTGCGCCCGCGAAACCGGCATCGGTGCCGACGGATTGTTGATCCTTGATAAATCGAAGAAAGCCGATTACCGCATGCGTGTCATCAATGCGGACGGCTCGGAAGCGGAGATGTGCGGTAACGGTGCGCGTTGCCTGGCCGTTTACATCGCCCACAACAAGAAACCGAAGAAAAAATCGTTCACGATCAAAACACTCTCCGGCATTCTTCTGGGAGAGGCCAAGGATGAAACCGCCGCTGTGCGTTTAAGCGACCCTAAGGATTATCAGCCGAACATCAACATTCTGGTCAACGATCAGAGAAGAACGGTAAGTTATATCGACACGGGGGTTCCGCATACGATCCTTTTTGTGGACAGCCTTGACAAAATCGACGTGAACACCCTCGGCCCGCTCATCCGCAACCATCCGCGCTTCGCGCCGCGGGGAACCAACGTCAACTTCGTTGAACAAATCGGCAAGGACATGGTGGCCGTGAGAACCTACGAGCGGGGCGTGGAAGCTGAAACCAAGGCCTGCGGGACGGGAAGCGTGGCTGCGGGAATCGTTGGTTTCTTGAAATCCCATGCGGGCACGCACATAAAAGAAAAAGCCTCGATGAAAGTATTGACCAAAAGCACAGAGGTTTTGAACGTTTCCTTTAAACTCCAAAATAACCATATCACCAACGTGTGGCTAAAGGGGAGTGCCAAATTCATCGCGAAGGGAGAATATTACTATGTTTAAGGGTTCCATCGTCGCCATCGCCACACCATTTAAAAATGGACGTATCGATGAGACGGCGCTAAAAAAATTGGTAGAGTTTCAAATCAAGAATGGAACCAGCGGCATTGTTCCCTGCGGGACGACGGGAGAATCCCCGACTTTGTCCACGGCCGAACATGAATGGGTGATTGAACTCTGCATCAAATTCGTCAACAAAAGGATTCCTATTATCGCCGGAACGGGCTCCAACAGCACCGAAGAGGCTGTTTCCTTGACTAAACACGCGGCTCAAGCCGGAGCGGATGGAGCTCTTATTGTTTCGCCGTACTACAACAAACCGACGCAAAAAGGGCTGTATTTGCACTTCAAGGAAATCGCCCATAACGTTGATATCCCCATCATTCTTTATAACATCGCGGGACGCACCGGCGTGAATATCGAGCCGGCAACGATCGCCAAACTGGCCAATGACTGCAAAAATATCATCGGCGTCAAAGAAGCTTCAGGCTCTCTCGAACAAATGGCCGTCATCAAAAATCTTTGCGGGGACCGATTCCTGTTGTTTTCCGGAGACGATGCTTTGACTTTGCCAGTTTTAAGCATTGGCGGCCTGGGGGTCATTTCGGTTCTTGCCAACATCGTGCCGCGTGAGGTCGCTGATCTTATTCACTCCTTCGAAAACGGAGATATTAAAAAGGCTCAGAAGATTCACAATAAGCTTTTGCCCCTGGTCAAAGCCGTGTTCCTCGAGACTAATCCCATTCCAGTTAAAACCGCGATGGGATTGATGGGACTCTGCATGGGCGATTTGCGTTTACCGCTATGCTCCATGTCGGATGAAAATTTGGACAAATTAAAAAAAGCTTTAAGAGAATACGGATTACTAAAAGGGAAATAATGATTAAACTTGCGGTCAGCGGCGCCCGGGGAAGGATGGGGCAGAGAATTTCTCAACTGGCGGGCGAAGACAAGGCCTTCAAAATAAAAACGCTCCTGGAAAGCCCTAACCACCCGGAAGCTCATGGAGAATTCTATGGTGTCAAAGTAAGCACAGACGCCTCTTCCCTCAAGGGCTGTGATGTCCTTATCGAATTTACCGCTCCCGGCGCGACGATTGAACACGTTCAAACCTGTGTCAAACTCAGCGTTAAAATGGTCATTGGGACGACGGGTTTAACGGCCGAGCAAATCAAAATCATTAAAAAAGCCTCGGCAAAAATCCCCATTGTCTTTTCCTCTAATATGTCGGTTGGAGTGAATATCCTTTTTGGCCTGGCGAGGGAAGCGGCAAAAAAGACCGCCGGCGCTTATAGAATGCGGCTTGTGGAAGCGCATCACATTCATAAGCAAGACGCGCCTTCGGGCACGGCAAAGACCATTGCCGAGATTGTTGAGACTGCCTCTAAGAAAAAAGTGGACGACATTCAATCCATCCGGGAAGGGGAGATCGTTGGAGATCACGATGTGATCTTTGAAAGCCCCGTGGATACGATCACAATCCGCCATCATGCCAAGACCCGCGACATTTTCGCCGCCGGGGCGCTGGTGGCCGCTAAATTCCTCTCAAAGAAGGACAAGGGATTGTTTACGATGGAAGAGGTCCTGGAGCAACTGCTATGCCTGTGACCATTGAATTTTCCGAACGCCTCAAACAATTGCCGCCGTATTTGTTTCTGGAAATCGATAAGGCCAAACGTGCGGCGATGGCCGCCGGACGGGACGTCATCGATCTGGGGATTGGCGACCCTGATACCGGAACACCACAACAAATCATTGACGCGCTGAAAGAAGCGGCCCAGAACCCAGCCAATCATCACTATGCCTTCGATGCCGGTATGCCGGAATTGCGCCGGCAAATTTCCGTTTGGTTTAAGAAGCGTTTTAAAGTTGATCTTAATCCCGACACGGAAATTTATCCCGTCATCGGATCTAAAGAAGGACTCTCCCATCTGCCGATGGGGATCGTAAATCCCAAAGACAAAGTGATTGTTCCTGACCCATCCTACCCGGGATATCCCGCGTCCGTGATTTTTGCCGGCGGGAAAGTCGTCTCAGCGCCTTTAAAAGAGCGCAATGGCTTCTTGCCGGACTTAAATAAAATCAAAGATCTGTCGGGGGTGAAGATGATGTTTGTCAATTACCCTAACAACCCGACGGCGGCGGTGGCGACCCAAGAGTTCTATACGGAGCTCGTCTCTATCGCCCGCGACAAAGGGATGATCCTGGTCTCGGATATGGCCTACTCTGAAATCTATTATGATAACGAAAAACCCTTAAGCATTCTCGAGATTGAAGGCGCCAAAGAAGTCGCCATTGAATTCCATTCGTTTTCTAAAACCTATTCGATGACCGGCTGGCGGATCGGCTGGGCCTGCGGGAACCCCACGCTGATCGCGGCGCTCGGCAAGGTCAAGTCCAACGTCGATTCAGGAATTTTTCAGGCGATCCAAATCGCCGGGATGCGCGCTCTTCAACTGGATGAGCTGGAGGTCCAGCATCTTCGTGAAATGTATCAAGAACGCCGCGATGCCCTTATTAACGGTTTACGCTCGATTGGCTGGAAAATACCTTCTCCCAAAGCCACATTTTACGTCTGGGGAAAAATCCCGAAGAAGTTCTCAAATTCCATGGCAGCGGCCCAAGCGTTCCTCGATGAAGCTGATATTGTCGCTACACCGGGTGTGGGATTCGGCAAAAGCGCGGAAGGTTACATTCGCATGACCATCACGATGCCCAAGGAACGCATCAATGAAGCCGTCGAACGTTTACGAAAGGTTTTGTAATTGGCGATCTGTTTTCTTGCTCTAGGTTCAAATCTGGGAAAACGTGAAGAGCACATTCAAAACGCCATTGAAGAGCTGAAGAACGGTGGCGCGCACGTTCAGAAAGTTTCCGGGATCATCGAAACCAAACCCCAGGGCGGCCCTCTTCAAGGCGATTATTTGAACGCCGTTGCCAAAATCGAAACTCAGCTTCCCCCGCAAGAATTACTGCAATTGATCCAATCCGTTGAGCAAAGGCTCGGCCGAGAGCGCGCGGTCCTCAACGGCCCGCGCACCATTGACATTGATCTTCTTATCTATGATCATTTGAAAATTAACACCCCTCAACTGACAGTGCCTCACCCTCGAATGCTACAAAGAGAATTCGTTATGATTCCTCTCTTGGAAATCGCCCCCGAACTTACCGCGGAACTCGCCCATGCCTATCATCCGTAGTGTCAAAAAAATGCAAGAAATAAGCGAGAAACTTAAAAAGGAGGACAAAAGCATCGGTTTTGTCCCGACGATGGGATATCTGCATCAAGGGCACGCCTCGCTTCTTAAGGCCTCTCGCCAAGAAAACGCGGTAAGTGTCTTGAGCATTTTCGTTAATCCAAAGCAGTTCGGCAAAAATGAAGATTTTTCCAAATACCCTCGGGATTTTAAAAAAGATGAATTATTGGCAAAAAAAGAAAAAGTTGATATAATCTTTTATCCGTCGGCCGACGATATGTACTCAACGAGACATTTGACGAACCTGACCGTGGAAGGGATTTCAAAAATTTTGTGCGGAAAATTCCGTCCGGAACATTTTCAAGGTGTGACAACGATCGTCGCGAAACTTCTTAATATCGTCAATCCCGACATCATGTATTTGGGCCAAAAGGATGCTCAGCAGGCCATTGTCATCAAAAGAATGGTAGAAGACCTTAATTTCCCGACACGCATCAAAGTCTTGCCGACCGTTCGCGAGTCCGATGGGTTGGCCATAAGTTCCAGAAATGCTTACCTCAATTCCCGTCAAAGACAAGCAGCCCCCATCCTTTATCAAGCCTTGTCCCAAGCCAAAACGGCGATTCTTCAAGGCGAACGAAACCCGCAAAGAGTTAAAGGTCTGCTTCGCTCGCTCATTCAAAAAAACAGTATAAGCCATACGGATTATATCGAATGCGTTGCCGCCGACTCTCTGGGTTCCCTCAAAAGACTCGAAGGGACGGTACTCATCACCCTGGCCGCATGGTTCGGGAAGGCCAGGCTCATTGATAATATCGTCGTGAAAATTCCATGATCCGGAAAACCAAAAAAATCAAGATTGGAATTATCGGCTGCGGGGCCATCGGATCTCGCATCGCCCAAAGCATCACCCAGGATTTCAAGGATGACTGCCGCTTGTCGGGTCTATATGATATCGACCCTCTCAAGACGCAAAAACTCGCGCAAGCAGTAGCCACGCCCCGGGTCGTTCAACATTCCTTGAAAGAACTCATCCAATCTGCGGAATTCATCGTAGAGGCCGTTACCGCTAAAAATACCAAGGATATTATTAAAAAGGTGCTGCGCGCCAAAAGGAGTATCCTGGTCATGAGCGTAGGACATCTTTTGAACGCTAAAGATATTTTTCAGTTAGCCGATAGAAATAAGTGTGAACTCTTAATTCCTTCCGGCGCCATTGCCGGGATTGACGCCATCAAGGCGGCAAGTTTAAAAAATATCAAAAGCATTACCTTAACGACCCGTAAACCTCCCTCGGGGTTTGCGGATACTCCTTATATTGCTCAAAAACAGATCGTTCTCAAGGACATCAAAAAAGAAACAACCATCTTTGAAGGAAAAGTGGACGAAGCGGTCAAATATTTTCCCAAGAATATCAACGTGGCGGCAACCGTGGCCCTGGCCGCCAACGCCCAGGACAAGCTCTCTGTGCGCATCGTCACCTCACCGGAATTCAAAACGAATTCCCATGAGATTGAAGTCATCGGTGATTTTGGACGGATGGTCACGATGACCGACAATGTCGTATGCCCCGACAATCCAAAGACGAGTTACTTGGCCGTCTTGTCCGCGATTCAAACGCTCAAGCAATATCTTAAGGGGGTTAAACTCGGTACTTAACTTTACTTAACTTACGGAGGGAGGTGAACAACAATGGCACAAAAAGTCGCTAAGGTGGGAGTCAAGAAACAAAAAGGCTACCTGTATTTTGTCGACAAGCATGGGGACGTTTCCTGCGCAAAGATGGCTCGCGGCAACAAAAAAGGAGGCGCTCCTAAGAAGGTCGCTAAGGTGGGAGTGAAGAAGCAGGGCGGCTATCTTTACTTTATCGACAAGCACGGTGATATCTCCTGCGCCAAAATGGTGCGTGGAGGAAAAAAGAAGAAGGCCGCAAAAAGAAAGTAACATCGTCTTAAAACCTGAAGGGCGCCCCGCCATGGCGGGGCGCCCTTGCAATTGTCCGCAATAAAGAAATGAATACCGATTTTATCGTCATCCGCGGGGCGAAAGAGCACAACCTCAAAAACATCCACCTGAAAATCCCGCGCAACCAGTTTATCGTCATCACGGGTTTAAGCGGTTCAGGGAAATCCTCACTGGCCTTCGACACCATTTACGCCGAGGGACAACGCCGTTACGTCGAAAGTCTTTCCGCGTACGCCCGTCAATTCCTCGAACAGCTTCAGAAACCGGACGTCGAATCCATCGAAGGCCTTTCGCCGACGATTTCTATTGAGCAAAAAACCACCAGTCGCAATCCCCGCTCGACCGTCGCCACCCAAACAGAAATTTACGATTACCTGCGTTTGCTCTTTGCCCGTATCGGCACGCCTTACTGTTATCACTGCGGGAAAAAAATCGAACGGCAGACCGTCCCTGAAATCGCCAACCAAATCCTCGAATGGGAAGAAGGGACCAGCATCAATATCCTCGCGCCTTTAATCCGCGGCCGCAAAGGAGAGTATCGGCAGATCCCCAAACAGGTGGCCCAAGCCGGATTCGCGCGCGTCCGCGTTGATGGCAAAATTCACGAGGTGAGCGAGAACATCAAACTTGATAAGTTCAAGATTCACCATATTGAAGTCGTTGTTGACCGTCTCACCATTAAACCCAACATCCGTAAACGCCTGACCGATTCCATCGAGACCGCACTTCAAACCGGAAAAGGAATTCTCCTCGTGGATTTTAACGCCCAGGCGCCCGACAAAACCTTCAGCGAAAAATATGCCTGCGTTGACTGCGGCATCAACGTCTCGGAAATCGAACCCAGAATTTTTTCCTTCAATTCTCCTTACGGGGCCTGCCCCGCCTGCAACGGTCTCGGCACCAAGATGGAAATCGACCCCGAACTCATTATCCCGGACCCTGCCAAACCCTGGATCCAGGCGATTGTCCCCTGGTCAAAAGCCGGACGCGGATTCATGTTTTATTACAAAGCCGTGTTCCGCGAGATCGCCCATATTTACAAGGTCGATCAACAAATCTCTTACAAGGACCTCAACAAAAAATTCAAAAATATCATCCTCCATGGTTCCGAACATATTATATGGGGAAGGCAATTCGAGGGAATTCTGGCGTATCTCGAACGCTTATTTAAAGAGACCGGCAACGAATGGCTCAAGGATGAGCTCTCCAAATTCATGTCGGTCTTACCGTGCCCGGACTGCCAAGGCCATAGACTTAAACCCGAATCGCTCGCCGTTAAAATCGCCGAAAAAAATATCGCGCAAATCACCGCCGGCTCCATCAAGGAGGTCAAACAATTTTTCCTGAATCTCCCGCTGACGCGCGATCAAAAAACGATCAGCGAGCAAATCCTTAAAGAAATCATTCGGCGTTTGGACTTTTGCATCAATGTGGGACTTGAATACTTGAGCCTCGATCGCAAAAGCGCCACGCTTTCCGGCGGAGAAGCCGAACGAATTCGGCTGGCCACACAAGTCGGCTCAGGGCTTATGGGCGTTATCTACATTTTGGATGAACCGAGTATTGGTTTACATCAAAAAGACAATGAGCGCCTACTCTCAACACTACAATCCTTGAGGGATTTGGGAAACACCCTGATCGTCGTTGAACACGATGAGGCCACCATCCGAGCCGCCGATTACATCATTGATCTTGGCCCCGGCGCCGGGGAGCATGGCGGGGAAATCATTTACGCCGGCGATGTTGCGGGTCTTTTAAAATCGAAAAAATCTTTGACCGGCCAATACTTGCGCAATCAGCTCAAGATTCCAACGCCAGAAAAAAGAAGAGAGATCGTCAAGGCCCCGCAGGTAAAAATCATCGGGGCCAAACAGCATAATCTTAAAAATATTGATGTCTCTTTTCCGCTGGGAACATTCATCGCCATTACCGGTGTTTCCGGATCTGGAAAATCAACTCTCATTGATGGCATCCTCTATAAGGCGCTGGCGCAAAAATTGTATCGCTCCCGAGAGAAAGCCGGCGAACACAAAAGAATTGAGGGAATTGAAAATTTGGATAAGGTTATTGTCGTGGATCAATCACCGATCGGACGAACGCCGCGCTCGAATCCGGCGACCTACACCGGTGTTTTCAGCCCCATCCGTGATCTCTTTAGCCAAGTCCCTGAAGCCAAGATGCGCGGATATAAACCCGGACGTTTTAGTTTCAACGTCAAAGGCGGCCGCTGCGAGGCCTGCGGGGGCGATGGCATCAAAAAAATCGAAATGCACTTTCTTCCCGATGTTTATGTGGAATGCGAAGTCTGTCACGGACGCCGTTTCACCGAACAGACGCTCGACATCCACTTCAAAGATAAAAATATCGCCGAGGTCTTGAACCTTTCGGTGGTGGAGGCCATTCAAATCTTTGAAAACATCCCGCGCATCAAAAACATTTTGGAAACTCTCAACGACGTGGGGCTTGGTTATATCAAACTCGGTCAACCCGCGACCACTCTTTCCGGCGGGGAAGCGCAGCGCGTGAAACTGGCGAGCGAACTCTGTAAGACCGCGACCGGACGCACGCTTTATATTTTGGATGAGCCAACGACCGGGCTGCACTTTTTTGATGTGGATAAACTGCTTCGCGTTCTGCAACGCTTGGTCGACCGCGGCAACACGGTTCTGGTCATCGAGCACAATCTCGAAGTCGTTAAAAACGCCGATTACATCATTGATCTTGGGCCCGAAGGAGGCGATAAAGGGGGACACGTGATCTTTGCCGGTTCCCCAGAAAGCTTGATCAAAAACAAAATCTCCCACACCGCCCGTTATCTCAAGGAATTGCTCTAACCTTCATGAACCTCGGCTGGAAAAAGCATTCAAACCTGTTATAATGTTTCTTATGCTTCAGAACGTCAAAATACATCTTATTTTTTTACCTACCGCCTTCCTAATTCTTACAGCGTCCTTTTATCTCTGGGCACAACCCGCGGGAACCTCCATGGGTATTCAAACTTCTCAACTGGCCGTTCAACCAGCCGGTTCTGAACAGGAAAAGGAACTCTTTCTCATCGCTCAGCGGGCCTTCGATGATGGTTTCTATGACGTAGCGATGCGTTACATCGACCAATTCCTGCGGGAATATCCTCAAAGCGACAAAAAAGTCCAAGCCGGGATCCTTTTAGGCCAATGCTATTTTTTTAAAAACCAGTATCTAAAAGCCTTTGACATCTTTCAGCCACTTTTGCAGAGTTCGGAATTCAAAGACGCAACCCTTTTCTGGCTGGGAGAAACTTATCTGAAGGGTTCAGATTACTCCAAGGCTGAAAAACAATACCGCCAAATCCTCGAGGTCTATCCTGATTCTCCGTACGCGCCGCAGGCCTATTATTCCCTGGGATGGGCCTACTTTGACCAGAAAGAATATCAAAGCGCCCGCGACATTTTCATCCAACTTGTCAAAAAATTTCCCCTTCATCAACTCGCGGAAGACGGGATGTTCAAAGTCGGAGAATCCGAATACAATCTGCATGGATACGACAACGCGATCCAATACTTTCAAGATTATATCTTCAAGAATCCTAAATCTCCGCGCCATGACCAAGCTTACTTTTACACGGCGGAGTCGTATTATTATTCGGGGAAATTCACCGAGGCCGTTGACTACTACGCCAAAGTGATTGAAATCTCCACCGACTCCAAACTCGTTGTGATGGCCAAAGTCAGCACCGGCTGGAGCCATCTCAAACAAAAGAATTACGAGCCCTCGCAGAAAGCCTTCGAAGAGGCGCAAACCTTTGCCAAACAAAAAGGGATTTTGAGCGATGACATTTACCTGGGACTCGCCAACCTTTATTCTGAAATGGGACAAAATGATAAATCGCTACAGGCGTACAACGAACTCATTAAAAACTTTCCCGACAGCCCAAGACTCGCGGAAAGTTATTTAGGAAAAGCCAACGTTCAGTATCTGCTCAAGGATTACAAATCGGCCATTGAGACTTACCAGCGGGTGATTGAACATTTTAAAAAAGCTCCAGAAGACAAAGAGATCGTTGAAAAAACGTATTTCGGAATGGCCTGGGCCTACCTCAAAAGCGGAGACATTGATTCGGCCATCAAGAACTTCGAGAAAATCATGGACCAGACGCAAAATAAGATCGTAAAGGTCAGCGCCTTGACGCAGATCGGCGACGCCTACCAGGACGCAGGCAATCTTCAAAAAGCCCTGGAGGTCTACGACAAAATCCTAAGAAATTTTCCCGACAGCCTTTACAGCGACTATGTTCAATTCCGGCAGGGTATCACGCTTCTTAAAATGGACAAGGCCGAGGCCGCAATTCTTGCTCTGCAGACTCTACGAACCAATTTTCCCAACAGCAAATTTTTAACCGAAAGCAAATATTATCTTGGGGTGGCGTTCTTTAAAAAAACCGATTGGGCGAGGGCCAAAGAGAATATCGAAGATTTCCTTAAAGAATCCCCCAAGAATTCCGAGTACCTCACAGAAGCCAATTACCTTCTGGCCTTAAGCCTCTTCAATCAGGATAAGGCGCAGGAGGCTATGAAAGTATTCGAAAAAATCCTCAAGGATCTTCCAGCCGAAGAAAACTTGGTCCGTCAATGTGAACTTGGGATCGCCAAGTGTTTCTATAAATTGGGCGACACTCAAGAGGCCGTCAAGAGATTCAAAGCCGTCATCTATAAATCCCCTAAAACCGAGACCGCTCTTACCGCCCTCATGTGGCTGGGCGATTATTCGCTGGAGCTTCCCAATTTCGAGAACGCCATACGCTATTATCAACAAATCCTCAAAGATTATCCCGGAAATAACCTCACGGCCTTAACCCATTACAAGCTTGGCCAGGCTTTCCAGGGAGAGAACCAGCTTGATGAGGCCATCAATGAATACAAACTCATCGATGATCCCAACGATAAAGAACTCTACGCCAGGGCCAAACTTGCGGTAGCGGATATCTTTTCCAAGGAGCTTGATGCAGCCACAGCGATTGAGACCTATGAGAGTATCGCGGTCCACTGTCCCGAGATGAGGCGTGATGCTTACCTGAAAATCGCCGAAGCCTATCAAGCGGAAAAAAAATTTAGTAAGGCACAGGAAGCGCTCCAAAACGCCTTAGCCTCCCAAATCGCCTTGAGCCAACTCACGGATGCGGAACTGCAATTTAAGCTTGCCGATAATTTTGAATTGTTGAACAAAAGCAAAGAGGCCACTGATACTTACCTAAAAATCGCTTATCTTTACCCAAAGGAAAGTCACTGGGTCACCAAAGCGTACTTGCGCGTCGCGCGGATTTTCGAGGACCAAGAGGACTGGGAGAATGCCCAAGTCATTTATGAAAAAATCATCAAGAGCGGAACAGAGGAAGTCAAATACGCTCAAGAACGATTAGATGGGATTAAGAATAAATGACCGCCGCACCCCGTCAACGGCGGGGTGCGGCGGCGGAGCTTAGCCCCACACCCAGCTACCAATTTTATTGCTGGGTGTGGGGTTCAATTCGGCTCGCCGCTTATGTTCACTATCGTTCCATAAGTGGCGGCCTCATTGAAGGAGGTTTCTTATGGGAATTTGGGAAATGAGCGGATGGGAAATGATGAAGGCCGGGGGGCCGATCATGGCGCCGATCCTGTTGTGCTCCTTACTTTCTTTGATTATCGTCATTGAAAAGTTGTGGTACTTGGCATCCCTGAACGGAAATACACAAAAGTTAAAAAAGGAAGTCTTTGAGGATGTCAAAAACAATAACCTCAAAGAAGCCATCACCAAGTGCGAAAACGCTCCTTCACCCGTTGCCAAAATTCTTAAAAGCGGAATCCTCAAATTTGGTTCCTCACCGGAAGAAATTAAGGAAGCCATGGAAGATGTCAGTCTCTACGAGATCCCAAAGCTGGAAAACAGGATGGGGGCTTTAGCCACGATTGCCCACATCGCACCCTTACTAGGTCTGTTGGGGACGGTCACGGGAATGACAGGGAGTTTTTATATGATCCAGATGAAAGCCAATTCCATGAATCCCCTGACGCCCGGGGATCTCGCCGGAGGGATTTGGGAAGCGCTGATCACAACGATTGCCGGATTGATGGTGGCGATCCCCAGCTATGTCCTCTATAATTATTACCTCGCTCGCATCAACACAATCATTCTCGATATGGAAAGAGCCGCCACAGAACTCGTCAACTTTCTTTCTCAATTGACAGAAAAGCAGACCGCCGAAAACTTCAAAAAGGAAGACATTCCCCTTGAGATTTAAACGCCGACTTAAAATCGAACAAGGCCTCAACACCATCGATATCGCTCCGATCATCGACGTCGTTCTTCTACTGCTCATTTTTTTTATCCTGACATCTTCTTTCGCGGCCCAGGCAGGGATCAACGTAAAATTTCCCCGAACGGTCACGAGCGACATCATTAAAGAAGAGAACCTCCTCCTCATCATTTCCAGCGAGAACGTTCTGTATCTCGACAACACAATCGTGACATTTGAAGAGTTAAGGAAAGAATTGAGTCATTACGCGAACTCAAACCGGTCGCTCCTCATTAAGGCTGACCGCCGTTCTTCCGTAGGAAGGATCGTGGAAATATGGAACCTTTGCCGGCGATTGGGCATCGAAAAAATCAACATCGCCACCAATTAAAACCTTCTCTCTTAAATGCCGCACTGATTGCCGTAATCCTGCATTTGGGCGTCTTGAATATTTTTACATTTACATTCGCCTCTAAAACAACGAATCGTCAACCGGTTTTTCTTTTTCTTGGGGCTATTTTGCAAAAACAGGACTTTGAGGAAATGGCCTTAACCCCTCAAACAACCCGCATCATATCCCAAGAAACGGATTTTTTAGGACAGAACACAAATCCTAGGCTTGAGCCCTCATCCACAGGTCTTGAGAAACCTCCCATCACGCCGCGTAATCTGTCCAAAAATCAAAAACAATATCTTAAAACTCAATTTGAGGAGGAGATAGAAATGCCGCTCAAAGAAAACAAACCGAAAGCTGATGCCGCCCTTGAAAATACCGCTCCTTATGTTCCTCTGAGGTCAATTTTCCAATGATTTCCATTGACCTGGACCTCGCCTTGAGCTTGTATATTTCTTTGATCCTTGTTCTTGTATTCATGGGAACCATCGCTTATAATTGTCATAGAGGAAAGAAAGAAGACGTCATTTACCAAAAATCCCGGTATTTAGAGCAGTGTCCTTATTGCACGCACATATTCTTTGATTACCATGAATCGTCACTGAAAGTTTGTCCTCAATGCAAAAGTTACCTTACAGTTGAGAAAAGGCTTAAATGAAACTTAACAGAGGAC
The DNA here is from genome assembly GCA_964372915.1 of uncultured Planctomycetales bacterium. Taxonomy (GTDB): domain Bacteria; phylum Omnitrophota; class Gorgyraeia; order Zapsychrales; family JAHFFX01; genus CAYJRN01. Next base: position 58,581 of record CAYJRN010000001.1, read on the forward strand.
CCCAGAGGGAATCCGGCGTCATTCTGATCATGGTACTGATGATCAGTTTACTAATGAGCATCTTTGTGATCGGTATTATCAGCACCAGCGTGAGCGGAGTGATTTCCGCAGAGCATCAAGTGGACCGAATGAAGGCCGAGGCAACCGCAAGGGCAACGGATGCCTTAGCTTACTATAGACATTTCAATAACGACTTTACCACCGTTAATACTCTTTCCTTGCCTATGGATAGCAAAACTTTCTCAGCAACCGCAAGCGCTGGATCTTCCGGCACTGGCCCCAACGGAACCACTCCTTACAGCAGTACCGTCAATTATTAATATTTCCCATTTCCTCTAAAAAAACTCCAAATTATTGTGAATCCCATTGACAAAGTAAGTGCGTTATAGTCTAATGAAATAAATTATATATAACACGCTTTTCCAAAAAGGTGTACTCCTCATGCGACATCTTCTGGATGTTGAAGAATTGGCAAAGTATCTTAAGCTCAAGAAGCAGACCATCTATAATTGGCTAAGCGACAGCAAGATTTCAGGCATGAAAATCGGCGGCGTGTGGCGATTTGACAAACGAGAAATCGACCTGTGGTTAAAATCTCAATCTCGAAAGATAAAAAATCCCAATGGTTAAACGTTTAAGCGTCTTTTTCGGCAATAACGCATTGAGTATTGCCGAAATGGACAACCAATCCATTGTAAAATTTGCCTCAATTCCGCACAATCTTTTTGATCTGACGGGTCCTCGCCAAGGCAAGGATGCCCCGGAGGACATTCGACTGATTGCTGCAATTCAAAAAACGTTACGGGAACAAAAATTTACCACAACCGAAACCTATTTATCCCTACCTACCAAAGATATCATCTTCCGCTCCTTCGTCATTCCCTGGGTTTACCCCGGCGAAGTTAAAAATGTCGTTGAATTTGAAGCAAGGAAATACATCCCGTTTAAACTGGAAGAGGTTTCCTATACCTTTCACACTTTCATCTTCAATGAAAAATCCGTCCGGAAAATTCGGGTGTTCTTCGTGGCAATCCGCCAAGACATTCTTGACAAATACTGCAATATCTTGGAACAGGCGAATCTTAAAATATCCTTCTTGGAACCGGCATCAGTGAGTTTGATCCGGGCTCTTGTTTCCAAGAACAAAATCCCACTAAACCAAAAAATTGCCCTTCTGGAAACCAATAAGAGGGAAGGGAAGATCATCATCATGGATCAAGGCATCCCGCAATTCATCCGCGATTTTAAATTGCTGTCGGCGAATTTGCCAAAGGCGGATAATGATCACGCGTTGTTTAACTTAAAGCTGTTTAACGAAATTCGTATCTCTCTGGATTATTACGCTCGGCAATATACGCAGGGAAAAGTGTCGACCATCATTCTGGTCTCTGAGAAGGAATCGCCTGAACTTGTACAGACAATCAGTAAGGATTTAGGAATCCCGACAAGCTCTCTAGGGGTCGACGCCATCCTGGGAACCGAGGATGCCTTCAACATTGAATTTTTGAACGCCTATGGAATCGGTTTAAAAGACACCGTCAACCTGGCCGTCAAGTTCGACTTGGCGCAAAAATCCATCAAGGCACAGAAAAGTGAATTCCGTTTCGAACTCTCTAAAGAAAACTTGCTTGCTCTTGTAAAAGTAGGTGGGGTCTGCCTGACCCTCATCGTGCTTAGCTTTTTTGGTTCGAACTTTTTACTTATGGACATGCAAAAAAAAATCTCCGAGCTTGACAGCCAACAAGGAATACTTCGGGACCTCGGTCTCGAACAAATAAATCAAAAAACTGAAGAAACACGCAAAAAAATTGATGGCTATCAATCGGTCCGCCTTAAGACCAGCACCGCTTTTTTCCTGACGAAAATCGCTCTGGTGCTTCCTAAAGGGGTATGGATTCAAGAAATCTCCTTGCGTTATCTGGATCCGACTAAGGCGGAGTTCAATGCCTCTAAAGGCATTTCCAACGCAGAAGAAACCGAACCGGACAAAATTCTTCATAAAATGAATCTTACGCTCAGCGGACTTGCGTTCGACAGCAACGCCAATCAGCAAATCAAACTCGTTTATAATTTGGTAAAAAGTCTCAAGGACAACACATTATTTTCCACAACGTTCGACGATATAAAACTTGCCAGCGCGCAACCGAGCCAAGTGGAGCAATATACTGTGACCTCGTTCAAAATCGAATGCCAATGACGCTTATTTGATGAAAATATCCGACTTAAGTAAAATCGACCTAAAGGACATTGATCTCAAAAAGATCCAAGAGAGCTTGCTGCAAAGGCCGGAGCTTTTGATCAATCTCGGGATCGCTTTCTTTGCGGGGATCCTGATTTTTAATATTGTCGGTGGGCGGATGAACGAGGCCAAGAAACTTAAAGGGAAAATGGCCGAACAGAAAAAAAAAGTCGCTGCCATCAAAACTCACGAGGTCACACAAAAAGAGTTCAAAGAATTGATAGATCATCTTCCCGCCGGTATCCTCGAAGACAGCTTGGTGGATCATCTGACCGACTTCGCCGGAAAAAGGAACATTCAGATACAGTCTTTTTCTCCCGCCAACAAAACCCAAAAAAATTATTACACTCAGATGACAGTCCTGTTGAAGGTAGCAGCCAAAAATTATAAGGACATGATCCTTTTTCTCAACGATATCGAAAGCTCCCCTTACAATCTCAGGATTGACCGCTGGACAGGGACCATGGAAGCAGAGAAAGATGAAGGGAAAGAAGGGATCATCGTTGCCCAGCTTGAAATTAATGCTGTAAATTTTGTCAAATGACGAACCTTTTTATCCTCATGATGACACTTGGTATCATCTTAAATCCCTATCGTGCTTTTAGCCAAGAGGCTTCCAAGTCCCAAGCCGCGGAGAATGGTGAAAGCAAAGAGCTATCGTTTTCTCTTTCAGATTCTGATTTTAATTCGCTCGTTAATCCTTTTCTGGATCAGTTTCCCAAACCCATAGAACCTGTGGCTGCGCCAGCCCCTAATTCCGTAACGACACCCACGAGCTTGCCATCGAATCAAGAGGCTGTTGCAACACGGCTCCCGACAGAGACTCCCCCGACTTTAAAACCCGGATCAACCACTTCATCTCAGTCCGTCAAATCCAGTAAGCCCCAGGAGATCACGTTTCCGAACTTCACTATCAACGGTTTAGTATGGAATACAGATAAACCTCAGGCGATCATCAATAGCAATGTTGTTAGCGTGGGAGACAGCATCGAGGACTCTGTCATTGTCGATATCAACCAAACAGGTGTGGAGGTTTTACGTGAAGGAAAAAGGTTTAAAATTTTTTATAAATGAGCAGAAAATAAAAATTCTTAAAAAACTTTTAGAGGGAAGTCGGATGAAAATAAAAAAAACAGCTTTATTCATGATTATCCTGCTGCTGAGCGTGAAAGGCGGGGCGGCGCCGGCCTCGGATGAAAAACTTCAACCAACCTCCGTGGAGAATCAATTCATTTATCCCGAATTCTCTAAAACCATCTCGATGGATTTTAAAGACGCGGCCCTCATCGACGTTTTAAAAATCCTCTCTCAACAGTCTGGCTTGAATTTCATCAGTTCTCAGGAGGTCGCTGGGAAAAGGGTGACCTTGTTTTTGAACAATGTTCCCGTGGAGGAAGCCCTGGAAAGAATCTTAACCGCCAATGGCCTGACCTATGAAATCGCGTCGGGAAGCGGGATATTCATCGTCAAACCTCTGGACAAGCCGGCCAAAAATACCATCACGAGAATCTATAAACTGAAGCACGCTTCCGTCTCCTCTTCAAAAATCAACAAAACCATCGACATATCCTCTGCTATCGGAAGTTCAGAGTCCACTGCCGGCGGCTCCGGCATTATCGCCGCCCTTAAGAGCGTTCTAACGCCCAGTGGTTCCATCGTGGAAGACCCTCGGACCAACAGTCTCATCATCACAGATATTGCCGTCCAGTTTTCCCTCATAGAACAAACACTCGCGCGTTTGGACGTTGAGGTTCCGCAAATTCTCATAGACGTGGAGATGCTGGATGTATCCAAAAACACGGCTGATCTTATCGGCATCAAGTTTGGATCCACCCCTTTGACATTCAAAGGCGGAGAACGCAGTGTCTTATATCCATGGGACCAAAATAAACTTCTGCGTAAAGGTTTTACTTTCGCGGAGGAGTACCGCGTAGGAACAGTGAGTGCCGCGGGATTACAAATGACCCTGCAGTTTCTAAGAACACAAAGTGATACAAAAAATCTGGCCCGACCAAGAATCCTCACTTTAAACAACGAAACCGCTGAAATCAAAATTTCCACCAACGAAGCCATTGGTCTTGCGACGCAAAATTCCGGGTCAACAGGAACAACCACGCAGACCAAGCAGGCTGAGCGGGTGCAGACGGGCATATTTTTAACCGTCACGCCGCAAGCCAATCTTTTAACCGGTGAAATTACGATGGCTATCGTCCCGCGGGTCATCCAAGCTCGAACAGGCGCCACCTTTGAAGGAACAACGTTCAAGGACGCCGAAGAGAGAGGGTCGCAATCCGTTTTAAGAGTTAAGGACGGAGATACCATCGTCCTGGGTGGCCTGGTAAGATCTGACAGCGTCGGCACCGTGACAAAAGTCCCTTTTCTGGGAGACATCCCGATCATCGGCAGGGCCTTTCGCCACAATGACCTAGCCAAGACCAACAGGGAACTCATCATTTTTATTACTCCGCGCATTGTTAAAGATGAGGCTTCCTTCCCAGCGGAAACCAAAGTGTCCTATCAACCCCTGTCCCGGAAACAGAATATTCCAACAGCAAAACAAAAAGAAATTAATAAAGCCATTTTTATGATAGAAAATCAAAAATAGGGCAGCTCCTTATGGCACACTTAAAATTAGGCGAGATATTAATCCAGCAAGGCATTATTACGGAAGAGCAGTTTAATAATGCCATCAATGTCAAGAAACAGAGCCCAGAACGCATCGGCGAAATCCTGATCAAGCAGGGAGTCGTGACGGAAGAAGATATCATTGTGGCCCTGGCAACACAATTGATGATTCCTTATTCCTCCCCAAAAAACGATCTCTTAAAACCGCAGGCTAACCAAGGATTAGACAAACTTATTCCCAAGGAATTTTCCGAAAAAAACACTGTCCTGCCCATATCAGTGGCCAATAATATCCTCACCGTGGCCGTTTATGATCCGTTGGATTTGATGCTGATTGACAACTTAAAAAGGATCACGGGCTGTGAAATCAATCTTGTCCTTGCCACTAAGATTGAAATCACACGCGCTTTGCAACAATTCTATGGAATCGTCAAAACAAGCGGTAGCCTACTCTTAGGTGAAGCGGTACAGAACACCTACTCTGCCGAAAGTACCGTTGGGATCTCCCATAGAATAGAAACCTCTTCCGATGAGGCCCAATTAAGTTTGGACAAACTCATCGCCAAGGCCGAGGAAGCTCCCGTCATTAAGCTTGTTGATCTCATCATCCGCCAGGCCATCGATGAGCGCGCCAGCGATATCCACATCGAGCCTTATAAGGACCGCATTCGATTGCGCTATCGTATCGATGGGGCCTTATTCGAAATCCCACCGCCGGCACGGCATTTGCACCTGCCGATCATCTCGCGTATCAAAATTCTTTCCAAATTGGATATCGCGGAAAAAAGACTCCCTCAAGACGGCGCCATCTCCGCAAAACTGGAGAATAGGACCGTAGACTTAAGAATCTCAACGATTCCCACCATCTGGGGAGAAAAAGTCGTTATGAGAATTCTGGATAAGGAGGCCGTGCCCCTGGAGTTGGCTCAACTGGGCTTTGATGCCAAGCAATCGGAAATTTTAAGAAAGGCTTTGAAATCCCCTTATGGACTATTTTTTGTGACCGGTCCTACCGGCAGCGGGAAATCCACCACCCTGTATTCCGCCTTGAATGAAACCATAGACCCCACGAAAAACGTCATAACCGTTGAGGATCCCGTTGAATTCAAGATCGAGGGGATCAACCAGGTCGGCGTCAAATCGGATATCGGCCTCACCTTTGCCTCGGCCTTGCGCGCGTTTTTGCGTCAAGATCCGGATATTATCATGGTGGGGGAGGTTCGCGACCTTGAGACCGCGCAGATCTGCGTGCGCGCAGCTCTGACCGGACACTTTGTTTTGAGCACGCTGCACACCAACGACGCCTCCTCGGCCATCACCAGGCTCATGGACATTGGAGTCGAATCTTACCTTCTTACCCCTTCGCTTATTTTGGTTCTGGCTCAACGCCTGGCCAAACGCTTATGCCAAAAATGCAAGGAGCCCTACGAGCCGACGGTTGAAAATACCGGAGGGCTTACGATCAAAAGTGATCTCATATACCGCGCCAAGGGCTGCCAAGAATGCAACCATACCGGCTACAAAGGCCGCCTGGTGATCGCCGAAGTGATGGCTCTCAACGACAAAATCCGACAATTGATTGCTGAAAAGGCAACTTATACGCAAATCAAGGACGAAGCAAGAAAAAATGGAATGGACACGTTATTTGAAAGTGGCATCAAAAGAGTGGAAGATGGTTTGACGAGTCTGGAGGAAATCCTAAGCATCACGACCCTTATCTAAATTTACACAGCGTTAATGACCAACGGAAGACAGGAGTAACTCGTGGCAAAATTCTCATACGTCGCCAAAGATTCAAACGGCAATACAATCACCGAAGTAACCGAAGCCTCCGACCAAGAGGCGCTCATTGAACAACTACAAACGCGAGGATATTTTATTGTCAGTATCCAAGCGGCTGCCCAGTCTGCCAAAGCCGCCTCAAAAGAAAAAGAAACAGAAAAAATTGTTCCTCAAAAAAATAGAGGAACTTTCACTCATAACAATATCCTTCTTGAGGACCTGCTGGTTTTTGGACGGCAACTGGCCACCATGCTTGAATCCGGCGTGACTCTTTTGCGAAGCCTGGACGTTATCGCTTCTCAAGTGGAAAGCAAACAATTTTCAAAAGTCTTAAATGAAGTTAAAAGTGATGTTGAGGGGGGGGCGGCCTTAAGCGCCGCGCTCGCCAAACACCCTAAAGTTTTTAACAAATTCTGGGTAAGCTTGGTGGAAGTAGGAGAGGCCTCCGGGACCATGCCGCTGGTTTTGGAGAAACTCGCCTTTTATTTGGAACAACAGGAAGCGTTCAATTCAACCATTATTTCAGCCATCATCTATCCCGCGATCCTTTTTGTTGTAGCAATTGGGGCCATTGCCTTTTTCGCCTTTTTCGTAGGGCCTCGCTTCGAAGCCATCTTCAAATCCTTCGGCGTCAAGTTGCCCTTCATTACCGTGGCGCTCCTTACCACCTTTAATTTCATCAAAAATTATTTCTTATATTTAGTCGTTGGAATAGCCGTTATGGTCTTTATATTCAAAAAAATCCTCAACACCCCTAAGGGAAGACTGTATTTTGAACGGTTCTGCTTCGGGATGCCGCAATTCGGTAGGGTTTTTAAACTCATCATCGTTGAACGTTTCGCTTCCCAGATGTCCATCCTTGTTGACAGCGGCGTTCCCATCCTTTACGCCCTTGACATCACCCAGCGTCTGGTCAATAACAAGACCTGTGAACTCATCGTCGGAGATATTAAAGAAGCCGTGCGTGAAGGGGAACTTTTGGTGGCCCCTATGCAAAAAAGTGAATTTTTTCCTCCGATGGCCATTCAAATGATTATGGTGGGCGAGGAAACCGGGGAACTGAGCAAAATGCTCAAGCATGTCTCCGCCTTTTATCAGCGTCAAGTGGAAGCCTTCATGAAACGGTTTGCCACGATGATAGAGCCGTTCATGCTGGTTTTTATGGGCGCGATTATCGGTGTCATCCTTGTGGCTATGTTTCTGCCGATGTTCAATTTGAGCCAGTTGGGCCGTTAGTTGAAGTTAAAAATTTCCTAACCGCTTCATTGCCTTAGGTTAAAGAAAATCTAAATATCTTTTGCATCGGGAAAAAAACCTATTATAATTGAAGTAGAGCAGATAGAAAGGAGGGATGTGCGCACATAAAACACAAAAGAGCGGGAATTAAACTTTGTTCAAAAAATAACTATAAATTATATAAGCCTTTAGGAGAAAAAATGAGAAAAACAAACAGAAGTGGTTTTACGTTACTAGAAATCATTGTTGTTATTATCATCGTGGGTGTTTTGGCCAGTTTGGCCTTGCCCAGATTCTTCTCAACCGTTGAATATTCTAAGGCGACGGAAGCCATGGTGTCTATGGTGACAATCCGCCAATCCATCGAGCGATGCTATTTGATGAGAAATAGCTACGCCGCTCCTTGCAATAACTTCAACAACCTGGACGTGGAAAACCCCGGGAACTCGCCGAACAACCACTTCACTTATGCCATCGGAAGTGCTGCTGGGGCCTACACGATCACAGCCACTCGCAACACTCGTAACGGCGGTGATAACACAAGTTTGATCCAGGTCACCTTCAACGGAACCACGATCACAAAATCCGGTACGGGTACGTTTGGCGCGGTTCAGTAAAAACGGTTTTACCTTACTGGAAGTCATTGTCGTTATTATCATCGTTGGTGTCTTGGCCAGTTTAGCGCTGCCCAGATTCTTCTCAACCGTTGAATATTCTAAGGCAACGGAAGCCATGCAGACTCTAGGCATCGTCCGCCAATCCATCGAGCGATGCTATTTGACGACATCTACCTACGCCGCTCCTTGCGATAACTTCAACAGTCTGGACGTGGAAAACCCGAGCAACTCGCCGAACAACCACTTCACTTATGCCATCGGAAGCGCTGCTGGGACCTACGCGATCGTAGCCCTTCGCAACACTCGTGACGGCGGTGATGGCACAAGCTTGATCATGCTCACCTTCAACGGGGCCACGGTCACAAAATCCGGTACGGGGGTATTTGGCGCAGTTAAATAGGAACTCATATAGTCGCTACCTATCTTGGTCGTTCCTTAAACGGCTAAGAATGAAAAGAATTATGAAGATATGAAGACCTTAAAAAATAAAAGCGGTTTTACCCTCATCGAAACCATTGTGACAATCATTATCATAGGAGCTCTGGCGGCTTTAGCTTTACCGCGTTACCAATCTGCCATTGAATCCATGCGATCCCGTGAAGGAGTGAGTCTTTTGACTAGTCTTCTGGCGGCACAAAAAAGATATGCCTTGGAAAACGGGGGAGTTTACACAAACGATATCAACAGTTTGGATATCACTCTGCCGCCCCCAAAATATTTTAATAATATCGGAACCGGAAGCTCAATCCTTGCTACCAGCGACCCTATCACAATCCTTCAGCGCAACAACACGGAAGCCAATTATGGAAACTATGAACTCTCGGTTACGGCGGCAGGAGCTATTTCCTGCTCCGGAGGATCAGGAGGTATATGCCAAAAAATCGGATACTGAGTTTACAAACTTCCGCAAAAAACGGATTTACCCTCGTAGAAATGATGGTGGTGGTTGTTATTATCGCCATCATTGCGGGCTTTGCTATTCCTAATTACCAAAAATCCGTGGAGCGTGCCCACTTGAAAACAGCCATTTTAAATCTCACCGCTGTTCACGGGGCTCAACAAATTTACCGCGCCCAAAATAACACGTATTGGGGAACCGGGAACGTATCGGCCATCAATTCCAACCTGGGGTTGAATATCATCGAAAACGGCATGACCTATACCTCCACCCTTGGAGGAGTAAATTTCACGGTCACCGCCGTCCGCGGGGGTCCTTCCGGCGCATTCACTGTTACCGTGATAAACTCAATGCCGCTCTCGACCAGCAATCCGGGATGCACAGGGACCTGTCCTTAAATCTCATATAAAAAAAAGGAGAGCTGACCCGCGATCCTCATGACTCATGTAAAAACACAAAAAGCTTTTACTATCGTGGAAGTTCTGGTGGCGGCGGTCATCTTCAGCATAACGGTCTTAGGGGTTTTCTCTACGATCGCGGCCATTCGCAAACCCGCTGCCGTATCGGAACGAACGCTGGTGGCGGCCTATTATGGCCGCCAGGTTCTGGAAGACCTTCGCGCCAAAATTGATAAGAGGGATTGGAATACCGGATTGCTCAGTACCGGTACGCACAATTACGGTACGGCCATCATTCACGGCGTCAGTTATGCCGCAAGCTATCTTGTTGAGAATGCCCCCGAGGCCACTTTGCCGGCGGGGGGTTTAAGAAAAGTCACCTTAACCATCACCTGGACGGAATTGCCTTAGCATGACGATCTTTAAAAAAATAAGCCATTGGGGCGTCGGAGCCATGACGCTCACGGAACTTTTGGTCTCGGTCGTTCTGATAGGTATTGTGATGTTGGGGATGGTCTCTATCGACTATGCCACCAAGCAATCCCAGCAAACAACCACACGCTTGGGGTTAGTGGCTATACGAACGGGTGCCATGATGCTGAATATCAGCAAAGCGCTGTCTTTAGCCACAGGCGATAAGACTAACGTGGGAATTAAAGCTAGCGCCGCCGCCAGCCCTTTTAATGGTCCGACCGATTTATGCGTTCGGCAAGACTTGAATGGCCTAGAAACGCCCAACAACACTCCCAATGACCTGACAGATGACACGTGGCGATGTTATACAACGTTCCTTAGACAACTCTTTGCGTGTCGACTTCCTGCTGCCAACGCTTGTGCTACTATCCTGCTTCCTAATACTAATTATGTAGGCCCTCTGTACAGCCTGACGGTGAGTGTCGTGACCAACACAACCGTCGGCACTGAAAGTTTTTATGTCGAAATAACCCTTACCAATAGATATACACCAACCGCGGCAACAGATCCTTTGAATAATCCTGATTACATTCTCCAATCCCGCGTTTATCCGGGGGCCCATAGCTGGTCAATTCCCTAAATAACTTTGAGCCGATTCAGCGCGGGCCGATAGCTCAGTTTGGGAGAGCGCCTGAGAAAGCAAGCAGCACCAAATTTCCTTTAAAAGACATCGCGGTATTTGGTGCCGCACTGACTCTTTCTGAAATAAATAACCTTGGGTCGGTAGCTCAGTTTGGGAGAGCGCCTGCTCCGCAAGCAGGAGGTCGGGGGTTCGATCCCCCCCCGATCCATGAAATATTTTTCCAACAGAAAGATTTGGTGCAGTACTGACAACCTCCATATATTTTTTAAGGAAAGTCAGTGCAGGAGGTCGGGGGTTCGATCCCCCCTCGGTCCATTTAAGTTACCCAGAGACCCAGGAACCCAGAAACCAGTTTTTTAAAAAATGCACCGTTTCTTCTGCGGACATAGTAACATCCAAAAAAACTCGTCGATTGAGCTGACCGACCCGAAAGAAATCCATCATCTCAAAAATGTTCTTCGGCTTAAAAAAGACGACCAGGTGGTTGTCTTTAATACTGACGGAAGGGAGGCGGTCGGGAGCATTCTTTCCTTAAGTCCTCATGCGGTTCTCATCCGTGTCGATTATTTAAGGCCGTCAATTCCTCACAAAACAACCCGGGTGATTTTGGCCTGCGCCATCCCGAAAAAATCAAAATTTGAAACGATTATTGAGAAGACGACGGAATTAGGCGTGGATGAAATTATCCCACTTTTGACACAACGCACGATTGTGAATCTTAAAGGGGACCAAGCGATAAGAAAAAGCTGGCGCTACCAAACCATTGCCACCAATGCCGCCAAACAATGTGGACGCCGCGACGTTCCTCATATTCATCCCGCGACCAAATTCTCCGATATACTCAAATCCATAGACTCCACGACCACCGGCTTTATTCCCAATCTTTCTCAAAAAGGTCAGAACATCGTTAAAGAAATACAATCGGTCCGGCAACCTAAGAAAGTCATATTCTTAATCGGCCCCGAAGGCGATTTCACGCCGGAGGAAACCGCTGCCGCGATGAAGGTGGGCCTTATACCGGTATCGCTCGGCCCCCTGGTGCTCAAGGTGGACACCGCCGCCATTGCGGTCATAAGTCTGGCCAATCTTTTCTTCAACCAATGATGAAAAAACTTTCTCTCATTCAATGGTCCTGGCCTTTAAGGATTTTTCTTTTAGCTTTGGGTTTACGCCTCGTTTATCTTTGGGCTCTCAAACATTTTTATTTCTTTTATGACCATCCCAGCAGCGATGTAACCTATTACCAGCGTTGGGCAGAAGAAATTCTCATCGGAGCAAAAGCTCCAAATGTTTATTACGGCCTGCCGTTTTATCCTTACCTCTTGGCCTTCCTTAAATTATTCACCCTCGGAAATGTTTTGGCCTTAAGATTTTTTCACCTGGTCATTGGAAGCGTCAACTGCGTCCTTACCTATTTCGTGGCCCGCAAAATATTTGAAGAAAGGGTTGCGAAACTCTCAGCGCTGCTATGCGCCGCCAATTTTATTCTCATTCATTACGACGGACTGATGATGCCGGTGACCTTCATCATCACCTTGAGCCTTTCAATCATCCTTCTTTATGAGTATTTGGAACACCGAAAGAAAAAAAGGGAGTGGTTCATTTTGGGGATTCTCATCGGCCTGGGAGCACTCGGTGACGGAAAATTTATTTTATTAACGGCATTCTTGATCTTTTATCTTTTAAAAACATTCAAGAAAGAACTTACGCTCATCAAGCCGCGCGTCGTTTATCCGCTCATCCTGGGTGTCTTCATGGTTCTCTTTGTCACGACGCTGCGCAATCGCGTCATCGGAGGGGACTGGGTTTTGGTCAGCGCCCAAGAGGGCTTAAGTTTTTATGTCGGCAACAACCCTAAAGCGACCGGGACCTTTGAGAACCCCGACTTCATCCGGCCGACCCACGAAGGACAAGATATGGATCAGAGGATCATGGCCGAACAGACCTTGAAGCGCTCCTTTTTAAAACCTTCTCAAGTTTCCGCCTTCTGGCGTAACCAAGCCCTGCAATTCATTTGGAATTCTCCGCGACAATATCTAACCCTTCTTAAAAATAAATTCCTGGCCTTTTGGTCGGACGATGAGGCGGCGTATGATCTTGATCTTTTGTTTCAAAGAAACTGGAAACACCTTCTGGATATCAATCCTTATATTCTCATCGCCCCGTTAGGCCTCATCGGAATCATTTTCACCCGACGGGAAAATAAAAAAACAGCCTTACCGTTTTATTTCATCTTAAGCCAGCTTGTCTTCACGCTTATTTTCTTTCTCACCCATCGCCACCGGACAACGATTTTGCCGCTTCTCATCATCTTTGAATCCACCACGCTCTTTTGGCTATGGGAGAACATCAAATCCAAGAATTACAAAAATCTGATGATCGTGCTGGCGAGTTGTGTGGTCATGCTGATTGTGTTTTGGCCGCGGGCCCTTCAAAGCCAATCGATCGATTTTCTAAAATTTTCCAAAACAGCAGCTATTCTTGAAAAAGAGGGCAAGCTCAAAGAAGCCCGCGAGCACTATCGCAGCGCCTTAAAAATTTATCCTCAAGACCCCAATCTGTGGGTGAATCTTGCCAATACCTACGCCAAAGAAGAAAACTATTCTCAAGCCCTCAAGTATTATCTCCGGGCCCTGACACTCGCGCCTTATCATGTCGATGCCCTTTACAATCTGGCATTTTCTTACGAAAAACTTGAAGATTTCAAAGCCGCGATTCCCTTATACACCCAAGTGATCCAGCTAGACCCTTCCAGTCACGACGCGCACTTCCGTTTGGGACTCGTGTATCAGTCCCTCAATCAATGTTCACAGGCCAACCAACACTTGGCAGAAGTTATTCGCCTGATGCCGAGCTTAAAAAACCATATCTCCAAATTTTTTAAAGACTGCCCAACCCATCATTGATTCCAGCGGCATTCCTGCCTGATTTTCAATCGGGTTAAGTTATTTATTTACAACAACTTATGGGCCTCAAAGAACGCATAAAATATTGACAATAGATACCAGCTCATTTATAATAGGCACTTCCTCGAATACTCAATACCGCGTCAAAAAAATTTGACAAAACTCCCAAGTATTGTACTGTGTTGAGGTTTGTATACAAAAACCATTAACCCTTTAAGACAGACACAACAAGGAGAGACCACGATGGCAGAACACAAAAAAACAGTAACCGCAATCACGGAATCCGACAGCAAACACAAAGCTTTGGAACTGGCCTTGGCCCAGATTGAAAAACAATTCGGGAAAGGTTCCATCATGAAATTGGACAGCAGCGTGAATCTTAACATTGCGGCGATCCCAACGGGATCATTAAGTCTGGATGTCGCGTTGGGGATAGGGGGCGTGCCCAAAGGCCGTATCATTGAAATCTATGGTCCGGAATCTTCCGGAAAAACGACTCTAACCTTAAGTGTCATCTCGCAGGTGCAGAAAATGGGCGGGGTCGCGGCTTTTATCGACGCCGAACACGCCTTTGATTCCGCTTATGCAAAGACCGTTGGAGTTCAACTGGACGATCTTCTGATTTCTCAACCGGATACCGGCGAACAGGCTTTGGAAATCACCGAAACTTTAGTGCGCTCCAGTGCGGTTGATCTTGTCGTCATTGATTCCGTGGCGGCCCTTACTCCCCGGGCCGAGATTGAAGGGGAGATGGGCGATGCCCATATGGGTTTGCAGGCGCGTCTCATGTCGCAGGCTCTCAGAAAATTAACCGCCGCCATCAGTAAATCCAAAACTTGCGTTATTTTTATTAACCAGATCCGCATGAAAATCGGGGTGATGTTCGGGAATCCCGAAACGACGACCGGAGGCCGGGCGCTTAAGTTTTACGCCTCGGTGCGCATTGATCTTCGCAAAATCGAGTCGATTAAAATGGGCGAAGAGTTTGTCGGCAATCGCGTTAAGGCCAAGGTCGTCAAGAACAAGGTGGCGCCGCCTTTCAAGGAGGCCGAATTCGAGATCTTCTTTAACGAGGGGATTTCCCGCACCAGCGACATCCTGGATTTGGGCGCGAAGACCGAGATCATCCAGAAGAGCGGCTCGTGGCTTTCCTATGAGAACGAAAAGATCGGACAGGGACGGGAAGCGGCCCGTAAATTCCTGCAGGACAACCCTAAAATCCTGACCAAGATCGAAAAACAAATTCTCGAGAAGATGATGGTTAAAAAATAAAGGTTTATGACAAAAACTCCCATGGCGATTGGCAATGCAAAAAAACTCTACCCCGTAGTTTTAACGATTGGACTGGTGACCTTGGGCTTGAATGTGTGCATGGCACCACCCAGCGCCGGGCAGACCCAATCTGAACCCGAATTGACAACGGCGATCGAAAAGGTCGCCGCCAGCGTTGGTCCGGCGGTTGTCGCCATTCAGTCCGATAGGACCGAACACATCCAAGGCATCAATCCATTCCCAGGAAGCCCGTTTGAAGACGATCTTTTGAATCGCTTCTTCTCGGATTTTTTTGATGAACTGCCGGACAGAGAGTTTAAAAAAACATCTCTGGGTTCCGGCGTCATTATCGATCCACAAGGCTACATTCTCACCAACGAGCATGTCGTGCGCGACACCGACAAGATCACCGTGACACTGCCGGATGGCCGCGAGTTTCAAGGGAGCGTCAAAGGGACAGACCCGCGTTCAGATCTGGCCGTGGTTAAGATAGACGCGTCGAATCTTCCCTCGGCCAAATTGGGAGATTCTGATATTCTCAAAACCGGACAATGGGTCGTGGCCATAGGAAATCCGTTTGGAATCTTTCTACCAAATACGGAACCCGCGGTTACCGCCGGCGTCATCAGTGCCTTGCACCGCTCGCTTCCTGGTAATCCCATCAAAGTCGATACGGATTATACGGACCTCATCCAGACCGACGCCGCGATCAATCCGGGTAATTCCGGCGGGCCGCTGGTCAACCTTCATGGAGAAATCATCGGTATCAATGTCGCCATTTTCTCGATCTCCGGCGGCTATCAGGGCATTGGTTTTGCGATTCCCAGCAATACAGCCCAGAGGATCGTCGGACATTTGATTGAGGG
Organism: uncultured Planctomycetales bacterium; assembly: GCA_964372915.1. Taxonomy (GTDB): domain Bacteria; phylum Omnitrophota; class Gorgyraeia; order Zapsychrales; family JAHFFX01; genus CAYJRN01. The sequence goes on from CAYJRN010000001.1 coordinate 74,477, forward strand.
TACGGCCGTGGAATACGGATGGATTGGCGTGGGCGTTCAAGATGTGAACGCGCGCCTCGCGGATTTTTTTGACTTAAAATCCAAAGAAGGGGTTGTGGTCACAAAAGTGATTGACGACAGTCCGGCCCAAACGGCGGGAATCAAGGATGGGGATATTATTGTTTCTTATGAGGAGAAACCCATCAAGAATACTGTCATGCTCATCAAGATGATCGGCAATACATCCATCGGTAAAACCGCGAAAGTTGAAGTATGGCGAGACAAGGGCACTAAAATCTTTCAGGTTAAAGTTGCCAAACGTCCTGGTTTTGACAGCCGTGAACAAGTGATCCCGGAAAAAAAACAAGTCCCGGAAACTTCTCAAAAAGATTTTCTCAACTGGCGCGGCGCCACAATCCGCAACATTCCTCCGGATGTAAGATCAAAAATTGCCGCGCCTGATGCCGAAGGCGTCATCATCGTGAGCGTCGAGAACAACAGCCCTGCCCAGGAAGCAGGTTTACGCAAAGGTGACATGATTGTCAGCTTCAACAAGAATCCGGTCAAGGATATCAATGGCTTGAATGTCCAGATAAAAAAGGTCAAAGGAGATTGTCTTGTACGGACCATCCGAGGATTTTTTGTCGTTAAAGAACAATAGCTATGGACTTATTGACGGTTGTTCCCCCCAAAGACGTTTTTTCCGAGAGAACAATCGTCGAGATATTGGTCTTCCTTTATGTCCTTTGATAGGAAAAGACCAATAAGCGGGGATTCCAAACGGTTGAGCCGGGCAAGAGACAGCGCCTATCGGCTTCTAAAAGTCAGACAGCGTAGCGAAAAGGAACTCTATGAGAGGTTACAACAAAAAAATATACCGGAAGAAATCATTCAGCAAACGATCAATCATCTTAAAACAATTCCTCTCTTGGATGACCTGGAATTCGCAAGATGGTGGGTGAGCACTCGCCTATTAAAACCCTTCGGTTTTAAAAGAATCCAAACAGAGCTGCGACAAAAAGGCGTTAGCGAGGAAATCATTCGGGACGCTTTGTCGCAAGCCTTGCAAACAATCAATGAGCAGGATTTGATCGAAAAGGTCATAAAAAAACGTTGGCCGCGCTATCAAGGAATTGACGCGATGACGCGTAAACGCCGGTTGTTTGACTATTTAGCCCGACGGGGATTTTCGATAGAAGCGATTCAACGGGCAATGAAAAACCTGTAGGGGCACGGCGCCGCCGTGCCCCTACGCAAAACCAATGACCGCCAACGAAATCAGAACAAAATTTTTGGACTTCTTTGCTTTAAAAGGCCATACGATTGTACCCAGCGCCTCGCTGGTTCCAGCGGAATCGGAAGACACAACGGTTCTGTTTACTACCGCGGGAATGCAGCAATTCAAGCGCCAATTCTTAGGACACTTGGAAGGCTACACGCGGGCTGCGTCGTGTCAGAAGTGTTTACGCACCGATGATCTGGATAAAATCGGTAAAACGCCTTATCATCACACCTTCTTTGAAATGCTCGGGAACTTTTCTTTCGGCGATTATTTTAAAAAAGATGCTATCAAGTGGGCCTGGGAATTTTTGACCAAAGAAATGGAGCTACCAGCCGAAAAACTTTGGGTCTCGGTTTACGAAGATGATGATGAAGCTTATAACGTTTGGCTTAAAAACATCAAAGTCCCGGCAAAAAAAATTGTAAAGTTGGGGGATAAAAGTAACTTTTGGCCGGCGGAGGCCAAAGAGAAAGGCCCCAACGGCCCATGCGGACCGTGTTCGGAAATCTTTTATGATTATGGAAAGAATAAAGAGAACCCTTGCTCAAATGAGGAATGTAATCCCGATTGCAGCTGCGGACGGTTCTCGGAAGTCTGGAATCTTGTTTTTACACAATTCAATCGTAAAGACGGCGGCGTTTTAGAGCCATTACCGGCGAAGAATATTGACACCGGCATGGGCCTCGAGCGTCTGGCCGCGGTGGTGCAGGGAAAATATAGCAATTATGGGACAGACAATTTTACCGTCATTTTAGGTGACATCAAAGAGGCTATAAAGACAAACGGCGCCAACCTTTACGAGAGCGAATACTGTATCGTTGCCGACCATATCCGGGCAATTACTTTCGGTATTGCCGATGGGGCGGTTCCGTCTAATGAAGGCCGGGGTTATGTTATACGTAAACTCATTGTGGATATAACCGATTTGTGCGTCTTGGCTGGTGTGCAGAAGCCGATTGTTTATACCTTTGTAGATGCAGTGGTCAAAATCATGGGCAAATCTTATCCAGAAATTACGACCAAGGCCGATGAAATCAAGTGTTTGGTTAAACGTATTGAAAAAGGATTTATAAAATTACGCCATAAACGCGTGTCGGAGCTTAAAGAACGCATCGCCAAGACCAAAGACAACGCACAAGTTTTAAGCGAGTTGTTCTTCTTATACAGGGATACGCATGGCTTGACGATTTATACCATTTCCAAAGTGGCTACGGAAACAGGGGTTTCACCTCTTATTTTAGCGGAAGCTCGTGTAATTTTTGGAAGCAAAATGGATAAGCAGAAAAACCGTTCCCGCGCCGCAAGCAAAATGACTGGTGACGTGTTTGCCAACGCGGAGCTCAATTTGAACGTGCCCAAGACCGAATTCCTCGGCTACGATGAGAAAAATTATTCTAGCGAAGGAAAAATCCTTAAATTATTCGTCAATAATCAAGAAGTTCAAACCATCCAACACGGTGACAAGGTCAAAATAGTTCTCGATAGAACTCCATTCTATGCTGAATCCGGCGGACAGGTCGGTGACACGGGGCTGCTTACAAAGAAAGGCGGACGCATCAAGATCACGGATACTCAGAAGATCGCCGATGTGTTTATCCATACCGGATCTGTAGAGGAAGGAATCTTTAACGTGAATGACCAAGTCCTCGCGCAAATCGATGTCGAGCGACGATTGGCGATTATGCGCAACCACACGGCCACACATCTTTTGCAGGCGGCGCTGCGTCGGGTTTTGGGAACTCACGTGCAGCAGCAAGGATCACTCGTGGCGCCGGACCGGCTGCGTTTTGATTTCACGCATCATCAAGCCGTGAGCAAAGAGCAATTGCGGGAGATCGAGTCGATCATCAACAATCAAATCAAAGCCGGTCATCAAGTGGATAAAAAAATCATGGACCTCAAAGCAGCCAAAGAAAGCGGGGCCACGGCTTTTTTCGCCGAAAAATACAAAGACGTCGTACGGGTCGTTTCCATCGGTGATTACTCAAAAGAATTATGCGGTGGGACACACTTAAAATCCACCGACCAGATCGGTCAATTGAAAATAGCCGGCGAAGGTGCCGTCGCTCAAGGGATCCGCCGTATTGAAGCGCGAACCGAAACCGGAGCGCGTGAATTCATCCGTGAACGAGAAAAACAAGAAGCCGGGCGCATCGAATCTGAGACCAAACGTCTACAAGAATTAGAAAAGAAAAGGGAGGGGGATCGCAAGACTTTTGAAACTTTCAAAAGTTCACTAGAGAAAATCATTAAAGACGCCGACACAATTCATAATACAAAAGTCATCACCTATACCTTTACGAATTCGGATGCCAACCAGCTAAAAAAATTTTCTGATTTGATCAAACAACAGGTTCCATCGGTTGCGATTTGTATGGGTTCGACTTTTAACGACAGCGCGTCTGTAATAGTTGGCGTCTCTGGCGATCTCGTGGAAAAAGGAATCAGGGCGAATGAACTCATCAAGGACATTGCCCCTCTCATCAATGGCAACGGCGGCGGCCGACCGGAATTGGCGCAGGCCGGAAGCAAAGATCCCTCCAATCTCAGCTCAGCCATTGCGCAAGCCAAAAAAATCTTGCTGACTTCTCTAAAAAATTTGAAGTAGCCAGCACTGCCTTGCGCTTTGCGAAAGGCTGTAAAGAAAGCACTCTCAAAATGAAAATCCTCAAGCAAGGCGGCAAGGGAATCGAAAAACTTTTTGACCGCAACCTCTACGCGCGCAAAAAGCACGTCGAGGAGAAAGTGCGCCGTATCATCGATGAGGTCCGAATAAAAGGCGACGAGGGGGTCCTTAAGTACACCCAAAAATTCGATAAGGTCAAACTCACGACCAAAATGATCCGTGTCGATGAGAGTGAGATCAGCGGCGCCTTCCAGAATATCACCAGCGATTTTGTGACGACGCTTAAAGTCATCATCAACAACGTCGAGGTTTTTTATAAGAAACAATTAAAGAAACCGGCGCAAGTGAAAGACACGGAAGGCATCGTCCTTAAGGAAAACTTTTTATCGCTGGAATCGGTGGGCATTTACGTCCCGGCGGGAACGGCGCCCTTGGTTTCCTCCGTCTATATGACCGTCATCCCGGCCAAGGTTGCCGGGGTCAAAAGAATTGCCATCGCTACCCCGCCGGACAAGGAGGGGCGTATCAACCCGTATATCCTGGCGGTCGCGAACCTCCTCAAGGTCAACGAAATTTATAAGATGGGTGGGGCCCAGGCCATTGCGGCGCTGGCCCTGGGAACAAAAACCGTTCCCAGGGTGGACAAAATCATCGGCCCCGGTAATATGTACGTGACCGAAGCCAAGCGCCAGCTCTTCGGCTATGTTGATATCGATATGCTCGCCGGCCCGACGGAATTGGTCATCATCGCCAATCGCGCCAGCGATCCGGAATACGTCATTGCCGATCTTGAGGCGCAAATGGAACACATTGGAGGACTTTCGATTTTGGTCACACCCTCGAGACAACTCATCCGACAAGTGAAGAAGAGAGTTTCGAACGGCTTTGGTATTCTCGTCAAGAACATGGATGAGGCGGTCGCCGTTGTCAATCGCATCGCGCCGGAACACTTGCAGATTTTGACCAACAATCCTTTAAGCATCGCCAAAAGAATCGTCAATGCCGGTGCCGTCTTTTTAGGGCCTTACAGCCCGACGGCCGTTGGCGATTACGTGGCCGGACCCAGTCACGTTCTGCCGACCTTGGGAACCGCGCGATTCTTTTCAGGGTTATGTTTGTCGGACTTCATGAAGACGAGTCACATCATTTCGTATTCCAAAAAAGCGCTCGAGAAGGTACGCGAGCCTTTGGAAAAAATCGCGAGTATAGAAGGATTACCCAAGCACTCTCAATCCGTCATCGTACGTTTCAATGGAAAGGATGAATAGCATGGCCACTAAAAAAGCGCGGACAGCGCCAATCAATCGTAAAACTAAGGAAACCGTCAGCAAAGGCTTTTTGAAAGTTGATGGGACAGGCAAGACCAAAATCAAAACGCCCATCGGATTGCTTTCGCACATGTTGGATTTATTTTGTTTCCACGGATATTTTGATTTGACGCTGGATGTTAAGGGCGACACTCATGTTGACATTCATCACACGAATGAAGACATCGGGATTATTTTAGGAAAGGCCTTCAAGGATGCCCTGAAAGATAAGAAGGGCGTGCGAAGGTTCGGTTCCGCCTTTGCGCCCATGGAAGATACCTTGGGACATTCCGTTATTGATTTGAGCGGACGGGGGCACTTAAAATTAAATTTTGATTATGCTGGAGCCGTGCATACGGAATTAAAAGCCGAGGACGGCTATACTACCCAGCATTTAGAACATTTTCTGGATTCTTTTGCCAAGCAATTGGGAGCCACCGTTATCATTACGGTAAAAATCCCGACAGCCGTAAACCCGGACGTTCACACGGTAACCGAAACTGTCTTCAAATCTTTGGGCATGGCGTTGGATCAAGCGACACAGATCGATCCCCGACGGAAAGTTGTGCCATCGACTAAAGGGATTATTGATTAAATTTAAACGTAGGACGTAGGAAGTGGGACGTGGGACGTAAAATCCAACGTCCTTACGTCCCAATGAACGAAGTGAACAGACGTCCAACGTAAATTATGATTGCAATTATCGACTACGGCATGGGAAATTTGCGCAGTGTGCAGAAGGCGCTTGAGAAAGTCGGCGCCCGCGCGCAGGTGACTCAGAATCCCAAGGAGATCCAAAGCGCCGAAAGAGTAGTTCTGCCGGGCGTAGGCGCCATGGGTCCGGCGATGGAAAAGCTGCGGACGCTTAACCTTATTGATTCGATCAAAGAGTCGATCCGTTCCGGTAAACCCTTCTTAGGCATTTGCCTGGGGCTGCAGCTTTTGTTCGATCGAAGTTGCGAAGGCGGAGAGGTGCGCGGGCTTGGAATCTTGCGCGGCAGCGTGGAGCGATTTCAATCGCTCAAAGTCCCACACATGGGTTGGAATCAGATCAAAATCAAAAACAAAACTTCCCTTCTTCTGAGAGGTATCAAGGATTCGAACAATGTCTATTTCTGTCACTCCTATTACGTGCGCCCCACCGACACGACGGTCGCGGCCGCCATGACGGATTATGGCGTTAACTTTGTTTCCGCGATCGCCCACAAGAACATCTTCGGCGTCCAGTTTCATCCCGAAAAAAGTCAATCTCTCGGACTGCAAATCCTCAAAAATTTCACTGAGGTCAAAGGATGATCGTCATCCCGGCCATTGACATCAAGGACGGTAAGGTCGTTCGTCTTTTGCGCGGAAAAGAGTCGGATATCACCGTCTATTCGGATGATCCAGTGGCGGTTGCAAAAAAATGGGAAACCGCCGGGGCAGAATTACTGCACATTGTGGACTTAGATAACGCGATCCATGGAACGAGCAAAAATTTTGAGGTGATCACAAAAATTGCAACTTCCGTTCAAATCCCGGTGCAATTGGGCGGCGGCATCCGTAACAAATACGATGTTGCGCGATATTTTTCCAGTGGCGTCTCCCGCGTTATTTTGGGAACAAAAGCTATTGAAAACAAAAAATTCCTCGAAGAAGTCCTCAATGAATGGAAAGGACAGATCATCGTCAGTATTGATTGTTCCAATGGCATGGTGGCCCATCATGGTTGGACCGAAGTTTCAAATATAAGAGCTGTTGATTTTGCCAAAGAGTTGAAGGCTATGGGGCTTAAGTGTCTTATCTACACCGACATCAGCCGTGATGGAACGCTTCAAGGACCAGACATAGAGGGTTTGCGGGAGATATTAAATTCCGTGCCTATTTCGGTTATAGCTTCCGGTGGAGTTTCGAATATCGAAGACATTAAAAAACTTATCGAGCTCGAGGCCGAAGGTCTTTGGGGTGTCATCACCGGAAAAGCGATTTATGAAGGAAAACTCGATCTTAAGGCAGCGATCCAACTATGCTCACAAAAAGAATAATTCCCTGCCTCGATGTCAAGGACGGCCGGGTGGTCAAGGGCATCAATTTTGTGAATTTGAAAGACGCGGGCGATCCGGTCGAATGCGCCAAGGTGTACGATGAAAACCAAGCCGATGAACTTGTGTATCTCGATATCACCGCCAGCCACGAAAAGCGCTCGATTTTCTTAGATGTCGTTAAAAACACCGCTGAGCAGGTCTTTATGCCTTTGACGGTGGGCGGCGGCATCAAAAACGTGAATGATATTCGAGAATTATTGAAAGCCGGGGCCGATAAGGTTTCCATGAACACCGCGGCCGTGCAAAATCCAAAACTCATCAGTGAAAGCGCGCGGCAATTCGGCAATCAATGCATTGTGGTGGCCATCGACGCAAAAAAAGTCGGAAGTCATTGGGAAGTTTTTACTCACGGTGGCCGCAGGGCAACGGGCAAAGACGCGATTCGATGGGCGAAAGAGGCCGAAAACTTAGGAGCCGGCGAGATTCTTCTGACCAGCATGGATTACGACGGGACAAAAAACGGATACGACCTGAGCTTAACAAAAGCGGCGTGTCAAGCCCTCAACATCCCCGTGATCGCCTCCGGCGGGGCAGGCGCGTTGGAACATTTTTACGATGTGCTTTCGAAAACAGGAGCGGACGCGGCCCTGGCGGCGTCGGTCTTTCACTTTGGCGAAATCCCGATTCCTAAAGTAAAAGAATTTTTAAAAAGCAAATCCATTGAGGTAAGGCTATGAGCATGAAACCAGAAGAAAAAATCCTTTTGACCACGCGCACCCTCGACAAACTCAAATTCAACGATCAAAAAATCATCCCGGTGATCATCCAGGATTACAAGACCAAGGAAGTGCTGATGCTCGCCTATATGAATCTGGAATCGATCAAAAGGACGATCAAAAGAGGGAAGGTCACGTATTGGTCGCGTTCCCGTCAGAAATACTGGGTCAAGGGAGAAACCTCCGGGCATTTCCAGTTCCCAAGGGAAATCCGCTACGATTGCGACCTGGACACATTACTCATTAAGGTCAAGCAAATTGGTTCAGCATGCCACACGATGAAGGGAAGCTGTTTTTATCGAAAACTTAAAATATAAAAGGATATAGCGTATAGCGGTTAGCGGTCAGTAGAAATCAGTAACTCATTTACTATGCGCTGTCCGCCATACGCTATCCCTAAAATTATGTTATATCCAAACCAACAACAATTCTTGAAGCTCACGAGCAAGGGTAACCTAATTCCGGTCTATGCCGAGGTCTCGGGTGACCTTGAAACGCCGGTCTCGGCTTATTTTAAAGTGGCAGAGAAAGCGAAATATTCCTTTCTTCTGGAATCCGTTGAGGGCGAAGAAAAGGTGGCCCGCTATTCGTTTCTCGCAAAAAATCCTGAGCTGGTTTTCAAAAGTCAAGGGAATACCATGTCCATCCAGCGGTTAAGTGGAAAAAAAGCTAAAGTTGAACAATGCACAATCAAAACCACGCCTTTGGAATTCGTTAGAGCCATTATGAAGGGATACAAGCTCGTGGACATTCCCGGGTTGCCAAGATTCTGCGGTGGGCTCGTCGGGTATATCGGCTACGATGTCGTTCGTTTTTTTGAACGGCTTCCCAATCAACCCAAAGATGATTTGAAACTTCCCGACATTCTACTTGTCCTTACCAAGGACTTGATCATCTTCGACCATCGGAATCATAAAATCAAAGTCGTGTCCTGCGTTTCGGTCAATCCCAAAGATTCCAAACAAGCGAAACTCAAAAAATATCGCCAAGCTCTTAAAACCATTCAAACATTGACCAATGAATTGCATCGTCCCTTGAAACCATCAAATGCCAGGTCCGACAAATTCCTTCCTCAAGTTCGGTCGAATGTCACTCAAGCCCAATTTGAAAAAAATGTTGAAACAGCCAAAAAGCACATCAAGGCCGGCGACATTATCCAGGTCGTGTTATCCCAAAGGTTCTCTGTCCCCGTTAAGACGAACCCTTTTAACATCTACCGTTCTTTAAGAACTCTCAATCCTTCACCGTATATGTATTATCTCAACTTTGACGGATTGCAGATCGTTGGCTCCTCGCCGGAGCTTCTGGTGCGCTGCGAAGACGGCTTGGTCGAAACGCGCCCCATCGCCGGCACAAGGGCGCGCGGCCGTGATGAAAAGGAAGACGAGCGCCTTAAGAAGGAACTTCTGCGAGACCCTAAAGAAAAAGCCGAACACATTATGCTGGTGGACTTAGGCCGTAATGACTTGGGAAGAGTTTGCGAGCGCGGAACCGTCCACATCAGCGAATTCATGGCCGTTGAAAAGTATTCGCATGTGATGCACATCGTTTCGAACGTCAAAGGTAAATTAAGAAAGGACCAAGACGCTTTGGATGCGCTGCAGGCGGCGTTTCCGGCGGGGACGGTTTCCGGCGCGCCCAAAATCCGAGCCATGGAAATTATTGATGAGTTGGAAAATATGAAAAGAGGCCCCTACGCGGGCTGTGTGGGGTATTTGAGTTTTTCAAAGAACCTTGACACCTGCATCACAATCCGTACTATAGTGGTCACAGAAAAAAAGGCGTATATTCAGGCTGGGGCCGGCATCGTTGCCGATTCTGTCCCTCGAAAGGAATATACGGAAACCGTGAATAAAGCGAGAGCTCAAATCATGGCGATTCAAATCGCCCACAGCTAAATTAGCTGACCAGCCGGAGTGTTTCTTAACTGGTCTCCGACTGGTCATCCTGAAGCCCAAAGGACTGAAGGATCTAAAGAGATCCCTCGTCACTTTGTTCCTCGGGATGAGGGGTCGGGAAAAAAACTCCCCGACCCCTCAATCAGCTAGACAAAAAAAGAGAGGAATCACAATGGAAGTACGCATCAGATTACAAAAAGCGGGCAAGCGGGCCAACAAAAGATACAACTACCGCGTCGTGGTGATGAGCAAAGCCGCCTCGCGCGATACCCGGCATCTGGATCTTTTGGGTTATTACGACCCCTCGAAGCAACCGGCCAGCTTGTCGATTAACAAAGAAAAATTAAGCGCCTGGGTCAAGAAGGGCGCCCGAATGAGCGACACGGTTCGCAGTTTATTATCAAAAAGCAAATAATAAAAATTCCAATAACCAAGAGACAATAACCAAAGGTGATTGATTCTTGGTGATTGGTTATTTTTGAAAGGACAACACCATGCCACCCGATCAAGTCAATCCGCTCATGCATCTGATTCCGCCGATCGCCATCTTCGCCATTTTCTATTTCCTGATCATAAAGCCGCAAAAAGACAAACAGAATCACTTGAAACAAACGATCAACAATCTCAAGAAAAACGACCAGGTCGTCACGGTGGGCGGTATTCACGGAACGATCATCAACATCAAAGAGACAACCGTGGTGGTGAGGATCGACGATGATGCCAAGATGGAAGTCGATAAGGAAGCCATCAGCAGCGTGGCCAAGAACAGCGCTTAATTTACGAGAAAATAATGAACAAAAATCTCAGAACCAAAATATTGATCATCTTGGGGGTTATCGCCGCTTCTTTGTATTTCACGTTTCCGTTCGAGAAACACATCAATTTAGGTCTCGACTTAAAAGGGGGGATGCATCTTGTCCTCAAAGTTGAGGACGAAAAACTTCCAGAAAACCAGCGCAGTGACGTCGTCTTACGCGCGATAGAAATCCTGCGCAACCGCATCGACAGCTTAGGCGCCGGCGAAACGCTCCTGCAACGGCAGGGAGAGAACCAGATCATTGTCCAGCTTCCAGGAGTGACCGACCGCGAAAAGGCCTTGGCCATGATCGGCAAAGTGGCACAGCTCGAATTCAAATTGGTCAAATCCGATTCCCTGGAACTCAAAGAAGCCCTCGCGGGACAAATCCCGGAAGGCTACAGCCTCAAGAGCGTCAAGAAAGAAGACAATGAATCTATTTTGATTTCCAACACGCCTTCTTTAACCGGGGAAGCGATTGCCGATGCCAAGGTTGATTTTGATTCAGACGGCTTTGGTCAGCCCAAAATTTCTCTGACCTTAAGTCCCATCGGGTCAAAAAAATTCTCTGAACTTACTCAAAAACACGTCGGAGAACGGCTCGCTATCGTGCTCGATGGCGAAGTTCTTTCAGCGCCCAACATTCGTGAGCCTATTTTAAACGGCCAAGCGGAAATCAGCGGGTCGTTCACTTTTGATGAAGCTTCTGTGCTGGCGCTCTCACTTCGTTCCGGCTCTTTACCGGCACCGATGCATATAGAAGAAGAGAGGACGATCGGCCCACTTTTAGGAAAAGACTCGATCGCCGCCGGTATCCACGCGACCACTATTGCGGCGGTGGCGGTTTTTATCTTTATGGCCGTTTACTATTTATTCTCGGGAATCGTTGCCGATATCGCCTTGGCCGTCAACATGCTGCTCATCTTAGGAACCATGGGATTTTTAAACGCCATGCTGCCAAGCGCGCCCATGACCTTGACCTTGCCCGGCATCGCCGGTATCATTTTAACCATCGGTATGGCGGTGGATGCCAATGTTCTTATCAATGAACGCATTCGAGAAGAGCTGGAGAACGGGCGCCCCTTACAGGCCGCGGTCAATACCGGCTTTCACCGCGCCTTTTCCGCCATTTTTGATTCCCACATTACCTCCCTCATTGCCGCGTTCATCCTGTACCAATTCGGATCCGGCCCCATCAAAGGATTCGCCGTGACCTTAGCGATCGGTATCATCACGAGTCTTTTTACGGCCGTCACGGTCACCAAAACCATCCTGGATCTCTTGCTTCACTTTAAGCTGGTCAAAACATTACCCATGCTTCATCTTTTTCGTAACCCTAAAATCGATTTTATTTCCAAACGTTATTTTTTCTACGCGATTTCCATCGGGCTTACCATTGCCAGCCTTTTTACCATCCTGACTAAAAAAGACACGGCGTATGGCATCGACTTTGCCGGCGGGCAAATTCAAGAATATAAATTCCAGAAGCCGGTGGTAGATGAAATTCTGAGAAAGTATTTGAAGGAAGCCGACATCAACGATGTCAGCATCCAGCAATTTGAGAAAACGCCGGAGATCGTCCTCCTGCGCACCGCCGAGGATACGTTCAACAAAGTCACCGAAGTTCTCAAAACCAAAATGGCCGACAATCCTTTCGAGATCCTGCGTATTGAAAAGGTGGGACCGGTTGTGGGAGAAAACTTACGAAAGAGGGCTTTATGGGCTATCGCTTTCTCTTTGGTCGGTATTTTGGTCTACGTAGGATTTCGTTTCAAACATTTTGATTTTGCGACCGCCGGCGTCATTGCGCTTCTGCACGATGTCTTGATGGCCGCCGGCGTGACCGTCATGCTGGGACGGCAAATAGATCTTCTGGTTGTGACCGCGCTTTTGACGATCGCCGGTTATTCCATCAGCGACACCATCGTCACTTATGACCGTGTCAGGGAAAATCTCATTAAAACCAAGCGGGGCAATTTAGCCGAGGTCCTCAATTTAAGCATCAACCAAACCCTCGGCCGGACGGTCCTGACCGCGGGCGTCACACTTTTGTCGGTCATCGCGCTATTTCTCTTTGGAGGAGAGGTGCTAAATACTTTCGCGCTTACGCTTTTGATTGGATTCACCTGCGGGGCTTATTCCACGGTTTTTATCGCGTCGCCCTTGGTCCTCGCCTGGCATAAAAAATGAACTCATGTTTCGTTCGCTCAAATTCTTTCTCCAGCAATCCGTTGCCCCTGACGAGATTATCGCTAGATTAGCCGCCTTTGGCTACAAGCGGATGAAAAAAGTCGAAAGACCTGGGGAATATGCCCAGCGCGGCGGGATCGTTGATATTTTTCCCGTCAATTTCGATGGCCCCGTCCGCATGGAGCTGGACGACAATCAAATCCTCAAGATCGCCAGCTTCAACCTAGCCACCGGCGAATCCATCTGGGATCATCAGATGGTTATCCTCCTCCCCCAAAAAACTCATGAGCAAACGCCATTTCTCTCCACGACACCCCTCGAATATTTTGTCGACATTAAAAATGGAGATTATGTTGTTCACAACAACCATGGGATTGGAAAATTTTTAGGACTCAGTGATGCGACCGTGGATCCTAGATTGCGTGAACACCTCGTCATAGAATACCGCGGCGGCGACAAACTCTACGTTCCCAAACACGACATGCACCTCGTACAAAAATACGCGGCCTTCAGCAAAAAACCGCCGCGTCTCTTCAAACTAGGAACGAAAGAATGGCAGAGAGTCCGCAATCATATCCAAAAGCGTATTCAATTGATGGCCGCGGAACTTTTACATACGCAGGCCCTGCGCACGAGCCTTCCGGGACATGCGTTTTTAAAAGATACGCCCTGGCAGGCGGAGTTTGAAAAAACGTTTCCCTTCCAAGAGACGCCTGATCAGATAACATCCACACAAGAAGTAAAGACCGACATGGAATCGCCCTACCCTATGGATCGACTTTTGTGCGGCGATGTCGGCTACGGAAAAACAGAGGTGGCGATGCGCGCGGCCTTCAAGGCCGTCATGGACAATAAGCAAGTGGCCATGCTGGTGCCCACGACGATTCTCGCCGAGCAACATCATTACAACTTCAGCAAACGCCTTGAAGGTCTCCCGGTTAAGGTCGCCATGTTGAGCCGTTTTCGGACCAAGCACGAGCAGAAAGAAATTCTCCAAGGTCTCGCGCAAGGAAAAGTGGATATCGTAATCGGCACGCACCGACTGTTGTCGAAAGACATTGATTTTAAGGACCTTGGACTTCTGATTATCGATGAGGAACAGCGGTTCGGCGTGCGGGCCAAGGAACGGCTTAAACACCTGCGGGTTCTGGTGGATGTTCTCACGTTGACGGCGACCCCGATCCCGCGAACTCTTTATATGTCGCTCGCCGGAGCGCGGGACATGTCGATTATCTCAACCCCGCCGCAAAACCGTTATCCAGTGACCACGAACATCATCGAATTCGATGAAGACACTATTGAATACGCCATCCAAAAGGAACTCAAAAGAAAGGGACAGGTCTTTTTCCTTCACAACCGGGTGGAAGACATTGAAAGAATAGGAAATCTTATCAAACGCCTCAGTCACGGCGGCCGAATCGCCATCGGCCACGGACAAATGCCGGGAAGACTTTTGGAAGAAATTATGCTAAGATTTCTATCCGGCGACATTGATGTGCTCGTGTGCACTACGATTATCGAGTCGGGGATCGACATCCCCAACGCAAATACCTTAATCGTCAATGGAGCGGACAAAATCGGCCTCGCGGATTTGCACCAATTAAGAGGCAGGGTAGGCAGGTTTACCCGGAGAGCGTTCGCTTACTTCATTGTCCCGCCCAAAGACGTATTGTCATTCGAGGCAAAGGCGCGCATCAAGGCGCTAGAGCGCTACAGTGAACTGGGGGCGGGATTTCAAATCGCCTTTGAAGACTTGAAGATTCGCGGGGCGGGGAATCTCCTGGGAGCACAACAACACGGATATATTTCCAGCGTCGGCTTTGATCTCTATTGCCGGCTTCTCAAAGAATCCATCGAACACTTAAAACACATCAAAGGACAGGCTCATGCGATCAAAAATTAAATTGTTTCAAAAATGCATTTTTATCCTTCTTGTCCTCATCGTCAGCCCGCGGGCCTTTGCCGTCAATGACGCCATCATCGCCATCGTCAACGACAATGTCATCACCCTCAAAGACCTAAATGAATTCCTTAATTCCATTTACATGCAGATGATGGCCGATGGAAAAAAAGACAGCGAAATAGAAGAAACGATGAAAAAAATGGAGTCCGAAGGCTTACAAAAACTCATTGAGCAAAAACTCCTCGTGGATGAGGCCAACCGCGAAGGGATGACCATTCGCCAAAGTTTTATCGATGACAGGATCAATGATATCAAGAAAAAATTTAAGACCAACCAGGAATTCGAAAACGCCATGGGCCATGACGGTATCACCTTGGGGGATTTGCGTAACCGCATCATCGATCAGTTCAAAACCAAATTCATCGTGGAAAGGGCAGTGAAGGACAAAATCTTCGTCAACCCCCAGGAGGTCACGGATTATTACCAGCAACACATGACCGACTTTCAAAAGCCCGAACGCGTCGATCTTGATTCCATCTTCATCCCTTACGATGAAGAAAAAAAGACCTGGGCCATCAAGGCCGATCAAGTCTTACAAAAAATCAGAACCGGAACGGATTTTAGCGAAGCCGCCAAGGAATATTCCAAGGCCCCTTCGATTGGGCTGGTTGAACGCGGACAACTTTTGTCGGATTTGGAAAACGCCATCTTTAAACTCAATGTAGGGGAGGTCTCTTCAGCCCTGCAAGCGGAGAACGGCGTTTACATCTTTAAAGTCAAAGCCAAATACCCGCCGGAGGCTACTTCTTTAAAAGAAGCCAAAGACGAAATTTACAAAATTATCTTCCAAAGAAGATTCAGCGAGCGTTACCAAGAGTGGCTCGAAAAATTACGCAAAGCCGCCTATGTCGAAATTAAAAAATAACCCCATCGGCATCACGATGGGAGACCCTTCGGGGATAGGACCGGAGATAATCGCCAAAGCCATTCGTCAACCTGCCGTCAAGAAACTGGGACGCTTCACCATCATCGGGGATCTCAAAATCTTCAAGACCTATTGCCCGCGGCTGCCTCAACACGTCAACTTCATTGACCTTCATAACGTCCCCGCTTCGAGGTGGACGATAGGCCGAGTGAACCGCCTCAGCGCCCGGGCTTCCCTTGAATACTTGAATAAAGCCGCCGAGCTTTTAAGGAAAGGAAGGATCAAAGGATTGGTGACCGCTCCTTTATGTAAAGAAGCTATGCATCTTTTGGGGCTCAAATTCCACGGACACACGGAATATCTTGCCGATCTCTTTAACGTCCAGCGCTTCGGGATGATGTTCGTCAGCGACAGATTAAAAACCATGCTGGTGACCCGCCACGTCCCACTAGCCCGCGTGTCTTTGGCGCTTTCTGCCAAGGCAATTTATGAAACTCTATCGCTTGCGGATGAGGCGCTCAAAAAACTCTTTAAAATAAAAAGGCCCATTATTGCGGTGTGCGGACTCAATCCCCACGCGGGAGAGGGAGGAACTATTGGCAAAGAAGAAATCAAAAAAATTGTGCCGGCGCTAAAGAAAGCGAAATCGCGAGGGATTCGCGCCTTGGGGCCACTCTCCGGCGATACCGCGTTTAATCCACAACTCACCCATCGCTACGACTGCGTCGTCGCGATGTATCATGACCAGGGATTGATCGCCGTCAAAACCCTCTATTGGCAGAAGCTCGTTAATCTCACGCTGGGACTGCCGTTTATCCGCACTTCTCCGGCTCATGGAACCGCCTTTGATATCGCCGGAAAGAATATCGCCGACCCCTCTTCCATGGTCGAAGCCATCAAGCTCGCGGCCCACTTGAGCCGTCGCTCGTAATGTCTGCGTCTTTTTTAAACGCCTCGGAAACACGAAAAATCCTTCCCAAAAAACATTTGGGGCAAAATTTTCTCATCGATCCTAACATCACCCGGAAGATCGTTGCTGCGTGTGATCTCAATACAGAAGATGTCGTCTTGGAAATTGGACCCGGGAAGGGAGTACTCACACAGGCGATCGCTCCTCACGTAAAACGTCTCATCGCCGTTGAGGCGGACCGAGAACTGGCCGCCGCCCTCAAAAAACATTTTACCGGTACAAACGTCACCATCCTTGAGAATGACGTTCTGCGTTTAAATTTTGCCGGGATCCCCCAAAACATCAAAGTCATCGCAAATCTGCCCTATTATATTTCTTCATCGATCATTATGCTTATCCTTGCGCAACGAGCTCGAATTACACAAAGTTTCTTGACGCTGCAGCGGGAGTTTGCCCAAAGACTATGCGCCAAAACCAACAGCAAGAATTACGGAGCATTGAGCTGCTTCGTGCAGTATTATGCCGAACCCAAAATTCTCTTTAAAATCAGCCATTCCTGTTTTCATCCCGTACCGAAAGTACAGTCCTGTTTCCTAAAACTGGACATCCGTCGCCGGCCGGTCCATGCGGTGAAGGACGAAAAATTCTTATTCCGGCTGATCCGTCAAACCTTCCAGCAACGGCGCAAGACCGTTTTGAATGCCCTCGCCGTTTTATATCCCAAAAGCCGCCTGGAAACCATTTTGAATGAAATAAACATTAGGCCCAACTGCCGTCCGGAAAATCTTCACCTGCAGGAATTCGTCCGTCTGGCCGATCGATTGCAAGAAGAAATGATGGCCGATGAAAAAAAATAAATGTATTCTTTTCTTTTTGTTGCCTTTGGTTTTCTTCTTCTACGCGATGACCGCCGGCGATCGCCAACTGTTGGCCGGCGTCCACGCCGATTCCCTACGGGTCCATTTTATTGCCGTTGGTTATGGGGATGCTATCTTAATCCAACTGCCGCAAGACCACAATATTCTGCTGGATGCGGGGCCGCAGGAGTCGGGTAATGTGCTTGCGCAATATCTTAAAAAAGCGGGTGTAAAAAATCTTGATAAAGTTATTATTAGCCATCCTCACCGCAATCACTTTGGGGGAATGAAAAAAATCATAGACCAATGGTCACCGGAACATCTTTTGACCAACGGGCAGAGCGATGGGGAAGAGGGCTACGCGCAATTTCTTAAGGAGTGTGAAAAAAAAGGTATTGTCGTTAGCCATTTACGACGGCCCGCCAAGCTCCTTACGGGAACCTCTACCCACATCACAGTTCTAAATCCTGACGCGCCGGGCGGCAGCGTTCATGACAATTGCCTGGTCCTTTGGCTCAAATTCCATGAAACTTCTTTCTTGTTGACCGCAGATATTGAACCTGATCACCTCGATCGGCTTCTTGAACTTCATCCTTTCATTAAAAAAAACGCGGTTATCCAAATCCCGCACCATGGCTTTTCCTTAAGCGAAAAACTCTTAACTCTTCCACCTGAAACTATTTTTGTCATTTCCACAGGAAACAATCCTTGGGGATTACCGGATGAAAATACATTAAAACGGCTGCCGGGGAAATTATACCGCACCGATAGAGATGGGCATATTGTCTTGGAAAGTGACGGTCGCAATGTCCGAAAAATCAATCTTCCATCACCATGATGCGTGGGTGTGGGTAGGATTGTGGATTTTGGGAATCTATGGAACCTTGGCGTGGGTAAGACCTGTCTGTGAATTCCTGAAAGTCCATACACCTTTTAGTGTACTGGTCAATCTTCTCTTTGCCGCACTTTTTCTTACGTTCCTCTTGCGATACCGAGATATCTTTAAGAATGATCTTGTCTTAACCCTCACGGCCGCGGCCTTAAGCCTTTGTACCGGAATCCTTCTTTATTTCCTCAAACTTCCGGAAGAACGCATTCATCTTCTGGAGTACGCCATTTTGGCGGCACTACTCTACCGGGCCATCCGTCAGGAATACCCGAAAGGCAGCGCTTATGGTATCGCCTTATTTTTAGGATCCCTGGTCGGCTGGGGAGATGAAATTATCCAAGATATCCTTCCCAACCGTTATTTTCAGGTTTCCGATATTCTGCTCAATGAGGCTGGCATCGTTTTGGGGTTAGGGTTTGCTTCTATGGTATTGGAGAAACCCATTCGTTCAAATTGACCTTGACACGCGATAAAGTGGTGGTGATAATCAGCCTATGGAAAAACGTATTTTTTACCACGACACGGACGCGGGCGGGATTGTGTACTATGGCAATTACCTCAAATATCTGGAAGAGGCCCGTACGGAGTTTTTGGAAAAGAAAGGCTTAAGTGTCGGTTCCTTCCAAAAAAGAGGACTGCTGTACGCCGTCAGAAAATGTACGATCACCTACCGCAGCCCGGCCCGCTATGGCGATACGCTTGTCTGCGATGCCAAGCTTAAAGAGGCCAAAGTCGCTCAACTCATCTTTGAACAAACCATCCATGACAAAAAGACCGGACGCCTGATCGCTCAAGCGGAGGTCGCCTTGGCCTGCCTGAATGAAAAATTCAAACCCACCCAAATTCCCGAAGATTTAAAAGCGCAATTATTAGAATGAAATCTTGCCGCGCGGCAAGAATTCAGGATAGGCCTTGTCACCTCATTTCTTTGATGTTAAAATAAACACCAATAATTTTAATTATAGTTAATATTATTGTAAATATGAAAGCCGTTGTTTCCCATGCTTAACAAAGAAGAAATTTTGCATATCGCCGAGCTTTCCCGTATACATCTTAACAATGAAGAGCTTGAAATCTTCCAAAAAACGCTCGGGGATATCTTGCACTACATTGAAAAACTCAATGCGCTGGATGTGGTCAACATCAAGCCGACCAGCCACGTCTTACCCCTCAAGGATGTTTTCCGCGAAGATCATCTCAAACCATCTTTGCAGCAAGAGGATGTCCTTAAAATCGCCGTGGCCCACGCCCAGGGAGCCTTCAAAGTCCCACAGGTCATCGAATGAATTTGAGCACTCTTACTGCCCACGAACTCTTGGACCTGATCAAGTCCAAGAAAACCACTGCGGAAGAAATTTATTCTTCGGTCTTAAATCGGATTTCCGCCGTTGAGCCGAAAGTGAAGGCCTACGTTCGCTTGCGCGATAAAGAAAAAAATGCCGCGGCGCTCAAAGAAAACTCTTTGATGCCGGTCCCCATCGCCATCAAGGATAATATCTGTCTGAGTGGGGAGGAAACCACCTGTGCCTCAAAAATTTTAAAAGGCTTTAAACCACCGTACGATGCCACCGTCATCGAGAAATTAAAAAAAACGGGAAGTGTTTTTTTAGGACAAGCGAACATGGATGAATTCGCCTTTGGTTCTTCGACGGAGAATTCTTCTCTTGGCCCATCACGCAATCCCTGGAATCTTGATTGTGTTCCCGGCGGCTCCAGCGGCGGCGGAGCCGCCGCTGTAGCCGCCGGCGAAACCATCTGGGCTTTAGGCTCCGACACTGGCGGTTCAATCCGTCAGCCGGCGGCATTCTGCGGAATCGTTGGACTCAAACCCACCTATGGACGCGTGTCGCGTTACGGCCTCATAGCTTTTGCCTCGAGCTTGGATCAGATTGGCCCCTTGACCAAAGATGTGACCGATTCCGCGCTGCTTTTGAACATCATTGCCGGACACGATGAACGCGATTCTACTTCCGCCGAAATCCCGGTTCCCGACTACACCAAATCCCTTGTCAACGATGTCAAAGGATTAAAAATCGGCATCCCTAAAGAATATTTCATTGATGGACTAAATCCCGAGGTCCGAAAGGCGATGCTCGAGGCCATTGAGGTCTTTAAAAAATGCGGCGCTAGTGTTAAGGAAGTTCCTTTACCGCACACGGAATATGCCGTGGCCACATATTATATTCTGGCAACCGCGGAGGCGAGCTCGAATTTGGCGCGCTTTGATGGGGTTCAATATGGACTGCGCGCGCAGCCCACCAGCACAAGAAAGTCTCCGATCGTTGATATGTATGAAGAAACTCGCGGTCAAGGGTTCGGACGCGAAGCCAAGCGCCGTATCATGTTGGGGACCTATGCGCTGTCTTCCGGCTACTACGACGCGTATTATTTGCGCGGCCAAAAAGTGAGGACACTGATTAAAAATGATTTCGATAAAGTCTTTAGCGAAATGGACGCGATCCTAACACCGACCGCGCCGACGACAGCGTTCAAGATTGGAGAGAAGTCCTCGGATCCTTTGTCGATGTACCTTTCCGATATTTATACAATCTCGGCAAATCTGGCCGGTATTCCGGCCATCTCGATTCCCTGCGGTTTTTCCAAAAATAAACTGCCTATTGGCCTGCAGATCTTGGCTAAGCCTTTTGCGGAAGAAACGATTTTTAGAATCGCTTACGCGTATGAACAGCATACGTCTTGGCATCAACAAAGAGCTTCGCTATGAAAGAATTCGAAACCGTCATCGGACTCGAAGTCCATCTTCAATTCAACACGGCCACAAAAATCTTTTGCGGTTGCGCCAACCGTTTCGGCGAAAAGCCCAATACCCTGACCTGCCCCGTGTGTTTAGGGCTGCCCGGAACACTCCCCGTGCTCAATCGCAAAGCGCTTCAGTCTGCCGTTAAGGTGGCCTTGGCTTTGTCAGCGAAGGTCAACACCACCATCAAATTCGACCGGAAAAATTATTATTATCCCGACCTGCCCAAAGGCTATCAGATTTCTCAGTATGATTTGCCAATCGCCAGTAACGGCTCTATAATCATTTCATCCAACGGCAAACAAAAAACAATCCAAATTAAAAGGGCGCACTTGGAAGAAGACGCTGGAAAACTCATCCACGATGGGGAGATGAATTGCAGTCTCGTTGATTACAACCGTACCGGAACGCCGCTTATGGAAATCGTCAGCGAGCCGGATCTTAGTTCCCCTCAAGAAGCGTATGATTATTTGACCACCTTGAAATTGACGCTCCAGTACCTCGAGGTCTCGGATTGTGACATGGAAAAAGGGAGTTTGCGCTGCGATGCCAACGTGTCCATCCGCAAGAAAGGCGAGACCCGACTCGGAACGAAAACCGAAATCAAAAATCTCAATTCTTTTAAAGCCGTCAAAAGCGCCTTGGAGTTTGAAATTGAGCGTCACAAAAATATGATCTCATCAAAAGAGAGAATCATCCAGGAAACACGACTGTGGAACGATGAAAAAACGGCCACCTTCCCGATGCGCAACAAGGAAGAAGCTCACGACTATCGTTATTTTCCCGAACCAGACCTTGTCCCGTTCACACTTTCTGAGCAGGACATCGAAGAGGTTCGCCGGGCCTTACCGGAATTGCCGCACCAAAAGCTGGAACGGTTTTTGAAAAATTATGGTCTGGGAGA
Source organism: uncultured Planctomycetales bacterium (assembly GCA_964372915.1). Taxonomy (GTDB): domain Bacteria; phylum Omnitrophota; class Gorgyraeia; order Zapsychrales; family JAHFFX01; genus CAYJRN01. The sequence goes on from CAYJRN010000001.1 coordinate 96,501, forward strand.
ATACGACGCAAAAATATTGGTTCAAGATAGAGCCGTGGCGGTTTTTTTCGAGGGCTGCGCGCCGCTTTGCCCCGAGACAAAAAAAATCTGCAACTGGATCATCGGTTCGCTTTCACAAGAAATGAACACGCGTAAAGTGAGCTTAAACGAATTGTCCATCAAGCCCGAAGGCCTGGTTGATCTTATCAAAAAGGTTGAGGACGGGACCGTCAGTAACCTCGTGGCCAAGGAAGTTTTGAAACAAATGCTGGATACCGGCAAAAACGCGGAGGCGATCATTCATGAGAAGGGATTGGCCCAAGTTTCCAGCACCGTAGAACTGGAAAAAATCGTCGCAGACATCATCAATGAAAACGCAAAAGTCGTCGAACAAATCAAACAAGGAAAAACAAGCGCCATGGGATTCCTGGTCGGTCAGGCCATGAAAAAAACTCAAGGCAAAGCAAATCCTAAAATCTTAGGTGACATTATCAAGGGGAGGCTTAAAGATGCGTAAAAAATGGGTGTGGTTTCTCGCGATCTTGTTGGCCATCGCTTCCATTGCTTCAATGGCTATTTCAGAGGAACAAAAAGAAGCAAAGAAAGAAGAACAGAAAAAAGAAGAACCAAAGCTTTCGGCCAAAGATGACTTATATTCTCAAGTAGAACTCTTTAGCTATGCCTTGACCACGATCCAGTCGGAGTACATCGATGAGCAAAAACCCAAAGATCTCATTTACGGGTCGCTCAAAGGCATGCTGGCCTCGCTGGATCCCCACAGCCAGTTTCTTGATCCCGATGATTACAAGGAACTCAAGACCGAGACGCAAGGGAAATTCGGAGGCCTCGGGATCGAAATCTCGATCCGCGATGGGATCCTGACCGTCATCACGCCTTTGGAAGACACGCCAGCCTGGAAGGCGGGAATCAAGGCCGGGGATCGTATCGTCAAGATTGGAGATGAACTCACCAAAGATCTGAGTTTAAGCGATGCGGTAAAAAAATTGCGCGGAACCCCCGGGACATCCGTCAAGGTGACCATCCTGAGGGAAGAAGACTTTAAAATTCACATCTTCACGATTACCAGAGAAATCATTCATGTTCAGGACGTTAAAGACGTGCAAGTCCTGCAGGATAAAATCGGATACATCCGCCTGGTCGAATTCCGCGAAGACTCTTACGCGGAATTTCATAAGGGGCTGTTGAAACTCAAAGAAGAAGGGGCTGATAGTCTCATCCTCGACCTGCGTAATAATCCGGGGGGACTTTTGAACGTCGCCATCAAGATCACCGAAGAGTTCACTCCGGCCGGTGAAATCATCGTCTCCACCAAAGGTCGGCATGAATCCCAGAATACCGTCACCAAATCCAACAATACCAATAAGGATTTTATAGATTTGCCGATCGTGGTGTTGCTCAATGAGGGAAGCGCCTCGGGCAGTGAAATTTTGGCCGGAGCCCTTAAAGACAATCATCGTGCCATTGTCCTTGGCACGAAATCCTTCGGGAAAGGATCCGTGCAATCGGTCATCCCTTTACCGGATGGGTCGGGTTTAAGATTAACCACGAGTAAGTATTTTACCCCATCGGGGATCTCTATTCACGGCGTGGGAATCGTTCCGGATGTCGAAGTGAAATTCGAAGTCAAGAAATCCGATAAGAAAGAAGAACAGTCGGACAGCGTTGAAGAAGTGTTCGATAAAGTCGAGAAAGAAGAATCTGAAAATCCGGCAATGACCGAAGCCGGCAAGAAAGAAGAGGAGGCCAAAAAACGCCTGCTGGGCGACAATCAGGTGCAGGCGGCCTTGAGCGTCATCAAGGGAATTCGAACCTACCATCAATTTCATCCGAAAGCCTCTTAAAAACAAAAATGGCAACCCGACGCAAAAAAAGGGATCATCGTAACTGGGTCATCGGTATTTTGGCCGTCATTGTCGCCCTGCAAGCGTACGCGATTTTTACCGATAAAGGCAGAGGCTGGTTCCAAAGAATCTCCTTTAAGAAAACACAAGAAGTCCAGCCGACCATTAAAAAACCGCTGAAGCCAACGCCAGCGGCCCCCGCGGAAAAAAAACAAAAACCGGCAGCTATGATCAAACCCGCCGGAGTAAAACAAGTGCCGGCACGAACCCCCGTTCAAGGAGCGGGGGCCAAGATCGCCATCATCATCGATGACTGGGGTTACAACGAAAGCCATTGTCAGTATCTCTCTCAAATCCAAGGGCCCGTTACGGTATCCATCTTGCCCAATCTCGCTCATTCGGTAGACGTGGCGGAATGCGCCTATCAAAACAAAAAAGAAGTGATGCTGCATTTACCTTTGGAGCCGCACCATAATTTAGAAAAGTATCCAGAAGGATACATCATCCGTACCTCGATGAGCAGGGCTAAAGTCAGGGAACTCTTGAAACAAGCCCTCAAGGGCGTTCCGCATGCCGTCGGCATCAACAACCATATGGGTTCGAAAGCAACCGAAGACCGGCGCTTGATGTCCATTATCTTTGAGGAACTCAAAAAGAATAATCTCTTTTTCGTGGATAGTTTCGTTACCAATGCCTCTGTCTGCGCAAAATTAGCCAAAGAAATGAAGATCCCATTTACCCAACGCGATATTTTTCTCGACAATCGCAACGATCGGCCTTCCATCGAAAAACAGTTTGCCCAGCTCGCCCGAGTGGCCCAAGCCCGCGGGTATGCCGTTGGGATCGGTCATGACCGCACCCTCACGCTTCAGATTATCAAGGAACAGACTGAAACCTTAAGGCAGGATGGATTTGAAATCGTCACCATTAACCGTCTCATCAATAATCAATGAACATCTTAGGCATAGAAACTTCCTGTGATGAAACCGCTGCCAGTATTGTCAAAGACGGCCGCTGGATTTTGAGTAACATCGTCTCCTCGAGCCTCAAACAACACCAGAAATACGGCGGCATTATCCCTGAGATCGCTTCCCGTCGACAATTGGAATACATTAACGGGGTGGTGGAAGAAGCCTTTAAGGAAGCTAACCTGAAACCTTCCGATATTGCCGCCGTGGCCGTCACGCAGTCTCCGGGATTGATTGGGTCGCTCTTGGTGGGGATTTCTTTCGCTCGAGCCCTGTCTTGGGCGACCAGCAAGCCGCTCATTGAAGTTGATCACATCCATGCGCATGTCTATGCCAATTTCCTCAAAGAAGGGAATACTCCTCATCGAGAAATCCCCAAACTTCCCGCGATTGGCCTCGTTGTTTCCGGCGGGCATTCAAGTCTCTTTCATATCAAAAATTTTGATGATTTCAAACTCTTGGGGCAGACCCGGGACGACGCGGCAGGAGAAGCGTTCGATAAGGTCGCAAAAATTTTGAATTTGGGTTACCCTGGTGGACCTATCATCGATCGCCTGGCCCGGGAAGGAGAAAACAAAGAAATCCAATTCACCTGCGCTAATATCCCAAACTCCCACGACTTTAGTTTCAGCGGCATCAAGACGGCCGTCTTGTATTACACCCGTAAGCATCAAAACAACCCGGAATTTTCCGCAAAGAAAGTGGCCTACTCGTTCCAGCAAAGCGTTACCTCGGCCCTTGTCAACAAAAGCATCGACGCCTGCCGACGAAAGAAAATTAAAACCTTGCTCGTGGGCGGAGGAGTAGCCGCCAACTCAGGGCTAAGAAAGCAGCTGACCCAGGGCTCTCAAGAAGAAATGATTGAGGTATTTTTTCCTCCTTTGCCTTTATGTCTTGATAACGCCGCCATGATCGCGGGATTGGCTTATCATTTATACCAAAAGAAAGGAGCCCAAAGGTGACCAACGACACATTGACTGTGACGGTCAAAATCGTTCTGACGATTATTTTGACGAGCCTCATCGGCATTGAGCGGGAAATTCGGCAAAAAGACGCGGGGCTGCGCACGCATGTCCTTGTGGGAGTGGGGTCCTGCCTCATCGTATTGACTTCATTTTACATTTCTGATATATATACAGCCAGTCTCACAGATCCAACCCGCATTATCTCCAACATCGTGACCGGTATCGGTTTTTTGTGCGCCGGCGCCATCATCCGCGGTGGCAGGCAAGTTGTGGGATTGACAACGGCTGCCACCCTTTGGATCGTTTCGGGGATCGGGATGTCGGTGGGAGCGGGAGATTACAACGCGGCGATCGTCGTCACTATCTCGGTCATGCTTGTCCTCATTGGTTTACGCGCGGCCGAACGAATATTGGCTAAAAAATTTCATAACCAATAAGTCCCACGCTGCTTCCCACAGGGGACGGCTTCGCGCGCCTACTCGTCGCAGCTTTGGGATAAATTCGCACTTACACCCACTCGTTCAACGACGGGGTGTGTGCTCATTTAGGGAGGTGCTTATGGCGCTCAGAGACCGCAGAGATGCAAAAGAAAAAGATCTCAAAAGCATCGAGATCAGTGCCCAGATGCAGGGAACGCTTTCCTTCAAAGACCCGGTGAATCTCAAAATCAACGGCAACTTTACCGGAACCCTTGACACCAAGGGCACGCTCACCATCGGCCATTCCGCCAATGTCGAGGCTCACATCACCGGCGAAAATATCATCATCGAAGGAAAAGTGAAAGGAGACATCGTTGCTAAAAGAATGCTGGTTCTTCTGCCTACCGCCGTTTTGACCGGGAACATTTCTACCCCGAAACTCAATATCGTCGAAGGCGCCACTTTTCAGGGCCGATGCCAGATGATGGAAGATTTTCTTGATCTCGATGAATTAAGCAAATACCTCGAGATCGACCAGCCAACCATCGTGGAGCTCGTGAATTCCGGTAAAATTCCAGCCACTAAAAACGGTGACAGCTGGGTTTTTGAACGTAATCGGATCGACAACTGGGCCGCCGCGGGGAGAATCAAATGACCTCCGACCAATTCATCAGCGTCCGCGAAACCGCTCAACTCTTGAGGATTTCGGAAAAAAAAGTCATGGACATGGTCACGGAAGGAAAGCTCAGGGCCTACCGTATCGCGGACCAATTCTTACGCCTTAAAAAAACCGAAGTCATCAGCATGCACAAAGCCGGAGAGGTTAAGGCCGAAAACTTTCAATTCTCCTATTCCGCCGGTGAAAAAATCAAAGATTTTTTCTATTTCAACGATTTTTACCTATTCTCGATCCTCATCATCGCGGGACTTTTGTATCTTATTCTTCATCTCAGTTGATTTTTATGAAGACATTCCATTGTATCCTCATTATATTTTTTCTGACCCTAGGCTTGAGTCTGGGGGGTTGCGCCAGCGACACGAAGGCGCGGAAAGCGGTCGATGTCATCAAAGAGAAACAAAAGAATTACGATGAGCTCATCAAGGCTTTAGCTGAGGGGGCCCTCCGTAAAGGGACTCCCGCCGTCACCATTAAGACACTCTACGGGAATCCTGATGACACTTTTGCTTCCGGCTCAATGACCGGCAGTACCGATATCTGGACTTACCATAAAATCCCTGATCCCAAAACCTCTGAGGAAGCGAAAGCCGTTCGACTTTATTTCAGCAACTCCAAATTAATCGATTGGACATATTGATCCCATACAATAGAACGATGATGGCGGCGTCCCAGACTGCTCAAACAAGTGGGACGAGCCCATACAATAGAACGATGATGGCGGCGCCCCGCTAGTGAACGAAAGGGGGGCGAGCCCAATAGTAGAACGATAACGGCGGCGTAGCTCAGCTGATAGAGCATTCGGTTCATACCCGACAGGTCAGTGGTTTAAATCCACTCGCCGCCACTCTACTTCCTTAAATTTTTTTTTAGAAAAGTAAGTGGCATGTACTTGTTACCTTAATTTTATACAGAAAAACACGTACGCCACTTTAAGATCGTGTTTAGAGAAATTTGGCGGCGTACCTTCTACCACAATGTAAATGCATAAGAATAGAAGGTACGCCGCCCCCCGTTACAATATTTCAAAAATCAGAGGAGGGGAGACTTATGAACTTAAGCAAACATAGAGATCTCGGATTGCTCATACTTCGCGTAGGGATTGGGATCATGTTTGTTCTTCATGGTTATCCTAAAATCAGCGGTGGTCCGGCGATGTGGGAAAAAATCGGGATGGCCACAGGGGCTATTGGAATCCACTTTGCCCCTGTCTTTTTTGGTTTGCTGGCAGCCCTTTCGGAATTTGGGGGAGGCATTTGCCTTATCCTGGGATTTCTTTTCCGCCCGGCCTGTTTCTTTTTAACGATCACCATGGCCATGGCTGCTACCATGCATATTCTAAAAGGTGATGGCGTCTTAGTCGCATCTCATGCCATTGAATTAGGGATTGTCTTTTTAAGTCTTATCTTTATTGGTCCCGGATATTACAGTTTTGATGAAAAAGTGAACATCTCGATAAAAAAATAAAGGATGTCGTGCAACAGAAAATTTTATCGGCTGTGATCGGCTTGTCTCTGGGCATATTCACAACAAACCTTACGATGAGAGAATCGGCAGCAGAATCTCTCTTCGGCCCCTCGGAGACTTATAACAAAGTCCCGGTGGCCCGGGTCCTTACGGTCGATACGTTTCTTTTGGAAAACGGAGAGAAGATCAAAATGATTGGGCTTAGCGCCCCGGCGAAACCGCGTAAAAAAGAAGTCAAAAAAGATAAATACGGATTTGTGATTGAAGAATTCAATCCGGAAACACCCCTGGAGGAGAAGGCTTTTGATTTCGCAAAACAATTGCTGGAAGGCAAGGAGGTCCGGCTGGAATTCGACAACGAGAAAAAATCGCCGGATTTCGAAACTTGGGCCTATGTCTTTCTTACCGATAAAACTTTTGTCAACGCCGAAATCCTGCGCCAGGGGTTCGCCAATTTGAATCTTACCCCTGCCAATCAAAAATACGACAAAGAATTAAGAGGAGCCTACCAGGAAGCCCATCGGGAAAAACGCGGGTTGCAGGGGCAATGAACTTCGCATGGATCTCTTTAAAAAAGTTCAACAAGCGATCGTTGACAACCATTTACTGAAAGCCGGAGACCATGTCCTTATCGGTGTCTCTGGCGGACCGGATTCCATGGCCCTTATGCATATCCTCAAGGGTCTTCGCTACGAACTGGGAATCCAGATTTCCGTGGCCCATCTCAATCATAATTTGCGCAAAAATTCGGCGCGCGATGAAAATTTCGTCCGAACTCGCGCCTCAAGACTGAATCTTAAGTTCAGTTCTGGCTCTATCCGCATCAAAAAATCTCCAGGAAGATCTTCTTTAGAGGAAGCTGCCCGACAGGCACGCTTCGATTTTCTCATCCACACCGCAAAAAAGCTCAAGGCGAACACGGTGGCCCTGGCGCACACGCGAGATGAGCTTGCCGAAACAGTTCTCATGCGAATTCTGCGAGGCAGCGGCCTTGAGGGACTGCGGAGCATCTTGCCGAAGCGAGAGATTAGAGGGATGACATTTATCCGTCCATTCCTCTCGATTGAAAAAAAAGAACTCCTGGCCTTTCTTAAAAAAAATAGGATTCCGTTCCTCCTCGATTCCACCAACAAGAACACCGATTTTTTTCGCAACAAAATTCGACTCAAGCTTTTACCGCTTTTAGAGAAAGACTATCAGCCCAATATTAGAGAAGTCCTGTCGAATCTCGCGGATGTCAGTGCGCTCGATTATGATTTCATTGCTGAAACTGGGAAGGGGCTCTTGAAAAAAACCTTAAAGGCGTCCTCAAATCCTAAAATCACCTACCTCAATACGGAAATTCTGAAACGACAGCATCCGGCACTCGAGCGGTTTTTGATTCGAGAAACCCTCGCCATTCTTAAAAAAAGTCCATACAACTTCTCTCTTCATCATACCCAACAGGTGCAGAACCTTAGCAATAAAAAGGCAGGAAGTCAGCTGCTTTTGCCCAATGGCATCCTCCTCACCAAAAAAACCGGCTGTCTTAAATTTGTCGCTTAAGACCATCGGCTTCACCCGGAGGCGGACAGGCAGGCGAGCGGGCCGTCAATAGACGGGCCGTGAATAAAAGCTTGAATAAACCGTCTGATACGCTATAATCTTTTAACTTATTGACGATTGTTCCTCTAAAGAGGGTTCTTCCAAGAGAACAATCGTCGAGATACTGACCTTCCTTAATGTTATTGGAAAGAAAAAGGTCAGTATACGGTAATTTTTATTTGCAGGAAAAACTACAGGCCTCCGCATAATGTACTGTAATATTTTTCGATTATTCTCGATGAACGGAGGCCAGTACCGTTCGCTATTGCTTTGAAGGATGTCTGTATGAACATGAACAAAAGTCAAAAACTCAAAATAAAAAGACCACACGGGCGAATCCCTCCTCAAGGCGAGACTCCCCCCAACAACAATTGGTTCTTGTGGGCGGGAATGGTTTTATTGGCACTGCTTTTTTTAAGCCAGCCGAATTTGAACTCGATGACGCCCAGGCAGGAAATGAAATACAGTGAATTTTACGCGCGCCTTGAGAAAAACAAAGAGACCAGCGACATTCAAAAGCTCTCCTTGACGGACAATATCATTACCGGAAGCCTCAAAAACGGAAACACCTTCACCGTCCATATCCCCACCGACGACAAGGCTATTATGGATCTCATCCGAGAAAACGTGAACGACTTCGAGGTCGTACCAGCCAAGACATTTTGGGCGAACCTTTTCTTTACCTTTATGCCGGTCCTTGTCTTTGTCGCTTTGCTCTGGTTCGTCTCTTATCGCGGAGCGCAGGTGGGAAACAAGATTTGGTCGTTCGGCAAATCGCGGGCCAAGATGAACAACAAGAACATGACAATCACCTTCAACGACGTCGCCGGGGTCGATGAGGCCAAGGAAGAGCTGCAGGAAATCATTGAATTCTTAAAAGAGCCTAAGAGGTTTCAACGGCTCGGAGGAAAGATTCCCAAAGGCGTTCTCTTGATTGGCCCGCCGGGAACCGGCAAGACACTTTTGGCCAAGGCTGTCTCGGGCGAAGCCGATGTTCCATTTTTCTCTTTGAGCGGCTCAGATTTCGTTGAGATGTTCGTAGGGGTAGGCGCTTCGCGCGTACGCGACCTCTTTGAACAGGGCCGTAAGGCGTCAAAGACCTCCGGCAAAGGCTGCATTATTTTCATCGATGAGATTGATGCCGTAGGACGTTTACGCTTCTCAGGAATCGGCGGAGGACATGATGAGCGGGAACAGACATTAAACGCACTTCTGGTCGAAATGGACGGATTCGACACGCAGCATGGTCTCATCATCGTTGCCGCGACCAACCGGCCCGATACCCTCGATCCGGCGCTTTTGCGCCCCGGGCGTTTCGATCGACAGATTGTCGTCAGCCTTCCGGACCTTGTAGGACGCGAAGCTATTTTGAAGGTCCACACCAAAAATATCAAACTGGCCGGGAATGTCGATCTTAAAAAAGTGGCTCGGCAGACGGTTTATTTCTCCGGTGCGGATCTGGCCAATGTTTGTAACGAGGGAGCTCTCCTCGCGGCCCGTCGCAATAAAGACGCCGTGGGACAGGAAGAAATGGAAGCCGCGATTGAACGCGTCATCATGGGGCCGGAAAAAAAGAGCCATGTCATTTCAAAGAAAGAACGGGAGATTACCGCTTATCATGAAGCCGGACACGCGCTCTTATCTTTGCTACTGGAGGAAGTCGATACCTTCACGAAAGTCTCTATCATTCCCCGAGGCATGGCCGGCGGCTATACTTTGACTCCTCCCATGGAAGACCGGCATTATTCCAGCAAAAAAGAATTGTTGGGGGCACTGTGTGTGATCTTAGGCGGAAGGGCCGCGGAAGAAATTTGCTTACACGACGTCACAACGGGCGCCCAAAGTGATTTTCAAAACGCCACCCACACCGCCCGCAAAATGATCTGCGTCTACGGAATGAGCGAAAAACTCGGACCCATGACCTTGGGGCACCATCACCATCAGGTGTTCTTAGGCAGAGACATGATGGAGCAAAAAGATTACAGCGAAGAGACCGCCCGTCTCATTGATGAAGAAATCAAAGCCGTCATCGACTCGGCTTATGCCCGGGCCAAGAAACTATTATCCGACAACCGGGATAAGCTTGAGATTCTCACAAGGAAACTCATGGAAAAAGAGACGCTGGACATTGAAGAGGTCCGGGTGCTTTTGGGGATTGCAGACACCCAAAAGCAAACCGCCGATACCTAATTTTATCTTTCCCGTCTTCCTAAAAACAATTAACCGCTAAAACCGTGCCCACCTTTACCCCTTTCAAAAGAAAGTCTTTTCTTTTAAAGGCCGGAGCTCACCGTATTGCCTTAGGTGAAAAAACCCGAATCATGGGAATCCTCAACCTGACGCCGGATTCTTTTAGTTTAGATGGTTGCCTCGCCCGCGGGAAAAATGACCCGGCGCGAAACGCTCAGCGGGCCCTTACAATGATTCTTGAGGGAGCCGACATCGTTGATATCGGAGGAGAGTCCACCCGTCCCGGAGCCAAACCAATTTCGGCGAATGAAGAAATCCAACGCACGATTCCCACCATCAAACGCTTGAAGAAATTAACAAAGACCCCCATCTCCGTCGATACCTACAAACCGCAAGTGGCTCAAGCCGCCCTCGAAGCGGGAGCGAGTATCGTCAATGACATCCGGGGCACACAACCTGATCGCAAACTTCTGCGGTTAGTCGAAGGATACAAAGCGGCCGTCGTCCTCATGCACATCCAAGGGAACTCCAGAACCATGCAGAAAAATATTTCCTACCGGAATCTCATGGAAGAAATCATTTCCGCTTTAGAGAAATCTATCGAAATTTGCTTGGAAATCGGTATCAAATCGGATAGAATTATTATCGATCCAGGGATCGGATTTGGGAAAACCGTCGAACACAACCTCGAGATCATCCGTCGTTTAAGGGAACTGTCCCGTTTGAATTTCCCGGTTCTCTTAGGACCATCACGCAAATCCTTCATCGGAGAAATCCTTAAGAAAGACGTGGGAGAAAGACTTGAGGGTACCGTTGCCGCGGTTTGTGCCGGGGTGATGAACACCGCGCATATCGTCAGGATCCATGACGTTGCTCAAATCCGGGATGCCGTCACAATGATGGATGCCATCTTGAATGACCGGCCTGCCTACCGCAGGCCGGCCTTCGAGTGGGACAAAACCTTAACCTGAAAACATTACTATAAAATGCCCGTTGCCCTTTGGTTCACGATCATCAAACCCGTCATCGAGATTTTTGTTCTGTGGGTGGTTTTTTATCAAATCCTGATTTTCTTTGAAGGCACCCGCGCGTTCCAGGTCTTGAAAGGAATCACATATGTTTTGATTGCCTTTCTTGTATCTCAGATCCTGGGGTTCGACATCTTAAACTGGCTGTTGACCAAATTCTTCGGCATTTCGATCATCGCCGTTCTCATCATCTTCCAGCAGGAATTGCGCCATGGGCTGGCAAGGCTGGGGCAACAACATCTTTTTAACATTACCTTGGAAGAGGCCGAGATTGTTGCCATCATCGAAGAAATTACCGAAGCGGCGTATCGTCTCTCCAAACGGAAAAATGGATGCATCATCGCGATCGAGCGTGATACCAAACTTAAGACCTACATCGAGAGCGGTGTCATGATCGATGGCAAGGTGAGCACTGAACTTTTAACAAGTATTTTTAATCCGTTGTCGCCGTTGCACGATGGGGGGGTTATTACCCGCGGCGAAAGGATTGTCGCGGCCGCGTGTCTTTTCCCGCTTTCGGAGAACCCGAATTTCAACAAGATCATCGGGACAAGGCACCGGGCCGCCATCGGCTTGACAGAGCAGACAGACGCGGTCGTCGTCTTGGTGTCGGAAGAGACTGGAGAAATTTCGGTTGCCACCGACGGCCGATTCATCCCCATCGTCAACAAAGAACGCCTCATCAACATTTTGAAGAATCTTTTGGTCGCGCCAAAGAAAAAGAAATGATCAAAAAGTGGGTCACGCATAATATTATCCTAAAGCTCATCGCCCTGGGACTTGCCGTCATCACCTGGATTTATGTCAATGATGAACTGGGCAGGCATATCCGATAGCCGGACCTTCCTGAAAATGGAGCCCCACGGGCAAGCCCGTGGTACCAAAATATTCTGCTTCGCAGGAATTATCCGCCCGATTCTTTTGAGCTTGGCCGGGGGGGGAAATCTCGCCGAAGCAAGGCTCGCATTTCCGCCAAAAATCTTCGATTTTTGGCGAGATCTCACCCCGCTTTGCGGGGCGGACATCCACCCCGCAGTACTTTTGCGGGGTGGTCTTTCGCGAAGGCGGATAAATTCCAATTCTTCCTATGCCTAAATTAGGAGTCAATATCGATCACGTTGCCACCTTGCGTCAAGCCAGAAAAGGCTGGGAGCCCGACCCACTGCAAGCGGCCCGGATCTGTGAACAATCCGGGGCGCACGCTATCGTCGCGCATTTGCGCGAAGACCGTCGACACATCAATGACAGCGACATAACGCGTCTGCGCAAAACCGTCCGCACAAAATTTAATCTTGAGATGTCGCTCAATCCCAAGATTGTCAAAATCGCCGGCCGCCTTAAGCCGGACCAGGCCACCATCGTGCCCGAACGGCGCCAAGAAATCACCACCGAAGGCGGCCTCGATACCATCGCGAATTCCGAAAAAATTGAGAAAGTCCTCGGAGCCCTTCGAACAAAAAATATCGTTGTGAGTCTTTTTGTCGCGCCCGATAAAAAACACATCAAACGCTGTCGAGATTTAGGCATTGAGATGATCGAACTTCACACCGGATGTTACGCGCTGGCGAAAACGTCCTCCGCTCGTCGACGCGAGCTGAATCAACTCAAAGCCATGACTGAACTCGCCAGCCGATGGGGCATCACGGTGAACGCCGGCCACGGGCTCAATTATGAAAATACCCCGGCGGTTGCGAGAATTCCCGGAATCAAAGAACTCAATATCGGACACTCGATCATTGCCAGAGCCGTCTTTGTAGGTCTTAAAAAAGCGGTCCAAGACATGGTCAAACTTTGCGAGGGCAAATGAGCAAGATCTTCGGCACCGGTATCGACATCATCGAAATTTCCCGTATCAAAGAGGCCATTGATCGCTGGGGTGATACTTTCTTAAGCCACGTTTTCACCAAAGAAGAAATTGTCTACGCCAAGAAACACCGCTTTCCTAATCAACATTTCGCCGCCCGCTTCGCCGCCAAAGAGGCGGTCTTGAAGGCCTTTGGCAATAATGCCCACATCAACTGGAAAGACATTCAGATCACCAACGATAAGCACGGCAAACCCGTCTGCATTTACCTGCCTTGCCGGCAGGCAGGCCCGCTTCGTCCGCGAAGCGAGGCGAGCCGGCAAAGTAAAGACAAGGAATTCAAAAAACAGATTCTGGTTTCCATATCCCACACCAAGAATTATGCGGTTGCCAGCGCCATTATTACGTCGTAATCCCAATGTCCACAAGAATGACTTCGGCCACGTTTTTGTCCTGGCTGGATCGCGCCACATGTTGGGGGCCGCGGCCTTGACTTCGCTCTCGGCCATGCGCTCCGGGGCCGGGCTCGTCACGCTTGGTACACCCCAAAGCTTAAACACAACAGCGCAAAAAAAAATTTCTTCCGTCATCATGACCTTATCGTTGCCACAGACACGAGAACAATCGATTTCTTCAAAGGCTTTCAAAACCATTGAAAAAATCTTATACCGTTTCGACAGCCTGGCCATCGGCACCGGCCTATCGATCAATAAAGACACGCAAAAATTTATCTTAAAAATGGTAAAAGAATGCGACAAACCGATGGTCATTGATGCCGACGCATTGAATGCGTTGGAGGGACACGCGGCCGTCCTCCTTAAGAACCCAACAGAAAAAATCTTGACGCCCCATGTCGGAGAAATGGCTCGCTTGACCGGACTCAAGAAAGAATTCATCGAAAAAAATCGCCTTAAAGTTGCCAAAGAGTTCGCGCAAAAAAATCGTTGTGTCATTGTTCTCAAAGGACACCGAACACTCGTCGCTTCACCGGAAGGAAAAACCTACATCAATACAACGGGAAACGCCGGGATGGCGACCGCCGGCAGCGGCGACGTGCTCACCGGAATGATTGCGGCGTTGCTAGCTCAAGGCATTGAGGCGTTTGAATCCGCCCGGTTTGGGGTTTATCTCCATGGCTTGGCGGGAGATTGGGCAGCTAAAGTACGATCAAAAGCAGCTCTTATTGCCACCGACATCATCGAGCAGATTGGTCCAACGATCTTGCGCTTAAGTAAGGAGCATAAGTAAGGAGCAATTTTCTTGACAGTCTATGGGAGACTTATTATAGTAGTACCACACTTTAAATGCGGAGAATGATATGCTAGTATTTTTGTTATTGATCTTCGGAATGTTCTCACGTTTCATCGTTCATGTTCCCAACTTTACACCGGTCATTTCCATCGCCCTTTTAAGCGGCGCCTACCTTAATAAAAGATACGCCATAGTCGTTCCCGTGGCGTTGATGATTTTGTCGGATTTGGTCATTGGACTGCATGAAACAATTCTTTTTACCTGGGGAAGTATGGCGCTCATCGCATTCATGGGCTTCTGCTTAAGAGGCAAAAAGAATTTTGTGAACATCGCGGGAATCAACCTCTGGTCAGCTATTCTTTTCTTTCTGGCAACGAATTTCGGGACGTGGTTGATGAGCGACTTGTACCCCAAAAACACTCAAGGCCTTATCGATTGCTTTATTCTGGCTGTCCCATTCTTTAGAACGACCCTTTGGAGTACTTTGATGTACAGCGCGCTTTTCTTTGGCGCTTATGAAATAATCGCCGCGCGGGTAAAATCATCCCGTTGGGCGACCGTTCTTTTAACCGCTTACTAACTTTTTTCTTTCCAATGCGATTGGAAAGGCTAGTAAAATAACCTATTCGGTGTCCCCCCGCCGTTTGCTTGTTTGCACTTTTTGAACAAATAGGGACAAGCAAACAAGCGGCGGGGGGATCAAAAGGGAATCCTGTCCGCCCCAAAATTGGGGCGGGTTCAATCAGGAACGGTCCCGCCGCTGTAACTGAATTCTTTTCCTGTTTAAAGCCATTACTCTTTTAAGAGTGAGAAGGCAAGGGAAGAGAGTTTCATTCAGAAGTCAGAAGACCTGCCGAGTAGCTAGAGCGCATTCCTACTGCGAAGACAGTATCAATCGTGCGTATATTCTGGGATTTAAACGGGCCCAGTCCGCCATAATTTTGGCGGACTGGGTTTTTTTGTTAAAAAAGGATATTGAAATTATGCAAACCTACGCTTACGGATTTCCTCGGTTAGGAGAAAACCGCGAATACAAAAAGGCTATTGAAAATTTCTGGAACGCTAAAGCTACCGAAACACAAACCAAAAATGAACTCGATCGCTTACAGGAGGAATTACTGAAGATTTATTCCCGGAGCGTGGACCAATTTCCGGTAGGGGAAATGACGGCTTATGATCCTATGCTGGATACGGCCATTATGCTGGGAATTCACCGGCCCAAGAACCTCAACGATTATTACAGTCTGTGTCGTGAGGAAAAGGCGCTGGAGATGACCAAATGGTTTAATACCAATTACCATTATTTGGTAACTGACTTTGGGAGCATCAAGAAACCCAAATTGCGCTTAAATTGGAACAAATCGATGGAATATCAAAAACGGTTTCAAAAAGGGATTCCCTATCTTATCGGGCCGTTCACGTTTTTTAAACTCAGTAAAGGGCTTAGCCGAAACCGTTTTTTTGACTTGCTGGATACCGCTGCGGATATTTATGCCAAAATCATCGAGGATTTGCCGGAAGTTCACGTCGACGAACCCGCTTTTGTCTTAGACCTCAACCAAGAAGAGATCAAGGCCATCCGCAAGGCTTACAAGAAAATGGACCCCACCAGCCGTAAAATCAATCTATTCACTTATTACGAGAGCGTTGACTGGATTAAAGACCTGCTTTCCTTACCGGTAAAATCCCTCGGACTTGATTTTATTCATGGCGCCGAACAATTATCAATGATCAAGAAGTACGGCTTCCCTAATGATAAAACGCTCATCGCCGGAATCGTGGACGGCCGCAGCATCTGGAAAACGAATTTAACAAAAGTCATTACATTATTGCATGAACTTTCCCGACACACCTCATCCTTGATGATCAGCAACGCCGCCCCGCTTTACCATCTTCCCATCACACTTAAAGGTGAAAAGCTACCGACGGAACTTTTACAACGATTGAGTTTTGCGCGGGAACGCCTTGGAGAATTACAAACCATCGCCGAACTTTGGAAAAACGGCAAAACACCCGAAGCCTCTGTGTCTCTATCGCTGGGGGTCAACATGACCGTCCGCAAGAAAGTCGAATCACTTCAAACAAAAGACTTCATAAAAAAAGTTCCTTATTCTAAACGGACCTCTTTACAAAATGGGTTACTGCGGCTTCCGCCGTTTCCGACGACCACCATCGGAAGTTTTCCGCAAACTTTCGAAATCCGCAAACTGCGCAGCGATTACCGCGGTGGTCAAATCAGCAAAGAGGTTTATGACGCGCACATCAAATCCAAGATCGCCGAACTCATCCGATTTCAGGAAGAATTGGGTCTCGATGTCCTGGTACACGGAGAATTCGAACGTACCGACATGGTGGAGTTCTTCGCCGAAAAACTGGAGGGGATTGCGACGACGCAGAAAGGGTGGATCATTTCCTATGGAACAAGGGCCTATCGACCGCCTATCATCTTTGGTGATGTTTCGCGTCCCCAGCCAATGACCATTGATGAGATTACTTATGCTCAGAGCCTGACCAGTAAACCGGTGAAAGGCATGTTGACCGGCCCCGTGACCATCATTGCCTGGAGCTTTGTACGCGAAGACATTCCCGTCTCGCAAGTCGCCTATCAGATTGGTCTGGCCCTCAAGGAAGAAATCCTGGACTATGAGAAAAAGGGGATTAAGATTGTCCAGATCGATGAGCCCGCTCTGAGAGAAAAAACTCCGATCAAAAGAAAAAAATGGAAAGAATATTTTGATTGGGCCATCAAGGCTTTCCGTTTGACGACCAACACGGACCCGACGACTCAAATCCACGCACACATGTGCTATTCGGAATTCGGCGATATCATCCGGGAAATTCGTCAGATGGATTTCGACGTTATTTCTATCGAAACTTCTCGTAGCCACGGCGATATCATCAAAGGGTTCGAAAAAATGAAATTTGACCGTCAGATCGGACTCGGGGTCTGGGATATCCACTCACCGGTTGTACCCAAAAAAAAGGAGATGGTCTCGATCGTGAGACGTGCTCTCAAAGTCATTCCCAAAGAGAATTTCTGGATCAATCCTGACTGTGGTCTTAAAACACGTAATTGGGAAGAAACCACAGCCTCGCTTAAAAACCTCGTGGCCTTAAGCCAAACCTTAAGAAAAAGGAGAAAGTAATGAAAAAAACATCTTGGCGTATAACACTTCTCGTTTTATTAATAATGCCTAAAATGGCATTCGCTCAAGAGGAACCGTTGACACCCATCGAATTGGAAAAAATTATTGTGACCGCCAGCCGCATGGCGCAGCATGATTATAAAGTCAGCGGCAACGTCAGCGTCATTGATCGTTCTCAAATCGAATCCTCCACAGCCCAGAATATTCCCGACATCCTTAAAGACGCTCTGGGCGTTCACGTCGTCAACAACAGCAGCATAAAAACGTCGGTCGTGGATATCCGCGGCTTCGGTGACACAGCCTCACGCAATGTGCTGGTCCTGGTCAATGACCGAATCCTTAATACCGTTGACATTTCCGGCCCGGATCTGCTGCAAATTCCTTTAAGTGCCGTGGAACGCATTGAAATTATCCGCGGGGCCGGCTCCGTTCTGTACGGGGACCGAGCGGTGGGAGGGGTCGTCAACATCATCACCAAAAAAGGAAAGGGCAAATTGTCCGGCCGCCTGGGAACTCATATCGGCAGTTATGATGCCCGCGGAACCGACTTGGAAGTCTCCGGATCTCAAAAAGAATTCTCCTACTTTTTTTACTCCAAATACGACGATGCAAAGGGGTATCGGCAAAACAGCGACGTTTTAAGCAAAGACTTCAACACCCGCCTCGGATATGATTTGTCTGACAAGCTGTCTGCGGATATTGAATATTCCACCCACCGGGACGATTATGGACTCCCCGGCGGCTTAAGCGGGGCGAACCTCTCGGCGCTGGGGCCTAGGGCGTCCACGAATCTCAATGATTTTGCCAACAGCCGTGACCAGAACTTAAGATTGGGCTTCAATGTCACGCCTTGGCCGGCGGATCTTTATCTGGGACAACTGGCTTTGGATTTTTATGTTCGCGACCGCGATGTCTTTGATAGCTTCTCGGGGTTTGACACGACCCGTACCATCGATACCACCGGCATTTCGGCGAAATACATTTTTGACCACACGGTTTTTAACAAAGAGGTGAACTTCGTTACGGGAATCGATTTTTACGATACCGAAAACCCGATCAAGGGAAGCGGCAGCAACACGGATGATTTGACCATTTCCAAAAAAGACATCGGCCTTTACGGTTTGGCCGAGGTTGAAACCCTGGAAAATCTTTTTGTCAACGCAGGAGGGAGATACTACAAGGCGGATTATGCCTTCAGCCAGCGCAACGGTGTCAACGTCGATGAGAAACAGCATCCGGATGTTTTTGTTTATACCGGAGGGTTAAAATACGAATATGCCCAGGGCTCCAACGCCCATATCAGCGTGCAGCGGACATTCCGGTTTCTGGCCACCGATGAGTGGTACAGTTCCTTTAGCGGGACGCTGGATACGAACCTCGATCAGCAAAAAGGGATTCAGTATGAGGCGGGAATTAAACACAATTTTAAAGACGCCATCTCTTTGAGCGTGACTCCCTACCTTATTAACACCCATGACGAGATTTTCTTTGACCCGACGACTTTCACCAACAGCAATTACGATAAGACCCGGCGGGCGGGAGTGGAACTTGGGCAAGAGACGAACTTGCTGAAATTCATCAACATTCCTCACCTTAACGAGCTGAAGCTTACGACCAACTACACTTATCAAAAACCGTATTTTAACGGCGGGCGTAGTAATAGAAAGTTGATTCCGCTGGTTCCCCGGCAACAAGTGAGCGGAGGGATCAGAACACAGTTCTTTAAAAATTATCACTTCGCCCTTACGGGCAATTACATCGGCTCTCAGTTTGCCATCAACGACGTCAACAACATCACCCCTAAGGTCGAGCCATACTTTACGCTGGATACCAAGCTCTCTTACAGAAAGGCAAATTATGAAATTTACGTAGGGATCAATAATATTAGTAATCAGAGGTATTCAACGACTGTCACCAAATCGGCCTCTTCCAATGCCAAAAGTTTTCTGCCGGCACCGGGAAGGAATTTTGATGTGGGCGTCAATTGTAAATTCTAAAAGTAAAGAGCAGAAAGGGCCGATTCCCCCGCCGACGGCGGGGGAATCGGCCCTTTGAGGATATTTGAAAAAAAGCTATAAATGCCGCTCGACGGGCCCGTTGATCTTCTCAAAATGGAAGGACGTCTTGACCGGCGGGCGTCCGAAGCAAACGCCCAAAGTTTCGTAGAGTGACACGAGGTTCAAATCGACATAGCGTTGTTTGATGGCATCGGCCGTATTCATATAACGGATGGTATTACCGTTGACACCGGCGACGGTCACCCCGGTGATATTTTGAAGCAGCAATTGAACGGCCGCCGCGCCCGCTTCCTTGCCGAAGTTGACGTCGTAAGGGGAAGAGCGGCCGCAACGCACCAGATGCCCGGGCATGACCGCGCGAATCTCGGGAATCTCATTCATGCCCTTGACAAACATCATCGATCTCTTCATCATCTCGGCCGTAGAGGGGTCAGTTTTAAAACGTTTTGTTAATTCCTGGACCACATATTTCGCAGCGCCGGCGAGACGTTTATGTCCGAAAGAATCAACTCCAGCCGATTCATCCACGATCTCGCGCCCCGAGGCGTCTTTAAACCCTTCCGCCACGACAATCATGTAGGTGGCCCCGCGGATGTCGCTATTCATAATCTTTTCCCAATATCTGGCCTTGGCGTGGGCGTACAAAGCGTCAAAGTCGACCGGGACCTCCGGAATGAGCACGGCGTCGGCATCCGCCGCAATGCCTCCCCGAAAAGCGGTGTGCCCGGCATAACGACCGAACACCTCCATCGCAACGATCCGGCGATGCGTCACAGCGGTTGTTTTTAAATCTTCGATGAAATTTGCGATCCGCGCGATCGCGGAGTCGCCCCCGACCGAATACGTTTGCAGGTCCAAGTCCATGGTTTTGGGGGCATGAACGCACTTAAACCCTTGTTGACTCAAATCCACCATGACACTTGCGGAATCATCGCCACCGCTAATGACTAACCCGTCAATCTTAAATTTTTCTATACCCTTTTTGATCCGTTGATATTTTTTTTCATCTTCGATTTTCTTGACCTTAACCCGGGAATGACCCGCCTCAGAGCCAGCCAGATTGGCATCAATTTGGTCGATCCTGTGGGCTGTCAACTCGACCAGTTGATCCATATCCACAAGATTGTAAAGCCCGGCATAGCCATGCGGAATCATAAAACAGGAAAGACCCTGCGAACGCGCCATGAGGGCGGCACCCTTGATGACACCGTTTAAGCCTCCACAATCTCCGCCGCTGGTAAGGATTCCGATACGCTTCATGGCAATACTCCTTTGATATATTAAATTATTAACCTTTTCTTCCTTAAAGCCGTAAATTTTTTTCCAGTCTCAAGGAGAGAAAAGGTAATATTGACTTCCATATACGGCGCTAATAGCGGAAAGGTCAATAGTGAGAATATCGTATCAAACAATTACCATTTTGTGAAGAAATTAGTGATTTTCATTAAAATCTTCCTATGCAACTTTTGGGAATTCTGGTATAATTTTACAGTTTTTCAAACAATGATCGAAAAATTTTCCGGTCATTATTATTTTATTGCTGGCGTAGCTCAGTTGGTAGAGCAGCTGACTTGTAATCAGCAGGTCGGGGGTTCGAAGCCTCTCGCCAGCTTAAATTGAAATTACATAAGGGCAGTCCCCAGATAATTTTACGAGTGGGGACAGCCCCTGACTTTTCTTGAGATAAAATTTTTTAATTTCTTGTAGTCAGGGGGCAGATACTCAAGTGGTCAACGAGAACAGACTGTAAATCTGTTGCGCTTGCGCTTCGGAGGTTCGAATCCTTCTCTGCCCATTTTTTGTTTGCGGGCGTAGTTCAATGGCAGAACTCCAGCCTTCTCCCGTGAGCACGAAGTGCGAACGGTATCCCGCTTACCATAAAAGATTTTATGAAAAAGCGGGACAAGCTGGTTTTTATTGCGGGCGTAGTTCAATGGCAGAACTCCAGCCTTCCAAGCTGGTAACGTGAGTTCGATTCTCATCGCCCGCTCCAAAATATTTTACGAGGGCCACACACATGAAAGTCACTTTACTTATACCTACCTTAAATGAAATTGTGGGAATGAAGACCATTATGCCTCTGGTCAAAAAGGAATGGTACGACCAACTCTTGATCGTTGACGGACAATCGACCGACGGCACCATCGAGTATTGCAAACAGATGAAATATCCACTCGTCATCCAACAAAAGAAGGGAATGCGTAACGCTTATATGGAGGCCCTGCCGCACATCACCGGAGACGTGATTCTCACCTTCAGCCCCGATGGAAACTCCATTCCTGAGCTCATCCCCAAATGCATTGAAAAAATGAGAGAAGGTTATGACATGGTGATCGTCTCCCGTTACGCCGAAGGCGCCAAGAGTTACGATGATGACGCCGTCACCGCTTTCGGGAACAAACTCTTCACGACCTTAATCAACGTCTGTCACGGCGGGCGTTACACCGATGCTATGGTCATTTATCGCGCCTATAAAAAACAACTGATCTACAAGCTTGACCTGCATAAGGATTCCAGCTACGAAATCGAGGAGAAGCTGTTCGGCACCAACATCAGTTGGGAACCGCTGTTGTCCATCCGCGCCGCCAAGCGCAGATTGCAATCTGCCGACATTCCCGGAGATGAACCGGCCAGAAGCGGAGGGGAGAGAAAACTCCAGGTTTTGCGTTGGGGGGCGGCCTACATGTGGGAGGTCTTACGAGAAATCTTTGTCTGGAAGTGATCTCACTAAAACGGTTCTTCCGGGCCTCGCTCATCTTTAAAATCGCCCCCAACGTGCTGTTTATCATTAGTTGCTCCCCGTTTCCAGTGGTACCCAGCCCCGTTCAATTAAAAACAAAATGCGCCTGAGTCGCCCCGAATTTTCCCTTGAATCCAAAGGCTTATCGTATATAATATTACTATTATTTATCTGAAAAATTCGTCGGTAGAACAGGTTTCAATAAATTTCAGATTATAAAAAACGGAATATTGTGTGCGAGAAAGGTTTAAACATATAGCGATTCTTGGCGATGGTGGATGGGGTACCACTTTGGCTGTCCATCTGGCCCAAAAACACTTTCGCGTAAAACTTTGGGGGGCCTTCCCCGAATATATCCGCAAGGTTAGAAAAACGCGTCACAACTCTAAATTCCTGCCGGGGATCAGAATCCCTGCTTCCGTTAAACTCATGGAAGATTTGTCCAAGACGATTGAGGGGGCTGAGCTCATCGTACTGGCGGTGCCCTCTCAATATTTGATAGGGGTCTTGAAAAAGATTAAAACGCTCGGCCTTTCAAAAAAAGTTTTTTTAAGCGTCATTAAAGGCATCGATCGGGTCTCGCTCTTGCGCATGTCCCAGATCATTGAAAAGGAATTAGGCAAAGTTCCGATCGCCGTTCTTTCGGGGCCGACGATCGCGATGGAAGTCGCCCATGGAATTCCCACAACCGCCGTCATCGCGGCCAAAGATCGGCACCTGGCCCGAGAACTGCAGGCGGTGTTTCATTCTAAAAATTTTCGCATTTATACCAATGATGATACCGTGGGTGTAGAATTGGGGGGGAGCATCAAGAATGTTATTGCCCTGGCCTGCGGGATCTGCGATGGACTTGGGTTCGGGACAAACGCCAAGGCCGCGGTTTTAACCAGGGGCCTGAATGAAATGGCGGCCTTAGGCGTCGCGTTAGGCGCTAAAAAACACACATTTTACGGATTGACCGGTCTGGGGGATCTGGTCACAACCTGCGTCAACCCCAGAAGCCGCAACCGATCCGTGGGAGAGGCCTTAGGTCAAGGCAAAACCATCAAACAAATTCTGGCTTCGATGGAAATGGTGGCCGAAGGTATTGAGACCGTCAAAGGCGTGTATGACTTAAGCCGCCGACATAAAGTCCCAATGCCGATCACCGAAGAAATTTTTAAAATCATCTATCAAAATAAAAAACCACGAGCGGCTGTGATGGACTTGATGAACCGACAGAGGAGGGCGGAGTAAAAGAATCCGGAGCGTAGCGCAGGTGGCTAGCGCACTTGAATGGGGTTCAAGAGGTCGACGGTTCAAATCCGTCCGCTCCGACCATGAACCACTCACTTCGTTCGGGTTCATGGTAAACCATTCTATTATGTTGAGTGGTTCATGAGTCCTATATCCGAGCGAAGCGAGTGGTATAGGACCATTTTCCCAACTTTAACTTAAAAAGAGGATCCTATGAATACACGAGCTCAAGGACCAGAACGAAGACAGCACATCCGTATCAAAAAACATTTCATCCTAACCTATTACGACAAAGCAAACCCCCAAAAAAAGCGCGACGCGACCCAGATTAAGAACATCAGTGTTGGGGGAATGTGCATCCTGACTGCAGAGCAATTTCAATCTGGGGCAATCATCGGCATTGAGATGAAAACGCCGTATCTCTCGGGCACCGTCTCCCTGGAGGGGAAAGTCCTTCAATCGCACGAACGCTTGGCAGGTATTGTGTATGAAACACGCCTTACTTTTCAAAATTTGAACGCGCAGGCAGAATTTGTTCTTAAAAAAATCGTGGAATACTATAAAGAAAAAGGTTAAATATGAATCGACTCAACGTCGGGCTGATCGGTTATGGTGTTGTGGGCCAAGGGGTCACCAAACTCTTGAGGGTCCGGGAGAATTTCTTCTCTAATAAATTCAACAGCGAATTTAACTTGAAGATCATCTGCGACCGGAGTATCCATAAAAAGAATACCCGGGGCCTGGGCAAGACCATCTTGACCACAAAATACGAAAATGTCTTGAAACAGAAAGACCTGGATGTGGTCATCGAACTCATCGGCGGCATCCATCCGGCCAAAGAAATAGTCCTCAGGGCCCTTAATGCCGGCAGACACGTCATCACGGCCAACAAGGCGCTTCTAGCACAGCATGGGGAAGAACTCTTTCGCGTGGCCAAATCCAAAAACCGGAACATTTATTTTGAATCTTCCGTTGGGGCGGGAACGCCCATCATCAAGCTCATCACCGAGGGTATCGCCGGAAACAAATTCAATGGCTTCTACGGCATCATCAACGGCACATGCAATTTTATCCTGACGGAGATGACGCGCACTCATTGCACGTTTTCCCAGGCTTTGCGCGAGGCGCAAAAACGCGGCTATGCCGAAAGAAATCCTTCGCTGGATGTCAACGGCATGGATTCGGCTTATAAACTGGCAATCCTTGTCTTCTTGGCTCTGGGGAAATCCATTAAGATTTCCGATATGCACATTGAAGGGATCACGCACATTTCCCACGTCGACATTGACTACGCAGAAAGCCTGGATCTTTCCATTAAGTTGCTGGCGATCGCTAAACGGGTCAAGAACGAGATTGAGGTTCGTGTGCAACCCACCCTCATTCCCAAAGAACATCCTTTGGCGTCGGTGAACGGCATCTTTAACGCCATTTTTCTCGATACGGATCCCTTGGGGGATATCCTCCTTTATGGACAGGGAGCCGGACAAATGACGGCGGCCTCGGGTGTTATTAGCGATTTGATCAACTTGGCCGCGCGGCACGACGACCTTTTTGCCATGACGGTCGGAAATTTGTTCCAGGACATCGCCACTTTTAAATTAAGAAAAATCGAAAAGGTTTACACAAAATACTATCTAAGATTTATGGCGGTGGATAAGCCCGGGGTCTTGGCCACGATCTCCGGAATCTTAGGCAAACACGGGATCAGCATTGAATCCGTCACGCAGAAAATCCAGGAGCGATCCTCGGTCGTTCCGGTTATCATTTTAACAGATTGGGCACAAGAAAAAATGCTCCGGCTGGCTCTTGAGAAAATCTACAATCTCTCGGTCGTCAAAAGCAAACCCGTCGCCATTCGTATGGAGAAACTCTAAATGGCTTGGGCCGGACTCATCCATCGGTATCGGGAATATCTCTGTGTCTCGGATAAAACTCCCATCGTGACCTTGAACGAAGGCAACACGCCTTTGATTCATTCCACTGTGCTTTCTAAAAAATTGGGACTGGAGGTTTATCTCAAGTGCGAAGGCCTCAATCCCACGGGATCGTTTAAAGACCGTGGAATGACGATGGCCATTTCCAAAGCAAAAGAGGCAAGGACCGAAACCGTCATGTGCGCCTCGACGGGCAATACCTCCGCCTCCGCAGCCGCCTACGCGGCCCGTTGTGGGATGAAATGTATTGTTCTTATTCCCGAGGGTAATATTGCCCTCGGCAAATTGGCGCAGGCGATGATTCACAGCGCCCAAGTCATTGCCATCAAGGGAAATTTCGATGAAGCGCTCAACCTTGTGAAAGAGATCACTTCGAAATATCCTGTGGCGCTGGTCAATTCCCTCAATCCGCACCGCATTGAGGGCCAGAAGACCGCCGCGTTTGAAATTTGCGACGCGCTGGGGGACGCGCCGGAGTTCCATGCGATCCCCGTCGGCAATGCCGGCAACATCACGGCCTATTGGAAAGGATATAAAGAATATAAGGCTGCCGGTAAAGCCAAACAACTTCCCAGAATGCTTGGTTTCCAAGCCGCGAAAGCGGCGCCGATTGTTAAGGGCAAGATTGTGCAACATCCTGAAACGATCGCCACCGCCATCAAGATCGGAAATCCGGCCAGTTGGAAACACGCCGAGGCCGCCCGCGACGAATCCAAGGGACTGATTGAGGCCGTTACCGATAAAGAAATCATCGCGGCCTATAAAATTTTAGCGGCGGAAGGGGTTTTCGTTGAACCAGCCTCGGCGGCCTCCGTTGCCGGAATTTTAAAGCTGTATAAAAGCGGTTATTTCAAAGAAAAGCGGGGGAGCATCGTTTGCACATTGACCGGGCACGGGCTCAAAGACCCTGACATCGCCATCAAAAACATCCGAAAACCCACGCTCATAAAAGCAGAACTCAGGGCGATCCTGAAACACATTGGCTATTAAACATTCATTGAAAAATAAAAAGATCATGGTGACCTGCGGACCCACCTGGGTACCCATTGATCCGGTGCGCGTCATTAGTAACCGCTCGAGTGGGGAACTGGGACACCGTATTGCCAAGGAACTGAAAAGAGCCGGGGCGAAGGTGACCCTCATCGAAGGACCAGTTACCGATGCATTAAAAGCGAAGAGCATTAAAATCATTAAATTCAACTTCTTTGCTGATTTGAAGAAAGTGCTTCGCAAGGCCTTGCAGCGGCCCTGGGACTGCATCATTCACGCCGCGGCGGTTTCGGATTATCAGCTTTCGAGAGTGTTCTTAGGCAAGTTAAACTCTCAAACGCCGGAACTTACTCTCAGGCTCATCCCAACGGAGAAGCTCATCCAGCTTATCAAACGCATTGATCCCAAGGTCTTTCTTGTAGGCTTCAAGCTGGAGGGAGGAAATAAACAATCTTTACGTCGCGAAGCTCGTAAACTTTTTGAAGAAGCGGATTGTGATTTGGTCGTCGCTAACACAAGCCGTAATGCGAAATATTCGGGTTTTATTTTTGATAAAAATACGAAGCTCGTAAAGAAAGCTCAATCCAGAACTCAGATGGCAAAAACATTGGTAAAAGTACTCAAAAAAAATCTATGAAATACGTCGTGATCGTCCCTGACGGGATGGCGGATGAACCCGTGAAAATCCTAAAAAATAAAACTCCTCTGGAAGAGGCGGATACGCCGAACATGGATTATTTGGCCCAAAATGGATTGACGGGACTCGTTAAAACCATTCCCGATGGCATGGACCCTGGTTCGGAGATCGGGAATTTGGCGCTGTTAGGCTATAACCCTCAACAATGTTTCTTTGGCCGTGCTCCGCTGGAGGCGGCCAGCCAAGACATCATGCTGGCCGAAGATGAAGTCGCGTTTCGCTGTAATCTTGTGACCGTTCAGGATGACATTATGATGGATTACAGCGCCGGTCACATCACCACCAAGGAGGCCGCGGTTTTTATCGATGAACTTAATAAAAAACTGACGCTTCCCAACATTAAATTTTACCTTGGGAAAAGTTATAGGCATCTCCTGATCCTTAAGACAAAATTTGCCAAGGACTTTTTTGAGATCCACTCCACGCCTCCGCACAATATCCAGGGACAAAATATCAAGAAATATGTGCCGCGCGGTAACCGGTCGGAACTCTTGGGTGATCTTATGGAAAAATCCCGATCGATTTTTGCAGGACATCCCATTAATCAGGTCAGGATTGACCTTAAAGAAAATCCGGCCACCATGATTTGGCTCTGGGGGCAGGGGATTAAACCTAAGCTTCCTCAATTCACTGAGAAGTTCGGCGTTAAAGGCGGGATCATTTCCGCCGTTGACCTGGTGACGGGTATAGGGAAACTCACCGGACTGAAAGTCATTAACGTCCCCGGCATCACCGGATATTATGACACCAATTATTTGGGCAAGGCAGAATATGCGCTTAAGTTTTTACAAAAAAATGATTTCGTTTACATCCATATCGAAGCGCCGGACGAGGCAGGGCACAATGGGGATGTGCGCATGAAAATCGCTTCCATCGAACATATTGACAAAGACATCGTAGGCACTATACTAAAATATTTCAAAGACAAAGAGAATGTCCGGATCCTCGTTGCCTCGGATCATCCCACTCCGGTGGAAAAACGCGCGCATACCCGTGAACCCGTCGGGTTTGTGATGTTCGGCAAAGGCATTACGCCCGATGGCGCGGCCAAGTTCAGCGAGTCCCTCGCAAAAGAAAAGGGACTCAAATTCCAAAGCGGCGAAGAACTGATGCGGCATTTTATGCGTAAGCCCTATTGACGATTGTTCCTCTAAACAGGGTTTTCTTAAGAGAACAATCGTCGCCCCTGTTTTCCTTAAAATATATTCAGAGGAAACTGGGGCAGTCCTCGCTTCTTCTAAAAAATTTTCAAAGGAAAGCGAGGGCGAGATACTGACTACCACAAATGCTATTGGTAAAGAAAAGGTCAGTAAACACTATTTTCAAAAAGGAATTATAGAAACACTGATGGAAAAGCAAATCATCGTCATGAAGTTCGGCGGGTCTTCGGTGGCCAACCCCGAAAGAATCAAGGTCGTGGCCGAACGCGTCATCAGTTATAAAAAACCCCAGTATGATTTGGTTGTCGTGGTATCGGCTCTAGGCGACACAACCGATGAGTTGATCGATCTGGCCGCACAAGTCACTTCCGATCCCCCAAAAAGGGAAATGGATATGCTGATGGCAACCGGCGAACAGATTGCTTCCGCGCTCTTGGCCATGGCCATTAAAGATCAAGGACATGATGCCGTGTCCTTGACCGGTGGACAAGTGGGAATCAAAACGGACAAAGCCCATACGCGCGCGCGCATTCAAAGGATTGAAACCAAACGCATCAAAAAAGCGATCAGCAAAAATCAAATTGTCATTGTTGCGGGATTTCAAGGGGTCACTCGCGACGATGAAATCACGACCTTAGGACGAGGCGGTTCGGACTTAACCGCGGTCGCATTGGCTAAAACCTTGAGCGCTAAGGTCTGCGAAATCTACACGGACGTTGAGGGCATTTATACTACCGATCCGCGCATCGAAAAGTCAGCCCGAAAGATCAAAGCCATCACCTTCGATGAAATGCTTGAAATGTCGGCTCTGGGCGCGCAAGTGATGCAATCCAGATCCATTGAAGTCGCCAGAAAATATAACATTCCGCTGCATGTCAGATCCAGTTTTTCCAAGGAGGAAGGAACCATGATCGTCAAAGAAACCGATAAGATGGAAGAGGTCGTTGTTCGCGGCATTACCTGCAATAAAAACGAGGCCAAGCTCACGATTTGCAGCGTTCCCGATAAACCCGGGGTCGCGGCAAAAATCTTTACAGAAATCTCCAAGGCCGGCATCAACGTCGACACGATTGTTCAAAACGTCAGCCACACGCGCCTCACGGATATCTCCTTCACCGTCCCCAAGGGATCGTTACATAACGCCATCGCCAGCACCCAGGCGATTGCCAAAAAAATTGGGGCGGGGGAAGTTCTGCACGACAAGAACATCGCGCGCGTTTCGATCGTTGGCGCCGGGATGCGTTCGCATCATGGGATCGCCGCCAAGATGTTCCGGACACTGGCTGAAAATAAAATCAACATTGAAATGATCACGACGTCGGAAATCAGTATTTCGTGCCTCATTAATCAAGCCTTGGCCGACCAAGCGGTCAAGACCTTACACAAGACGTTTAATCTGGATCAATACTAACTTTTTCCTTTAAGGAAAAAGTAGTACTGCCTTCCTCTAAAAAACGGTTAAGGAAAAGGCTAGTAAAATGTCAAAAATCACCATCTACGACACGACCCTCAGAGACGGTTCCCAAACCGAAGGTGTGTCGTACAGTGTCAATGATAAAATGAAGATCGCCCAGAAACTCGACGATCTGGGTGTGCATTATATCGAAGGAGGATGGCCCGGATCGAACCCTAAAGATCAAGAGTTCTTTCGTCGGATGCAATCGGTCAAACTTAAAAATTCGATACTGGCCGCCTTTGGTTCCACTCGCCGGGCCCATATCCAGGCGAGCGAAGATCAGAACCTGAACGAGCTTATCGCCTCCCAAGCTCGGACGATCACCATCTTTGGAAAATCCTGGGACTTGCATGTCACGGACATTTTAAAGGCAACGCTCGAGGAAAATCTTCAGATGATTCACGACTCCGTCAACTTTTTGAAAACTAAAAAACGCGAGGTTTTTTATGACGCGGAACATTTCTTTGACGGATACAAGAGAAACCCTCAATACGCGCTCAAGACCATCGAGGCCGCGCACCAAGGGGGAGCGGAGTGCATCATTTTATGCGACACGAACGGCGGTTCGCTGCCGGAAGAGGTGCGTCGCATCGTGACGCAGGTCCAAGAAAAAATCCCTACGCCTTTGGGAATCCATACCCATAACGATATGGGACTCGCCGTTGCCAATAGCCTTGCGGCCGTCGAGGCGGGCTGCGTTCAGGTTCAGGGAACTTTGAACGGTTTTGGCGAACGCTGCGGCAATGCCGATATCGGCATTATCGTGGCGGTTCTCGCTACAAAAATGAAACAAAAAACCATTCCCGATGCGAATCTCAAAAAATTAACGGAAACCTGTTATTACTTAAGCGAGGTGAGCAATATCAAACTCGCGGACAATCATCCATTCGTCGGACATTCGGCGTTCGCGCACAAAGGTGGGGTGCACATTGATGCGATGCTCAAGAACCCTCTGGCGTACGAACACCTCGAACCCGATGCCATCGGGAATCATCGCCGGTTTGTGACCTCCGAGCTCGCCGGCAAGATGCCGATCGTCCTTAAGGCAAAGGCGTTTGGGTTTGAATTGGACAAAAAATCCGCGCAGACAGCGGACTTGTTGAAAGCCCTTCAGCTTAAAGAACACGAAGGTTATCAATTTGAAGCGGCGGACGCGTCGTTCGAACTTTTTCTTAAACGAAAATTAAAACGCTATGTCGAGTTCTTCAAACTCGAAGGCTTTAAAGTTCATACGGAAAAACGTTACGACGGTAAAGTCTTTGCCGAAGCGACCGTGCGCATCAATGTCCGCGGCAAGGAAGAGTTCCGCGCTTCCGAAGGCCAAGGGCCCGTCGACGCGCTGGATAAGGCCCTTAGAAAAGCCCTCACCAAATTTTATCCGACCCTGGCGAAGATGTATTTGACGGACTACAAGGTCCGGGTCCTTGATACAAAATCCGGGACCGCCGCTAAAGTCCGCGTTCTTATCGAATCCCAGGATGAAACCGACGCCTGGACGACCGTCGGCGTGCATGAGAACGTCATCGAAGCCAGCTGGGAGGCTCTAATCGACTCTATCGAATACAAGCTCCTTAAGGACGGAAAATCCCCTCCTAAGCCCAATCCTTCGACTCCGCTTAAGGTAGGCCTGAGCAAGCAAAGCGCGTCGAAGGCCAAAGCACTTTCCAAGAATAAAAAATAGAAATAAAGCAATGACCGAATTATCCACGCGTTACAATCCGCAGGAAGTCGAAGACAAATGGCGTCATTACTGGGAAGAGCATAATCTCTTTCAGGCTGTTCCAAATTCTCAGAAGAAACCTTTTACGATTGTCATTCCTCCTCCTAATGTGACCGGCATCCTGCACATGGGACACGCCCTCAACAATACGCTGCAGGATATCCTCGTACGCTATAAACGCATGAAAGGGTTTGTTACCCTCTGGATGCCGGGCACCGACCACGCCGGTATCGCCACGCAGAATGTCGTTGAGAAGCAACTGGCGAAAGAGGGGAAGCAACGCCAAGACTTGGGCCGCGAAGAATTCTTGAAAAAACTTTGGGAATGGAAACGCCAATACGGCGACACGATCATTCATCAGTTAAAAAAACTCGGCGCTTCCTGCGATTGGTCCCGCGCGCGCTTTACCATGGACGATCCCTATAGCCAAGCTGTTACTCATGCTTTTGTCGAACTTTACAAGCAGGGCCTTATCTATCGCGGGCGGTACATCATCAACTGGTGCCCGCGCTGCCAAACGGCGCTTTCCGATGAAGAAGCCGAACACAAAGAGATTAAGGGGCACCTTTATCATTTGCGTTATCCTTTTAAAGATGATCCAAAAAAATTTGTGACGGTGGCCACAACCCGTCCGGAAACCATGCTGGGCGACACGGCGGTTGCGGTTAATCCCAAAGATAAACGCTACAAAGGCCTTATTGGCAAAACGCTGATTCTTCCCTTCTTGAAGCGGGAAATCCAAATCATTACTGATAGTTTTGTCGATCCCAAATTCGCAAGCGGAGCGGTTAAAGTCACGCCGGCCCACGATCCCAACGACTTTGCGATGGGCATCCGACACAAATTACCATTCATCAATATCCTGCATCCCGACGCGCGTCTGAACGAAAACGCCGGGGCGTTCGCGGGCAAGGACCGTTTCGAAGGCCGTACGGCCGTCATCGAAGCCCTCAAGGAAAAAGGATTGCTGGAAAAAATCGAACCGCACACGCACGCCGTCGGACACTGTTACCGCTGCCATACGATCATCGAACCTTACCTGTCCAAACAATGGTTCGTCAAAATGAAACCTCTGGCCAAGCCGGCAATCGAAGTGGTCAAAAAAGGGAGGATCAAGTTCCATTCCAGCCGTTGGACTAAAGTCTACTTGAACTGGATGGAAAATATCCGCGACTGGTGTATTTCCCGCCAGATTTGGTGGGGCCATAGAATTCCGGTGTGGTATTGCGTGGGGGATTCGGCATGCAAATTGGAATGCCATCAGCCAATCGTTACTGAAACCAAACCCGAACGATGTCCTCATTGCGGATCTAAAAATCTCCAACAGGACGAGGATGTTTTAGACACGTGGTTCTCATCGTGGCTCTGGCCTTTCACGACACTCTATTGGCCGCAAAAAAGCAAAGACCTTGAGTATTTTTATCCGACCTCAGCGCTTTTCACGGCGCCGGAAATCATTTTCTTCTGGGTCGCGCGCATGATCATGGCAGGAATAAGATTCATGGGCGATATCCCATTCTCCGATGTCTATATCCACGGAACGGTGCGCGACAAAGAAGGCCGCAAGATGTCGAAGTCTTTGGGCAACGCCATCGATCCATTGGAAGTTATCAAAGAATTTGGGGCGGACGCGCTGCGCTTTAGCCTTATCGTCAACTCCGGCCAAGATATTTTTATCTCGAAAGAAAAATTTGAGATCGGTCGGAATTTCGCCAATAAAATCTGGAACGCCTCGCGGCTTGTTTTGATGAACGCCTCCCCCAAAGCACTTCAAAAAGACGCCTTCGAAAAACTCGACATCCAGAAGCTCGATATCTACTCGCGCTGGATCATTTCGCAACTCCACTCGACGATTGAGAAGGTGAGTAAGTCCATTGAAAAATACCGTTTCTCCGAAGCGGAGACACTGCTTTACGATTTCTTCTGGAAAAATTTCTGTGACTGGTATCTCGAAATGGTCAAGGATCGATTCGCAGAGATACAAACCCAAGCGGTGGCGGTGTACATTCTCAAATCCTCGCTCAAACTCATGCACCCCTTTACGCCCTTTGTCACGGAAGAAATTTTCAACAAATTTTCATCTCAAAAAGGTTCGCTCGTTAAAGAAGAATGGCCGGCCGTTCAGAAAGAATTGATTAATAAAAAAATCAACGCGCAAATCAACCGGTTGATTGAAATCATCACCGTCATTCGAAATTTACGCTCCCAGTGGAATATCGCCCCGCAGGAAAACATCGATGTGACGCTGGCTTGTTCGACAAAATCCGAAATCGCGTTCTTGAAAGAAATCTCCTCCAGTATTCAAAAACTCGGAAAAGTCAGGAACCTGTCGCTGACGAAAGAAATCCCGGCTCCCCCAGAAAGCGCTACCGGCCTCGTGGGAAAATTTAAAATCTTCATCCCCTTAAGCGGCATTATTGATCTGGCCCAAGAAAAAGAAAAAATCTTGGGACAGCTCCAGGAGCAAAGGCAGGCGAGTAAAAACCTCTCTAACCGTCTCAAAAATAAAGAGTTCCTTAAAAAAGCCCCCCCGGAGGTGGTAAAAAAAGAGAGGGACCGCCTTACCACTCTCCAAACCAGAATCAAAGAACTCGAAAAAATCATCCTGGGCCTAAACTAGCCTTTCACTAAAATACTTCAAAATACTTCTAGCTTTTCAAATCCGCAGATGTTTTTATTTATTTCTATATGCTATACTTACAGCAGATAATAAAAGGCAAACTGCTTGAAAGAGCAGGACATCCCGCTATAATAAAAATGTTAGGTGGGATCGCTCCGATAGAAAAATGGAGTGGCAAAGCCACAGGTCTTCAAACAGGATTGTGAATTAAGACAGCTGGGTTGCATTATTGAATAAGGTCTTCCATTCAACAGATTTCTACTGAATGGAAACGGAGTCTTGATAAACACAATCCTGTCCGGCAATAAAAAATGGACAGGATTTTTTTATGAGCACTTAAGTTACGGAGCCTATGGCGACGGGACTTAATCGTGCGAATAACCCTCGAAGAGGGTTACACCATGGGAGAAAACGAGTTTAATGTTTCGCGTAAAAAGAAAAATAGGATTCAGCCTCGCGGAATTGCTCATGGCAGTATTCATTCTATCGATTGGGATTGTGAGCTCGCTTTTTTTCTTTACGAGCGCGCTGATATCATCGGAATTCGCGCGGGACATGACGGAGGCCACAACCCATACGGAACATGTTCTGGAAGAAATGAAGACGCGCAGCTCTTTGTCGAACATCACGGGCACCAATTGGAGCAGTTGGGCATCGGGACAAAACGTGTTCACTCTGCCTAGTGAAACTTTAACGGTGGCTTACGTGAACTCATCTGCCGATCCTTTAGACGTCCAGGCAACAACCTCCTGGACCAAGAAAAACAGGACGAACAACGTCTCTTTGAGAACACAGGTTCACAAATAAGGTTATGAACATCAAAAACGAAAAAGCCGTAACGCTCATTGAATTGATGGTCGCCACCTTGATTTTCAGCTTCCTGGTGGCCGGCATCTACGCCGCGTTTCTAGCCGGGAACAGATCCTGGTCAACGCATGAGAACAACGTGGCTTTACAGCGAGATGCGCGGGGAGCCCTTTGGGTCATGGTGCCTGACTTAAGAGAGGCCAAGAGTGTTGTCATCACCCAAAGCTCAGGAAACACGGCGATCAGTTTTACAACTTTAACTTTGGGAAGCGTGTCGTACGCATGGAGCAACACGGGCGCCAGCGCCAACCAGATTATCCGAACCGTTGGTTCGAACACAAGAATCCTGGCAAGAAACATTAGCGCCATGGCCTTTACCGATCTGTCCAGCGCTATTCTCGTTGATATTACCTCCACGCGATCTGATTCGCTGGGAAAATCGGCAAACTTTAACTTAAAGGAAAAAATAGCGTATCGATAGAACATATTGAAGAAAGGAAGGATTGTTGAATATGAAAAAAATTAATGATAAAGGTGTCGCGCTCATCTTTGGTTACTTTGTCATCTCGGCGCTTCTGACGCTCTCGGCTGGGTTTGCCTTATCGACAGTCAATGAATTGAACAACGCCCGCCGGTACAAGGATTCCGCAACCGCCTTTTGGACCGCCGAAGCGGGCCTCAACAAATTCCTTGCCGATACGAATTTACTCAATACCACCAACCCGCAATCTTTTAGCGTTGGAAATTATTCGGTGACCCTGACTAAAACCGATGCCTCGAACAAACGCACGCTTGTGGCCACCAGCACCGCGGCGGGAAGCACGCGAGATTTGCAGATGGAATTTCCCGCCAACCCGCCTCCTATTTTTGATAACACTATGTCTTCCGGAGGAAATATCACCTTGAGTGGACTTCTGGGACAAATCAGCGTTTATGACAAAACCCGCCTGACCGGAAGTTTCTCAAAATCTGGCGCGGGAACATCGGCTTATTTCGAAGATAAAGTGGAAGGGGTCGCCAGCAGTTCGACGACCTTGACCTATCCAGATTCCGACAACAACGGGACCGCCGATCAATTCAACGATTTTGTTACGTTTAACCGGAATCTCCTTTCCACCTATAGTCCCAGCGAAGTCCTGTATATCCAAACAAACTCCACAACGACGATTACGCCCAGTCCCGCGCTGGCCGGAAAAAAAATCATTTATGTGGAAGGGACCTCCGCGGGAGCTGCGGACGTCAACCTCATTTTCGGCGCCACCTGGGCCGACAATCAAAATCTAACGGTTATTACAACGGGAACCCTTAATTACATTCAGCCCCTAACGGTTGCCACCAATTCGAAACTCAACACGATCGGATGGGAACGATATTATGAACCGTCCATTCTTTTGAGCACTCACAAAGGTGTCACATACTCGCACGGTTCCGCCGATTATAAGGAACTTTTTGCTATCTCCACAACCATAGGAAGCGTTATCGGCAAGACTGGTATAACCGCCAACGAAACAATCGCTCATAAAAAATTCTATTATGACCCGGCCCTCCAAGGCTCAGTTGTCCCTCCCGGCTTTGAAGGGCTGGTCACCACCAGTAGCTCTGGCTATCAATCAACGCCGAGCACATGGAAGGAAATTTAAATTAAAAAAGTAACGCTGCCCCCAGAATATGTTTAAAAAAAACCCGATTGCTTTATTATGCCTCGTCACCGTTGTGATCCTTTTTGCCACGCTTATTATCAATTCTTTGATCGAAAAGAATATGGCGCCCACTGCCGTGTCCCAATCCGCCATTCCTGTCTTGAAGGAAAAAGAACCTAAGGCCACCGGAGCCCAACAACCGGTTACGCATGAACTCATAGCTGAAAAAGATCCAGCCAAATACGGAATCATTATCCAAGACGCGGCGGAGGTTCCCCGGACTCCAGCTCAATGGGACCGGTTTATGACGGAAGCCATCATCAAAAATAAGGTCCTGGAGCAACCCGGGGCTCAGCCGGCCGTTGAAGTGATGAAAAAGTCTCCGGAAGATTTCGAGGCTAGACAAAAAGAAATTGATGATCGGATCGCTCTATTTGAGAAAAAAACACAGGAAAATCCCAGCGATGCGGATGCCGAACATCATTTACAAACTCTTTACATGTTAAAAGCCTTAGGTAAAGTTCTCAAAAATAAGGTCACCGAGCCGCCTCTCAACTTACCCTCGCCTTAACCCGCCATCACGGTATTGACTTCTCTCTCCATGGAGAATTATCTTGAAAGAACCATTCCCCGATACTATAATCCCTCTAAACCAAAAATTTCTTTCCATGAATAAACTCAACATCGATGAAATCATTACGCGGGCGCTCAAAGAAGACATTGGGGCCCGTGATATTACAACTGAGCTTTTAATCCCGCCTCAAAAAATTTCACGGGGTTTTATTATCTGCAAAGAAGAGGCGGTGATCTGCGGGCTTGAGATCGCCCGTTTGGTCTTTCAAAAGCTTGATCCTCGAGTAAAATTCCACTCTCGCTTTCGGGACAGCGACAAGGTTCCGGCATGGACAAAGGTTGCGGATCTGGAAGGAAAAACCCGGGGTCTCTTGACGGCAGAAAGAGTCGCCTTAAATTTCTTGAGCTACCTTTCCGGCATCGCCACCAAGACCAGAAAATTTGTTGAACGGACTCGTCTTTATAAAACAAAAATTTTGGATACAAGAAAAACCACGCCCACGCTGCGGGCCCTAGAGAAGTTCGCCGTAAAAAAGGGGGGAGGCACCAACCACCGTTTTGATTTAAGTGAGCAAGTCTTCCTGAAGGATAACCATTGGACAGCGTTAAAAGGGGCCGCCTCCCTTGCAGGGCTCGTTCAGAAAATCAAGAATTCCTCCTCAAAATCCATTTGCATTGAGACCGCCAATCTCAAAGAATTCAACAAAGCTTTAAACGTAAAACCGGAAATTATCCTTCTGGATAATATGGATTTAAAATCAATGAAAGCAGCCGTGAAGATAGTAAGATCCATCAAAGGAAAAAAACCGGCGCTCGAGGCCTCAGGCGGGGTTACGCTTTCGAATGTCCGTTCAATCGCCCAAACCGGAGTAAACCGTATTTCCGTTGGTGGACTGACGCATAGCCGAGAGGCCGTCGACTTTTCTCTGGAACTTGACCCATTCGACGTTGCTCAGGGTCAATCCTGAGCGGTACAAGTGTTTACGACAAGAGTCGAAGGATTGACTCATAAAATGAATAATATCAAATACATATTTTTTTCCTTAATCTTCTTGGCAATGAGCATCGTCCCGCTGGGGGCCGAGAAAGCGGACCCGGCGGAAGGCGCCGGAACTGCTTCGAACACCGTGTTCGACGACAAACAGCTCCTGGATGGATACGCTCAAAGGTTTGAAAATGAACCTAAGGAAATCATCCTCGCGATGATCAAGGATGACACGCTGGCCTCGTACAAAACAGCCGCGGCCGTGAGGGTATTCAGACAAAAATACAGCGGCGAAGTTTTCCGTCGAGAAAAAAACTTGATCGAAAAATATTTACTGCGCCGGCTCAACATTACGGATTCCAGTTTTGTCCAAGTCGAAATCATGAATACCCTTTGCGTTATGGATCGTTATAAGTACTTCAGTTCGATGGTCCCGGCCTTGCTGCAAAAGCTGGATCACTACAACAGCACGGTCAACGAGCTGGCTTACAACGGCTTGACGGATATTTTTGAGAAAGGCAACAACCGGGCCGCGGAAGCGAAGCTTGTTTTTAATACTCTGCGAAAAGTTCTTTTCTTATCGCGCAAGCGACTCGCCAACATCAAGGAACCCACCCCCAGACTAAAACAGAAACTGGAGCTCCTGCGCTGGTCAATCAAAATTTTAGGCACTGAAGAACTTCAGCGTCTCCCTCCAGAGGTCATTAATCTCCTATAAAAATCTCAAAGATATAGTAAAATTTTACTACTTTTTCCTTGCAAAAACCGTTAATTCTGTTATATTTAGTTCAATATTTAGAAGATTCTTATCATCAAAATGCTACTGAACCCCTTAACATTTTATGCCCCGCGGACGCTGCCTGAAGCCACCCAGCTCTATTCGAGCTTAGGGGAGGTCCGCCTACTGGCAGGCGGAACATTTTTACTCAACAGCCTCAAGCTGCTTAAAAAAAGGGGCATCAAAACACCTAAAAATATCATCAGTTTAAGGAAGCTTGAAGAACTCAAAGGCGTTTCGAGCGATGGCAATACGCTCTTAATCGGCTCCATGACGGTCATTAACGACCTTTTTAGTTCGCCTTGTCTTAAGGATAATCTCGCTGTCCTTAAGATCGTCTGCAGGAATATTTCGACGAACCCTATAAGAAATATGGCCACCGTGGGAGGGAACTTGACCAGCCGCTACACTTGGACCGAGC
The DNA here is from genome assembly GCA_964372915.1 of uncultured Planctomycetales bacterium. Classification (GTDB taxonomy): domain Bacteria; phylum Omnitrophota; class Gorgyraeia; order Zapsychrales; family JAHFFX01; genus CAYJRN01. The sequence continues at coordinate 135,615 of CAYJRN010000001.1, forward strand.
TTGGGAGCCCTTTAATCGCCTTGGAGGCCATGATGCATTTTGTCGGTCCCAATAACGAAAAAGAGGAATTGAGCGTCGAACAATTCTTCAAGAATGCGGCCAAAACCAACAAGATCTTGACGCATTTGACCATTGAGCGCGATGAGACAGCGACAGTGCGTTATCAACGCGTAAAAAAGTTGTCCGATGTTGATGTTCCGCTTTTAGGGGTGTGCCTAAGAACCCATTTTGACAAGAACCGTTTTACGAACACCCGGGTTTCTATTAACAGTGGCGTCATTTTCGCTAAAAGAGATTTGATTTTGGAAGAGTTCTTGAATGGTAAAACAGCCGATCCCAAGATTGCCCTTGAAGCCCTTGACCATCTCGACGTTTCGATTTATGATAACCGTAGCGACGATTACAAAAAAGCCATGTTTCGCGTAGCCATCAAAAATGTCATTTTGGATACGGTAAAGGGGAGGACATCATGATTCTAAATATCAATAAAAAACAATTTACCGTGGACATCTGTGGCCACGAGACACTCCTTGAGGTCTTGCGCGACAAACTGGGAATGACCGGAACAAAAACCAGCTGCATGGAATCCGAATGCGGAGCCTGCACCGTCATCATCAATGAAAAGGCGGTCCTTTCCTGTATCACACTCGCGGCCAATGTCGCTGGGGAGGAGATCACCACCATCGAAGGCCTCGCTGAGGGAGAGAATCTTCATCCGGTCCAGCAAGCCTTTTTAGACAAAGGGGCTGCCCAATGCGGATTCTGCATTCCCGGGATGATCATGTCATGCACAGCTTTGTTAGACCGAAATTCTCGGCCAACCCAGGAAGAGATTGAATACGCATTGGATGGAAACATTTGCCGCTGCACCGGCTATTTGAAGGTCTTCGAAGCCATCCGGGACGCCGGCGGGAAGATGCAGCACATTGAAGAGCCCAGAGAAGCCACACTTTATCAATATACTCCTTAAAATCTCTTCCTCTCGATAATCAAAATAAGGACCAGCTCATGATCCAAGCCATTAATAAAGATTTTGTCAACCCCGTCGGCAAAAGCGTCCCCAAAATCGATGGCAAGGCGATTGTCACGGGACAGGCAAAATACGTTTTTGATCTCAGCCTCCCCAATATGCTCGTTGGCAAAATGCTGCGTAGCCCTCATCCGCACGCCCGTATCCTCACTATCGATACTTCCAAAGCCCAAAAACTGCCCGGTGTCAAGGCCATCATCACCTCCAAAGACACGCATCTTATCAAATACGGATCCAATGAATATTTTTTCCCCCACACGGTCGATCAAATGCCGCTCGAAGACGAGAAAGTTCGCTATATCGGCGATGAGATCGGCGCTGTGGCCGCTGTTGATGAAGAGACGGCCGAAGAAGCATTGAAACTTATTGACGTCAAATATGAAATTTTGCCGGCCGTTTTTGATATGGTGGAGGCGATGAAGCCGAACGCCCCTCAGATCCACGAGGCGATGAACAATATTGCCGTCATTTTGCCGGTGAATTTCGGCAACGTGGATCGCGCGCTTAAGGAATCGGATTACGTACGGGAAGACACTTTCTATTCCCAGGCGGCCTCCCATTGTTCGATGGAGCCGCATGTTTGTGTCGGACAGTTTGAAATGTTTTCCAATAAAGTGACCCTTTGGTCCTCCAGCCAGGCGCCGTTCAAATGCCGTGAGGCCTTGGCCAAATGTTTAAAGATGGATTTAAACGACGTGCGCGTCATCAAGCTGGCGGTGGGAGGAGGGTTTGGAAGTAAATTAGAAATGCTTCCCATGGATTTTGCTTCCGTGTTGCTGTCGAAAAAATGCGACGGACAACCGGTCAAAATTACCTATACCCGCGAAGAGGAATTTTCTTTCTCACGCCGCAAACACCCGATGATCTACAAAGTCAAATCCGGCGTCAAAAAAGACGGCACCCTCATGGCCATCTCCGGAGAAGTCATTGCCGATGGGGGCGCCTATTGCAGCTACGGACCGACGGTGATCGCCGCGGCCATCATGCGCATCTTCATGGTTTATAAGATCAAAAATTTTCGCGTTAACGGTTATCGCGTTTATACCAATAACCCCATTAGCGGAGCGATTCGGGGATTCGGCGGTGTTCAGTCCGGATTTTCCATCGAATCGCACATGGATTTACTGGCGCAGGGCATCGGAATGGATCCGGTGGAATTCCGTCTTAAGAACATCACGGAACCCAACATGATCACCATCAACAAAATGGTCCTGACCTCCAATGGCCTTAAGGAATGCATCGAGAAGGGCATTGAGGCGGCGGACTGGAAGAATAAGCGGGGAAAAATGAAACATCTTTGCCGCGGGATCGGGATTGGCATCGCCGCGGACGTCATGGGTTCTAAAATGTACAAGTCCCACGAGTCCGCCGGGGCCATTGTCAAAGTGGAAGAGGACGGGTCCGTCTACCTTTTTACCGGCGCGGCCGACACCGGGCAGGGTTCCAATACTGCCTTGGCCCAAATCGCCGCGCACGAGCTGGGAGTCAGCTACAGCCGCATCCGTATCAAATCCGGGGACACAGAGATCACTCCTTTTGATACCGGAAGCTTTGCCAGCCGCGTCACCTTCATCTCCGGGAATGCCGCCAAAAAAGGCGCGGCGGACGCCAAGAAACAAATCTTAAGCGTGGTCGCTGAAGAACATAAACTCTCGCCAGATGATTTGGACATTATTGCCGAGCAAGTGGTGAACAAAAAAGACGATTCAGTCCTTATGAATTTCGACAAAGCATTGGAGCTGTGCTACTCCTTCAATTACGGACGGCAGATCATCGGCCGGGGAAGTTACAACCCCAAGACGACTCCCGTGGATTTCCGTACCGCCGAAGGAAACGTTTCAGGAAGTTACGGCTTCGAAGCGCAAATCGCCGAGGTGGAAGTCAACAAGGAAACCGGCCATGTCAAAATTCTTAAAGTCTGGGATGCCCATGATATCGGCAAAGCCATCAATCCTCAAGGGGTCGAGGGGCAAATTGAGGGCTCCATAGCCATGGGGATCGGTTACACTCTCTACGAAGACCTCAAGTTCAAAAACGGCCGGGTGGTCAATCCCAATTTTGCCAATTACCGACTACCCAAATCCATCGGCACGGTACCGGTCGAAACAATTCTGATTGAGACCAACGACCCCGAAGGCCCTTTCGGGGCCAAAGGAATGGGGGAGGCCTCGCTCTTGCCTACCGCCGCAGCCATCGCGAACGCCATTGAAGATGCGGTGGGTGTACGGATGAAGGAATTGCCGATCACTCCCGACAAAATCCTCAAAGCCCTCCGCGAGAAGGAAAAACGTGATTTTTCTTAAGTGCTTCAAATTCTTCCTCTGTGCTGAAGGTCTCCAAAATCCCACGGTCATCCACCGGAAATAAAACAATCTCCGATTCAAACTTATGCTCAATGGCGTTGACGCCTGTGTCCACATCCATTTCATTGAAGACTTTTCTCATACCCGCATCAAAAATAGGCGGATGGCCTTTCTTACGTTCATACGTCGGGATAAGAATACGAGGCGAAGTCGAAAGAGAACAATCAACGAGGGCATCGATGGTAGCGCCTGCAATGAAGGGAAAATCGATCGGCAGAAGCATGATACCCAGAGCATGACTGGAAACGGCTGCCACACCGGTCTTAAAAGACGAAGTTTGTCCAAGATTGTAATCTTTGTTATAGACAGAAGTTACCTTCTTGTGGTTTAATATATGCGGCTTGATTTCCTCGACGTGAGCGCCTAGAACCACAATGATTTCAGCAAGTTGTGTGGGGACCAATCGAAAAATCAACTGTTCTATGAGGATTTGTCCATTAACAGGGGCAAGTGCCTTGGGGCTCCCAAAGCGCGAACTGAAACCGGCAGCCAGAAGAATGCAGGAAATCATATTCCCATTATACAGGCCTCCGCATAAGTAACGCCAATATTTTCCTGTATTATTATCAAAGAGCGGAGGCCAGTACTGGCTACCACTACTTTTTTTAGGAAAGTCAGTAAATATCTTCAAAAAAAAGTCAACCCTTCGACAAGTTCAATAGGACCCTATGGATAATTTTTATTTATATGCATCAGTCATCGGCATTGGAGTTGGTATCGTGCTTGTCCTTATGGTCATTGAGCTAACTAAGGAAAAGAAAACAAGCCTTTCCAAACCTGCTTCAAAACCTACTCAAAATAAGGGGCGTTCTCCTTTAGATATTTTAACCAAACTGGGATTGCACCATAAACAATCACCCCAATTACCTTCCCAGTTGCGTAAAGACATGGAACCTCAAAACACCCTGAACACCATAGCGACACCGGAAGAGATCTCCCGCCCCGCATCTTCTACAAAGATGGAACCGGTCATTATCACCCAACCTGCCACAGAATCTGAGGAATATTTGGATCTCAAAAACAAATATGAGAAGCTGGAAAGTCTCTTTCAAGAAAAAAGCAACGAGCTGGAAAAAAAAGAGATAGCGTTTGTCAATGAATCCAAAATTCGAAAAGACTTTAATAAAGTTAAGGATATCCTAGAAAAGGAGCTCAAGGACACAAAGGACAAGTGCCACAAGATCACCTTGGAGCTGGCGGCCGCTAAACCAGAGATCGAAAATCAGAAAAACCGCATCGATCAGCTCCAAGAGATGATCAACAGGAAGAATAAAGATATTGTGGAAAAAGAACACAGCATATCTGAATTGACCAAGCAACTGGCAAATATTACGGCTAAGGCTGCGGAGCCCACGGTACCACCATCAGCTCAACCTGAGCCTCCGGCGCCTTCTGAAATGCCGCCGGCCGATCTTGCACCAGTTCAAGAATCATCGCCGCCGCTGGAACCTCAGGCTCAACCTCAAATTCAAGAACCAAAAGTCATTGCTAAACCTGCGGAGGAATCTGTGCCTGCTACGCCTGTACCGGAAACCCCAGCGGAACCAAACAAACCACAAGCTGAACAGCCACCGCCTACTGCAGATGAGAAACCAGCTTAAAATCCTAACATCCTAACAATTGAACAATGGAAGACCTTTTTCTAAAAGCCTATCAAGCCGCCCTTAAAGGCCAGAGTTACGCCTTTGCGACCATCATAGACTCCACCATCAAAGGTACCCCCCGTAAAACAGGTGCAAAAATGGTGGTCTTGGAAGATGGCTCCATTTGGGGATCGATAGGAGGGGGGCGTAATGAGAAAAACGCCCAGCTTGAGTGCTTCAAGGCCATCAAGAGTCGAAAACCCTCCGTTGTGACCTATAAATTCGATGAAAAACCGGGGAACTCCATCTGCGGAGGGGAAATCAAAGTCTTTATCGAACCTTTTGCCGGCAAAAAACACCTCATCATCTGCGGGGCCGGTCATATTGCTTTGCCGCTTTCTGCCATCGGCAAAATGCTCAATTTCAAGGTTTCCATCTTAGATAACCGGCCGGAGCTGGCCAACATCAAGAGATTTCCGCATGTGGATGACATTCACCTGGGAGAACATGCCCAAGAGCTCAAAAAACTCAAGGTCACGCAGGACACGTTCGTTGTCATTGTCACGCAGGGTTATGAACATGATTTAAACGCCCTTTTGGTGGCCCTCAAAACCAAGGCGTCTTATATTGGATTCATTTCGAGCAAGGTCAAGAAGGTCAAATTCTTTCGTCGCTTACGCGAACAAGGCATCTCTGAAAAAAACATCAGCCGGATCCATGCGCCTATGGGGATTGATATCGGGGCCCAGACACCGGAAGAAATTGCGGTGTCTATCGCCGGTGAATTGATTGCGGTCAACAACAACGATTTTACGGGATCAAGCAAGTATAAGGTCAATTATTGATAAAAATACAACGCTTCGATTCGATAGGGAGGTTTTATGGACAACAAGGATGTTTTGAAAAGAAATTGGATTATCGACCTCATTAAAGATGCCGGGTTTGGATGCATGGCAACCTCGGAAGGGAATCAGCCACGCGTGCGTCCCATGATGCCACATTTAGCGGATGATGGAACGCTTCTTTTGGCGGTTTTAGGGCAGGCTCGAACCATCAAACAGATCAAAGAAAACCCCCGGGTTGAAATCTGCTATATTGACCGCAAAATGTGCTACTGCCGGGTCACCGGAACTGCCAAAGTCAGCGAAGATCCGAGTAAAAAAGAAACCGTCTGGAATAATATCCCAATGTTGAGGCAATACTTCGGCAGCCCGAGTGACCAAAATTTCATCCTTTTGGAAATCGATTCCAACTCCATCGAATCCATGACACCCGCCCAAAAAGCCCCCGATATCGTCAACTTTAAACTGGTATCCGAGTAGCTTTAGACCTATAAAATACTGCAAAAAAACACCATTTCTAAGAGTTAGAAAGGGTGTTTTCGTTTATTCGACTTTTCTTCTTTTCTTCATCAAAATCCGCAAGACATCTCAATAAAAGGCCAATTCTAGCAAGAAGAAAGCATAATGCAGTACTTTTCTAGAAAGGACAAGAATTTCTGCCAGAAACCTGTTTAAGGCAGGAAATGGACTATATTCTAAGTAAGTTTAAAAGCACTTTTCCACAGGAAAATCCCTAACTAACCTAAAATAAGCGAATCTAGCCCCTTACAAGAGTATTCTCTAATTCATATAGTTGACATAACATATATTATAGGAAGTTATAATAATAGTTAAAATAGAACAAAAATCGCACATACGAGCTCCCGTTAAGGAACTCTTTGAAGCAAAGCTTTCAATTGATCTCTTTCTATTTTTTCGACTGCACATTTCCACCGGCAATGCGGATGATTTTCCCATTAACAACAGCATCAGCGATACGCCTTCTGGCCTCTCTCAAAATCCTCCCCAAAGTGGCTCTTGAAACACCCATTTGCTGGGATGCCTGAGCCTGATCGAGCCCCTGATAGTCAGCCAATTTTAAAGCCTCCCAATGGTCAAGTCTAAGCTCAAGTTCATCAGGCCTGCCTGGCTTACCTCTGGGGCTAAATTGCACAATCTTCGGCTCATCAGACACATACCTAACCTTTTGCGGCCTCCCGAAGCTTGCCATCACACCTCTCCTTAAAGACTAAAACAACCCCTATGTTATTATGAACATATGCTCATAATAACATAGGGGTTGTTTAAATCAAATCAATTTTATCAAATTAAGTGGTGGTGGAAGTTTTTTGCTGCAAATTGAGCATAGCGACTGCGGTCAATTTGGAAAGATGCGAAAGAATTTCGAGGCTTTCCTGATCCGATATGATATCTTCCGTTTTTTTGGTGTGAAGATTCATGATGCCGAAAACATTGTTTTGGGAAAAAAGCGGCATCACAAGAGCCCTTTTAATATCCGGGCGTTTTAGAAGATGCTTGATCTTATCATCCCCGTCTGTCCCGCTAATGACAAAAAGTTTTTTCTGCTTAAAGGCAACCCCCGCCACCCCCTCCCCGAATTTCAACCTGGTGTTTCGAGCCCGCGACTTATCAATGCCCCTGGAAACCTTAATGACGAGGTCTCCTTTCTCATTGTCTAACACCATAATCGATCCGCATTCGGCCTTGGTCATACTCAGGGCCACATCCAAAAGGGTCACCAAAAGTTCATCAAAATAAATAGAAGAATAAATGTCCTGAGCTGTCTCATTAGCCTCCTGAGACAAGACCTCCTTATTAAGGCACATTTTTTCCAACCCCTGCCTTTGCAGGTTAAGTTCAATGCCATATTTCACTATCTCTGATAAAAGATCCAAGATCGACTTCAAGGTAATGCTGGATAAGGCTCTCACCTCATTGAGGGTGTCTAATATTTCGGTAACCGGCAGATTCAGAGTTTTAGCTATTTTTTGATATTCTTGCTGATCCAAACGTTCATTCAGGATGATGGGGCCTAGAATGAAATAAGCAAAGACACTTTCCTCCGTGTCTTTGGCTGTGATAGGAATGGCAAAGCTATGCAGATTAAAAGTGAACTGATGCTCAAGGTAAGACCCGTATTTTCGAAACTTAGAAATGAGAATTTCCGGTTCATTGAATAGATTAGCGGTCACGGCCGGCTTATTGAAAAATTCGCTGCCATAGCGTCCCTTAACCGGAGGCAGAAGGATACGGCCCTCAAAGTCGACAATAAAAATGTTGATTTTGAGAACCTCAATGAAATGGGTCAAAATTCCAGACCATTTTTCGCGGTTCCCCATGTTCAAAATGTTCAAAACCAACTTTTTAAGTTCTTCTGGCTTCATTATGAATAAATAATAAATGAACTATTAACCTTTTCTTCCTTAAAACCATAAGCTTTTCTCCAACTTTGAGGTTTGAGGAGAGAAAAAGTAATATTGACTTCCATATACGGCGTTAATAGTAGAAAGGTCAATAATATCTATTTTTAAAATATTCAACCGTCTTTTTAAGACCATTTGTGAAACTCACGAGCGTCTTATACTTCAAGATCCGGCTGATCTTAAAAATATCCGCATGGGTCCTAAAAACGTCGCCGGCTCGCACAGGCAAAAACTTAGGTGCAATTGTTTTGCCGATAATGCGGTTTAAATCCGCGACCAATTCCAAAACGGTGCTGTCCTTACCGTTGGCCACATTAAACACTTCATGTTTGATGCCGGGCGTGGTCGCGGCCAAAATATTCGCGCTGATGACATTGTCAATAAAGGTGAAATCCCGCGATTGCTGACCCGTACCGAAAATGGGCGGCGGCTCATCATGCAAGACGCAATGAATGAATTTTGGGATGACGACCGCATATTCATCGTCCAGCGCTTGTTTGGGACCGAAGACATTGAAGTAACGCAAAGCTACGGTTTCTACAGCAAAGAATTCAGAAAAAATCCGGCAGTAATATTCGCCGGTCAACTTGCTTAAAGCATAAGGAGAAATCAAAAGCGGCAGATGTTCCTCTTTTTGCGGAAATTTGTCGGTGTCCCCGTAAATGGAGCTCGAGGAAGCAAAAACAAAACGCTTCACCTTCTGTTTGGAAGCCGCCTGTAGCATGAACAAAATCCCGTTAATGTTGACGTTGTTGTAGCTCTCTGGATCGTTCATGGATTTAGGAACCGACCGAAGCGCGGCTTGGTGAAGAACATAATCCATGCCCCGAGCGGCCTTCTGGCAATCTTCTTTGTGACGAATGTCACCCCTCATAAGCTCGAACTTATCCTTGCCAAGCCCTTGGGCAAATTCGAGGTTGGACTCTTTTCCTGAATAAAAATTATCCAACACTCGGACGAAATGGCCTTGCTTTATCAACTGTTCTGCGATGTTAGAACCGATGAATCCGGCTCCGCCCGTAATCAAAAATTTGGACATTTCTCTTCTCTCCTGCTTCTGTTACTTTCGCTCGTAATCATCCTGTAGACGCACAATATCATCTTCCGCCAGGTAGCTGCCGGTCGCGACCTCTATAAAAATGAGAAGGTCCTGGCCCTCATTGCCCATGCGATGAACCGCGCCCAAAGGAACATCCACAACGCTCCCGCGCTTGACCGTCATTTCCTCACCGCCTACCACCGCCAATCCGTGACCTTGAATAATGATCCACTTCTCGGATCGTTGATTGTGTTTTTGTAAACTCAAGCGGCATCCGGGATTGACCTCGACTCTTTTCACCCACACGCCGGGCTCTTGAAAAAGCTTCCTGTAGTTTCCCCAGGGACGGACAACGCAATGAGATTCGGGATTGCTCATAAGATCCTCACGGAGTTCATACGAAAAAATCTTTTCAAGGCCTGCGACAAATAAACGAGATCCTGGTCGCCATGCGCTCCCGAAATAAAAAATGCTTCCAAATCCGCGGGTGGCCAGTAAATCCCTTGCTTCAAAAGCCGCCAGAACAAATCACTGTACATTCGCGGGGACGAAGCGGCCTGCGCTTGGCCATAATCCGTCACGGGCCCGGCTTTAAACCGGATACTCATCATGGATTTGTAGGCCGATAGATAGGCTGGAACTTTTTGGAAAACGAAATATTGATTGAGCTCTTGAGCAAATTTCTCGCCTTTACGATTCAATTGCCGGTAAAAAGAAGTATTGAGGTTTTTCAATGTAACCAACCCTGCATTTAAAACAACCGGATTGCCGGAGAACGTCCCAGCCTGATAAACGCCGCCTAAAGGTGCCAGGCATTCCATAATATCCTTTCTTCCTCCATAAGCCCCGACCGGAAAGCCGCCGCCGATAATTTTTCCCAGACACGTCATGTCCGGAACGATGTTCAGTTCGGACTGAACACAACCTAAACTCGTTCGAAAACCCGTCATGATTTCATCAAAGATTAAAACGATATCATGCTTCTTGGTAAGATACCGGAGGACCTTGAGAAAATCTTTGCTCGCCGGAACCACCCCCATATTGCCCGCCACCGGCTCAATGATAACACAGGCGATTCTCTTATGAAAACGCTTCAGCGTGTCTGTCAAAACAGCCGTATTATTATAAGGAAGGCTGATGGTATTTTGAATATGATTCTTGGGTATCCCCTGACTTGAGGATTCCCGCAGTTTGGCGACCCCCGATCCCGCTTTGATTAAAAGATCATCAAAATGTCCGTGGTAGCAGCCATCGAATTTAACGATCCTGCTCTTTTGAGTAAACCCGCGGGCCACCCGGATAGCGCTCATCGTCGCTTCGGTACCGGAATTGACAAAGCGAACCAGATCGATCGAAGGAACGTGTTTGACAATGAATTGTGCGATTTCTATCTCAAGGCGAGTGGTCGTCCCAAAACTGGAACCGCCTGCCATCGCGGCGTTGACTGCCTTGACCACATCTTTGTGCGCATGTCCTAAGATCAACGCGCCCCAGGACAGACAATAATCCGTATAGGCGTTGCCATCCACATCAAAAAATCGCGCCCCCTCCCCTCTCTCCGCCACAAAGGGATTACCGCCCACGGAAACAAAGGAACGCGCCGGACTGTTAACGCCGCCAACCATCACTTCTTTGGCTTGTTGAAAAAGTTTTACGGACCTTCGGTAAGCCACCGCATCGCCTCCTGGGCGTAATAGGTAATGATGATGTCGGCCCCGGCGCGTTTCATCGCCGTCAGGGATTCCAGAACCGCGTCTTTCTCATTCAACCACCCGGCCATCGCGGCGGCCTTGATCATGGAGTATTCGCCGCTGACGCTAAAAGCGGCTATCGGAAGAGTGGTGTGATATTTGATCAGGGAAATGACATCGAGGTAAGCCAAGGCGGGTTTGATCATCAAGATATCCGCCTCTTCGCAGACATCCTGCCAGGCTTCTTTGAGAGCCTCTCTTGTGTTGGCATAATCCATCTGATAGGATTTGCGGTCCCCGAATTGCGGAGTGGAATCAACAGCCGCGCGAAACGGCCCATAAAACGCCGAGGCATATTTTACCGCGTACGAGAGAATCGGAATGTGAATAAAATTATTTTTATCCAGACCTTGACGAATCTCTTTCACCCTCAAATCCATCATGTCCGATGGCGCGACAATGTCGGCGCCGGCTTCGGCATGAGAAAGGGCGATCTTGGCTAAAACCGGTAAGGTTCTGTCGTTGTCCACTTGGCCGCCAACCACAATCCCGCAGTGACCATGGGTGGTATAGGCGCATAAACAAACATCGGTGATGACGAGGAGTTTCGGAAAAGTTTTTTTGATGGCTTTGAGGGCTTTTTGTACGATGCCGCCGGCAGAATAGGCCTGGCTTCCTTTAAAATCTTTCTTACTGGGAATGCCAAAAAGGATAACGGCTCGCCCGCCGACGGATTGATAGTGTTCAACGGCCCTAAGCAATCGATCGACCGAATAACGGTTAATGCCCGGCATGGAGTCGATCGCCTGTTTTTTTTGTTTTCCTTCCATAACAAAAAATGGCTGGATAAGCTCTGCGGTCGAGAGCCTCGTTTCCCGTACTAATGCGCGCAATGTTTCGGTTCTTCTTAATCTTCTAAATCGTGACATAAATTCTTACCCTTCATTGGGCTACCCAGTTAAATTCTCCTTTAAAATCATCCGTAAACAACGGCAGAATTTTTATAGCCGGCTTGCCTTAAGGCTTTGCTTGTGGTCGGCCCTTTACTTAAAATCCGCCAGCCTGGGGGGATGGATCCATAATCCGCCAAAAAATTTTTAACCGTCGAAGGACTGGTAAAAAATATGGCATCGATTTCTTTAAGCGGCAAATCTTTTTTCCCGGGCTTAGTATTCTTGTAAATAGTCAGCTCCGTCACGTCCGCTCCGCGTTTAGTCAATTCATTTTTAAGAAATGGATTGGGAAGCGAAGACCTTGGGAAAAGGATTTTCTTATCCTTAAGATTATACTTTTTAATCAGCTCTTCCAACAACCCTGCGCTCGTTTGAACGGCCGCAACAACCTTAGGCGTGACGCTGTGTTTTTTTAAAGCTGCGGCCGTCCCCTCGCCGATGACCGCAAAGTCAAACCTTAGAAGATTGGCCAAATCCCCAGCGCTTCTTTTCAAAAATTCAAAAAAATGTTGGACAGCGTAAGGGCTGGTCAAAAGGATCAGGTCATACTTCTGTAACCTGTTGACGATTCTTTGCGAGGTCCTGCGATCAACTTTCACGCTGGAAATCTTGATCAGCGGAAAATGAACGATGTGTCCCAGGGAACGGTACCTCTTAGGATGTGTTCCCAAATAAAGGATGTGATGATTGGGGAAAAGATTTCTCTCGCGCCCTTCGCGACCTCTCATTTCTACAACCGGCGGAACAATCGGGCGGCGCGAGAACTTAACCGTTTCTCCCACAATAATAAGAGCCGGCGGTTCAAGCTTATGTTCCAAAACAATCTTTTCAATATCAGCAATGCAGCCGGAAACGATTTTTTCTTGAAGAGTTGTGCCTTTGGAAACCACCATAACCGAAGCTTGAGAGCTCCAGCCGTTGCTCAAAAGTGACTTCACAATGATATTGAGTTTCGTGAGTCCCATTAAGAATACAATCGTATCGGCCGACGGGATCTTGACCTGTTTGGGATTCGCGCGGTCTTCGGCCTCTTCATGACCGCTGACAAACGCCACGGAGGAAGCCACGCCCCGGGCGGTCAAAGGAATCCCTAACCCCGACGGAATTCCGGTCGCTGAACTGACTCCCGGAACGACTTCCACCTCAATGAAAAAAGAGCGCAGGTAACCGAGCTCCTCCGCCCCGCGGCCAAAGATCAAAGGATCGCCGCCTTTTAGGCGCACCACATTCTTCCCGGCCATGGCCTTTTCTTTGAGCATCCGGGAAAGCTCCTCTTGCGGCAAGGCATGCTCTCCCTTTCTTTTACCGACGTAAATTTTTTGAGCTTTCTTGGCGTACCGCAAAAGCCTTTGATCAATCAGATAATCATAAAAAACACAATCGGCGTGTTTCAAGGCGTTGATACCCTTGAGGGTGATGAGATCCGGGTCTCCGGGGCCGGCGCCGACAAGGGAAACCTTTCCATAGGTTTTACAAACATCAATAGCGGAGACTTTCGCCATCAAAATCCTATCGGCCGTACGGCCCACCACTGCCAACTGCCCTTGCAAAGGACTTGCCTCCCACGGCATAATTTCGGTAATCAAATGCTCTAAGCCCAAACGTTTTAAAGCACAGGCGGCCACAATAAGCCCCTCAACAACACCGTGATCTAAAAGCGCCAGCCGTTCTTCAATCGTCCCGCGTACATCCACAAGTTGAACACCCGGATTCACGGCTTTCACGGCCCGCTGCCTTAAAAGACTGCTCGCCCCTACTTTCGCCCCGGCGGCCAATTGTGACAATTTCTTTTTTCCCACAAAGGCATCGGTCTTATCCAGCGCGGCAGTTAAAGCGAAAAGGCTCAAATCCGCTCTTAAGACCTCCGGCAAATCCTTGGCACTGTGAACCGCCAAGTCAATTTCGCCTTTTAAAAGCGCCTCATCCAAAGTATCGGTAAAGAAATCATCCGCCGGGCTCAAAGAAAGTGGCGTTGTTTTATCCCTATCCCCTTTCGTTTGATAAACCACGTGTTCGAAAATGAGTTTGACGCCCTTAGCCTTCAAAAAAGACAAAACTTCCTTGACCTGCAGACAAGCCAGATGGCTGTCGCGCGATCCGATTTTGACAATCTTGGAGAGATTGATAAGGCCAGGACGCATTGGGAAGGCTTTAAAATAGATTTTACGCCTGCTCTGCTTTAGCAGGGATGGGTTCATGTGTACAACCGCGATGAGCGCAAAAAAGAGGAAAGGCGATGCCGCTGGCACAGCAAGGGACCATGACGGCAAAAACTACAATGATAAGAACTATTCCTAGGGAATGGATCCAATCCTGGACCCCAAAGGCCGTGAGATAAAGAATCGCCGAGAGACTGCTAAAAAGCACATGGCCTGAATGCGAATACTCCGTGGATTTTTCAATGGCGCCCGGAATAAGAAAGCCCGTAATGACGCCCATCATCGCGAAAGGAACAACGATCCCGGGATGTTCAATAAGGCAGATATGAACGGCCATATCCCCGTGGAGCAAAAAACGTCCGCCCAGATAAGGGAAGACGGCATCGCTCAAACCGCACACCACCAACGACCCGCAGAATCCGACGAAAACGGCCTTTAAGAACCTCTTCTCATGTTTCCAGAACATGGCGGTCGTTGTCACCGCACTCAATAAAATATGACTCGCGTGAGAGACATGAAAGAATTCGCGAGCGGCATCTGCCAGAGAATCTTCCGCCCGCATCAGTATAGCGAAAAAGGTAAAAATCCCCATGAGCATGAGTCCCATGGTAACCCCAAAGATGGTATAGGGAAGATGATGCCCCAGTTCCAGCAGAATATAGTTGAGTTTACTGTCCTTGCTGTTCATTGACGCTCTTTTTGATTATTAACCTTTTCTTCCTTAAAACCGTAAGCTCTTCTCCAGCTTTAGAGAGAGAAATTGAAATAATGGTGTCTATTCTATTAAAAATCCCTTCCTCTTGCAATGGAAACCTTGAGACGCCCATTGCCGCAAATTCGTGCAAAATTTATTCCGCGATGAGTTTTTTAATTTCCGGCAGGGCTTTATAAGCGGCTTCTTCTCCGGCTCTTAAGAGCTTGTTGACTTGATAAAGCTCAAACCAATTAATGCCGGAAAGATCGGGATGGATGATGATGTCGGCCTGAAGGGCGCTTTGCTGGGCGATGACATATTCAGTAGCCTGGAGCGTACGCACGATAATATCAGGGATGTTCGGCCAGAACACCCTGTAAAAAAATCTATTGATCCGAAAGCTCAGGTATTGTCGCGGCGATTTCAAAAATGGGATTTTCTCTTCTTCCTGGGCTTTTGCCCTGGCGAGCTCGTAGCCCTTCGCCACATCCACGGGCGACTGCAAGACATTGACGGCAATGATCTTCTTGATGCCTAAAGCGGTCAGGACATTGGTCGGCAAAGGATTTAAAACGCCCCCATCGATGATGAGCCGATTTTTCTGCAAGACCGGTTTAATAACGCCCGGAATGGAAACACTTTTACGAACGGCATCAACCAGCTGTCCCTCTGAAATCACCAGCTCCTCCCGGTGCAAAAGGTCATAGGCTATGACTTTTAAAGGAAAACGCGTGGAATGGAAGGTTTTATTCCCTAAATGTTTCTTAAGCCAACGCTCAATGCCCCGGCCTGACACAAAACCGGCTTTTGAAATGACCAGATCAACGATCTTCCCCATTGCCTTTTTGCTTTCGAATTCTCGGGCTATTGTTTCCAGCTCATCGGCATTATTGCCAACGGCCCAAAGACTGGCGAGCAGAGCGCCCATACTGCTGCCAACGACGACATCGATAGGAATTTTTTCCTTTTCAAGAACGCGAATGACCCCAATATGGGCCACCCCCAAAGCCGCGCCGCCGCCTAAAACCAATCCCACGAGGACCCCTCCCACCCGACGGGCCAGTTGGGTCAGGGTCTTTGCGTATTCGCTCTGGGGGCTCGGCGTCAAAACCGTCATCAGATTTGAAACAACCGGTTGATTCAATTCGCCCGGGCTGATAAAAGGCAGCACGGCTGTGACTTGATAGTCGAGGACTTTGTTGACTTCTTCAAAGGAAAGATAACACTGGAGCTTAAGGCCACTGGTCAGCACCTGCACTTTTTCTTTATCGAAGTTTCCCTTTAGGACTCCTTTAAGCCTTTTGATGACATGCCCCGCCAGAAGTAAATCCTCTTTCTGATCGATGGTAATCAAATAAACATAGTCCGACTGCGTCAAGGTCTCCAGAACGACATCGTCCATATCATTGGGAAGGTCCACGACGACATAATGGTACTCATTGGCGAGGCTGCTGATAAATGTGCTGATCTGCCGAACTATTCTTTCATTTTGCGGGTTGATGAAGACGTTCAAGAGATCGACTTCGATATCGGCCTTGGTAATAGCCTGAGCGATTTTTTGATAATCCCCCACGATATCTTCGAGGTTAACGGCCGCCTTTTTCCATCGAGGAGTCGCGTCCGTCTTTTGAGAATTTTCTGTAGAAAACACATGCGGGCCGTTAGAGATGCTGACAAAAATAATTTTCCGAGTGGTTTCTTTCGCCAAAGCCAGAGCCAGGTTGACGGCGAACGT
This sequence comes from uncultured Planctomycetales bacterium, assembly GCA_964372915.1. Classification (GTDB taxonomy): domain Bacteria; phylum Omnitrophota; class Gorgyraeia; order Zapsychrales; family JAHFFX01; genus CAYJRN01. Next base: position 152,127 of record CAYJRN010000001.1, read on the forward strand.
GGAGCTCCCCGAGCCTTTCACCGGACTGTACACGGAAATGACGGTGCTTTCGAAAATGGATTTGGAACGAACCACCTGACTGCGGACCCGGCGGGAAAGACTACGGCTGAATTCAATGCCAAGATGGGGAATACTTTTGAGGATATTGAGAAAATCATCCTTGTTGATTTTAAGGATCACGGAATCGTTGAGGGCCTCAAAGGTCAAAGAATGCTCTTCCCCGGTCAAAAGCGAGATGATCCCGAAATGCATTCCGCGCAAGAGAAGCTCAACGTTTTCTTTGCTACCGTTGGGGCGGGTCTTGTAAGCCTGCAGACGTCCCGAGACCAGGCAATACAGAGCATCCGGGGGCGCCCCCTCCCGGGAGATGATCTCGCCTTTTTTATATTCCGCAAAACTGCATTTGGCGGCAACCGCGTGCAACTCAAACCAATTCAATTTGCTGAAAATGGGTATTTGCTTGACGACGGAATATTTATGAGTGATTTGTAAAAAAGAGGACATGATTTATTAACCTTTTCTTCCTTAAAACCGTAAGCTTTTCTCCAGCCGCCAGAAGAGAAAAGGTAATACATGGCTTCCCTAGAAACATATTGTGGAAGCCAGTACTGCCTTCCATAAATTCCTTTTTTGAGAGAAGGCATGTATTGACTTCCACATACGGCGCTAATAGTGGAGAGATCAATAAAGGCTATTTGATGATATCGTTCTCAAGCCAGATGAACTCATCGAGCAGGACTTTTTTAGCGACCTGTAAATTGTCTTTTTCAGTCGAATTGCCTTCATATTTGAAATGCTCTTCGATGCGTTGACGCGCTTGTTGACAAAAAAGATCGGCAAGCTCCAAAGCATTCGCCTGCCCTTTTTTTATCAAATGGTCGGCGTAGGTACAAACCGAAGAGATGGCAAAAAGCTCGCACCCTATATCGACAACGCGGTTGAGAACGCTTTGCCGGCTTTCCAATTTTTTCTGATAACGCAGCATCTGATGAAAGATATTCCTGGCCAAATGTCGAGAGGCAGAAGCGGCATAAGTCATGTGACGAGCCAAGGGTTGAGGCAGATCGTAATGAGGAAAGGATGGCAGCCATAGTTTTGGATACCAGGTCGCGTAATAAACGGCCGCCGCCCAAAAGGCTTTCAATTTCTCGCCGCCGGAAGTCCTTGAGCTTAAAAAAACCTTGCCGCGCGAAAGATGCGGGTCCAGCGCTTCGCGGGCAATGAAAAGATGCATAATCTCCGAAGTTCCTTCAATGATAAGATTGATGCGAACATCGCGCATCACCCTCTCCACGGGCCAATAATCCGCGCCGCGGCCCTTCAGCGATGAAGACTGTTCATATCCCGAGCCGCCGCGGATCTGCAAAGTCTCGTCGACAATCTTCCAACTGTGCAGCGTGCAGAAATATTTGGCGATCGCCGCCTCAAGACGAATATCTTTTTTCTTATCATCGGCCATGGCGGAGGTAAGCCAGTTCATGGCATCCATCGCGAAGGTGTGGCTGGCGATAGTACCGATCTTGAGCGCAATACTTTCGTGTTCGCCGATCGCGGCTCCCCATTGTTTGCGTTTCTTGGACCACTGACGGGCGACGTACAGACACCATTTCGAAATTCCCGTTGAGGCAGCCGGAAGCGTGAGTCTGCCCGTATTGAGCGTCATCAAGGCAAGCCTTAACCCTTCTCCTTCGCCGAGGATAATATTCTCCCTGGGGACTTTCACGTTTTTAAAACGGATGAGCCCATTTTGGATGCCGTGCAAACCCATGAACTGGCAACGGTGCACAATTTCAAAGCCCGGAGAATTGGTTTCGACAATAAAAGCCGTGATTTGTTTTTGTTCTTTGCCGTGAATGATTTTGGGAGGGGTCACGGCCATGACGACAATAACGCCCGCCACCGGGCCGTTGGTACACCAGAGTTTTTCTCCGTTAATGAGGAAAGATTTGCCGTCTTCGGTTGGGATGGCGGTGGTTGTCATCTGACGAGGGTCTGACCCCGCCTCTAACTCAGTCAAGGCAAAGGCGGAAATCACCCCATCGCCGAACATCGGTAGATATTTATGTTTTTGCTGGGGGGAACCAAAAAGTTTCAAAGGCTGCGGGACGCCAATACTTTGATGAGCGGATAACAGAACGGCCGTGGAGCCGCAGTAGCTCGCCACTAGATGAATGGCGCGGTTGTAATTGATTTGACTAAAGCCCAGGCCTCCGTATTCTTTGGGGATCTTGATGGCAAAGGCCTTAAGACTCCCTAGACCCTTATAAACTTTTTCCGGGATAAGACCGGTGCGATCCACTTCATCGGGGTCAAGGTTTTCTCTTAAAAAAGCTTCAAGTTTTTTAAGATACACATCACCGGCCCGGCGATCGTCGGCGGGTTGTTCGGGGAACGGGTGAATGAGCGGCCAATCGATAATGCCGTGAAAAAGTTTTAAGGCAAAACTGGGATACTTCCATTCGGTTTCCCTGGATGCCTCGGCGAATTCCAAGGATTCTCTTTTCTCGGCGCTGATATTCTTGTCGAACATGCTCATGCGGGGGACCCTTTTATGTTCAGTATAGAAGCTTTGAGGATAAAATCAACGCTGGCCTACTCTTTCTTTAAATACTGTTGGGCGAGCTGCGGCACATCTTCTATTCTCACGCCGCTGTGCCAAACGTCATCAGGATAACTCATGATGTTGACGCCTAGGCTGCATTGGCCTAAACATTTGGCTTGGGCCACACGCACTTTGGGGTGAAGCCCTCGTTCTTTGGCAATCCGACGGAACTCTTTAAAGACGGCCTCGGCTTGATGATCGCCACAGCTGGGGCTTTCTCCTTTGCGGTCATTGGTGCAGACGAAGATCTGTTTTTGGAAAGGAACCTTGTCGGTTTTCATTCGTTCACCTCGATTTTAGCGGTTAGCCTGCCGGACGGGCAGGCTAACCGCTTTTTGTTTCAGCCATACTAGCGTCTCGATATGCTTCGTCTTCGGAAAAAAATCAAACGGCATAACCTGCACAATCTTCCAGTTACCATTCATGAGAACTTTAAGATCTCGCAGGAGGGTTTGAGGATGACAGGAAAGATACAGGATATTGTTTAAGGCCGCCGACTCATTGAGAGTCTTCAGGACCTCCGGCGATAAACCAGCCCGAGGCGGATCGATCATCACAGCCTTGGAATTTCCGGCCTCATGCGCAAGAACAGACGGCAATTCGTCTTCAACTCGACCGGCCTTCATCGAAACATTTTTAAAATCCTGATACTGAAGATTATGCTGTGCCAGCTTGAAAGAAGCCTTCGATTCCTCAATCATAACAACCTTTCTTACTTTGTCCGCCAGCATCAAGCCAAAGAACCCGACCCCTGAGTACAAATCAAAAAAAACTGTTTCCGAAGACCAGATGTTGAGGGCTCGAATCCTTTCAATCAGCAGCGGTAAAATCGACAAATTCGCCTGAAAAAAAGTGTCCAGAGAATAGAAAATCCGCCGGCCGTTCACTTGGGTCCAAAGATAATCCTGCGGATCAAGTCTTAACGAGTGCCGTCCAACCCCGCCCCAGAACACACGATTGTCATCGCCGGTTCGCACAACCAGATTGGCCACATGGTAACGGCTGGGCAGTTTTTCCGTAATCTCTTGCTTAAGCGCCGGGATAAACCCTGAGATCGATTTTTTGGCGATAGAACAAGCGCTAATGGGAACCATCCGATTGCGGCCTGGGGGTGAAAACCCGACGAAGATCTGATTTTCTTTGGTCTTCAAGAGCTTGAGATCCAGACGATTGCGGTAATGATACGCTTGAGGAGACGGCAAGATCGGTTCGAGAAAATGGGCTTCTAACCCAATTTCTTCTTTAAAAAGCGATTCCAGCTGGATTTGTTTGATGTTAAGCTCATCCTCATAAGCAATATCCTGATACTGGCATCCACCGCATTCACCAAAAACCGGACAAAGAGGTTGAGTATTCGTCATAGAAACCGCGGGGCCTATTTTGTTAACCGGAAAGAATTGACCATCCCCATCACCGCCAAGAGATTGTCATCGAATTGTTGGGATTGAGCGGTGAAAAATATGGAATAAAAGGAGTTCTCCCCCGCCATGATAACCACCGTCATTATCTTAAGCGGACTATTTTCCTTGGCCGCGTAGATGATCCTGTAGGCCGAAAGACCGTTAACATTAACAGGAATGTTTTCGATGATATTCATGTCCTGGAAGGTGGCGCTCAGCTGACTCACCGCTCGATCCGCAAACTGCTTTAAGGTCAACGGATCCGCCGACATATCCTGATAGACAATGTTCACGTTCTCCAGGAATTGATCCATTTCCGTTTCCTTAGGAGAAACAAAAGCCACAATGGTGCCCCCTTCCCCTTCTACAATTGAATAACCGCTAGGATATTTCATGCTGAAACCATAATCCTTATTTTCATAAATGGCATAGCCGCCCAAGAACTTCGAATACAAATATATCCCCACAATGAAGAATAAAATTATGAGCGGAACAATGATATAAATGTTCGTTATGGGACTCTTGTTTTTCTCAACCATAAGACGAACCCTCAGCTCTTAAAAAACTTCTCGTTTTTCTCATTTAAGATTAAAAGATAGCGGCAGGGCTTAAATCGCTCGGCCTGCAGCTCAAGGGCCAAGCGTTCCAAATCCTCAACGACGTTCTTAATACCAACACGATCCGCGTAACGCAGAAGCCCGCCGCGAAACGGCGGAAAACCCGTACCCATTATCATCCCGATATCCACCGCGCCCGGATCATCGACGATTTCTTCCTCCAGACATCGTGCCGCTTCGTTGATCATCACGTACATCATTCGCTTAAGACTCTCCTGGGAATCGAATCGGCGCCGGTTTTTGACAGCTACCAAAGGACCAATCATCGGATTGACGGAACGATTCCGGCCGTAAAGATAAAAACCTTTGCCTGATTTTTTGCCCAAAAGCTTTGCCTCAAAAACGCGCTCAAACGTTTCAACGGCCTTGAATCGGACTCCCAGGCCATGTTCAAGAATATGCAAGACCTTGAGCCCTACGTCTAAGCCCACCTCATCACTTAACGCCAAAGGCCCCATCGGCATCCCGAAAGCCGTCACTACTTGATCAATGGTTTGAATGGCGGCTCCCTCCTCCAGCAGATGTCCCGCCTCGTTCATATAGGCAAGAAGAATTCTGTTGACCAAAAACCCACAGGAATCTTTGACGAGAATCGGTGTTTTTCCTAAAAGCTTGACGAGAAACAGCGTCAAAGCAATCGTTTCTTTAGAAGTTACCTCGGTCTTGATGACTTCAATCAAAGGCATCCGGTGGACGGGATTGAAAAAATGCAGACCGATGACCTGGGAGGGATCGCGCGTCTCTCGGGCCATCTCGGTGACGGAGAGTGCCGAGGTGTTTGTGCACAGAATGGTATCCGCGCTGACAACACCGCTTAGTTCGTGAAAAATTTTTTTCTTAACCTCCCTATTCTCAACAACCGCCTCGATCACAACGTCCGCATTCTTGAATCCGCTGTAGTCAAGAGTCGCGGTGATCGCGGACATCCTCACATTGGCCTGCGCCTGGGTCAAACGTTTTTTCTGCACGGCTTGGCTGGTGATTTTACTCGCCGCCTTCAAGCCTTGCGCGATCGCCTCATAATGAACATCCTTCAAGCGAACACGAATACCGTTGTCACTCAACAACTGTGCGATGCCCCCTCCCATGACCCCCGCTCCCAATACGGCAGCCTTGCGAATTTTCTTCAAGGGAAGATTCTCGGTGCCGGGGAAGGTCAGTTTCTTATATTTCTCCGAGAGATAAAACACTTTGACCAAATTTTTTGAAACCTCCGTGATGACCATTTCACTAAAACCTTTGGCTTCCAGATCCAGAGCTTGCTGACGGGGACGGCCGTAAGCCTTTTGCATGACCTCAAGCGCTTTTAAAGGCGCCGGATAAAACCCTTGAGCGGCCTGCAGAATCGACTTGCGGGATTCGCTAAAAAGAAGCCTGCGGCCGATGGAAAAATCCTCAAGAAGCTTTTGCCGAAGATTCTCTTTGGGCTTTTGAGGAAGTCTGTTTTCCTTAATATCTTTCAAAAATTGGCGCAACTGACTCTCGATCCCTTTTTGCGGCACCAAACGGTCAACGAGCCCCATCTTCAGAGCTTCCTGGCTCGAAACAACTTTGCAGGTGACGATCATCCGGATGCCCCGTTCCAGCCCCACAACTTTCGGCAGGCGGTATGTGCCGCCGAACCCGGGAATGATGCCTAGGTTCACTTCCGGCAGTCCGATTCTTACCTTTTCACTGAAGGTCGCGACGCGGTAACGGCAGGCGAGCGCCAATTCGCAGCCTCCTCCCAACGCCGCGCCGTCAATCACGGCCACCGTCGGGATGGAAAGATCCTCGAGTTTATTGAAAATCCTTTGTCCGGCCCTGGATTTACCTTCGCCATCCTCACGGGTCACGATCCCATCGATCTCTTTGATGTCCGCTCCGGCAATGAAGATGTCTTTTTTCTTGCTGACAAAAAAAACGGCTTTTAGAGACGCGTTGTTTTTCACTTGATCGAGAGTTTCCTCCAATCGCTTTAAAACCTCCGAGGTCAGGATATTGACCTTGGCCTCAGGGTGATCGAACTCGATGGTGCCGATGTTATCGTCTTTGTAAAAATTAACGGACATTGTTATTTCGCTTACACCTATTGTCATCTCTCCACGATCGCCGCCGCCCCTTGCCCGCCGCCGACGCACAAGGAAATGAGACCCACGTTGAGATTTTTTCTTTTGAGATGTTTGAGCATCGTCAAGATAAGGCGCGAGCCGCTCGCCCCTACGGGATGACCCAGCGCAATCGCTCCTCCGTTCACGTTCAAAATGCCGCGGTCAATGGGGCCTGCGTATCCTTCGTAACCAAACTCGCGGGCGAATTCATTGGAATCCAGAGACCGCAGGACGGCGAGCACCTGCGCGGCAAACGCTTCATTGATCTCGATGGCCTGCATCTGTCTTAAACTCATTCCCGATTTTTTAAGGACTTTGGGAATCGCGTGCGCCGGGCCGATTCCCATCCGCGCGGGCTCCACCCCGGCAAACGCGAAGGCTTTTAAATATCCCAAGGGTTCCAATCCCAATTCGCGAGCGCGCCCCTCCGAGGTGACCAAAAGCGCCGCCGCTCCATCGGTCACCTGACTGGAATTGCCGGCCGTTACCGTACCACTGTATTTGTCAAAAATGGGCTTAAGTTTAGCCAAAGCCTCCAGCGTTTGATTCTCGCGCGGGCCGTTGTCGAACTCGACGACTTGTTTGAATTTGGGGGAGGGAATAACCGGAACAATTTCTTCTTGAAGTACCGCTCGTCCCCTCATGGCCCGTTGATGGCTCATCAAAGCAAATTCATCCTGTTCTTCTCTGCTGATTCCGAACTCCTTGGCCAAAACTTCCGCGGTCTGGCCCATATTCAATCCGCAGACGGGATCGGTGAGTCCCAAGTTGAGCCCAATCCGAGGAGAAAAATGTTTCGGCCGCAATCGGATGATGGCTTGAAATTTTTCCAGCACCGATTTGGCGCGGTTGACTTTGGTCAAAATTTCCTGCAAGTCTTTGCTTAAAAAAAATGGAATGTTGCTCATCGATTCCGTCCCGCCGGCCAAGAGGCATTGCGCTTCGCCGGCCTGAATCCGCAGAGCCGCCGTGACCAGGGATTCAAGGCCCGAGGCGCAATTACGGTTCACCGTAAAGGCCGGCGTTGTTTTGGGAATTCCGCTCAACAAGGCAATGACTCTGGAAATATTAGCCGCGTCCGGCGGCTGCGCGACGTTCCCGAAGATGACCTCATCGATATTTTGAGGCTCAAGGCCGGTGCGCTCCAAAAGTTCACGGGTGGCCGCGACCGCCAGTTCCTGCGCGCTCATATCGTTAAAAAGCGTCCCCATTTTGCAGAAGGGAGTTCGTATGCCGTCGACAATCACGATGCGTTCCATAGTCGTATCTCCTCAGCGGTAAGCGTATAGCGGTTAGCGGATAGTACAACAAAAAGAATTAATTCACTGACCGCTATTCGCTGTCCGCTGTACGCTATTTCGGCCTCGTGTCCAAAATCCTTTTCTCTTTATTCGCCGTCTCCAAATCAAGGCGTTTGACAAGTTCATCCAGAGGCAAGAAGACGATGCCGTTGGGCGCGACTTCTGTCCCTATCTTGATTTTATTGCGGACATCCGACTCCAGCTTCAGGCGATCCGCGTCCGGTTTGGAAGCAATATAAACAACCAGCTCATCAACCTCATGGGGATCATTGTTTTTCTTCCGGATTTCGATCTGCCATTCCACAATCGAACCAAAATCATTCAAGATGGCGGCAAAGTCATTAAGATTGACCAGAGACCCTTTGATCTTGGAAAGTTGCAGGCCTTGAATATCGGAAATGCGCGTGATGTCACTCGAGAGTCTCGCGACGGTACGCCCACAGTAGGAACAAGGCGCGTAAGAGACCCCGCCTTTCAGGTAATCCCCCGTGCGGTAACGGACGACCACAGAACAGCGGGAATTCAAAGCTGTGTAAACGATCTCGCCGTCCTGGCCTTCGCCTTTCACCTCGCCGGTCTTAGGATCGATGATCTCAATGATCTCTTGATCCGGATAAAGATGATAGCCGCTGGAGATTCCGGGCTTCGTGGGGCATTCGGCCCACGCGGCGCGCGCTTCGGTAAAACCATAGGTTCCAAACACTGAAACGCCGGTGGCTCCCATAGATTTTAGAAGCTCGATGATCTTTTCCTTAAATCCTTCCGTGACCCGGGCCGCCCCCAGAACGATTTTCTTCACGTACTCCATTCGGCAGCCTTTTTCCTGCGCGAGTCTCAAGACGTGATAGACGTAACTGGGAACACCCAAAATCACCGACGGTCTCATCCGCACAATAGCCGAAATGTTCCCTTCCGTTCCCATCACCTTCCCGCCGCCGGAGCTAAAGATCATGACACAGGAGGAAAGTCCGCCAAAAACCACTTGCCAGAAAGCCAGGTGCGGGGCGTACGGGAAGATGTTCATCACGCGCTCATCGTTCTTGATTTCAAAAAGGCTGAGCATTCTGGAACCAGAGAGATGAAGGTTCTGCATGTCATGGTGGCTGTAAAGAAAGGACACCGGCTTATTGGTGGTGCCGGTGGTGAAGGTGATGAAACATGGCCGATACTGTCGGGACAATTTCTCCTGAGCTTCGGCTCTTCCCAAGATAACGGAATCAGTCAACAAACCCAGTTTCTTCTCAATGGGCCAGAACCGCGTGATCTTTTCCTGATCCGGCTGCAGGACAAATTCCTTGAATTTTTCGGGATGTGCGGGGGTGGCGATAAAATCGTTTTTGCTGGTGAAAGGAATGTGTTTCAGATCTTCGACGGTACGAATGTCGCGAGGATGAATCTTGTGATCATCGAAAAGCTTGCGGTAATAAGGACTGAAGGGATAAACTTCTTCATTGATAAACTCACGGAGCTTTCTATTTTGTAAAGCACGAATCTCTTCTTTGTTAAGACCTGCCAGTGTTCCCCATGGATCCAGCATTTTGTTCTGATCTCTCTCGTTTTATTGATTAACGGCTACTGCCGGTGTTTGAAAGTGGTTTTATTATAACAATATCCGAAGAGAGTCACAAACAAATCATTAAGATTCTACGCCAATTCCGTATTCATAGACCAGGCGCCCGCCGTTGTAGGCGGCCAGGGAAACCGAGGCAACGATCATGGCCAGCAAAATCAAAAACACAACTCTAAAGTATGGGGTGATTTTCTTTTTAAAGAGCCACAAAATCGGCAAGGAAAGAAGAGAGGTCCACATCGTCAGGTAGGCGAATCTCTGATGGGTATCCAGAACCGGATGGTGGATTTTATGTTCTTGCGCCTCTTGTAAACCGGTCCAGACCACCAGAGGAGTAACGATGACCGCGAGAATATAAAGGCAAAATGCAGTCTGATGAAGAACTTCCCTTCGAGTGATCCAACACATCAACTCGAACAACAGCGCGCTGATAAAAAGGGCTATCGGGAAATGCACCACCGCCGGGTGCAGGTGAATGTCAATGCCGAACATCGTGTCCCCTCCTTTAAATAAGCACATAAGTTACGTCGTCCGCCTTTGGCGGACGACGTAACTTATAAGTACGAATTTACCCCAAAGCTGCGACGAGTAGGAGCAGCGTGGGGTCTAATACTTCCCATGATCGTGATCATGGGCGTCCGCTGCCGGGGCTTCTTTGCTCAGTTCCTCCAATTTCTTAATGGCGGCTTCGGGATCCTTTTTAAAATCCTTCTCGCACATCTGGCAGCAAAGGTTGTAGATTTTGCCGTTGTGTTCCATCTTGCCGGCCTTGGCAAGATCCTTGATCTTCTCGCCGGTGATCGGACAGATTGCGTTGCCGACCTCAACGGGTACAGCCGTTTCCACAGCCGGGGCCATGGTCGTGGCATCGCCAGCCTTTTCCTCCGCGTACAAAAAACCAGCGGAAGCACATAATAGAATTGCTGCTAGAACCAATGAACCATACTTCATGTCGCTACTCCTTCCATTAACTTCTGCCTCCTCTTGTTTTCTAAAACAAGATATTAAGAAGCAGTTTTCTTCATTTCAAAGTTCCATTTCCAAATAGCGTAGATGACCGGATACACTAACAATTCAAGGATGAATGACGTGAAAAGCCCGCCGACCATCGGAGCCGCGATCCTTTTCATTAAGTCCGCCCCCGCTCCCACCGACCACATAATAGGCAGAAGCCCGATGAACGCCGCCATCACCGTCATCATTTTGGGGCGCACGCGCTTGACCGCGCCATAGACGATGGCCTCTTCCAAATCCTTTTCCGTCTTCATCTTTCCGGCTCTTTTAGCTTCTTCATAAGCCAGGTCCAAAAACAGCAACATAAAAACACCCGTTTCGGCATCCAGTCCCATTAAGGCGATCATCCCCACCCAAACGGCAATGGAGACATTATACCCCAATATCCACAAAAGCCAAACAGCGCCGATCAAAGAAAAAGGAACCGCCAGAAGAACAATCAAGGTCTTGACCATCGACCGTGTATTGAAATATAACAGCATACAAATGATAAAAAGAGTCAGAGGAAGAACAATTTTTAAGCGTTCTTTGACACGGAGCATATTTTCGTATTGGCCGCTCCAGATCAACCCATAACCTTGGGGAAGTTTGAGTTCTTTGGTGACCTTGGCCTTGGCTTCCTCGACATAACTGCCGATATCACGACCCGTCATGTCCACAAAAACATAGCCGGCCAGGAGTCCGTTTTCGTTACGGATCATCGACGGCCCCGAACGCACCACAATGTCGGCAATCTGGGCAAGAGGAATCTGCTGGCCTGAAGGTGTTGGAACCAAAACTCTTTTCAAATGTTCAACGTCGTCACGCAAATCGCGCGGATAGCGAACATTGATGGGGTACCGTTCCCTCCCTTCGATCGTTGTGGAAATATTCTCTCCGCCGATTGCCGATAGTATGACCATCTGCGCGTCCTCAACTGAAAGGCCATAACGCGCGAGCTCTTCGCGTTTAAGGTCAAAGTCTAAGAAATATCCTCCCACCGCGCGCTCGGCAAAAACACTTCTAGTTCCCGGAATATCCTTGATGATCATTTCGACGCGAGCGCCAATCTCTTCGATCTTTTTGAGATCATCTCCAAGGATCTTAATGCCAACGGGAGTGCGTACGCCCGTTGATAACATATCGATCCGGTTCTTGATGGGCATGGTCCAGGCATTGGTGGTCCCTGGAATCTTGAGCGCCTTGTCCATCTCATCAATCAATTCTTCATGCGAGATATTGTCCGGCCAAAACCGACGGAACAACCCCTGTGCCCCATTCGGCAGTCCAGAGTAAAAGCGTTTTACCTTGCGCCACTCTTCTTTGGGTTTGAGCATCACCACTGTTTCCATCATGGAAAATGGGGCCGGGTCCGTAGAACTTTCAATCCGGCCGGCCTTACCAAAAACTTTTTCAACTTCCGGAAAACTTTTGAGGATTTGGTCCTGTGTTTGTAAAAGCTTTTGAGCCTCGGTCACGGAAATGCCCGGCAAGGTGATCGGCATGTAAAGAATATCCCCTTCCCATAACGGCGGCATGAATTCCGATCCTAATTTCAGATAAACGGGAATCGTCGTGAGAACCAGAATCAACGCCGTAATGATGGTGGCCTTGCGATGCCTTAAGACAAAGCGGCAAGCTGGCTCGTAAAATCGAAAAAGAACTTTACTCACCGGATGCTTTTCTTCGGGATAATATTTCCCGACGGCAATGGCGGTCGCAACCTTTGAGGCCCAGGGCCATTTGAGTTTTATGGGATTTACCTTCATCAAAAACATCCGAACGGCTGGATCAAAAGTAACGGCGAGCATCGCCGCGATCGCCATCACCAAATTCTTCGCCCAGGCCAATGGCCCAAACAAACGACCCTCTTGATCGACGAGTGTCAGAATAGGCATGAAGGAAACCGCAATCACCAGAAGGGAAAAGAAAACCGAAGGCCCCACTTCTTTAATCGATTTAAGCAGTACCTCACGATAATCGCCTTGACGCCCGTTTTCAATCCATTTCTCCAAACGTTTATACGCGTTCTCAGCCTCAACAATGGAACCATCAACCAGAACACCAATAGAAATAGCGATGCCCGATAATGACATGATATTCGAAGTCAATTTCATGCCATATAAAGGAATAAAAGAGAGAAGAACGGAAATGGGAATAATGAGGATGGGGATAATCGCTGACGGAAAATGCCACAGAAACAAAAGAATCACCAAGCTGACGATCAAGACTTCCTCGGTTAACTGATGTTTAAGATTGTCGATGGCTTTTTTAATAAGCTCTGAACGGTCATAGACCACATCTATTTTGACACCCGGCGGCAACGAGGGTTCAATATCTTTAAGTTTTTCCTTTACCCGGTTGATAACATTCAAGGCATTTTCGCCAGAACGCATCACAACGGTCCCGCCCACGACATCCCCTTGTCCGTTCAAATCGGCCAAGCCGCGACGGATTTCCGGACCAATGGCCACATTGGCAAGATTTTTGACCAGGATAGGCGTGCCGTTTTTATCTACTCCGATAACGATCTCTTCAATATCTTTCACGGATTTCGCGTATCCGCGGCCGCGCACCATATATTCGGCGCCGGAAAATTCCAGGAGACGTCCGCCCACCTCCCCGTTGCCTTGACGAATGGCCTCGATAACGGCAGTGATGGGAATGTTATAGGCGAGTAACCGATTGGGGTCGACCGTCACCTGATATTGTTTAACGAAACCGCCGATCGAGGCGACCTCGGCCACGCCGGGAACGCTCTGCAGATGATACCTCAAATACCAATCCTGAAAACTTCGCAGCTGCTGAAGGTCGTGCTGGCCGCTGGTGTCCTTGAGGACATACTGAAAAACCCAACCTACTCCCGTCGCATCGGGCCCAAGCTCGGTTTTCACGCCTTCCGGAAGACGCGGAATGATCTTGCTCAAATATTCGAGGGTACGGCTGCGGGCCCAATAGAGGTCGGTCCCGTCTTTGAAGATGACGTACACATAAGAAAATCCGAAATCGGAAAATCCCCGAATGGCTTTGACGTTGGGCGCCCCCAGCATCGCCGAGACAATCGGATACGTTACCTGATCCTCGATGATGTCGGGACTGCGATCCCAACGCGAATAAATAATCACCTGCGTATCGGAGAGATCCGGAATGGCATCGAGCGGGATATTTTTAAGCGACCAGATCGCCGCCATCATCGCCGCCGCGACGCAAATAATCACAATGAATTTATTCCGGGCGGAGAATTCGATAATTTTCTCAATGATTCCATCAGCTTTGGAATAGCCGGAATGTTCTTTATTCTCAATGGGCATGTTCATGAGATCCCCCCTCTACCGGCGCTGATACGGCAGGATTTCCTGTGTTTGACATGCCTTCAAAGGCTGATTGCAAACGACTCTCGGAATCGATGAGAAAATTACCGCTCACGACAATGACTTCTCCTTCTTTCAGACCACTTTTGATTTGATATTCATTTTCGGTCTTAGCCCCCACCGTTACGTCCCGCGGCTCGAAAAGACCATTGCCTTGATCAACAAAAACGATATGCCTTGTGCCGGTGTTAAAAACCGCCTCTTCGGACACAGAGAGCGATTCTCCCAGATCGATGAGGATAGAGACATTGACATACATACCTGGAGCAAGAAAACCTACAGGGTATTTGCTATTGAATGTAAAAAAACCTTGGGGATTTGTAATCCAGATGTTCACTTTTGAGGTGCGCGTGGCCGGGTCGACCCAAGAATCAATCGTGCGCAACTGGCCTTTTAAATTCACGCCCTCAAGGCCAGGGACAGTCACTTCGACGTCTTGTCTTCTTTTAATCAGAGGCCGCTCATATTGATAAATTTGGGCCTCCACCCAACCCGGAGTCCGCGCAATGGTCCCGACGGTACGGATAGTTTTATACAATTCTTTCTTTTCCACTTTCGCGGTCCTAACGCCAATAAGCTGTTGTTTTTGAGGGGTGAGTTTAATCGTTGCATAACCCGGGACAGAATCACTTCCCGAGGCAATTTTTCCACCTTCCTCTTCAAACACAGGGACCATGTCCATTCCCATCGGCGATTTGCCGGGTTTATCGGATTTAAATCCCGGGATCATCGGATCGGTCCAATAGAGAATTTTTTTCATTCCCACTTTTTCCCCGATGAATGTTCCGCAAATGGGACACTTGAGGATTTCGCCTTCCTTGGTCACCACCATCATCGGACAAGGCGCGCCATCATGCAGTTTAGGGCAATTGTGGATGAGGCAAATATCTTGCGATTTCTTAGGACTTCTATCCGCCGCCGAAAGCGTTTGATTGTTCTCTTTCTTGACGAGGTTCATCGAACAAATGGGACAAACGCCGGGATGATTACTCTGGATTTGCGGATGCATAGGGCAATAATAGATATCATCGTGAGACGACGCCATCTGGGAGCTTGCGCCGGCCTTTAGACTTTTAATCAGCCAACCACCAGCCCCAAAAGTTACGATGACAAGCGTGATGATAATGAATTTTGTTTTGAATTTCATAGAAATCAACTCTCCTTCCTTCTTAAAAAACCCATCCAATAATACTTTAACCTTTTATGTCCATGGCTTATCCATAGACCAAAGGCCTTGAAGACAAAGTTTTCTTCTCAGGGTTTAAATGCGAAGAGTTGATTGAAGAATATACAGCGGATTGCCGCTTGAGTCTGGAGGGTGTGAAGCTAAAAAGATATGAGGATTCTCAGTAAAAACGCCCGCGGCTCCAACGGCAGGCAAAATGGAATATAGCGAATTGATTCCAAGAGAGAACGATTTTGAGACTTTTGATTCCAACGTGAGTCCCGGCGCGTGACTTTTATGGCAGCAGGAATCTTGATTGGGGTTGGATTTCTGGGAGGTACTTTGACGATGGCACGATGGATAAGAAGACTCCGCCGCGGCTGCCTTCGGACAAAAGCAAAAAACGGAATAGGCAAAGAAGACAGCCAATAAAAAAGTTTTTAAAATTTTTGACGTTAAGTTTCTCATCCCACTTCCTTTATCATCCCAATGCTCATTTAAATATACCATCTCTGCCCAGGGATGTAAATGGTTATTTTTCTTTCATTTTCCGCTGTGCGAAAGCCGGTTGGCCTTCTGTTCGATGGAAACCAGCAATTCTTCAAACGATTTCTCGAACGCCGCGACCCCTTCGCTCAAAAGTTTCGCGCAAACCTGCTTCCTATCGATTCCTACAGCCGCTAAAGCTTCAAAAACTTCAAATGCTTCTTTCACATTGCCCCTTAAAGCCTCTTGGATAACTCCATGATCCAAAAAGACCATCATCGTCTTTTCCGGCATGGTATTGACGGTAGGCCTGCTAATAAGTTCGGTCACATATTTAAGGTCGCTGTACTGCGGGTTCTTAGTTCCCGTCGAGGCCCATAAAACTCTTTGCTCGTGCGCCCCTTTCCCAGCCAACGCCTTAAAGCGCGAACTGCCAAATCTGGTTTTGAATTCCTCGAAGATCACGCGGGAATTGGCAACGGCCGCTTGGCCTTTGAGCGATTCCAGCTTTTTCTTTTCTGTGGAATCGTTGGTCTTCGCGATTTTCTCATCCAAAAGCTTATCAACCGCCGTATCGATGCGGCTGACAAAAATACTCGCCACCGAGCGCACTTTGCTTAAATCTCCCCCTTTTTTCGCCAGCCGTTCCAAACCTTTCAAAAATGCCTCAATGGTATTCACGTATTGTGGGGGTGAAAAAATCAGCGTGACGTTCACGGGAATTCCATTCCCCAAAAGCTCCTCCGCAACCGGCAAGCCCGCCGGGGTTGATGGAACCTTAATCATGACATTGGCGCGGGCGACCTTTTTAAAAAGTCTTTTTCCCTCTTCGGCCTGTTCTTCAATTTGATTAGCGAGTTTAGGATTGATTTCAAGACTCACGTAACCGTCCAATCCTCCCGTGGATTGATAAACCGGAAAGAACTGATCGGCAGCCTCTTGCACGTCGGCAATCGTCAAGTCATCATAGATTTCAAACGCCGTCTTGCCCGACTCTTTGAGTTTGATGATTTTCTCGTCGTAATCCTGACTTTGGCTGATCGCCTGATGGAAGATCGTCGGGTTGGAGGTCATGCCTCTTAATCCTTGAGTGATGAGTTGTTTAAGCTTACCTGTTTCCAAAAGCGGACGGCTGATATAGTCCAGCCATAAACTCTGTCCAAAATCACCCAACTCATGCATTTTGGTTCTCGACATCTTATCCTTTCAGCGGGTAGCGTATAGCGAACAGCGGTTAGTAGTAATCAGCAAATAGTTATCAGTTTTTCTGATTACTAATATACTGACAACTACTGTTCGCTGACCGCTATACCCTATACGCTATTTTTTCTTTTAATCACTTTCCTAGCGGCTTCTGCAATATCCACATCTTTCAAATGATAGGCTTTAAGAAGTTCTTGCGGCGTTCCGCTTTCGCCGAAGGTGTCGTGGACCCCCACCATCTCCAATGGAGCGGGACTCAAACGCCCCAACACCTCGGCGACCGCTGAGCCCAATCCGCCGTTCAGCTGGTGCTCTTCGGCCGTCACGAATGCCCCGGTTTTACGGGCGGAATCGACAATCATCGTTTCATCAATAGGTTTGATCGTATGCATGTTCACCACGCGCGCTTCAATGCCTTCCTTACGCAGAATCTCCGCGGCTTGCAAGGATTCATAGACCATGATCCCGCAACCGATGAGCGTCACGTCCTTGCCTTCTCTAATAATATTGGCCTTTCCAATGACAAAGGGATCGGATTCTTTCGTAATGATAGGAAAAGGGGGTCTGCCGGTGCGCATATAAATGGGCCCTTCAAATCCCACTAAAGCCCGGGTCGCTTTTTTGGCTTCAATATAATCCATAGGACAAACCACTTTCATATTCGGCAGAACGCGCATGATCGCGAAATCTTCCAGGCACTGGGCCGAAGCGCCGTCCTCGCCGACCGTCAGGCCCGCGTGAGAGCAGACCACCTTGACGTTGGTCTTGTTGTAGCAAACATCGAGGCGAAGCATATCGTACGCCCGGTTGGTCAAAAAAACGGCGAACGAACACGCGAAAGGGATCAATCCCACCGTGCTCATCCCGACGGCCGTTCCCACCACATCCTGCTCGGCGATGCCTAAGTTAAAAAAACGATCCGGGTACGCGTGTTTGAAATATTCGGCGCGGGTGGCATCCTCCAAATCCCCGGAAAGGACCACAATCTTGCTGTTGTCCTTGCCCAAGGCCACGAGCTCTTCGCCGAAACCATCGCGGGTGGGTTTCATGTCCATTATTTTTTGCCTCCGGCCGACAATTCCGCGAGGGCCGCATCCAGTTGTTCTTTATTGGGTGCCTTGCCGTGCCAGGCGGCTTTTAATTCCATAAAAGAAATGCCTTTACCTTTCAGGGTATTGGCAATAATGACGGTCGGTTTTCCCTTCGTTGCCTCAAATTCATTCAAGGCCTTGATGAGTTGATGAAAATCGTGACCGTCGACTTCGATCGTGTACCAGCCAAAACTTTTCCATTTGGCGGCGAGCGGTTCTAAATTTTTGATTTCATTCGTCGGACCGTTTTCCTGAACTTTATTGCAATCGACGATCGCGCAGACATTATCGAGTTTGTAGTGCGGCGCCGTCATGGCCGCTTCCCAAATCGAACCTTCCTGAATTTCTCCGTCGCCCAAAAGGCAATAGGTCTTGAAAATTTTCTTAAGCAGTTTGGCGCCCAAAGCGATGCCGTTGGCCACCGAAAGGCCGTGGCCCAGCGAGCCGGTACTCAATTCCACCCCTGGAACTTTTGTGTGCACGTGTCCCTGCAGGCGGGATTGGAATTTTCTAAAGGTCTTTAACTCTTCTTTGGGAAAGAATCCGGCATTGGCGAGCGTCACATAGGTGACCGGCGAACAATGGCCTTTGGAGACAATCAAACGGTCGCGTTCCTCCCAACGCGGATCGCTCGCTTTGTAATTCATTTTATAGAAGTAAAGACTGATGAAGATTTCAACCGCGGACAGCGAACCGCCGGGGTGGCCGGAACCGGCCGTGTTGAGAACTTCAAGGATTTCTCGACGAAATACAACCGCTTTCTCTTTGAGAGAAGCGACATCAACGCTCTTTTGAGCCACCCTGCCCCCCTATTGCTTTTACATCTGTATAATAAAATGTATTTGAGTTTAGCAAAAGCGAATTTTTACTTTTCTGATTTGAACAAAAGTAAAAATAATGGGCCATGCAGGACTTGAACCTGCCACCCTCTGATTAAGAGTCAGATGCTCTACCAGATGAGCTAATGGCCCAAAAGTTCATAAGTTTTTTGTTTTTAAGACTTATGAATTTGTAAGTTTTCCCCATTCTCATTCAATTCAGGTGATGTGCTAAAATTGTGCTACGCTCGAAGGTGCTATTATACGAAAAATCACCGGATTGTAAATCGATTTTACTAATGGCTTCTTTTAAGACGTCCGATTTAAGATGCGCGTATCGTTGCGTCATGTTCGGGGTCGCATGACCTAAAAGTTTTTGCACAACGTAAAGATCCACTCCATTTTTGACCAATTGGGAAGCAAAAGTATGCCGAAGATCATGAAATTTAAAATTACTGATCCCGGCCTTCCTTAAAGCTGTCTTAAAGGAAACCTTTACACTTCCCAACGGCTTATCTGTTTTAGAGTTAAGAAAGATGTATTCATTGCCGGCGATCCTCGGCAATTCCACAAGAGCCTTCCTAACAGTCATCGCCATTGGAATGAACCTTGACTTCTTACTTTTAGACATGGATTCATGGACAACGATGGTATCATTCCCAAAATCAACATAATTACTATTAGGCACCTGCTGCCATTTGAGATTGATAATTTCACCCCATCTCATCCCTGTTTTTAACGCAACAATCACAAGGGTTTTTAGTAAACCCTGACAATGAGACAACAACAGCGCTTGTTCTTGTTCTGTTAACCATCGACATCGATTATTATTTTCGGGAATTTTTTTGATACCCTTAGTAGGATTGTTGTCAGGGTACATTCCCCACTCAAAGGCCCGGTTAAACATCGACTTTAACATCGAAAAGTCTCTGTTAACGGAAGCCGGCTTCACCTTTTTTATCCTTTGAGCCATAAACTGTCGGATTGTTAATGAATCAATTTGATGCAGATACTTTCCCTTAAAGTATTTCGCCAAGTTGTCAATCATACATTTTTGCTTGAGAAAGTTCTTGTTTTCAATCCTGACATAAATATCCAGATATTGCTGCGCGAAGTCTTCAAAAAAAATATTTCTATTTTTTTGAATATCTAAATACTTACCTTCTGCTATTTCAATCTCTGTCTTTTTTAATATGCGCTCTGCTGTCTCCTTGTTACTGGCAACCATTTTACGGACCTGTTGTCCATCGGGGGCCATGTAATTGATCCCCCATTTTTTACCGCGTTTAAAAGTAGTTCCCATTTGTTTTCTCCTTTATGCGCCCCTCCTTCCTTACAAATGGCTTACTACCAATAAGTTTTCATTAGTATAAACCATCCATAAGAGATTGCAACCACTCTCATCATTTCTGTCACAAGCGGAAATTTTATGCGGCTAGTTCCGATGCGCCGAGTGGCTGTTTCTTTCAGCCCATTTGTTAATGCGTTCGATGTCAAAACGGATCCCGCCGTTAACCTTACAAAACGGTATTTGCCCGAGGCGGACCCATTTGCGGATGGCGCTAACACTAAAGCCCAAATATCGCGCCACTTCAGGCACGCTAAGGAATCTTTTTTCTATCATAACCATTGTTCATACCTCTTTTCTTGTTTATATATTCTGACAGGATATCCATTCCCATAGGTTTTGTGATTTTTCCGATTGTCCAAAGTGTAAACTATAATATATCATTTGTCAATGTCAACATGTATAAATGTTACATTATTGTAAATATTTATGATTTAATTAGTTAGAAATAAATCTTATGTTTTTTACTAAAAAGATATAACATTTTTATTAAATACTTTTAATAAATGTTAACTTCTTCTTGACATTAAAATTGGGCATATTTATAGTAAATCCTATGTTCATCCATGAAAAAATTAAAGTTCTGATAGACCAGCAGAATTTAAACAGAGCCGAATTACACCGCAAAATAAAAGCTGAATTCGGCAAAAAAGCGATCACCTATTTAACGTTAGGCAGGATATTAAGCGGTGAGCGAAAAGTCAGGGAGGCCTCTCTCGCGCAGATAGCACGCGCGCTGGGCATTTCTGTGCACGATATTAAGAAAGACACCGACCGGCAAGAAAATTTTATCCGTCATGATTATAACAAAAAAACCTATCTTGAGATCGACAATCTTGCGACCAACAACCTTGAATCAAACCTTCTTATTGGCCGATTAATATTATTATCTAAAGGAAAAACACCGGTTCAACAAGATCCCGCCCAAAAGGGGAAATTTGTTAAATATATTCATGGCCTGCACGGGACAATACAGGTCATTGTCAACTCCCGAGAAGGGCTTATAAAAAAAGATATTAAATACGGAGAGAGTTTTCACTTCGACAGCACCCAGCCGCATTATTTTGAAAACAACACAAAACGCAAGGCCGCGTGTTTATTGATACAAAATCCGAAGAGTATTTAGTTGAGTAACCGGATAATTCTCAAAAGGATCATTTATTCTAATCTTCTACTTCCTCATCACTCTCCTGTTTCTTTCAAAAGCCAGTTCGCGGTATGGTTACAGAGATAAAGGTAAAAAACGTGGCTGTGAAGCCAAACTAGACCTGTGGTGATAGGATGCGGTGTTTGGGACATCCAAGGGAGATAACCTACTCCCTATCTAAGCCTCCGGCAATTTTAATACGTTGTGGAGGGCCAAGATTTGAACTTGCGACCTTCAGGTTATGAGAGGTCTCGATGGTGTTGACGCTGTTTGCTGATTTTGTCTATCTCTTAGTGGTGTTAAGCGTTGGAAAGTTTCAATTTACTTGATGGTTGCCCGCTTTTGCCCATCATTGGGCTTATTCTGCTAGCACGGTGCTAGCACGGAAATTAAAAAACCATCCAAGGAACAGCATAAATGTTGGTGGCCACAGGATAAATTTTACTGCCTCCATAAACAATGATCCCATGGGAGGCCTCCGGATGGACTTTTAAAAATTCCCTCATAGACCGAGTATCGCCAAAGGTAAGATTTGCGGACGACTTTACTTCAATGCCAATTACCTTATTATTAGAACGGACAACAAAATCTACTTCAACCTCTTCAGTTTTTGGTTTCCAATAGAAGATTTCAGGTGTGATCATCTGCAATGACGCCCAAGACAAAATCTGCTGAAAAACGAAATTTTCAACATATCTTCCCTTAACATTACCTTTTCGCAGGTCTTGCACATCATAAATACCCGATAAGAAACAAGCCATACCAGAATCAAACCAAAAGTACTTTGATTGCTTATATGCTCGTTCTCGCTTGCCAGCGTATCCTTTTAATTCGTAAAGAAGATTTGTGTCTTTTAAAAGACTCATATATCGGCTGACGTTAGTTCTTGTTTCCCCACAAACGCTGGAGAGCTCCTCTTGGACACTTTCCCATCCAGTCGCCTGCGCCAAGGCCTCCATAAGCCGACGAAAATGCTGAGGGTATCTGACTCTTACCAAATCGTGAATGTCTCTTTGAATATAAGTATCGATATAACTACTCATTCTTTCTAAAGCCATCTTTTCTGTTTGAGCCAAGACAACTCCGGGCAAGCATCCGCGCCATACCGCCTTTAAGATATCTGTTTCCTGTTTAATATCGTTTGCATTAATCTCTCGCCCTTGTAATAAGTGGTCGAGTATTCCTTGTGAGGGCAATTCATGCCATTCTCTAAAACTAAAACCGGTTAAGTGTAAATATTTAGCACGTCCAGCTAAAGTTTCCCGGGGCGAATGCCGTAAAGAAATGTTCCCTGATCCAGATAAAATGAAATGTCTTTGGCGTCGAGTTTTATCGACAAGATATTTAACAGTGAGCAATAGTTCGGGATGGCGTTGAACCTCATCAATAATCGTTGGTTTATCTTCCCATAAAAGCCCTTTAGGATCCTCTTTCGCTTGTCCTAAAGCATCTGGATCATCGAGCGTTAAATAACGCCAATTCTTTAAAAAGTGAGCGTTCTCTAAAAGCGTGCTTTTACCAACTTGCCGGGGTCCAGTTAAAATAATAACCGGATGAGATTTAAATACATCAACGATTCTTTCCTCAAGCCATCTGGGAATATATTTCACATTTCCTCTTGTCATGGTTTTGAGCATACCATAATTTTATGCACAAAACAACATAATATTATGCACAAATCGTCATAAAAATATGCACAAATTAGCAGTTTGATTGAGTCAAAGAGAATCTTCTCTGGGGCGTTATTCTAAAAAATGGAGGGTTTAACAACAATTCTCCTTTTGCTTCGGCGGGCATTTGACGGTGCCGTAAGAACAAAACACACAGCAATCCCCTTCTTTTGGCT
>CAYJRN010000002.1:0-150033 GCA_964372915.1 uncultured Planctomycetales bacterium
AACCCTGTGTCAACCCCGACCGTCAGGCGGTTTTAGCGTTTCTGCGCGCTCGAGGAGTCAAAGTCGTTTCTTTTGAAGATTGGAAAAAAATCGATGCGGCGGAAGTGGCGCGTGGACAGGCGGTTGGGAAGCCGCGGGAAAAGTTCGTTGATGTGAAGGAAATGCTTTCGGCGATTTAGTTGTTCGTTGTTCGTCGATTGCCGAGCGACAGGGTCGTGTTTACTCGATGACACAATCCGTCGGCGCGGGTTTCTCCAGCAATTCCGCCGTTGCTGGATTTTCTTTTAAATATTTGATAATGGCGTCGGGGCCGATGCGTCGATGGTAACGGCCCATGTCCTCACCAGGTTTTGTGTTGGCCTTATAAAATTTAAAAAGCGCGTTGATAACGGTCACGACCTTTTCTTTGGGGATAGAGCGCAGATACATATTTTCGCCATCGCTCGAAATGAGAGGGCCGCCTTGAAAACGCGCGTCTTCGGATCCCCCCAATCTTAATTGATAACGATTTAAGCCCGATCCCACCAGGCCAATCGTTTTTGTGGAAGGCCTAAAGCACTGGCGCTCGCAGCCGGTGATGCCAATCGATTCCTGCATATTACCCCAACCCAGCTTCTCTAATTCATCGATAAGGCGCGGTTCAAATTTCTCAGAATCCGTGTAGGTCAGTCGGCAGGTGTCGCGTCCGACGCAAGCCCCGGAAAGAAGACGCAATTGCGAAAATGGTTTGCCGTTAGCTTTGCCGTAGCCGAATTTTTTGATGTCACGTTCGAAATCCGCTTTCGCCGCGATCGGGATGTTGGTCAAGAGCGCGTCCTGATTGGGTGTAATCATCAACTCAATGGGATATGTGTTCATGAGCTCGCGGAGCATCGTTTTGATTTTGCCATGAGGACTGTAGTCGCTGATGCGGCCATTTTCGATGAACATCCCGTAGGCTAAAAGACCGTTATTCGACTGAGGGCTCCAGCCGAAATGCAGATCGCGGGCGCCGATATCATAGGAGGTGTCCGGCCTTTGTAGGGGCACCCCAAGTTTTACGCTCACCTGATCGCGGTACCAATCAATCCCCAGTTTCTTGACGACGTATTTCATGCGGGCCCAGTGACGATTCTCACGATCGCCCCATTCCTGATGGACCTGGACAACGGCATCGAGGATCGGCAGCAACTGTTCTTCTGAGCAAATGCATAAAGGCAAAGATAACGCGTTCATCGTTGGCTTGCCGTTACGTTCGCCCTGGCCGCCGCCGACGTAGACTTGAAAATCAGCGAGCTTGTTGTTTTTGACGTAAGGGGCGATTCCCAAATCATTGGTGCGCATCTCAACGCAATTGTCGGGCACGAGTATTCCCGAAGCGGGATCGCGATGAACCGTCGAAAAACCGATCTTGAATTTGCGATTCAAAAGATTGGGTCCGTATTGGAATGATTCTTCGGGACGGCGAATATAGTTGGGGTCGATAGAAAAAATTTCAATGAAGGCATCCATCGGCAGTTGAAAATAGCGACCCACTCTGTGCGCCCAGGTGGTGGCGTTAAAGACATTGGAACAACCCGAGAGAGGGCAGCTCATCGTGTTGCGAGTATTGTCTCCGCAACCGTTCAACGTATTCCAACCGGATTCAGCGATCCGTTTGATGATTTCAATAACCTGCGGCTTCTTGACCCAATGGAATTGAATGTTCTGACGGGTGGTGAAGCGGATGGAAGGGTGTCCGTTCTTGTCTTCGGTGTATTTTTCCGAGAGCTCGTCGATCAAGTTCCATTGCGTACGGGTTAAAGGGCCGCCTCCGATGACGCTCACGCGGAGCATGTACATCCAATCTTTTTCCTCGCCGGTTTGGGCGCGGTTAAATTCCAAATAAATCCCTTGAGATTTGGCGAGTTGTTCCGATTCCCAGGTCAGGTCAGGAAGTTCGTTGCGGAATTCCGACAATAGATTTCCCCGACCGCCGTTAGAAGCTAACTTATTCAACTCTTCTTTGCAGAATTTCTCTTTTGGTGTATGGAAATTCGGATTGAAATCTTTCTTAATGGACATAGACTACAATATAATCCCTTGCCCTCTATAAATCAACGCATTTTTAGAGGTAATGAACCCCTTGCTAAATTTCATCTGTAGGAATACACTAAAATCATGAATGATATAAAAACTCAAGACGTCCAGTATCGAGGCCGATTCTGGCACACCCAGGAAGACGGTCGTATTTTCTGTAATTTGTGTCCCCGCAACTGTCGCTTAGGCGATGGCCAGCGGGGATTTTGTTTTGTCCGTCAGAACATCGGCGGTGAAATGATCCTGACCACCTACGGCCGCAGCAGCGGCTTCTGCATTGACCCCGTTGAGAAAAAACCCCTCAACCATTATTATCCAGGCACGAGCATTCTTTCGTTCGGTACCGCCGGGTGCAATCTGGGTTGCAAGTTCTGCCAAAATTGGGACATCAGTAAATCTCGCGAATTTGATCGCTTAAACGATGAGGCGTCGCCTAAAAAAATCGCCGAAGCCGCAAAGGAACTCGGCTGCACAAGTGTAGCGTTCACCTACAACGATCCGGTGATCTTCGCGGAATACGCGATGGATGTCGCCGACGCTTGCCGGGCACTGGGCATTCATCCCGTTGCTAAGACCGCCGGCTACATCACCGACGAAGCCCGTCCGGAATTCTATCGGCATATGGACGCGGCGAATGTGGACCTTAAAGCTTTTACAGAAAATTTTTATAAGCAACTGACCTTGGCGGCGCTTCAACCGGTCCTGGATACGCTGGTGTATATCAAAAAAGAAACGAATGTATGGCTTGAAATCACCAACCTTGTGATTCCAGGGGAAAACGATAGCGATAAGGAATTCCACGAAATGACCGAGTGGATTATGAAAAATTTGGGACCGGATGTCCCATTGCATTTTACGGCCTTTCATCCGGATTTTCGCATGCTGGATCATCCCCCCACGCCGCCCGCAACTTTAACGCGGGCCAGAGAGATTGCCCTCTCGAAAGGATTGCGGTACGTTTACACGGGAAATGTTCACGATCCCAAAGGCGCCAGCACCTATTGTCATCATTGTAAAAAACTTTTGATTGAGCGCGATTGGTATAATCTGGGTCAGTATCATTTAACTCACAACAATCAATGCCGCTTTTGCGCCAGCGAATGTCCCGGGCATTTTGAGGATCGCCCAGGGAATTGGGGACGCAAGCGTGTCCCTGTGAGAATAGCATAAATACCAGTTTCTCCTTGAATAGGTTCGTAAAAAGGAGGTAGAATACAGCCCATCAAATATTTGAATGAGGGAGCACCAGCATAATAAGATTGATGGAGGTGATTTATGTTTCGGATATTCATCGTTGTCTGCGGTATTTTGTTCAGCGTCGGTGTTGGACAGGCGGTATTGGCTGCAACGGGGGTTGCAGATATTAAGGGAACGGCTCCGGATTCGCAAATTTCCGGTCAAGCGACTTTCAAGGATGTGGATGGTGGTTTGAGCGTGGAAGCACAACTGCAGGGTGTGGCGCCCGGGAAACACGGTTTCCACATTCACGAGTTCGGTGATTGCTCGGATCATGGCAAAGCGGCCGGAAGTCATTATAATCCTGAAGGTGTTCAACATGGAGATCTTATGAAGGAGGGCCACGAAAAAGCCCACGCCGGGGACATGGGCAACGTCGAGATCGGCCCTGACGGGACCGGAACCTATCAAGGAACATTACCGGGTATCACCCTAAGCGGTGGCGCCCAAAACGTCGGCGGACGCGCCGTCATTCTCCATGAAAAAGAAGATGATTTCAGTCAACCGACCGGGAATGCGGGCGGTCGTATAGGCTGCGGAACCATCGACATCACGGAACAATAGGGATTGCTGCCGCTTCAACGAAATGATACGAATCACGAGCGGCACCAGTGCCCTTAATCTTAATAAGGAAATCATTGTAAGGGCACTGGATGTTCAAACCGGAAACTTCTGTTCTTTTGGTCATCGACGTGCAGGGAACATTGGCGCACCGCATGCACGAAAAGGAAAAACTTTTTAAGAACCTCACGTCGATCATCAAGGCCGCGTCTATTTTGGATATCCCGGTTCTCTGGACAGAACAGGCCCCTCAAAAGATTGGCGCGACCGTCTCAGAGATTGCCGATCTCCTAACAGGTCTTCAGCCTATTGCCAAAACGAGTTTCAGTTGTCTTAAGGAACCCGTGTTTCTCGCGGCGCTGCGAAAACTTAAGCGTCGCCAGGTGATCGTCCTTGGGATTGAAACTCACGTTTGCGTGTATCAGACGGTCGCAGATTTGGTGGATGGTAAATATTCGGTGCAGGTCGTGACCGACGCTGTCTCTTCGCGCACGGCGGAAAATAAGGCACACGGGTTGGAACGGATCAAAGCAACGGGAGCCGTTTTAACCTGTGTAGAAATGATCGCCTGCGAGCTCTTAGGCAAAGCCGAGGGGCCCAAGTTCAAAGAGATTTTGCAATTGATCAAATAAGGGTTATCTATGGCAAAAGGAAAAAAGGGTGCTGTAAAATCAAAAGAGAATACAACCGTGGCCGCCCTGCTTCTGGAGAATCGTATTTTTGATCCCGGTCAGGCGTTTAGATCTTCCGCTCATATCAAAGACGCAAAAATTTATTCTCTGGCTCGAAAAAATCCGGAAAAATTTTGGGGTCAGCAAGCCAAGGCCCTCACCTGGTTCAAACCCTGGAAGAAAATCCTCGAATGGAAACCGCCCTTCGCGAAATGGTTCATCGGCGGAACAATCAATGCCTGCAGCAATTGTGTGGACCGGCACATCCCAACGAGCCGCCGCAATAAAGCCGCTTTGATTTGGGAAGGCGAGCCCGGCGATTCCAGGACGCTCACCTATTACGATCTTTATCGTGAAGTCAACAAACTCGCCAATGCCATCAAATCCTTGGGTGTGAAGAAAGGCGACCGGGTCGCTATTTATTTGCCGATGATTCCCGAAGCGGTCATCAGTATGCTCGCCTGCGCTCGTATCGGCGCTGTGCATTCGGTGGTCTTCGGTGGTTTTAGCGCGGAGGCCTTGAAAGAACGTATTAATGATGCCTCGGCCAAGCTCCTTATCACCGCCGACGGTGGATTCCGTCGGGGCGCGGTGGTGCCGCTCAAACAGGCCGCTGATACCGCCATTCAATCCTGTCCGACCATTAAAAACGTGATTGTCGTCAAGCGCACCGGAAATGACATTGATATGCAGCCAGGCCGGGACCATTGGTATCACGAATTCGTTCGCGATGCCGAACCTTACTGCAAACCCGAAGAAATGGATGCCGAGGACATGTTGTTTATTCTTTATACTTCGGGCTCTACGGGGAAGCCCAAGGGCATTATGCATACGACCGGTGGTTACCTGACGGGTGTTACCTATACTTCGAAATATGTTTTTGATTTAAAGGACGAAGATGTTTTTTGGTGCACGGCGGATGTTGGCTGGGTGACGGGTCACAGTTATATCGCCTATGGACCGCTTGCTAACGGCGCCACCCAGGTGATTTACGAAGGTTCGCCCGACTGGCCGGAAAGAAATCGTTTTTGGAAGATTATTGAAAAATACGGCGTTACCATCTTTTATACCGCGCCGACGGCCATCCGCACCTTTATGAAATGGGGAACCCAGTGGCCCGAGGGTTGCAATCTTTCGAGCTTGCGGCTCTTGGGGAGCGTAGGAGAACCCATTAATCCCGAGGCGTGGATTTGGTATCATAAAAATATCGGCCGAGGGAAATGTCCCATTGTCGACACGTGGTGGCAAACGGAGACCGGAAGTATTTTGATTTCACCGCTTCCCGGCGTGACTAAGCTTAAACCGGGTTCGGCGACTTACCCATTGCCGGGCATCGAAGCCAAGGTCTTGAACGAAAAAGGAGAAGAGATCGAAGTCGGCGGCGGGTATTTGGCTCTCACCAAGCCCTGGCCATCAATGTTGCGAGGTATTTGGGGGGATCCGGAACGTTTCCAGCAAACGTATTTCAGCCGCTGGAAAAATATTTATTTCACCGGTGACGGAGCGAAAAAAGACGAAGACGGCTATTATTGGTTGTTGGGCCGGGTGGATGATATTATGCTCGTTGCCGGCCACAATATCGCAACGATGGAAGTGGAAAGCGCTCTGGTGGATCATCCCAGCGTCGCGGAATCGGCGGTTGTGGGTATTTCCGATGAGATTAAGGGAACCGCGATCGCGGCGTTTGTGACCCTTAAGGAAGGTAATAAGGCGAACAAGGAGTTCGAAGATATTCTCAAACAGCATGTGGTCACAAAAATCGGCGCCATTGCCCGTCCGCAGAAAATTATTTTTACCCATGACCTTCCCAAGACTCGCAGCGGGAAGATCATGCGACGTCTTTTGCGGGACGTGGCCGAAGGCCGGGCCTTGGGGGATGTCACGACGCTAGCGGATGCGGGTGTCGTTGAATCACTCAAGAAAAAATATGAAGAAGAGTCATGAGTTTTCCTATGGCAGCTCAGGCAAAAAAAATAATCCTGGTAGTTGATGACGATCCCGATATCCTTTATGCGACTAAGAAATTTTTGGAAAAAAAAGGTTTTGAGGTTCCTATCGCGGTTAATGGTCGTGAGGCCTTGGACTATATCAAAGAGAACACTTGCCCTGATCTTATTATTTTGGATATCCAAATGAAGGAGATGGATGGGTATACGTTCATTAATGAGTTGAATAAATTGAATTTACCTAAGAAGATTCCCAGCATTGTTATTTCAGCTTATTCTGAATTGGAACAGGCGATGCTTTTAAAAGGCGTGAACAAGTATATGATCAAACCGGTTCATCCGGAAGATCTGCTGGAGAAAGTCAAAGAGTGTTTGAGATGACCATGGCTAAACGAATTCTATTGGTAGATGATGAAGGTGATGTCTTGGAGGCGACCCGGAACGTCCTCAAAAGGCTGGGTTATGAAGTCGAAATAGCCCAAGATGGGGTTACAGCGCTTCAAAAAATACAGGATGACCCGGCCTTTGATTTGATCTTCTTGGATGTTCAGATGCCGGACATGAATGGGTACACGTTTATGTTCGAACTTTACCGGGAGGAGAAAAACCGTAATATCCCCATTATCGTTGTTTCAGCCTATTCCGAAATGGCGCCCATCTTCAAGCACCGGGGTGTTAAGGATTATCTCGTCAAACCCGTCCGGATGGAAGAACTCTTGGAAAAAGTCAAACAATTCGTTGGCCCTCCGAAATAATCCGCCTCCTAAACAAAATTTGCTTTTTTTTATTTTGTAGAATACACTTACTATACTGTAGCCAAAAAGATTTATTTAATCCCGCTTCGCACCCCGCCTCCGGCGGGGGAACTTTCCGCAAGTGAAAGACAAAAGAGATTTCAGGGATGTGAGTCCGCGGGGAGCCAGTAACCTGTTAATTGATAGGAGGAGGAAATGAAAAGGCATTACTTTGGAATTGTGCTTTTGTTTGCCGTCGTGAGTATTTTTGTGTTTGTTCGCCCGGTATTGGCTTACGATTACGGCGACAATCGCTCTACCACGCTGGTTTCTAAAGCCTGGGGCGCTTTGAACCAGAATGATACGGAAGCCGTCCTGGCCTACACGAACAAGTGTATTGAACTTTATGGCGACAAGGCTAAAGAGATGCAGGCGAGTCTTAAGGATTACCCTTGGGGATCCAACGATGAGATCTTTTCTTTTTGGGCATTGAATGATGTCGCCACGGCCCTTTATATTCAAGGGGAAGCTTACCGCAGAGCCGACATGAAGGATGAAGCCAAAGAGGTATTCAGCAAATTAGTTAACGAGTATAGTTATGGGCAGTGCTGGGACCCCAAGGGATGGTTCTGGAAGCCAGCCGAGACCGCCAAAGAAAAAATCAACATGATAGAGAGTGGCGTGGCGGTCGATTTATCGGACAACTCCTCCAGTACGCTCACAACGAAAGCCTGGGAAGCCTTGGCAGCCAAGGATTTGAAGGCGGTCGATATTTACGTTGATAAGATTTTACAGCTTTATGAAAAAGGGGCCAAGGAGATGCAGGCTTCCTTGACAGGATACGCTTGGGAGTCCAAGGAAAAGATTTTTTCTTATTGGGCCTTAAATGATGTGGGTACCGCGCTCTATATTAAAGGCAAGGCCCATGAAGAAGCAGGCGATTCAGAGGCTGCGATTGCTGCCTACAAAAAGCTTGTGGATGAATTCAAGTTTGCCCAATGCTGGGATCCGGGGGGTTGGTTTTGGAAACCGGTGGAAGAGGCAGAAAAACATCTTGATGAATTAGCTGTTAAATAAGATCTTTTACTGGCTTTTTCTTTTCCAAATACATAAAGGAAGCCAGTATAACGACCTTTCTTCTTTTGAAGAAAAGGCAATATTGACTTCCACCCTATTTTTAGTGGTAGAAAGGTCAATAAGAAAGAGATGATATTTTGAGGGCGCCCCTGCGTCTTGCTGTCGCCTGTCTCCCGACAGGCAGGCAAGACAGCAGCAGGGGCGCCCTCGTTCATTGATAGGAACTCTCCGATAGGAATTTTTCCGCATTTCCTCCTTTCCGTAATAAGTGAGCGGATTGTTGAAAAGGTTCGCGTCTGTGCTATAATCCACCTAATTATTTGCAAAGAAGCGGAGAGCCATGCCCAAATGAGTATTGATAAATTCTTGAGTTCTTCCATCGGCAAAAAACAGATTGTGGCAACGACGGGTCTGGCCTTGATTGTGTTTGTGCTCAGTCATTTGGCCGGCAATCTTTTTTTATTTGGCGGACCAGAGGCGTATAACGGCTACTGCAAGTTTTTAGCGGGTCTTAGGCCCGGCCTTTATTTAATTGAATTCGGCCTTTTGATTATTTTTGTGATCCATATGTACTTTACCACGCTGGTTGTTTGGGAAAACATTCAGGCCCGTGGATCCTTAGGGTATAAGGTTTAT
Source organism: uncultured Planctomycetales bacterium (assembly GCA_964372915.1). GTDB lineage: Bacteria > Omnitrophota > Gorgyraeia > Zapsychrales > JAHFFX01 > CAYJRN01. Next base: position 8,920 of record CAYJRN010000002.1, read on the forward strand.
AAATCAGCGGGAGAACGTTCTTGGGCCACACGGCTTATGCCTTATACAGGCACCTTCATTCTGGCTTTTGTCATTTGGCATCTTTTGGATTTTACTTTTGTCGATCACGAAGGCCCGCAAAGCATTGTGCGAGGAAGAAGTTTGGGTTTATATGGCGTTGTCTATAACGCTTTTACGGATCCTACCCACAGTCTTCTTTACATCGTGGCCATGTTCTGTTTAGGGCTTCATTTAAGTCATGGGATCCAAAGTTTTTTTCAAACCTTCGGCTGGATTAGTCCGCGAACATCACCAACCATTGCCAAGGTGAGCAATGCTTTAGGATTCCTTATTGCCTGCGCTTACAGTTCGATTCCAGTCTATGTTTTTCTTCAATATTATTTTCATATGAAAGAAATTGCCTGCCTATGAATCTCGATGCCAAAATTCCCGGCGGTCCTTTAAAAGATAAATGGACTAAACACAAGCTTCACTTGAAGCTCGTCAATCCCGCGAACAAAAGAAAATACAGTATCATTGTGGTGGGAACGGGGCTGGCCGGCGCGTCCGCCGCCGCCTCTTTGGCGGAGTTGGGATACCAGGTCAAGGCGTTTTGTATTCAGGACAGCCCTCGACGGGCGCATAGCATTGCCGCTCAAGGTGGAATCAACGCCGCCAAGAATTATCCCAATGACGGTGACAGTGTGGAACGATTATTTTATGACACGATGAAAGGCGGCGACTTTCGATCCCGCGAAGCCAATGTCTATCGTCTGGCGGAGATTAGTAACTGCATTATTGACCAATGTGTCGCTCAAGGCGTGCCGTTTGCCCGCGAGTACAGTGGTTATCTGGATAACCGTTCCTTCGGCGGCGCGCAGGTTTCCAGAACTTTTTATGCCCGCGGACAAACCGGCCAGCAGCTCCTTTTGGGCGCTTACAGTGCTTTCATGAAAGAAGTCGGCAAGAAAACCGTGGAAATGTTCCCGCGGCGCGAAATGCTGGACTTAGTTATTGTCGATGGAGTCGCGCGGGGGATCATCGTTCGGAATTTGATTGACGGGCAGATCGAATCTTATGCCGCCGACGCGGTAGTTTTAGCAACCGGTGGTTACGGAAATGTCTACTATTTGTCCACCAACGCGAAAGCCTGTAACGTGACCGCCATCTGGCGCGCGCATAAAAAAGGCGCTTATTTTGCGAATCCTTCTTACACGCAAATCCATCCCACCTGTATCCCTGTGCACGGGGATTATCAATCCAAACTCACCCTGATGAGCGAAAGTTTAAGAAATGACGGCCGCGTCTGGGTTCCCAAGACCAAAGGCGATCAACGACGGCCATCGGAAATTCCGCAAGCAGAGCGGGATTATTACTTGGAGCGTAAATATCCTAGTTTCGGCAATCTTACCCCGCGCGACATCGCTTCGCGCGCCACCAAAGAGCAATGCGACACCGGAAGAGGCATAGGGTTAACCGGTATGGCCGTCTATTTGGATTTTGCCGATGCCATCAAACGCCTTGGGAAAGAAGTGATTGAAGAGAAATACGGAAATCTGTTCGATATGTACCGTAAGATCGTCGATGTTGACCCCACTCAAGAACCGATGATGATTTATCCGGCGATGCATTACACCATGGGTGGATTGTGGGTGGACTACAATTTGATGAGCAATGTCCCCGGACTTTTTGTTTTGGGCGAGGCAAATTTTTCCGATCATGGGGCGAATCGTTTGGGGGCCAGCGCCTTGATGCAGGGTTTGGCCGATGGGTATTTCATTATTCCTTACACGATTGGCGACTATTTGGCCAAAATTTCTCCGAAAGGTGTCAAGACCGACGATAGGGAATTCAAGGTTTGCGCCACGGAGGCCCAGCACAAAACAGAAAAAATATTGTCGATTAACGGCCAGCGGACCGTGGATGATATTCATCGTGAGTTGGGACGTATATTATGGGATAGATGTGGAATGAGTCGTAATGAACAGGGATTGAAAGAGGCTTTAGAAGAGGTCCCTCGACTCAGGGATGAATTTTGGAAAAACGTTCGAGTGACGGGAACAAACGAAGAATTTAATCAAGCCTTGGAGCGCGCCGGACGCGTCGCGGATTTTTTGGAATTCGCCGAACTTCTGGTCACGGACGCGCTGCATCGTCGGGAATCCTGCGGCGGACATTTCCGGGAGGAATTCCAGACGCCGGCAAAGGAGGCGTTGCGCGATGATCAAAATTTCTGTTATGTGGGCGCCTGGGAATATACCGGTGTAGGAAAAGATTCCGCGTTGCATAAAGAACCGTTAAGTTTTGAAGAAATTCAACTCGCCCGGAGAAGTTACAAATAAGGAAAACCAAAGATGTCGCGTACCATCAATCTCACTCTCAAAGTCTGGCGGCAGAAAGATAAAAATTCTCCGGGTCGATTTGAGGTTTATCCGGCTAAGAACATTGACACCGACATGTCATTTTTGGAAATGCTCGATGTCGTCAACGAGAGGTTAACGAAAGAGGACAAAGACCCCATCGCGTTTGATCATGACTGCCGGGAAGGGATTTGCGGGGCCTGCGGGGCGATGGTGAACGGCCAGGCCCACGGGCCTTTGCGCGGCACCACGCTTTGCCAGTTGCACATGCGCAATTTTCAAAACGGACAGACGCTCACTATTGAACCATGGCGTTCGCGAGGGTTTCCCGTCATTAAGGATTTAGCCCTTGACCGGTCGGCGTTTGATCGGGTCATGATGGCCGGCGGATTTATTTCGGTGAAGACGGGTTCCGCCCCCGAGGCCAATGCGGTTTTGGTGTCCAAAGCCAACGCCGAGAAAGCCATGGATGCCGCGGCCTGTATTGGCTGCGGCGCTTGTGTCGCCGCGTGTCCCAATAGCTCCGCGATGCTTTTTGTTGCCGCTAAGGTCAGCCACCTGAGCTTACTTCCTCAGGGGCAGGTGGAAAAAAGTCGACGGGTTGAGAGTATGGTCGAACAAATGGACCGCGAAGGCTTTGGGAACTGTTCCAATGAATACGAATGTGAGGCAGCTTGTCCTAAAGAAATCAGCGTTGCCAATATCGCGCGGATGAACCGTGAATTTTTAATAGCGGTTAGCGGTTAGCGGTCAGTGATACTATGCCCTGCTTTTTCCCGCCGGCAAAGTGAACGTCCTATGATTTCCACCATCGACAAAGAAACAATCCTTAAATTCGATACCCCAGGTCCGCGGTATACCAGTTATCCAACAGCCCCTGAATGGAATAACGATGTCGGGGCCTTGACCTATCAGGAAAAACTTAAAAGTTTCTCTCAAAGCCCCAAAACCCTTTCCTTATACGTGCATATCCCGTTTTGCCAGTCGATGTGTTATTACTGCGCCTGCAACGTGGTTATCCGACGGATGGATGAGAAGTACGGCGATGAATATATCGATTATCTTTCCAAGGAAATTGATCTTGTGACTCGCGTCATCGGCCGCACAAAAGACCTCAAACAGCTTCATTGGGGAGGCGGAACACCGACTTTTTTGAATGAACGTCAGATCGAACGCCTCTTTAAAAAAATCCGCCAAAGTTTCAACCTGGACAAAAACGGCGAGATCGCCATCGAAATTGACCCGCGTACCATTGATCAATCAAAAGTGAAAAAGCTACGCGAGCTTGGGTTTAATCGCGTGTCAATGGGCGTTCAGGATTTCGACAGAGAAGTGCAAAGGCAAGTCAACCGCGTCCAGCCGTTTGAAATCGTCAAGGACTTTTATGATTGGTGCCGCGAGCTCAAGTTCGAATCGGTGAACTTTGACCTCATTTACGGTTTACCCGGCCAGACCAAAGTGCTCTTCAAGGATACGGTGAAGAAAGTTATTGCTCTTAAACCCGATCGAGTCGCGCTGTACAGTTTTGCTTACGTGCCGTGGCTTAAGAAACATCAGACGAAGTTACATGAAGAAGATTTTCCCCAAAGCGACGAGAAACTCGATATTTTTTTACAGGCGCGGGCGCAATTTCTGTCCGGCGGCTACCAGGCGATTGCCATGGATCATTTCGCTTTATCTCAGGATGAGATGGCGAAAGCTTTTCAGGAAGGAAAACTTTACCGGAATTTTATGGGGTATACGGTCAAGCCCGCCGATGAGTATATTGGATTGGGTTTGACGGCCATTGGTTTCCTTGAGAATACCTACATCCAAAATCATAAGACCTTGGCGGAATATTATGGAAGTCTTAAAGATAATGAATTGCCCATTGAGCGGGGGAAAGTGTTGACGTTCGATGACCAGATTCGGCAATGGGTCATTAGCCGTCTGATGTGTCATTTTGAGCTGAGCAAGAGTGAATTCACCAAAAAATTCGAGGTGGATTTCGATGTATATTTCGCCCAGGAAGAGGCGCACATGGATTATTGTTTGAAAGAGGGATTGATTTCTTTTGTCGAGAAAGGAATCAGGGTCACCGATCTGGGCAAAATATTTATTCGTAACGTGTGTATGGGGTTCGATTGGTATTTGCGGCAAAACAAGGCTGAGCGAAGGTTTTCTAGAACAGTATAAAGTAGGGTATAGCGGATAGCGGTCAGTAGGGATCAGCGAATAGTAATCAGTTGTCTGACTACTAACCCACTGACCACTACTATCCGCTATACGCTTTACGCTGTCCGCTAAAATTATGTCGGATTCACTTCTCCTTCAGGCTTTTCAAGGCACCAATAAAACGATCCCCGTCTGGTTCATGCGCCAGGCCGGAAGATATTTGCCGGGTTACCGCGCCATCAAGGCAAAGCATTCTCTTCAGGAGATGTTTATCTCTCCCGAGATAGCTACCCAAGTCACCTGTATGCCCATTGATGTTTTGGGGGTGGACGCCGCCATTCTTTTTGCGGACATCCTGACGCTGCCTTCGGCCATGGGATTTGACGTCAGTTTTATCAATGGCGTAGGTCCTGTGATCAGCAATCCAATCCTTAAGCGGGAGGATGTTCACCGGGTCCATGATTTCGTCGACCTGTCGTATGTGGCACGGACGATTAGACTCGTCAATGAGAGGCTGTCGAAAAACATTCCCCTTATTGGATTTGCGGGTTCGCCTTTCACGGTCGCGTGTTATCTTCTGGAAGGAGGTTCGGCGGTCAATTTCAACAAGACGCTCCATTTTGCCCATCGGCATCCGGAAAGCTTTCATCAATTGCTTAAAGTTCTTACTCGCAATACGATCGCCTATCTTAATTTTCAAAAAGAAGCCGGCATCAAGGTTTTTCAGCTCTTTGATACTTGGAGCGGCATCCTGCGTCCAGCGGATTACGCCCATTGGAGCCTTGCTTACGTCAAAGAGATTTTTGCGCAGGTGAAATTACCGTCCATTTATTATCTTAAGAACGCCGCGCATCTGATGCCTCTCATGGAACAATCCGGCGCCGACTTTTTGTCCGTTTGTCAGACGATTCTTTTAGGACACGAGCCGGTTTTGGCGAAGAATCGCCACGGCGTGCAAGGGAATCTCTTTAACGGCCTGTTGTACGCACAGGAAGAAACGCTGAAAGAAGAAGTTCACGACGTTCTTTTGGGAACCCGGCAGTATCACAAATATATTTTTAATTTAAGTCACGGAGTCTTTCCGGACGTGGATCCGAATACCTTGAAACGAATTGTCGATTGGGTCCATGAATTCCCTCGAAATGAGTAAGAATATCGTTATTGTCGGCGGCGGCATTAGCGGCTTGGCGCTTTTACATTATTTGAAGCTCAAGACCGCGGATCGTTCCGATGTGAATATCCGGCTTTTGGAAAAGAAGGATCGCGCGGGAGGGACGGCGACCACGTATGAAGATCATGATTTTCTTTTTGAATCCGGCCCCAATGGTTTTTTGAACAACAAAAACGACGCGCTCAACTTAAGCAAAGAGCTGGGCCTTGAGTCGGAACTCATCTTTGCCAACCAAGCCGCCAAGAAACGCTATATCCTTTTTCATAACCGCCTTGAACCCCTTCCTTCCGGTTTTTTAAGTTTTTTGCTGTTTCGTCCTTTGTCCATCATGGATAAGCTGCGTATCGTGCTTGAGGTGTTTGCACGGAAGGGGAACAACCCCGATGAGAGTGTTTATGAGTTCGGAACCCGTCGATGTGGCGAAAATTTTTCCAAGGTGTTCCTGGATCCCATGGTGACGGGGATTTACGCCGGAGACGCGCGCAAGATCAATCTCAAAGAGGCTTTTCCGTCGATGTTTGAACTGGAACGGGATTATGGTTCGCTCATCAAGGCGATGCTGCAGCTCAAAAAGGCGGGGAAGTTGAGCGGCCCTGGGACACTCGTTTCCTTGCGCAGGGGCATGTCGCAATTATGTGAGGCTCTTAGCCGTCGTTATGCGCAGCATGTTCAATTCAACCAAGCGGTTGAGTCTATTGAGCGTCAGGGACAAGGGTTTTTGATTAAAACGTTTGAAACTTCCTATCCAGCGGATGAATTGTTCGTGTGCACACCCGCGTATGTCGCCGCGGAATTGACGAAAAGAGTCAACAGCCGCCTTAGTGATTTTTTGATGCGCGTAGATTACGCGCCCGTGGCGGTCGTGGGACTTTTGTATGAACGCAAGGCATTGGCTCATCTTCCGGAAGGATTCGGTTATTTGATCCCGACCTATTCCCATAAATCCATCCTGGGGGTGCTTTTTGACAGCAACATCTTTCCGGGACGCAGCGCCTCCGATAAAATCCTTTTTCGCGTGATGATGGGCGGGGTGTTTCACCGTGAGCTGGCACAAAAAAGTGAGGCGGATTTGGTGACTCTCGCTCAAGAAGAAATCACTGCTAGATTTCTTCCAAGTTCCTCGCCCTTGAAAAGCCGTTGCGTGGTCTGGCCAAGAGGTATTCCGCAGTATGACAACGATTACGTTGTGGTTAAAGAATCCATTGAACGGGAATTATCGAAAGAAAACGCTCTTCATCTGCTAGGAAATTATCTCAACGGTTTATCGTTCAACGATTGTGTGGGCAATGCCCGAAGGGCCGCCGGCTATGAATGTTCACATTGATGTTGATGGCGCCTGTACCTTTGGATATACTGATGTTACTAACTTTTTTTAAATTATTAATATTAACAGAGGTAGCCAGTATCTCGACGTTTGCTTTCTCGATTTTTTAACATTAATTGTACAAACGTCAACAAATGACATGAGGAATCTTAAGAATGAAAAAAAACACTTTGCTCTTATGTTTTTTATTGTGCCTGCCGCAGATTGCCTCCGCTGATATCCTGAAATTGAAATCAGGGAAAACCTGGGAAGGCAAAATTACCGAGCAGACGGACACATTTATCAAGATTGACATTGGCGTGAGGGTCCCGGTCACATTTTGGAGAGATGAAATCGACAGCATTACCGAAAAGCCGTTTGATTTTAAGAAGTTTGAAACGCCGCCTAAACGCCAGGAGCCGCTGATTGTCATTCATCGTAACGAAGTGGAGGATTTCGTGGCAAAATTAGAGGCGACTTTCCAAAATAAAGATGACAATGGTTTGCGTCATCTCATTTCGGATCACGCGACTTTTGCTGTTTTCAAAAACGGTGAAAAAAACGAAATGAGCCGGGACGACTATCTGCAAATGCTGCAGAGGGCCGGAATGGACATGACGGAGCATACCTACGATTTTATGATTGATGATATGAAATTGGATGGCCCCAGAGCCATGACCATTGAAACCCTCAAAGAAAACATGACTACTTCTACGGGTCAAAAGCTCGAAATCACCACCAAACAAAAAAGTCTTTACCGAAAAAACAAAAACGGGACCGTTCAACTCATCTATTCAGACGTTAACACCCAGTAGCTCCGTATCCACTCCCGCGGGGCGCCCTTTTTTAAGAAAAAGGCTGTGTATTAAGAGAAATTCCGCTTAGTTCTTTCGCTGTAAAAGGTTGAAAATTTCTTAAATATTCCTTGCCACTCCCAGATTAATTCCCTAGAATGACTACAATAACAATAAAATTATATAATAAACATCCCAATGTTTAAAAACGCCAGAAAAATTCTTCAAAGGATGAAAGATAAAGAAAGTCCCCGTGACTTTGAATCCTCGTTGTCTTTTGCTTCCCCCGCGCAGGATTCAAGACGAGTGATTGTGGTGTGCAATCAAAAGGGCGGCTGCGGCAAAACGACCACGGTCATCAATCTAGCGGCATTCTGGGCCAAAAGGGGAAAGCGCGTTCTTATTATTGATTTGGATACCCAAGCCCATGCGTCTTTAGGACTTGGCCTTGATGTCGACCATTTGGAGCGATCCATTTATGACGTTTTGATTAACAGCGTTGAACTGGATCAGGTCATTGTTTCCACAAAAGTCAAAGGTCTATCCGTTGCTCCCGCGAATCATTTACTTTCAGGGGCTCAGTTGCAACTGGCCAACTTGGTCGCCCGCGAAAGTATTCTCAAAATCAACCTCAATAAACTCGCCTTAACGCAGCATTACGATTATGTGCTGATTGATACCTCACCCACGCTCAATCTGATCACGCTCAACGGCCTGGCGGCCGCCACGCACGTCTTGATCCCCATCCAGCCCCATTATTTTTCCCTGGAGGGAATGAAGGAATTATTTATCACCATCGATCTGGTCAAGGAGCGATTGAATTCCGAATTAAAGATTCTGGGGATTGTTGCCACTCTTTATGATCATCGGATTAAAGCCAACCGGGATATTTTCAAGGAACTTAACGAGTATTTTACTGACTTGATGCTGAAGACGCCCATCCGTTATACGGCCAAGCTGGTTGAGGCGCCGAGTTACCAGTTGCCGATTGTTTTTTATGCTCCGGATTCCAAGGGGGCGCAGGATTATTTCAACTTGAGCGAAGAGTTAGAAGGGGTTCTTTTAAAAGGGAGAAATAATGTTGCAGAGTTCAGACAATCTGGTTAAAGAAATTTTTAAAACTGGATCTGCGCATCGCAAAAAGATATCGCATATCTTTTCTCAGATGTTTCCTTCGCCGACGGGCGTAAGTCTCCAAGGCGAATTGCTGGAAGGCAAAAAGGCCGAGTATTATCCGGCGGCGGTCGAGTTCTCTTCCCATTCGATTAAACTTTTACAGTTCGCAAAAACTTCGCGCGGCATTGAAATCGCCAAGATCGCCTGTGTGCCGCTGGGACAGGAGACCAAGGGCGTTCAGGAGATGCGGACTCTTTTACAGAAGGTGCTCCGGGAACACCAACTCAAAGGAGAGGCCGTGACCTCGCTGCCGCTGAGCAAAATTCAAACTTTGAGTTTCGTAATTCCCTCAATGCCGGAGGTAGAGATTGAACAGGCGGTCGTCTGGAAGCTCAAACAGAATTTGCCGGCCGGATTCAATTTTGCCAACATCACGTTTGATTATTCCATAAGCGCGCTCGACGTGCCGGCCGGCCGCGAATTGAGGGTTTTGGCCTTTATCGCGGCCAGGGATCTCGTCCTCGAGAGGATCAAGATCTTCGCTGAGATGTCGCTCAAGTTGGTTGCGATTTCCCCGGAACCGTATGCCATCTATTCGGCGCTTTTATGGGGCGATAAAATTCCGTTTCAGGAAACCGTGGTTTTTTTACATCTAGGCGCGAGTGAATCGTCCATCTCCATCGTGCGGGGGTGGGAAATTCAGTTCATCAGGCCTTTGAACTTTTCCGGCAATGCCTTGACGGAAGGCGTTGCCTCTTCCCGGCAGGTGGACTGGCTCAAGGCTGAGGCGCTCAAGAAAGAAGGAACGCTCAATCTCTCCAGTCAGTTGGAGAATCTTCTGGTGGACATTGAACACGCGTTCAAAACTTTCGCGGCCCAGCAGATGAAATCACCGCTCAACCGTTTCGACCGGCTGATCCTGACTGGTGGAACGGCCGGGCTTAAGAACATCGACCAATTTTTGCACGATCGTCTCGAGGTCCCGGTCGATGTCTTGGACCCGTTCAACATGGCTCAGCTGTATCTGCGGCAGGACCTCAGCCCTTTTTTGCAACAGCACGCCCATCGTTTCTCGAGTTTGGTGGGGACGGCAGGCAGGTTTGTCGAATGGTGAAGACCAAACAGATTAATCTGATCCCCAAGGATCATCAGAAGCATGGTTTCAAGTGGTCGTTGAGATGGCGGGAGCCCACTGTTATAGTCATCTTTGCTTTAACGGCGCCGCTCTTTTTTTACAGTGTTCAACGATTGGTGGTGGGGATCAGGCTCAAAGAGCGCGTCGTTGAATCCAAGGATCAGTTGGCGGATGCGAAGCTCAAACTCAAACAAATGCAAAGCACGGCGCTCGATCTTGAAAAACAGAAAAGTGAATTAACCAAAGAGAAAGATATGAAACAGCAGCGGCTGGATCTCTTATTGTCGACTTCCGCCCGAGGGAAAAAATACTCCACTCTCATGGCCTTCATGGTGACTTTATTACCCGAGAATCTGTGGATGAAGAAATTCGCGCTCACCGAAACCGAAGTCACGATCAGCGGAACGACTTTTGAGCCGGAGCTCATCACCACATTCATGAACCAGCTGAACGGTTCAAAGTATTTCAAGAACAGTCGGTTCACCTCCAGCGAAAAGCAGGTGCTGGATTCGCAGGCAGTGCATAATTTTACGATTATGACCGAACCGGTCTGGAATTAACGAAATGGCTTTCGAACCTTTTGCGAAAAAAGAGTTGAGTGTTTTTCTAAAAAACCTTTTATCTACTTCATTAGCTTTATTAGAAAAAAAAGAAAAAAAAGTCTGGTTAGTTTTAGCCGTTGTAGTGATAGGGTGCTTGTACTACTTGATGTTTCTTAAACCCAAATTTCAAACGGCCTTGGATTTGAAACGCCAGGAACAGACGTTTAAGAAACAATGGCAGGCGATCGCGGCCCAGTACCCGGATCTCGCGAACGCTCAAGCTGAGCTTAAAAGGACCAAAGAAAAAATCGGCGAAATTAAATTCAAGATGCAGGATATCGAAAGCAAGCTCTTGAGAGAATCTCAGTTGTCGCTGTTTTTGACGGAACTCATTAAGTGCGCCCAAGGTTTGAGCATCGATTTTCAGTCCGTGAAGCAGAGTGAGGAGACGGATAAGACCGGATTCTTAGCGCTTCTCATCGAGATGAAATTTGAATCGAACTACGAAGATATGCTCAACTATCTTCAAAGGGTCGAAGGGATTTCTCCCTTTGTGAAAGTGGAGGACATTGAAGTGACGCCAAGCAAGGCCGATCCCAGTGGAATAACGGCAACCGTTTTAAAGTTGAGCGCATTGATGTCCTCAGATCCCAACAGCAATACCCCTCTGTCAACCGTGTGCTCGGCGGACATGGGAACTAAGCTCAGCGTCAACCATAATCCCCTGGCGCCGATTATGAAGAAAGCGGAAACAGTAGGATGGAAAAAGCGCGGCGTCAAACTGGAAGGAATCACCTTCAGCGCTTCCGGACCCAATTCAAGTGCCATCATCAATGATGCGGTGGTGAAAGAAGGGGACGAACTCAACGGGAACACAGTGGAGAAGATTTTGCCGGATGCGGTTATCTTAAACGACGGAAAAGAAAGTTTTAGAGTTAACATGGAGCGATGAAAATTCTTATGAACCAATCTCAACAATCCGTTTTAAAAATTGTCAGTCTTGCCTCGCGTTTGATCCCTGGGGCGCTCATAGTTTTTCTTTTGAGCCTTCCTTCCTCGGCGCAGGAAGCTTCCAATACAGATGAAAAATCCGCCCCGCACCAATTTGGTGCGCCGATAAAAGATCTTGGATCCTCGGCCGTTGAGCCAAAGGTTGAGCCCAACAAAGATCCTTTGAAAGAAAAAGTTTCGCTCGACTACAAAGAAGCCGATATCGTGAATATTCTGCGCTCCTTAAGTCACACGTACGGGCTGAATCTGGTGACGGCTCCGGATCTTAAAGGCAAGGTGACCGTTTCGCTTAAAGACGTGACGGTTGAAGATGCGCTCGATGTCATCTTGTCGGCCAACGGCTACAGTTATTCCCGTAAAGGCAACATCCTTTATGTCATCGCCGGCGCCTCCGACACCGCGCAATTGGTCAGTGAACCCATCTTAATGAATTACATCAAGGCGGCGGAGGCGCAGAATTTTTTACGCAAGGTCCTTTCCTCCAAAGGTGATATGAAAGTGGATGAACTCTCCAATATGATCCTGGTGACCGATTATCCCGCCAACATTGAAAAGCTCAAGGTTCTTTTGAAAACGGTGGATCAGGCCCCTCAACAGGTTTTGATCGAGGTCAAGATCGTGGATATCACCTCCCAGGATCTTGAGAATATGGGGGTGACCTGGAATGCGGATTACAATCCGGGCGGAGGTTTGTTTACTCGTGACTCTTTAGCCAAGGAACGTCTAACCGGGACCGCGAAGTTTGGGGGGCCGTCTTCAAGTCTTTCCGGCGGCCAGTTCAAAGTCGATACGCTGACCCTCAAGGATTTCACGATGACGGCGACGATTGATGCTCTGGTGCAGGACCGCAAAGCTAATCTTTTGGCCTCCCCTTCGATCGCGGTTTTAAATAACCGCGAGGCCCGCATCATCATCGGCGAAAAAGTCCCTTACAAAGAACGAACCCAAACTACGACCGGAACCACCGAAACCACCAAGTTCATTGACGTGGGGACGACGCTGCGCGTAACGCCGTCCATCAACGCCGACGGATACATCACGATGATGATCCACCCGGAAGTCTCCTCCGTCACCTCGCTTCTGGATGCCGGCCCGCGCATCACGACCCGCGAGGCCGACACGATGGTGCGGGTGAAGGAGGGCGAGACGATCGTCATCGGAGGTTTGATCAAACAAGAAGACAGCAGCATCCGCTCCGGAATGCCGTTCTTGGGTAGAATTCCTATCTTGGGACTACTGTTCAGCAACCGCGGCAAGGATCAGCTGCAGACGGAACTGGCGGTTTTCATAACGCCCAAAATTCTGCGCTCCCGCGATGAAATGCGGGCTCAAAGAAAAAACGTCTATGAAGAAGAGGCCATCGTTAATGTGATGGCCACCGGCAGTCTGAGCGCCCAAATGATGCTGATGGAAAAAGCCCGGAATCTGGAAACGGGAGAGGGGCTTGAATCCAGAAGAAAGGATGACTGGGAAAGAAAAAGACAGGCCGCGAGTATTTACGAATCCGTTTTTACCCAGTTCCCGGACGGTCCCAAGGCTCCTGAGGCCGGATATCGCGCCGCGTTGATTTACTACGGGAATCTGGGGGAATACCGCCACGCCAAGGACATATGTCAACAGCTCATTTCTGATTATCCCGGTTCTCCTTTTGCCGGTCGGGCCAAGGGAGTGTACCGCCGAATTGAAACGGTTCTTAAAGGGCAGGCGGCCGCTAAAAAAAATGGGAGAAAATGACGACGTTCGTTTACAAGGCGAGAGACTTGAGGGGAAAATCGATCCGCGGCGTCATTGAGGCGGACAGCGAGGTGAACGCGGCCGCGTATATTGAACGATTGTCCTTAAGTCCCGTTGCCATTTCCTCTCAATCCGAAGTTGATAGTTTCATTGCTTCTTTTGAACGAAGGTTTCAGCGGATTTCCCATCAGGAAGTTTTGGTTTTTACCCGCCAGCTCTCCACGCTCATTTCCACCGGCGTGCCCCTTATCCAGACCCTTGAAAATGTCGGGCAGCAGACCGGCAATCCCCGTTTTAAGGAAGTTGTTGTGGGGCTTATCGATTCCATTAAAAGTGGGGCGAGTTTTTCCGCGGCCCTGTCACGGTATCCTTTGATTTTCTCCAACCTTTACATCAGTATGATCCGCGTGGGGGAAACGGCTGGCCTGCTCGATAAAGTTCTTAAGCGCCTGGCCGATCTGAGTACCCAGGACATTGATTTGCGCAGCCGCTTGCGGGCGGCCTTGATTTATCCTTGCGTCCTTGCGATCGTCGCGTTTCTAATCGTCAATTTCGTGATGATCGGTGTCTTGCCTAAGTTTGTGGCGATTTTTGAAGCCTCCGAAGCCAAACTTCCATGGCCGACGGTGATGCTGCTGGCGGTCAGTGATTTTTTGCGCGCCTATTGGTGGGTTTTGGGACTTGGCCTCACCTTTCTTTCTATGACGCTGCGTTCGTATTACCGCACCCCCGAAGGGAAATTCAAAATTGATGGGATGGTGCTTAACTTGCCGATGGCGGGACCGCTCGTCTTGAAAGTTTTGGTGTGCCGCTTTTCCAGATCCATTGCGGCTCTGACCAGGTCCGGGGTTCCGGTCTTGGAAGCCTTGACGGTCATCGAAAGTACCATCGAAAATTCCGTTTTGCAGCGCATCATTGCGAATGTCCGTGAGGCCGTATCCGGCGGCCAGAGTTTAACGGAGCCCTTTGAGGCCTCGGGGCTGTTCCCTCCCATGGTCATACAGCTCATTAACACAGGGGAGCGTTCGGGAAAACTGGGGGAAATGTTCGATCAGATCGCCGATTTTTATGAGCCGGAAGTGGAATTCACGGTCCGCAACTTAACAAGTATTCTCGAACCGGTTATGCTTTTAGTGATGGGCGTCATTGTCTCGTTCATTTCCTTGTCCGTGCTTTTGCCGATCTTCAACTTGATTAAGATCATACGGAGATAAGTTCAAATGGGCGACCCAACAACCCAACAACCCAACAACCCAGCTATCAAACAAAAATTTCGGGTCATTGGGTCCCTGAGTCCATGGTTTGCTAGATTAAAGGCCTTTACTCTCCTGGAACTGCTCATTGTCATTTCGATTATCGCCATCCTAGCCGCTACGATTGTTCCTAACTTCATTGGTTTTGACGCTGAGGCTAGAATCTCGGCGACCTTGACCAATCTCAATACCTTGCGCACGCGGATTTCTCTTTATCGCGCCAAGGAAGGCCAGTATCCGACGTCTTTAAACGATCTTTTGACCAAAACCTACAATGATATGGGCGTAGAGCAGTATTATCTGGAAAAAATACCGCCGGAGATGATTTCAGCGAAATCCGGCGACAGTACGATGGAAGATTTAAAAATCGATGAGGAGCAAAACGGAGACGGCGGCTGGATTTATCTGGTGGATAAAGCCAAGGTGCTGGTGGACTTAAAAGAACCTCTCGACGGCAAGTGGGGCAGCCGAAAGGGCGAAAAGCCGATGGAATGGTAATGGAAGCTGGGTAGCCAGTATCAGGGGTATGAAAATGATTTCCTTCCAGACAAACACAGGAGCCATACTTCTCATTGTGCTCATTATGATGGTCACGGTTTCTCTTTTGGGGGCAACGCTGGTATCGTTGTATTTCAACGTTTTGTCTTCAGGCCAGATTGAGCTTTACCGGGCCCAGGCGTTGTACCTGGCGGAGGCAGGGCTCGCCCAGGCCGTCAGCGCGCTTAAATCCCAGGCGGGAAGCGCGAGCTCTTCCGAACTTAAGAAAATTATTTCTGCGACGCCTTTGGGAGAAGGAACCTATGAGGCCTATAACGATCTCAGTCAGTCAACGATTGTTGCCATGGGACAGAGTCACGACGTCAAACGCAGCGTTCAGCTCAAGTATGGGGCGTTTTAAGCGAAGCGGACGTCCAACGTGCTTGGGACGTCGAGGCTTTACATATATTGAAGTTATGATCACCCTGGCGATTTTGGCGATCCTGTTTGTTCCGATGATGCAGTTGTTCTCGCACGCGCTTTATTCCGCCGCCGACTCGGGGGATTTGATGACAGCCATCAATTTGGTTGAAGTCCATATGGAAAAAATAAAAAATTTAAGCCTGACCAAAGCGCAGCTTAAAGAAAAGGGGGACCAGTGGACCCCGAAACTGGACGAACCGCCTTTGGAGATGAACAAGGCGAAATGGCGGGTGCTGTCGCGTTTTCAACCGGATACGGATCCGTTGGAAGTGAACGTGGAGGTGTATTTGGCCGACAACTTGACAAAACCGGTGACCTCGCTCGCGACTTTGATTGAGGACAATCTATGGCTCGAAAACAACTAGCGTGGCGCGTCATAAATCTATTTATATTTGAATTCTTGTTATTGTGTCATCGCGAGGAGGAGCGTTTTACAGCGACGACGAAGCAATCCTTTAAGAGATTGCTTCGCCTCGCTCGCAATGACACCCAAATGTCAAGAAGCGTTAGACGCACCACACTAGGGCTTTGTTTCTTATTGTGAGAGAAGAGGTGACAGTTACCTTTAGCGGGGACAGGCAGCGGGTGGGGCTACCTCTTAAGGGTTTGACCAAGGGGCTTACGCTCATTGAATTATTGATTGCGATCTCGGTTTCGCTGATGATCGCGGCCGCTTTGTATTTTAGCTTAAACAGCGCTGTGGAAAGCTGGGAAGTCACCCAGGATCAATTGATCCTGCAGCATGTGCTCTCAAGCGTCATGGAGGAGTTGAGTGAAGGCATGAGCGGCTGGGGCATTCGCGATGGCCTTGAGATTACTGAGGCCTTGGATCAGAAATTGTCGATGGTGATGCCTTTTAGCGACGACAGCCACGAGGTCTTCTCCGGGGTCTTTATCTACAAACTTGCTAGACGCATGAAACCCGGGACCGGGATTCCGATCGCCGAGGCGCTTTTGCCGGGAAGTCAGGAATACACCGGGATTCCCATTCGCCTGATTGATCCGGGCGCTAGCGACGCGCCGCCTCAGGTATACCTGCAGGTGAAATTACCGCTGGGGACGAAGTTACGCCTCACGTATCATCCTGATCCGGCTAAAAACCCTGATCTTCTGGTCACGTTTTTTTATGACGCGGCGCGAAGTGCCGTCGCGATTGAGGACTCTCAAGGTATTCGGGAAATATCCAAAAATCCTTTCGGGGTCAAGATTGAGCGGTTTCTGATTCGTTATTTTGACAACGCGAACAATGCAGTGGGTTCGAATGGTTCCGTGTCTTCTTTGGAAATGCCCAGGATTTCGGGAATAGAAATTTCTCTTTCGGCCAAAAGCAAAAGCGGCAACGTCCGCGAGGCGCAGAAATTCATTGCCATGAGAAACGCTCAGTCGCGCACCGGCAACATTCCCTTAAAAGAAGGGATGCGTTTTGAAATTCCGGATTCGGCTCACATCAAGGCGTTGTTGTTGACGAACTTTTACGGCGTTGACAATGAAGACACCATGGTAGTTCTGGCCCGCCCTTCCTCCGGGGAGGAATGGCGGGTGTCGCTCAAATTTTCAAAGTCCCAAGGGCTCGCTCCGGCGGTCTTGGATTCTTATATCGTTGAATATCCGCCGGGCAATCAGGTGTACGCGGATAAACCACGCGTGAGTCTTGAAATGGGCCTGAACCTTTTGAGCCTGGGACCCGATGGCCGCTACGATTATGACGACGATGCGGCCGAAGATAGAGTGAAATTGGAGGGACCCGTGATTTTTGAGGTCAAGAGAATGAGCATGACCGGGGCCTCGGTATTGGTGAGACCATGAGACGAAGAACGAGAAACGAGAGACGTGGAACGCAGGAGGATCAGTCGTCAGCTTTCAACGGAATGTGGAGCGTGGAGGTTGGACTGGTTAATGGGAATGTTTTTGTTTCTTTTCACGTATATGATCTATGTACATCAGGATTAGGACAAGAGCCAGAAAAAGCAGCCCTGCGGATAGCATTAACATCATTGGTCTCCTTTTTTGCGTGGTCGAATAAAAATGCTGCCGAGCAGAAAAATAATAAATACGCCAAACAGAGCCTATTTCATCGACAAGGGGAATTTTTTAAAGAAGGAGCTGGCCAACCCGACGGCAAAGATTGTTTTGGCCAGATCGGCCACGATTTTAGCGATAAATTCCCTTCGGGTTTCGTCAATGATTCTCATGGGAACACAAGAGTAGCATGGACTGACGGAGGTGTCAAACGGGGATTCCCTCGTCCATCCCGGGCTTTCGTGAACGGCGGGTTGGGGCGGGACGAGGGACGTATCGTCCATCGTCCATCATCCATCATCCATCGGTTAATGTTTGTCTTATGTTTCATACTTTTTTTTATTCCCGTCGCCGCCATGGCCGCCGCAGACAAAACCTGGATCGGCGCCGGAGACAACGTGAGCTGGGAAGATAAAAACAACTGGCTGCCCAAGGGCGAGCCTATTATCACGGAGAGCGTTGTGGTCGATAAAAAGGATTCGACGGTGGTTATTTCCCAAACCTTCAAGGCCCTTTCTTTGTTGGTGGGCGGCCGGAATGCTTCCTTGAGGGTTCAGGATTTTGTGAGCGGTGAGATCAACCCCCAGGACAAAACCGCTAAGGCTTTATACATCAAAAAAGGAGGCTTGGTCACGTTAATAAGCGACGGTCAGATTACGCTTAAAGGAAGTTTTTTAAATACGGAAGAGACCTCAACCTCCGAACCGGCGTTTATGTTTAGTGTGGAATGAAGGTTACAGGTTGAAGGGTGCAGGATGCAAAAAGGCAATGAAGATTGTATTTTAAAAACATGCATTGTTGCAAATGGACGAACGCGGCGCCGATCGCGAGGAAGTCAGCGAAGCAATTATGCTGGGAGAAAAGCTTCCCGCCAAAAAAGACAGAGAGGCTTTCCGTCATAATTTTCAATTTAATGGAGTTTGGTTAGGAAAAAGATATAAGATGAAACAAGTAGTGCCGGTGGTGAAGGCGGAAGAAGGCCGGTATGTCCTCATTACCGTTTATGTGTTTTATTTTTAGGGAGGGATAAATCGATGAAAATCATTTACGATCCGCAAGTGGACGCGGTTTATGTTCGTCTGACCGAAAAAAAGACAAAGGTTACAACCCACCGCCTAAACGAAGATGTCGCCGTCAATTATGGGCCCCGGGGGGACATCGTTGGTATCGAAATATTGTCGGCCAGGGAACATCTGCGTTTTAAGGGGGATTTACCAATTTTAGAAACAAGCCATTTAAGTTTGATGCCCGGTTAATGAACCGGCGTTTATGTTTAGTGTGGAATGATTCGTGAAGCGTATTTCAAGCGTATCTCGCAAGCGCTTTACGAATGACGCTTCACGAGATACGAAATAGGAGGACTCATGAACAAAAAATTAATATTCATCTGGCTATTCTTATTCTTCCTCATCGGTGCATTATTTTCGTGTGCCTATGCCGGCCAGCTTTTGTTCGACGGCGTTCCCGTGGACATTACGACCACGGATAATGAGGATCTTTTGCTTGTTCCCGGCACAGGAGGCAACACCCAGATAGGCGACGGCACGGGAACCAATACTTACGCCACGAGCAACGATGATCTTCATATTACGGGAATCCTTGAGGCTGACGGCCGCGTTTATGCCGACAACGGTCTGACGACCGGTTCCCATCTTTTGCCTGCCGCGGCATCTTCGTATAACCTCGGTTCCTCCTCCGTGTGCTGGGCGAGTTTGTATGTGAATAATATCGCAAGCTGCTCTGCCAATATGGATATCTCCCCCGCGAGCGGTTACAGCTTGACGAGCTCAGTGACTAAATCCTCGACCGGGGCCGAAATTGCCTACCAGCTTTCCGGAACCATTAATAAAACCAGCGGCAACTATACACTGCTCAAGATGATTGCCACTGAAACTTCCGCCCCTGGCTCGGCGAATAAGCTTCTTGACATGCTGGTTGGGAGTACGAGTTATTTTCAAGTCTATAACGGAGGGACATCGGCGAATTACGGTGTTCTTTCGCTGGGCGGCGCTGCCTGGGACGGTTCTACGAGCGGTTACTTTGCGGGATCTTCCAGCGGCACACAGATCGCTGCCAATGCTCCTTCCGGATTTTCTGGGAATCTCATAGACCTGCAGACCGCCGGGTCCTCCAAATTTAGTGTGGATAAAAGTGGTAATGTGACCGCCGCGGGGACCATCACTGGTAGTAGCGGCGGCAGTGCTCCTGTGGATGCTACCTATATCACCCAGACCGCCAACTCGACCCTCACGGCCGAACAGGCCTTGGGCGGTCTTTCCACCGGCATCATGCGGGTTGCCACAACCACCGGTGTCGTCACGAGTCTTACGGATTCCTCGGGGATTGCCGCGAATGTCTCGGATGAGACGGGTAGCGGAGCGCTTGTGTTTGGGACCTCGCCGACGTTTACGACGTCAATGACTTCACCTCTAGTGATTGGCGGGACTGCCACAACTTCGGATTTAAATCTGCAAACGACCTCCGGCGTGGGGACTACCGGAGCGGACATGCACTTTTTGGTTGGTAGTAACGGCGCCACCGAGGCGATGACGATTCTTAACTCCGGCAGCGTCGGCATTGGGACGACGGCTCCAGCGGCGTTGTTGGATTTAACCAGCCCAGCCACCTCCGGCGGAATACCGACCTTGGCGCTGACTCCGGGCGCGCATACCGCCATGACCGCGGAGAAGTCAGACTTTTCCATCGCCGCCCACACCGACACAATCACCGGCGCCATCACCACCCAAAGATTTTCTGTGTTTGGCACTCCCACGATCTCAGCGGCCTCATCATTAACGGTCACCAACGCCGATACCGTGAATATCGCGGGCCTCCCAACGGCCGCGTCCTCGGCGACCATCTCCGGGGCCAGCGCCTTGAGAATCCCGGTCGCTCCCCAGGGTTCGGCCAATGTCGGACTTGTATCTTTAGCTTCGGGGGCTTGGGACGGTTCCACTTCCGGATTTTTTGCCGGATCTTCCTCGGGGACTGTTCTTGCCGTTAATGCGGCCTCCGGCTACGTGGGTAATCTCGCCGACTGGCAGGTGGCCGGCTCCAGTAAATTCAAAGTCGATTCCTCGGGTAATCTCACGGTCGCCGGCACACAGACCTTTACCGGCAACACCACCGTCTCCGGCAATCTTGCTGTCAACGGCAACACTACCTTGGGAGATGCTTCCACTGATACAGTGACCTTGAACGCGGCTGCGGTGACAGTTGCCAACGACACCAATTTTGTCCTCTCTGGTGGAGTCAATGGAGCCTCCTTCAACACGAACACTCTTTCCATTGATGCGACCAATGGCCGCGTCGGTATTGGGACGACGGCGCCATCTGATTTTATTCACATCTCTCAGAATCCTTCCAGTACAAATACCGTCACGAACGATTTACGCCTTGAGCGTCTGACCACAGGCACCGCAGCCAATGGTTTAGGAGTCGCTACTGACTATTATTTGGAAGATGATGGAGGTAACTCAAATGAGGCGGCCAGGATTGATGTTGTGTGGGAAGACGCAACCAACACCTCCGAGGACGCCTCAATTCGCTTCAATCAGATGGTCGCGGGCACCTTGACCGAGAAGATGCGCATAGATGATGCCGGCAGCGTCGGCATTGGGACGACGGCTCCAGCGGCGTTGTTGGATTTAACCAGCCCAGCCACCTCCGGCGGAATACCGACCTTGGCGCTGACTCCGGGCGCGCATACCGCCATGACCGCGGAGAAGTCAGACTTTTCCATCGCCGCCCACACCGACACAATCACCGGCGCCATCACCACCCAAAGATTTTCTGTGTTTGGCACTCCCACGATCTCAGCGGCCTCATCATTAACGGTCACCAACGCCGATACCGTGAATATCGCGGGCCTCCCAACGGCCGCGTCCTCGGCGACCATCTCCGGGGCCAGCGCCTTGAGAATCCCGGTCGCTCCCCAGGGTTCGGCCAATGTCGGACTTGTATCTTTAGCTTCGGGGGCTTGGGACGGTTCCACTTCCGGATTTTTTGCCGGATCTTCCTCGGGGACTGTTCTTGCCGTTAATGCGGCCTCCGGCTACGTGGGTAATCTCGCCGACTGGCAGGTGGCCGGCTCCAGTAAATTCAAAGTCGATTCCTCGGGTAATCTCACGGTCGCCGGCACACAGACCTTTACCGGCAACACCACCGTCTCCGGCAATCTTGCTGTCAACGGCAACACTACCTTGGGAGATGCTTCCACTGATACAGTGACCTTGAACGCGGCTGCGGTGACAGTTGCCAACGACACCAATTTTGTCCTCTCTGGTGGAGTCAATGGAGCCTCCTTCAACACGAACACTCTTTCCATTGATGCGACCAATGGCCGCGTCGGTATTGGGACGACGGCGCCGGGCGCCTTGCTGGATGTGGGGCTGGCAGGAACCACGCTTGGTGTTATCCGACTGGAAGGCTCAACTTCAGGCTACGCGGCCTTGCAACCAACGGCGGCCGCGGGTAGCGTGACACTGACACTCCCAGCGGCGACAGATACACTTGTTGGTAAAGCTACGACCGATACGCTGACCAACAAACGCGTTACTAGACGCGCTGTCACAGTAACGCAACATGCCACGCCAACCATCAACACGGATAATACCGATGTCGCGCATATAACCGGACTCGCTCAAGCCATTTCCTCAATGACGACGAATCTTTCAGGAACACCAGTAGAAGGTGACATGCTTCGCATTGACATTACCGATGATGGAACCGCGAGAGCTATCACGTGGGGGGCTTCCTTTGAGGCCAGCGGCACGGTGGCTTTACCGACGACTACAGTCGTCAATGTAAGGCTTGATGTTGGGTTTATCTGGAACACGGTGACCTCAAAATGGCGATGCGTGGCATCAGCATGAAACGAATTGTTTTAATTCTTTTAGGTCTTCTGTTTTGGTGTTCCTCTGCCTGGGCGAACACCTGCGTAGGCGCGTCCGGAGGCGGCAACTGGACGGCGGCGGGAACTTGGACAAGCTGTGGCTCGGTCGCTCCGACCGCGGCTGATGATGTGCAGCTCACCAGCGCCTCCGGCGCTGTGACGATTGATTCCGGCGCGGTCGGTCGCTCCCTCGATTGCACGGGCTATACCGGCACGCTCACTCATAACGCTGTGACCTTAAATTTGGGTGATGGCACGGCAGGAGCGTCGAATATCGCCCTCACGCTCGTCTCCGGCATGACGTACACGCTGGTCAACGCGAACACCTCCGCTATTACCTTCAAGTCCACCTCTACCACCCAGCAAACCATAACGATTGGAGGCAAGACGCTTGGCAACATGACGATCAACGGAGCAAGTTCAAGTTATTTACTGCAAGACACGCTAATTGCCGCCGGCTTCACGCATACTGCTGGGACATTTAACGCTAATGGTAAGACAATCACGACGACGACTCTGAGCATAACCGGGTCAGGCACTCGCACCTTAACGCTGGGGGCGGCGGCGTGGGCATTGACTACCGGTGGCACAGCCACGATTGATACCGGAGGGGTCAGCAATCTAACGATTACTGCCAACACCGCGACCTTTACGTTGAGCGGGGCTGCGGCCCAGGCGAATACAGGACAAAATTGGCAGGGGGCGAGTATTGTCTTTTCTGGTTCTGGGGCTTCAGGATTGACGGGTACGAGTTGGACGTTTGCAAACGTTACGAGAACCGGCACGGCGGTCAAGACGGATACCTTCATCATTCGTACTGGCACGGTCAGCAGCACGTTTACCGTCAACGGCAACAGCGCCATTAACCGAGTGCTCGTTCAGCAACAAGGCGCGATTGGCACGGCGGCGACGATTACGGCAGGGACGGTTACCGTGACGAACGCGGACTTTAGGGATATCACGGGAGCCGGTGCTGGTTCGTGGGACTTGTCCGCCATCACCGGAGGCTCTGGCAACTGCGGAGGAAATTCTGGCATCACCTTCACCACAGCGGTGACTCGCTATTGGGTCGGCGGAACAGGCAGTTGGTCGAGCACGGGCGAATGGGCGGAAACTAGTGGTGGGGCTAGCGGAGCTACTGTGCCGTTGTCGCAAGACGATGTTGTCTTTGATGCCAGCTCTTTCACGGCAGGTTCGCAGACCGCGACACTCGATATGCCTAGAGCAGGTAAAAATATCAATTGGACAGGGGCTACCAACACTCCCGCCTGGGCGAAAACTACCGCCACGACAAGTTATGGGTCGGTCACGATGATCTCTGGTATGACCAATAGTGGAGGGACAGTCTATACTTTTGAAGGACGTGGGTCGTTCACGTTTACCAGCGCAGGATTGACTTGGACAAATCCGATTACGATAGCGATGATTAACGGCACGCTCACGTTACAAGACGCCTTAACGAGTTCCGGCAGCAGCATCACTTTTAATAACGGAACATTCAATGCCAATAATTTTAGCGTGACCTTGCCTACATTTGTTTCCAGTGTTTCTAACACTCGCACGCTGACGATGGGTAGCGGGACATGGACACTCAACGGGACGGGGACGGTGTGGAACCTGACCACGACCAATCTGACCTTTACGGCAAATACCGCGACGATTGTGGTTTCGAATACCACCACTACCGCCAAAACCTTCACTGGCGGGGGAGCGACGGCTTACAATAACGTTACATGGTCAGGTGACAATATCACGGTTGGCGGTTCAAATACGTTTGGCGGTATATTCGCGGTCAATAATGGTAATCTCGCGAATGGACTTAAACTGACGGCAGGGACGACGCAAACAATCGGGTCGCTTACCTCAAATGGGGCTTCGGGGAGTGTGGCTATTATGATTTCCGCGACAGCCAGTTCAAACGCCACGTTGTCAGACTCATCCGGGACAAATTGTGTTAATTATATGACATTGACAGACATCGTCGGGACAGGGGGAGCGACGTGGAATGTGGGGGCTAATTCAACTCTTACTAGAACAACTAATTTGAATGCTGTAGGATGTGCTCAAGGCAATTTCTTTCTGCTGTTTCAATGAAGCGCGTCCACTGCGGTACGCACGCTTGCAATCAGGCGTTGGAAATCTTCTATGGTGGCGAATTGAGGGGGGAAGGGTATTGGGGGATTGAGATAGTCGTGGGTCTTGAGTCGTGGGTCTTGAATCAAGAGAGAATAAAATGGAACGAATAGAAAATTTTAAAGATTTGCGTATTTGGCAAACTGGAATGGACTTGGTTGAAAAGATATATAAAATTACGAAATCTTTTCCGCCAAGCGAATCTTACGGCTTAACATCGCAGATGAGAAGATCGACCATTTCAATTCCTTCTAATATTGCCGAAGGTTTTCGAAGAAGGCATGCAAAGGAGTATAGACAGTTCTTGTCAGTTTCTTTAGGTTCCTGTGGAGAATTTGTAAAATGATTCACGCTCTCTCGAATAAATTATGACAATAGTCAGCCCATCCCAAGACTCACGACCCAAGGCCCATGATAGATTTTTGTTGCTTGGTTCTTTATTTTTTTTTCTTTTGTTAATTACGACGTTACCCGCTTCCGCCGTCCTCACCGACAGCTACCTGGAAGATTTTGAAGGCCGTGAGAATGGCGTTTCCTTAAACGGAATCGATTCCTGGAGCCTGACGCAGGGAGTAGCGGCCAATGCCGTTGTCCAGTCGGGCCTCACTTTCAGCGGCTCTGGAAAATCTTTGAAACTTATTGGAGCTTTATCCACCGTTCATATCGGGCGCCCCAGCAGTTACGGGGGGAGAAGCCCTGGCTGGATCCGCTTTCGCGTACGTCCCGCCAATTCCGAGGATACGCCGGCTGTCCCAACGACCGGTGTGGGCGCCGTCTGCCTTGACCCCAAGGGCAATCTCCTGGTTGCCGACGGGGCCTCCTGGGTCGACAGCGGATTGGACTATACAGTGGGGCGGTGGTATGACGTCGTGATGAAAGTGAATTTTTCTTCTCATACCTATGACGTTTATTTCAACGATGCCCTTTTGCCGGATCCTTTCTTTAAACCCATCAAGACCAAACTGAAGTTTATCGACCCAAAGGTGAATTCTTTGAGCAGTATCAACTTCGCAGGGTCCTATTCCAAGTCTTCCGCCACTGACGTTTACGTGGACGACGTTTCCATCAGTCATATGGAGCATCTCTTAATCACCACGGTTCCCCAGAAGCTCTTTCTTAAGGAGCCTTCCAGCGTCATGGTGGTCCAACTGCAGGACTCCAATAATAACGCGCAGAGCGCGGTCGCCGATATCACCCTGCAGCTTAAAACCACTTCGGGGAAGGGGACATTTTCCCTTGATAAGTTTCTCTGGCAAAACATCACTGAGCTGGTGATCCCCAAGAGGATCCAATCCGCGATCTTCTATTATAAAGACGGCCAGCCAGGAGAACCCATCATTAGCATCTCCGAGTATCCCTCCTGGGGGCTTCTGGAAGCGTTTCAGCAACAAGAAGTCCTCAACCAGATCATCTCTTTTAAAGTGGAAGCGACCAGCCCTCAGCTGGCCGGGGGGACGTTTGTTGTCAAAATCACGGCCGTCAAAGAGGACGGCAGCCTCAACGAATATTACGATGGTTCGTTGGCGCTTTCGGCGGAGTACGTCCTGCCCCTGGGCGGAACGCTTAAGCTTTCCCCGGATACCGCTTCGGGGTTCGTGAAAGGATATAAGGAGGTGAACCTAGTCTACCCGGATGCCGGGATCATCAAAGTGAAAGTGGAAGATGCGGATGATTCCAAACAAGTGGGAGCCAGTCCGCAAATTCTGTTTTTGCCGGCGGCTTTTATGGTGAGTGGCGAGAGCCCGCAGACGGTCAGTCAATTCTTCCCTTTGAGCCTCAAAGCGGTCAATATTCACGGGCAGCTGACCCCTAATTACCAGGGGAATATGAATTTAACCGCCGTGCCGGTCGTGCCGGCTGAGCTTCCCGGCTTTTTTCTCGCTCCTTTGACGGTGACGGGAACGTCGTTCACGGCCGGGACAGCCACGATCGACGCGGCTTATAAAAGTTTCGGAACGATCAAGATTAAGGCCGCGGATTCGACGGACTCTTCAAAACAGGGCGTAAGCGCTGATATCAAATTCGTGCCCAAGGGTCTTAAGGCGACATGGGGTGCGCCGCCGGTGGGAAGGAATTATTATTATCTGGGCGAAACCTTGAGTTTCGAGGTTCAACTCATTGATGAGGACGGCGGGCCGGTCGACAGCTACACGGGAGCGATGGACTTAAGCTGCGACCAATCGCTCAACTTGCCGTTGGATTACGCGTTTGTGGGAACGGAGGGCGGAAAAAAACTTTTTACAGTCACGCCCAGTCGGGCCGGGGTTTTCGCGGTCAGCGTGAAAACCCAGGACGGCTTCGCGGTGACCTCGCCTGATATCACCATCAAGGGCGCGTTCATTCAGGTCATAGATACGACCGCCGTCGTGGGGACCGGACAGGTGGAAATCCGCCTGGTGGATGAAGATGGCAACATCATCGTGGACAATGGGCTGTCCCTTAACATTTTATTGGAAGAAGACAATGACAATCAAAGCGCTTATCTGGCCTCCGGGCAGGTCACTCTGCAGGACGGCCGGGCCTTTGTTTCGATTACCGATTCCGAAGCCGAAGACGTAACGGTGAGCGCCACCTCAAACTTGAAAATCAAATCCAAAAAAGGGAAAATCAAATTCGGCCGGATAGGGAAAAGCGGCATCAATCCTCTGTTATGGAGAGAAATCAAGGAGAAAAAGTAGTCAATAGGTCCATGAGTGGGTAATGTGGTATAATTACGCTGGAGGTGATAAATATGCGTTTCAATATTATTTTGGAGAAGGCTGAAGAAGGCGGCTATAATGTGCGCGTCCCGGCATTGGATGGGTGTTTTACGCAAGGGGATACCGTTGAAGCCGCTGTTAAGAATGCCAAGGAGGCGATCCTTTGCTATCTGGAAGGATTGGTCAAAGTCAATGAAATTAAAACTAGACCTGGTCTCATGGTCAAGGAAATTGAAGTGGCTGTATGAGCAAAATTTTTTCCGGCAAGCAGGTTGTCAAGGCGTTTCACCGCATCGGTTTTGTGGTCGATCATCAACGCGGCAGCCACATTTTTCTGCACCATCTTGAACGTAACATTTCCCTTGTAGTTCCCAATCATAAGGAATTGCGTAAAGGCACTCTTCACAGCATTATGAAGAAGGCCGTAATAACGATAGAAGATTTTAAAAAATTGATATAAATTTTCCGGTAGATGATCTTATGCGTAAAGACGGAGAAATTTTAACCACCAAAAAACTTATCACTCTTAAGCAATGGGAAGCGGCCTTGAAGGAAGAACAGAGCAACGGCCGCCCGGTTGTGGCGTTCATCATTGATCAAGGATACGCGCCGGAAAAGGATGTGGCGCAGGCCTTGAGCGAAGGGTTGGGGCTCGCCTACGTGGATTTGGAAAAGTACTCCTTTGAGGACGAGATCGTTAAAATCCTTCCTCAGGAGATCGCCAGAAAATGTTTGAGCATTCCGTTATTTCAGGGAACCAATTCGATGAACGTCGCGATGGCTAACCCCGCGGATGAAACGAATCTTGGGCTTGTACAAAAAACCGTGAAGGTCCGCATTCGCCCGGTTTTGGCTTTACTTTCTCAGATCCGCAATCGGATTGAAGAAGAATATTTGAAGGGACCGGCGGTCATGGATTTTTCACAAATCATCGACACCAAAGATCTTGGGCCGAAAGGGTTGGCGGATCCCGACACGATGAAGATCGCCAGCCTTGCCCCGGTGGTGAGTCTCGTCGATCAAATGGTCGCCAAGGCCGTGGAAATGGGCGCGAGCGACGTCCACATCGAACCGCAGGCCGACAAGGTCGGCTGCCGTTTTAGGATCGACGGTGTTTTGCAGGAAATGCCTGTCCTGCCGCGCGAGTATGACGCCGCGATGGTTTCCCGCATCAAAATCATGGGGAATCTCGATATCGCCGAAAAACGTCTTCCTCAGGACGGGCGGGTGCAGATGCAAGTCTCCCTGACCGGCAGACAGGCCGGAACGAAAAAAGTGGATTTGAGGATTTCGACGTTCCCCACAATGCACGGGGAAAATCTGGTGATTCGCATTCTCGATAAGACGCGGTCTCTCATCCAACTTGAAGAGCTGGGAATGTCGAGCGAGATATTAAAAGTCTTTGATCAGCTTATCCACCGGCCGCACGGGATTATTCTGGTGACCGGGCCCACGGGCTCAGGGAAAACCACGACGTTGTACGGCGTTTTGAACCAGATCAACACAGTTTCTAAAAACATTATGACGCTCGAGGATCCGATTGAATATGAAGTGGAAAGGATTCGGCAGTCGCAGGTCAACGTCAAGGCGGGCTTGACCTTTGCCACGGGCTTACGTTCCATCGTCCGTCAGGATCCGGATATCATTATGATCGGGGAAATCCGCGACCGCGAGACGGCCGAGATCGCCATTCACGCGGCATTGACGGGGCATTTGGTTTTCTCGACCTTGCATACCAATAATGCCGCTTCGGCCACCGCGCGCCTGATTGATATGGGGGTGGAGCCCTTCCTCGTTTCTTCGGCCTTGACGTGTGTCGTGGCCCAGCGTTTGATCCGGGTCCTGTGTCCTGCCTGCAAGGAACTGTATGTCTTGGCGCCGGAAATGATTGAGAAACTTAAAATTCATCTGGATCCGTCCGAAAAAATTTTCAGGGAAAAAGGATGCTCCCAATGCCGCAAGACCGGATATCAGGGGAGGATCGGTATCTTTGAAATGCTGGTCCCCGATGATGAACTTGGGCGCATGATTGATGAGAAAGCCGCGGCCAATGACATCGCTCAGATGGCGGTTAAAAAGGGAATGACGACCTTGCGGGACGATGGTATTCAAAAATTTCAAAAAGGGATCACCAGCCTGGCGGAAGTGGTCCGGGTGACACAGGAGAATTGAGAAAGACAAATGATCTAGGAAACTTAGAACCCGGAGCAATTTCGATGTGGTATAATTCTTGGGGAGGTGATTGAACATGGAAATCAAAGTAAAATTTGAGAAGGATGAGGACAGGATTTGGGTCGCTACCTGTCCATCTTTGCCGGGGTGCATTTCGCAGGGGAAGTCTCTCAAAGAAGCGCAAAAGAATATCAAAGAAGCAATTCGTTTGCATCTGCGTTCTTTATCCGAGGATGGCCTGCCCTTAGTCAATTCCGATGATGTTAAAGAGACGCTTGTTGAGGTTCATTTGTGAGTCGTCTTCCCGCCGTTTCTGGAAAACAGGTTATCAAAGCCTTGATACAGATGGGGTATTATGTGCGCGACCAAGATGGTAGCCATGTTCACCTGCGTCATCCCATACGGAAACCGTTGACCATTCCTGACCATAAAGAAGTAGCTAAAGGAACCTTAAGGGCAATCATCAGAGAAGCAGGGCTTACAAAAAATCAGTTTAGCGATTTATTGGATTGATTCGCCTTTGCCTCCATGTCTAGCGGCAGGTCTGCTAAAGTTATCAATGAATAAATCCTATCAATTTTTTCGTGTCTTTCTTTTTCTTTCCTTTTTTGGAATTTTTTCTATTTGCGCCTGCGAGCGTCAGGCCCAAAAACGGTCTTATGATGAAGATGCGGGGGCACCCCGCCATGGCGGGGTGCCCCCGCTGTCTTGGCAAACGCCGGATGGATGGACGCAAAAATCGGGAGGCAACCTGCGTTTAGCTTCGTTCAAGAGTAAGAACGATACCAGTTTGGATGTTTCGATCGTCGCTCTGGGCGGGGTGGCCGGCGGAATTTCCGCCAACATCAATCGCTGGTTGAAGCAGATCAATCGGCCGGAAATGAACGAAGAAGAATTGAATCAATTTTTAGCCAAGCAGGAACAGATGACTTCCATGGACGGGCTCAAAATTGCGGTGGTCGATTTAACGGGTTTGCAACCGCAAAGGGATTCCTCGGCGCCAAGTCTTTTGGCCGCCACGCTTGAGCTTCAAGACCGAACCGTTTTTGTCAAAATGGCCGGAACGCTTGCGGAAATTGAAAAAAACCGCGGGGCGTTCCGGTCGTTATGTCAATCTCTGAAAGTGAAATGATGAGTTTTTCCCGCAGGGAAATTGCCGATCATCCCGTCCTCAAAGCCCTTTCTTCCCTTAAAATCATGGTCGTCGGTTTGTCGCTGTTGTTCATCCTTGTTTTCTGGGGGACCGTCGCCCAGATTGACAGCGGACTGTATTATTCGCAAGAGCGATATTTCCATTCGTTTTTCTTTCTTATTTTTGGTTTTATTCCTTTTCCCGGCGCTCAGCTGATTTTGTGGGTGCTGTTTGTGAACCTTACGTGTGTGGCGATCAGCCGTTTTGTCTACCGCTGGTCGCATATCGGTATCCTCATCATCCATTTTGGGCTTCTGACGTATTTTATTTCCGCTTATGTAACGCTTCACTGTGTTGAGGAATCTCAATTGACCTTGCGCGAAGGCGAGGCATCGAACGTTTCGTCCTCAATAAGAGACTGGGAACTTTCGGTGTGGCAAGAGGGGGGAGATAAAAAACACGTCGTGGCTTATGACGCGGACAACTTAAGAGAGAGACAGTCCCTGGATTTTTCAGAATTTGGTTTTATGGCCCAGGTGGATTTTTATTACCCCAATGCCGAAGCTTATACCGTTTCCGAATCCCCAGGATCATCCCAGCTTAATATTTCGGGAATTCAATCCTTGCGTCCGACAGAATTGAATCAAGAATCTGAAAAAAATGTCCCCGGCATCATTGTGAGTTTGCAAGCCTCCGGTTCCGAAGCGACCCGGCTTTTGTTGTACGGCGCCGAAACCCGCGCCACGCCACTCAACATTGGCGAGGGAATTTATCATTTTATCCTCAGGCACAAAAGATATCCGCTCCCTCTTAAAGTCAGATTGGAAGACTTTGTGATGGAGAAACACCCCAACACGGAAATCGCCAGAAGCTATAAGAGTCAAGTGCTTGTGGAAAGCTCGGGACTTTCTCGGGACGTGGTGATTTCCATGAACAAACCGCTCCGGTATAAGAATTTCACTTTTTACCAGGCGTCGTATTCCATGGACAAAGAGGGCAGGGAATCCTCAACGCTGGCGGTCGTCAAGAACTCCGGGCGGCTCTTGCCCTATATCGCGAGCCTGACGACCTTTGTCGGCCTGGTTACCCATTTTTTGATGATGGCCTTTTCCTCACGGAATAAATACAGAGTACGAACATGAAATTAAAGTTTTTTTTCTCTCTATTATTCATTATTTTTTGGACGAATGCTCTTCACGCCGAAAGTCCGGCCATTTGTCCGTTGCAGAAAGAAATCAAGTCTGAGGAAGTTGCTTCCCTGGAAGCTTTTAAAAGAATCGCCATTCTGGAAGACGGCCGCATTAAACCGTTGGATACTTATGCCCAAAACGTGCTTTTGCGCCTTTCCGGCAAAAGAACGTTTGACCGGCATCCGGCCCTCCGTTGGCTGGCTCGACTTTTATTTGCGCCGGAGGCCACCATCGATGACAAAGTTTTCCTTGTGAATAATCCGGAAATCCCGATGGCTTTAGGGATTGGACCCGATGAGCGCCGTCGGTACAGCTTTGCGCAGTTGGAACCGGGGTATCAAAAACTTCACGAATTATCTTTCAAAGCCAATGCCATCGACAAAAAATCCAGAACAGTCCTGGAAGAAGAAATCATTCGATTGGACAGTAACATCCGTTTGTACGCGGACATTTCTCATAGTTTCCAATTCGCTTTTCCGCATCCGGACTTTGGAGTGCAGAATACTTTCCTCAAGGAAAAATTGGGACTCCCCCAAGACGAAGAGCAGTTTTCCTTCCTTGATATCGCGCTTCGTGCCGATTCTATCGCTCAATTCACCAAAGCCTTGGAAACCAAAAACATCAATCAATGGAGCAGCGAAGAACGAGAGACGATGCGCCTGGTCAACAATCTATACGAATGGTCGAGGCATTATCAAAATTCCCCTTTGGGGATCGTGCCGGCGTACGATTCGCAAAAAGAGGAATGGTTGAGCCCCTGGGATGCCATCGATGCCGGGTTTCAAAGTGCGATTGGCCGTCGGGAAATCATGTCTTTGAGAAATTTGGCGGCCGCGTATTGGAAAGGAAAACAGTTGGAATTTGATCTCGCGGCGCGCTCGTTTCGCGAATCGGTTAAAGCCCGCGCCCATGGGAAAATCATTCGCCGGAGTTTAAAAAAGATCGATCTCGAAATTCTTTACAATCGTTTGAATTTTTTTCTTTGGGCCAAGTTCTTTTATGCTTTGGCTTTTTTAGTTTTTCTTTTTTCCTTGCCCTCGGGGAAGAGTCGTCTGAGGAGATTCGCATTTTTTTTGGTGATCGCGGGATTCCTTCTTCATGCCCTTGCCCTTGGGATGCGCGTCGTTCTCTCGGCTCGTCCGCCGGTCACCAATCTTTATGAGACTTTTATCTTCGTAGCCTTGATCGGCTGCCTGGTCGGCATGATCGTTGAGATGGTCAATAGGCAATGGCTGGGGATCGTCGTCGCCAGCGTTTGCGGATTTGTGTTTTTGACGATCGCCGGCAAGTTTGCCGCCGAGGGAGACACTTTCAGGATGCTGGTGGCCGTCCTTAATTCCAACTTTTGGCTGGGGACCCATGTTGTCAGTATTACCACGGGCTACGCGGGTGTTTGTACGGCGGGGATTTTAGGACACGTTTATATTTTGCAGGGGTTGGCGAGGCCCAAGGAACGCCGGTTATTGGATACAACTTACAAAAATATTTTGGGTGTTTTGGGATTTGGTTTGACCATGACGTTTCTGGGGACGAATTTAGGCGGCATTTGGGCGGATCAGTCCTGGGGCCGTTTTTGGGGATGGGACCCCAAGGAAAACGGGGCGATGCTGATTGTTTTATGGTGCGCCATTATTTTTCATGCTAAAGTAGGGCGTATGATCGGACCCTTAGGAGTTGCCGTCGGCAGTATCTTAGGGATCATCGTTGTGATGTGGGCCTGGTTCGGGGTGAATCTTCTCAGCGTCGGTCTGCATTCCTATGGTTTTACGTCGGGAGTGGCGGCAGGGCTCATTGTTTATGTGGCGCTAGAGTTGATGTTTTTGTTGGTGACCGTGCCGATGGTAAAAAGAAAATTAATTTGGTAAGATGATCACTGTTAAACAAGCTGAAAAAATTATTTTCCAAGCTTTCCGTTCCTTTGATGCCGTCGATACACCTCTGGAAGGTGCCTTGGGGGCGGTCTTGAGAGAAGACATTAAAGCGGATCGGGATTTGCCGGCCTTTCATAAATCGGTCGTGGATGGGATCGCCATCAAACTTTTTTCTTACCAAAAAGGAAATAGACATTTTTCTATTCGGGGAACGCAAGCGGCTGGAACCGCGCCTTTAAAACTTTCCAATTTTAAGTCTTGCATTGAGATTATGACCGGCGCCGTCTTACCCGTGGGTTGCGATTGCGTTATTCCCATTGAACAGCTGAAGGTCGATAGGAAACAGGCGGTTGTTGACAATCACCTTGATCTGAGGCCCTGGCAGTATGTTCGTCCCCGGGCCTCAGATCAGAAAGAGGGAGAAACCCTTTTGACAAAAGGCAGTGTGCTTTCGCCGCAGCGCGTCGCGGTGGCGGCTTCCGTGGGCAAGGCAACGCTGAAGGCGAGCACCCGCCCAAAGATCGCGGTCCTATCGACGGGAAATGAGCTGGTGGATATCAACCGGAAAAAGATTTCTCCTTATCAGGTCCGCGCCTCCAATTCTTGGGCCATCCGGGCGGCCCTAGAAGGGTGCGGCTTTAAGGGCGTCGGGATGTTCCTGGCGAGAGATAACGTTAAACTTTTGTTGAGAATCTTTGAGAGGATTTTAAAAAATTTTGACGTTATCATCATTAGCGGCGGGTCATCGATGGGAAAATACGATTTTGTTCCCGGCGTTCTTAAGGATTTAGGCGTTCGGGAACTGTTTCACAAGGTGAGCCAAAAGCCGGGCAAACCTTTATGGTTTGGCAAAAACAGCAAAGGCAAAGTTGTTTTTGCGCTTCCGGGAAATCCGGTTTCAACGCTGGTGTGTCTGTACCGGTATGTTTTGCCCGCTTTAAAAAAGGCGGGAGGGCTGCCGCGCGTGAACGAATCGGCGATTTTGACGAAAGTATTGACTCTTCAAAGCCGTTTAATAAATTTTGTGCCGGTTAAGATTTCTCAAACCTTAAGAGGTGATTGGACGGCAAAAATTTTGAGGATCAGCGGTTCCGGGGATTTCGCCGCTTTAGGGCCCAGCGATGGGTTCGTAGAGCTGGATGGCCGCAAGAGAGTTTTTAAAAAAGGAAGCCGAGTCCCATTGTATCGCTGGTCATCGAGATGTTGAAAAAGAAGAACGAAAAACCATTATTGTACGGCTTAGTTTTATCCGGCGGGAAAAGCACCCGGATGAAGAGCGACAAATCCCTTTTGCAATATCACGGGACAACGCAGGTGGAGTTTGCTTATGGACTCCTGCTGCCGTTCTGTGGCAAAGTCTTTGTTTCGAATCGTCAAGAACAGTCCAAGCTAAGAGCGCATCAGGAATTTCCGCAGATCCATGACCTTAAAGAGTATCAATCCATTGGCCCGCTGGGAGGGATCCTCTCGGCCTTTGCGAAATTTCCCAAGAACCATTGGTTAGTTTTAGCCTGTGACTTGCCGTATGTCAGAAGAGAAACAATTGAATACTTGCTTCAAAAAAGGAATCGCCGCAAAATCGCGACGGCCTACAGAGGTTCCCGCGACGGTTTACCAGAACCTTTATGCGCGGTTTATGAAGCCAAGGCAAAGACACAGCTCAGGAAATTCTTTAAACAAGGCATTCATTGCCCGCGAAAAATCATGATCCATTCCAATGTCGAATTGATCGAGCCGCAAGATCCAAAGGTCTTGGAAAATATTAATGATCGGAAAGAATATAAAAAAGCAATATTAAGCTTTTCTTCACTCTTAAAATGAAAAAAACTATCCATCTTCAATATTTCGCATTGCTGCGGGAAGAGCGGGGATTGCCTCGGGAGACTATTAAGACTACCGCCCAATCTCTGGGGGATTTGTATGCGGAGCTCAAAAAGAAACACAAGTTCAAGCTTTCTTTAGAGTTTCTCAAAGTGGCCGTGAACAACGAGTTCAAAGATTGGGCAACGAAACTCAAAGAGAACGATTCCGTTGTCTTTATTCCGCCGGTGGCGGGGGGCTGAGGAAATGACCGACGGAGATTCAGAAGTCAGTATTTGATTCTCGGGAATGGATTTGTTATACTGTAAATCATTTTAGAATCAAAAGCATTTGTGTGATCAAAGTTTATAAATTTTCAATTAGAGAAGTTACCGCAATGAAAATCAGTGTTATTGGGATCAACCACAAAACCGCACCCATCGAGGTCAGAGAGAAATTCTTTTTAAATTCGATTCAGCAGGATCTTTTTTTGAGTGAAGTTAAATCCAACCCAGCGATCGCGGAATGTTTCATTCTTTCGACCTGTAACCGGACTGAAATTTATCTGCGCGGCATCAATCCGCAAGTTTATTTGGAATCTCTGGTCAAGCTCGTCGTTAACATCAAAAAAGAAGAATTTCATCCGGAATGCTTGAAATATTTCTATGTCCATGAAGAGGCAGAGGCTGTGCGGCATCTTCTGAAAGTGACGGTCGGATTGGATTCTCTGGTTCTGGGGGAGAGACAAATTATCGGTCAGGTTCGCACCGCTGTTGAGCGAGGTCGTCTTAGGGGGATGTTCCATCAGCACTTCAATATTCTTTCCAACATTGCTATTCGCATGGCCAAGAAAGCGCAAACCGAAACCGAGATCGCCTTTGGCGGACTTTCCGTCAGTTGGGCCGCCATTGTCCAGGCCGAGCGGTTGTTAGGCAGTCTTCAGGGAAAATCTATTCTCATTATTGGAGCGGGCAAGATGGGGGAACTCACCATTAATCAAATCAAGAACCGGGGTGTTAAAAATATTTATCTGATGAACCGTACCGGCACAACGGCCCAGGCCTTGGCCGAAACTTGCCAAGGTATTGCCGCTTCTTTCTTGGAAATTAAGGAAATCTTAAACGAAGTCGATGTCTGTGTTTGCGCGGCCAGCGCCCCCCATTACATCCTTGATCAAAAAATCGTGGAGAAGGTCATGGTGTTAAGAAATAACCGACCATTGGTTCTCATCGACATTTCTATGCCGCGTAACATCGATCCTTTGGCTGGGAAGCTCAAGAACGTTTTTCTCTCGCACATCGATGATCTGGAACAGGTGGCCAAAGAAAACCTTCGCCGTCGTCAATTGGCTGTCCCGCGAGTCGAGGCCATCATTGAAGAAAAATTGTCCGCCTTTTACCAGAAACTGGACAAAATGCAGACCGTATGAATTTTAAGAAACCCACAATCGAAGACAAAGAGAAGATGGAGGGGATTCGGGATCTTAAATTGGATGAACAAAACCCGCAGGTAAATGATTCACAGGTCATGGTCGTTCTTCTCAATATGGGGGGACCCAAATCCATCGCTGACGTTCGGCCGTTCTTGAAACGTCTCTTTATGGATGATCTCATTTTACGGTTTCCTTTTTATGCGCTCTTGCAGCCGCTTTTTGCCAGCCTCATCGTGGCTCTGCGCGGTCAGGAAGCCGAAAAACGCTATGCCCTCATTGGCGGCGGCAGTCCCATTCACCGATCGACCCGCCAGCAGACCGCCGCGCTTCAAAAAGAACTCCAAAAAAGAGGGCGCTCTCTCAAGGTCATTTATTCTTTTAACTACAGTGAACCCTTGCCTCAAGAAACCATCCGCGTCCTCAAGGCTGCCGGGAAAACAGATATTCTCCCTTTAAGCCTTTATCCGCATTATTCGCTGGCGACGGCCGGATCCAACCTCCATTACCTCAAAAAAACCGCCGCCAAGATTTATCCGGAGCTTAGATTTTTAAAGTCATCAACGTATTATTTGGATGATTCCTATATTCAGGCTTTTGTGGATCGAATCCGCGAACAGTTAAAGGCAGGCGAATCGCTGGAGGATTTTTATCTTTTATTTAGCGCGCACGGATTGCCCTTATATTTTTTGACGGAAGGGGACCCTTATCCTTTCGAGATTTCTCAGACGGTGGCGAAAGTCGTAGATCGTTTGGGCCGCAAGGGCACCTGGGCCATTTCCTATCAAAGCGCGGTGGGGCCTATGCGGTGGCTGAAGCCTTCAACAAAAAGCGCGATCCAGGCACTCGCCCGACGAGGGATTCGAAAACTTTTAGTCGTGCCGATTTCCTTTGTCACGGATCATATCGAAACGCTTTGTGAAATTGATATCGAATATCGGGCGGTGGCCGAAAAAGCTGGGATCATCGATTTTCGGATGAACCGCGCCTTGGAATGCCACCCAGGGTTTATTAACGCGCTGGCAGATTGTGTGGAATCGTCGCTGGGCGGCCCCATTCTGGGACCGCCCAGTCCAATTCAACCGGTACCGGTTGAATTGGGAAGTCAGGTCAACCCTTCGACGCACCCCGGGCTAAAGCCCGGCGCTTGCTCAGGGTTGTTACACTTCAGCGGCCCGCCTTTGGCGGGCCGCTGAAGTGTCAATTCATCAGTTCACTGACGCATTCAGAAGGGCCGCAAAGGCGGACCTCGTCCCCGCTTATAAAAGCAAAGTGGGGAGGAAAAATGACGGGAGAAAAGATATGTCGACAGATAAGATCGTTCTTATTGCCTACGCGCTGTTTCTTGCCGCCGGAGGGTTGATGGGCTTTAAGGCCGGCAGCAAGGTTTCTCTTATTATGGGGTTGATTTCCGGGGCCCTGGTTCTTTTGGGCGTCTATTTGATCGGAACGACGCCGAGGGCCGGATGGGCGCTTACGGTCGTTGTCAACGGCATTCTGGTTGCGGTTTTTATCAAACGTTTCTTAGCGACGGGGATGTTCATGCCTTCGGGACTGCTCCTATTGGCAAGTTTTCTGATGACGATTTTTTGTATTGTCCGTTTGATGAAGGGCTAGGGAGTTTATGGGGCGTTCAAACTTTTGGGACAGATCATCAAAATATTCTCAAGGCCTGTCGCTGGGGCTCAATATGCTGGCGGGAATGGTCGTTTTTACCTGGTTGGGGTATTGGCTTGATAACCAGCGGGGAGGCGGGCGAGGCTGGACGCTGACGGGGATGTTTCTGGGGTTGTTCTATTGCGGCTATGAAGTCTGGAAACTCGTTCGCCGCGGCGAAGAAGACAATAAGAAAAAATGAAAGCCTTTGACCTCGATCAATATATCATGCAGCATGTTCTCAATTCTCAGGAATGGCATGTGCCGTTTCTGCCCGCCATTCATCTTCCCGCGCCGTTGAGTCTGCATGGCTTGATGGTGATTTTAAGCGCGATATTCTTGATGGTTGTTTTTTGCGGCCTCTACCGCAAGAGTCATGAAGAAGCCCCGCATGGCATTACCAATCTTCTGGAGATTTTTGTGATTTTTATCCGGGACGAGATTGCCATTCATTTTTTGGGCGAGAAAGACGGTCGTAAAATGACGCCTTTGTTTTGCACCTTTTTCTTTTTTATTCTGACCTCAAATCTCATGGGTCTTATTCCTCTTTTTGTAGCGCCGACTTCCAACATCAACGTAACCGGCGCCTTGGCGTTCATCACGTTTTGTTTTATGATCCTGGGTGGGATTTATAAAAACGGGCCCCGAGGGTTTATCAAGGCCTTCCTTCCAGTGGGCGTCCCGTGGCCCATTTTGATGATTGTGGGGCCCATTGAGTTCGTCGGTATTTTTATTAAAACCTTTGCCCTTATGATCCGTTTGTTCGCCAATATGCTGGCCGGACATATCGCCATTTTTGCCCTCTTGGGTCTTATCGTTGTCATGGGGTTGGCGGCGCTGCCGATGATGATTCTAGCTTTATTTATTTTCCTGCTGGAAGTCTTTGTGGGATTTTTGCAGGCCTACATCTTTACGCTTCTTTCCGCCATCTTTATGGGGCAAATGTATCATCCGGAGCATTAAAAGTCACCCAGAGAGACTCAGTGACTCAGAGACCCAGTGGCCCTTGAGTTGAAATCTTAAATATGCTTTACACAGTTAAGAAGCCTGAATATAATAACACACCTTAAATTATTAACCTTTTCTTCCTTAAAGCCGTAAGTTTTTTTCCAGTCTCGAGGAGAGAAAAGGTAATATTGACTTCCATGATACGGCGCTAATAGTGGAAAGGTCAATAACAATAAAAGAAAGGACGAACATATGAATGCGTTAATTGCCGGGACGTTTGCATCGGTTGGTGCCGGGTTGGTTGCCATTGGCGTTGGGATCGGGATCGGTCTTTTGGGTAACGGCGCTATGCAGGGCATCGCGCGCCAGCCGGAAGCTTCGAACAAAATCCAGACGACCATGTTGATTGCGGCGGCCCTCATCGAAGGGGTTGCTTTATTTTGCGCGGTCATCTGCTTTTTGGCGTTAAAATAATAACCGGCAACGGTTATATAAAATTTTATGAAAGAACCATTGTCCCAAAGCCTGGAAGTTGACGCGAGCGCTCATCAGCAGGCCGAGCAACCGGGGATCTTGACCCCGGATGCCCAGATGCTGGTTTTGACGTGGGTCACGTTCTTTTTGCTTTTGATTGTTCTCTACAAATATGCCTGGAAACCGATTCTTACCGCCTTGGAGGCCAGGGAAGAGAATATTCGCAAGTCTTTGGAAGACGCGAGAAAAGCGCGCGAAGAGCTGGCCCGCGTCACGGAAACCAGCCGCAAGATTGTCGTGGCCGCCGATGAGCAGGCTAAAATGATTGTGGAGCGATCGCGCAAAGCGGCTCAGGAAGCGGCCCAGGTCATCGAACGGAAAGCCCGCGATGAGACGAGTATTCTGCTTACCAACGCCACCTCTGAAATTGAGGCCCTGCAAAAAAAAGTCCAAACGGATCTGAAGAAAGAAGGCGTGGATCTGGCGATTCATTTGGCCGGCAAATTGATCCACGAACATCTTGACAAATCCAAACATGAAAAACTGGTCGATCGATTGATCAAAGATTTTGAACCGGAAGCTTATGGAAAATCGTAAAGTCGCCCAGCGTTATGCCAAGGCTTTGTTTAGCCTCGCCCAGGAAAGAAAGCAGGTGGATCTCATCCACGCCGACCTTGAAGTTCTGCAGAAAATCATTCCGTTGTCTTCGGATTTTAATGAATTTCTTCATACTCCTTTTATTTCGATGGAACAACAAAGAGAAATTCTCAAAATGCTTTTTAAGCGCCAGGCCCATTCTTTAACCATGCTTTTTTTGGGATTCCTGACCGAAAGAAAGAAATTAAAATACCTTCAATCCATTTGTCATGAATTTATAAAGTTTCATTCTGAGCATGGCGGAATTCTTAAAGCAAAGGTTGTGAGCGTGGTTCCCATGCGGCCGGATCAAATTGAGGTTATTTGTCGTAAATTAAAAGAACACTTCCAGAAAAACATTCAACCCAGGAATGAAGTTGATCCTGATCTTTTGGGCGGCTTTAAGGTGCAGGTGGAAGATTTGATTTATGATTTTAGTATTAGAACCCAGCTTAACCGTTTTGGTCAAGAAGTGCTATCAGCTTAACAGGAGAATGTATGCCGATTGACATCAAGCCCTCTGAGATATCAGCGATTTTAAAAAAACAATTAGCCGATTACGAAACCAAATCAGAGATCTATGAGGTGGGCACGGTCTTAAGCGTTACCGACGGTATTGCTCGCGTGCACGGGTTGTCCCGCGTCATGGCCGGAGAACTCGTGGCGTTCTCCGGCGGCATTATCGGCATGGCTATGAATCTTGAGGAAGATAATGTCGGGGTCGCCGTCTTCGGAGAGGACAAAAACGTTAAGGAAGGCGACGAGGTCAAGCGCACAGGAGAAATCGCCGCAGTCCCGGTTGGCGAACCATTGGTTGGTCGCATCGTTGATGCTTTGGGAGTGGCCATTGACGGGAATGCCCCGATCCATTCCAAAGAATTTCGCCAGATAGAAGTTAAAGCCCCCGGCATTATTGATCGCCAGGACGTTCATGAGCCGTTGCAAACCGGTATCAAGGTCATTGATGCTTTAACGCCCATTGGACGAGGACAGCGCGAGCTCATTATCGGCGACCGCAAGACCGGTAAAACAACACTAGCCATCGATACCATCATCAATCAACGGGGGGAAGATGTTCATTGTTTTTATGTCGCTATCGGTCAGAAACGCTCAACGGTCGTTCAAGTTTACGAAACTCTTAAGAAGTACGGAGCGATGGAATACACGACGATCATTGCCGCCACGGCTTCCGACCCGGCGCCGATGCAATTCATCGCGCCTTATTCGGGCTGCGCCATGGCGGAATATTATCGCGATAGCGGCAGGCACGCGCTCATTATTTATGACGATTTGACCAAGCAGGCTCAGGCGTATCGGCAGCTTTCTCTATTGTTGCGCCGCCCGCCGGGACGCGAGGCGTTCCCCGGGGATATTTTTTATTTGCACAGCCGTTTGCTGGAGCGCGCGGCCAAGATGAGCGCCAAAAAAGGCGGAGGGAGTTTGACCGCGTTACCCATCATTGAAACCCAGGCGAACGACGTTTCCGCGTATATCCCGACCAACGTCATTTCCATCACCGATGGTCAAATCTTTTTGGAAACGGATCTTTTTAATTCCGGTCAGCGTCCGGCCATCAACCCCGGGATTTCGGTTTCACGCGTCGGCGGCGACGCGCAGAACAAAGCGATGAAGAAGACCGCCGGAACCCTGCGTCTGGATTTGGCCCAATACCGGGAACTCGCGGCCTTCGCGCAATTTGCCAGCGATTTGGATGTGGCAACCCGTCGTCAGCTCGATCGCGGTCAGCGTTTGATGCAGATGATTAAACAAGGGGTTCATGAGCCCTTGACGGTCGCCAAGCAAGTCGTCATCATTTATGCCGGAACCAATGGGTATTTGGATGATATCCCCGTCAAGAAGGTGGGAGATTTCGAGGCTAAATTAAACCAAGCCTTAGATTCAACCTATGCGGATTTCCTGCGCCTGTTAAGTAAAGAGAAGGCGATCACCGAAAAGATCAAAGAAGAGTTGGACAAGTTATTGGTGGATTTTAAAAGGATATTTAAAAATGCCGAGCCTTAAAGAATACAAAACTAAAATCCAGAGTCTCTCGAATATAGAGAAGATCACGCGCACGATGAAGCTTGTTTCGGCAAGCAAGCTGCGTCAGGTCCAGCACACGCAGGCGCAAGCAAAGCTCTATGAACGCAAACTTAAAAGTTTGATCGCGCGGCTTTCAGCTTCGGTGGAATCGGCCTCGCATCCCCTTCTTACGGCTCGCCAAAATGTCAAAAAGGTTCTGGCCGTTGTGATTACCTCAGATAAAGGTCTGGCCGGCGGTTTTAATAATAATCTAAACCGGAAAGTCGCGGCCTGGATGAGGTCCAAACAGAATCTCTTTGAACACATCGATCTTAGTTTTTGCGGCAAGCGGGGGTTCATGTTTTTTAAGAATTCCGGGCGCGTCAAAAAACATTATGAAGGCGTCAGCGCTAAACCCGATTTTTTAAAGGCGGTGCAAATCGGTGAAGAGTTGAGCCGATCTTTCATGGCCGGTGAATACGACGAGGTTTATTTGGCGTTTAACCGTTTCAATAACCCGCTGTCTCAAACGCCGTTTTTACAGAAAGTTCTTCCCATGGAAGCGGAAAGCCTTATAGAGGAAGCCAAACCGTCTTCCTCCGATTACATCTTTGAACCGGATCAAGACGAACTGCTCAAGGTCATTTTGCCGAATTATTTGTATTTTGAAATTTATTTTGCCTTGCTCGAAAATGCCGCCGGCGAGCACGGGGCAAGGATGATGGCGATGGAGAAAGCCTCAAAGAACGCCAGAGAATCTATCGATTTGTATACGCTTTTGCGCAATCGGGCGAGGCAGGCCGCCATTACCAAGGAATTGATCGAAATTGTTTCCAGCGCCGAAGCATTGAAATGAATTTTTTTAAACGAGGTTTTTCATGAGCGTGAAAACAGAACAAACAAAAAACGGAAAAATTACCCAAGTCTTAGGGGCGGTTATCGACGTTGCCTTCCCTGAAGGGCATCTGCCGCCGATTTTTACGGCGCTTAAAACTTCCAACCCTTCCATCAGCAAGAAAGAGTGGAATTTGACGCTGGAAGTGGCGCAGCATCTAGGTGACAACGTGGTTCGCGCGATCGCGATGGACAGCACCGAAGGTTTGGTGCGAGGCGCGGAAGTGCTCAATACCGCTCAAGGCATGACAATGCCTGTGGGCCAGGGAACGCTGGGACGGGTCATGAATCTTTTGGGAGATCCTATCGATGAAGCGGGTCCCATTCAAGCCGACAAACGCCTTCCTATCCATCGTCTTGCGCCGGCCTTTGTCGAGCAGAACACCTCTGCTAATATTTTAGTGACGGGCATCAAGGTCGTTGATCTTTTGGCGCCTTACCGTAAGGGTGGGAAGATCGGATTGTTCGGCGGGGCGGGGGTCGGCAAAACCGTCATCATCCAGGAACTCATCAATAACATTGCCAAAGAACACGGCGGTTATTCGGTTTTCGCCGGCGTGGGAGAAAGGACTCGCGAGGGGACAGCGCTTTATCGGGAAATGAAGGAAGCGGGCGTCATCGATAAAACCTCACTTGTCTACGGTCAGATGAACGAGCCCCCGGGCGCGCGCTGCCGCGTGGCGTTGTCGGCTTTGACCGTCGCGGAATTTTTCCGCGATGAAATGCGTCAGGACGTTTTGTTTTTTATCGACAATATTTTTCGTTTTACCCAGGCCGGTTCGGAGGTGTCCGTGCTTCTGGGGCGCATTCCTTCCGCCGTCGGATACCAGCCGACCTTGGGAACGGACATGGGCGAATTGCAGGAAAGGATCACCTCCACCAAAACGGGTTCCATTACCTCCATTCAGGCGATTTACGTTCCGGCCGATGATTATACGGATCCCGCGCCGGCCGCGACTTTTTCTCACTTGGATGCCACGACGGAATTGTCGCGTCCGATCGCCGAGCTGGGGATTTATCCGGCCGTCGATCCGTTGTCCTCAACCTCCACCATCCTCACTCCACAGATTTTAGGAGAGGAACACTACGGCGTTGCGCGCGGCGTGCAGGAAACGTTGCAAAAATACAAAGAGCTTAAAGACATCATTGCGATTCTGGGGATGGAAGAATTGTCGGCGGAAGATCGCCTGACGGTCGATCGGGCCCGGAAGATCCAAAAATTTTTGTCACAACCGTTTCA
This sequence comes from uncultured Planctomycetales bacterium, assembly GCA_964372915.1. Classification (GTDB taxonomy): domain Bacteria; phylum Omnitrophota; class Gorgyraeia; order Zapsychrales; family JAHFFX01; genus CAYJRN01. Next base: position 53,641 of record CAYJRN010000002.1, read on the forward strand.
CGTGGCGGAACAATTCACCGGCAAGGAAGGCCGCTTCGTGCGCCTGGAGGATACCATCCGATCGTTTAAGGAAATCCTCGAGGGCAAGCACGATTCCGTTGTGGAGCAGGCTTTTTACATGGTCGGGACCATTGAAGAAGTCCTGGAAAAAGCCAAGCAGTTGGAATTTAATGCCAAATGAACAAATGTGGATTTTGCCGTTTGCCATTAACATAATCACGTTTTAATATGAGCGACAAACCTTTTCAAGTTGATATTCTTTCTCCCCAGGATTTGGTGTATTCCGGGCCGGTGGTATCTCTAGCGATTCCCGGAGAATTGGGTTCGTTCGGTGTTTGGGCGAACCACGCGCCCTTGATTTCGAAATTGATTCCGGGCCCGATCACGCTCAAAGAAACTTCAGGTCAAATCCTCCGTTTTCAATCACACGCCCAAGGATTCTTGGAAGTTTTTAAGAATCAAGTGACAGTCTTAGTGGACCAGGCTGAAAAAATTCCATAGGTTTTTTCTTGACTAAAGAATGGGCGATTGTAATATGACTCCGTATAACCCAGAGGCGAAGTACGATCAAGAAGAAGGGAAGTCCATCTTTGGAGTCATCGTTCATTCTTTTTTTGTCGTTCCGTTTCTGATTGCGGTTTTTAGTGTCCTGCTGTTCGCGGCCATCCGGATTCTTACGGTTGAACAAAACACCGTCTTCGATTATTTGGAAGACGTGAAAACCGGGGGTCTCACCAAGCGCTGGCAGGCCGCTTTCGAGCTTTCGAAGATCCTCACGAATCCTAAACTTATTCCGCCAGAAGAGCGATTCGCCACGGAAATGATCGCGGCCTTCGATCATGCCCAGTATGATGATGACCGTGTCCGTCAGTATTTGGCTCTGGCGATGGGGCGCACCGGAAACCAGAGGTTCGTTGAACCGCTCGTGGCGGTTTTAAGAAACGAAAAAGAAGAAAATCTTTATTCGCTTATTTACAGTTTGGGTCTACTCAAAAGTCCGAAGGCCGTTTTCGCCATTGAGCCGTTCTTGCAACATTCCAATTCAAAGGTAAGATTGGCGGCGGTGATCGCGCTAGGCAATATTGGCGATGAGCGATCATTGGCGCTCATCAAAAAATCGCTCAACGATTCGGAACCAAACGTAAGGTGGGACGCGGCCATTGCCTTGGCAAAAGCCAAAGATTTTTCCGGTAAATCAATTCTTTTAAAACTTTTGAACCGCAATTACTTCAAGAATTTTCCAAAAGTCGATGCCCAGGAACAGGACCACGTGCTTTTGGTCGTCCTTGAAGCGGCGGCTCCTTTAAAAGATCCGGAAATCAAAGCGGCGATTGAGCAACTGGCGGCCCATGATCGGAATATGAACGTCCGTCGGGCCGCGATGGAGGCCTTAAAATGAATATTCCTCCCAACGCAATTCCCAATTCACAGTCGAATACACCACCATTAAATCCTGCGATTGTGCCGCCGGTGCCGTCTCTAAGGGTCAAATCGGCTACACCCGCCGTGCCCACGACACCGGCGGAGTTAAAAGCTACGGTCAGCGAACCCATCGATCGAAGAACTTTTATCAAATGGACGGTGATCGGATGGACCGCTTTTACGGCGATTATAGGCGGCTATGCCACGATGATCCTAAGATTCATGTTTCCCAATGTTCTTTTTGAACCGGCCCAAACCTTCCGGGCCGGTTTTGCCGATGAATATCCGATTGGGGAAGTTTCAGAGCGCTGGAAAGATAAATTCGCCGTCTGGATCGTCCGCGATGAAGAAAAGATTTATGCGCTGTCAACGGTCTGTACTCATTTAGGCTGCACGCCCAATTGGCTTGCCGTCGACAACAAATTCAAGTGTCCCTGCCATGGCAGCGGTTTTTATAAAACCGGAATCAATTTTGAAGGGCCGGCCCCAAGACCCTTGGAGCGGTTCAAGATTTATTTGGCCGACAGCGGCGAAATCATCGTGGACAAGACCCAAAAATATCAGCAGGAAAAAGGGGAGTGGAAAGACCCCGAGTCGTTTGTTGCGGTGTAAGACCCCACGCCGCTTCCCCTTCAGGGACGGCGGTGCGCGCCTTTTCGTCGCGGCTTTGGGGTAAATTCGCACTTACACCCGCTTGTTAAACGACGGGGTGTGCGCTCATTTAGGAGATCACGCATATGGCCGAGGAACCAAAAAAAGAGAAGAAAAGTTTTCTAGAGGCAATCCAGGGAAGCCAATTTTATAAATCGGTTTTTCGCACCGGTGTGCCGACGACCCGCCGTCAGCGGATGATGGTGGTTTTAAATAGCGTATTCCTTCATCTTCATCCCGTGCGCCTGCCCAAGCATGCGGTCAAAATCAAATACACCTGGTGCATGGGCGGGCTGTCATTCTTTATCTTTTTGGTTCTCACGGTCACGGGAATTCTCTTGATGTTTTATTATCGTCCGACGGTCGAATACGCTTACGGCGACATCGTGGATTTAGGCGAGCAGGTGCCCTTAGGGATTATGCGCGAGATCCATCGTTGGGGCGCGCACTTGATGGTGATTACCGTGTGGCTGCATATGTTTCGGGTCTTTATGACCGGGTCCTATAAACCGCCGCGCGAATTCAACTGGGTCGTGGGGGTCGTGTTGTTAGTCTTGACGATGCTGTTAAGTTTCACCGGTTATCTTCTCCCTTGGGACCAACTGGCTATTTGGGCGATCACGGTTGGTTCGAACATGGCTGGGGCGACACCTTTCTTTGGAGCTTCAGGCCCGGGATCGGCGCTTCTAAGTATTGGGGACGTGAATTTCATCCATTCCAGTTCGGATGCCCGTTTTGCGCTTCTGGGAGGACGATTTGTCGGAGAAGGGGCCTTGTTGAGATTCTATGTTCTCCATTGCATTGGTCTGCCGTTTGTCATTATGATCTTTATGATCGTTCATTTCTGGCGGGTGAGAAAAGACGGCGGGATTTCGGGACCGACTTAAGGCAATTTTATGAACGCCATCAAACATTTCATCAATGTGATATCCGCTCCCCAGATCATGTTTACCATGATCCTGGTGGTTTTTTTCTTTATTTTTCCTCCCAACGATTTTTTCTTTCGACTCAATCAACGATTAAAGATTTACCTCTTGTGGACTAAAAAGGGAGGAATCCTTCTATTCGCTACCCTGATAGCTTTCTTCGCCTTTGGGCTTACGGATGGGAATTTCCGCTTGATTGTCACTAAAGCTGATAACGTCCCAATCGTGGGACTTATTTTTTTGACGGTTTTCTTTTTGTGGTTCAGTATGCATCAAGCGAGTGAGAATGATAAACTCCTGGCCCAGGGGAAAAAACCCAACGAGGCTTCCGATGGGGAAAAAGTCCTGGTCTGGCCGGATTTGGTCTATGTGGAGTTCATTTGTTTACTTTTTTGTTCAGCGCTTCTTATTGTCTGGTCGATTTTTCTAAAAGCGCCTTTGGAAGAGCCGGCTAATCCGACGGTTTCTCCCAACCCTTCGAAAGCCCCGTGGTATTTTTTGGGCCTCCAAGAAATGCTCGTCTATTTCGATCCATGGCTCGCGGGGGTTGTTTTCCCGACGGTAATTATCCTTGGGATCATGTCCATTCCTTATCTTGATACCAACAAGGCAGGACAGGGATACTACAGCTATAAGGATAGAAAAATGGCCGTGTCCATTTTTCTTTTTTTCTGGCTGGTTCTTTGGGTTTTTCTCATTTTGGTGGGAACTTTTTTACGCGGGCCCAACTGGAACTTTTTTGGACCTTTTGAATTCTGGGACGTCCACAAACTCGCGGTTTTAAATAATATCAATGTTTCGGAATTGGCTTATATGATTCTTTTACAACGTCGTTTGCCGGAGAATATTTTTTTACGTGAGATATTCGGATTTCTTATACTCGGCGCGTATTTTACGATCCCGCCTCTGATTTTAGCCAAGACCTGGTTCAAAAATTTATATAAGGATTTGGGACCATTACGTTATAGCATCTTCATCGTGCTTCTGTTGATGGCCGTTGGTTTACCCGTCAAGATGTATTTACGTTGGATGTTCAATATTAAGTACATCATCGCAATCCCCGAATTCTTCTTTAACATCTAGAGGTTTTTAAGTGCCAAGAGATCCAGAGCGTCATTACAATATCAACAAGCTCAACGCGCTTTTTGCCTTGGCGGCCATTATTTTACTCATTTCGCTTATTGGGATGTTCGCGCACGATTATTCCCGCGATTGGAAAAATTTTCAAAAGAGATTCCGCGCCCTTGAATTGCAAAAGACAAAAGGCCAATACGCCGAGGAAGTTAAGGACCTTAATCAAAAACAAGAATACAAAGACCTTTTGAAGAAAGAAGAGGAAGCCCAGAAGAAAGTCGTCGCCAAGTCGGCGGAAATCGCGGCTATCGAAAAAAATGTTGCCAAGATCCGCGCTCGGTATGATCTTTTAAATCAGAAAAGTCAGTTTACCAAGGCTGAATATGGTGTGCTTCGCTATGACTATGAAGACGCCCTCAGCAAAAGAGATCCAAGGGGCCCGGCTTTAAAAAATAAGCTTAATAAGCTGGACAAAGAGATGGCCGGTTACCGGTTGGATTTGGAAAATACCAACGCCGAGATTACGCGAGAAACAAATAAAATCCAGGCCTTTGAAGAGGATCTCGAGAATTTAGGAAAGGAACAAAAGAAGTTCACCAAACTAAGAGACATCCTGGAGCGCAAACTTAAGAAGATCGATCCCCAAAGAATGACCGTCGCAAGTAAAGTGGCGAATACCATCCGCGATCTGCCGGTTTTGGATCTCGCCAATCCCAACGACCATATCCAGCAGATTGTTCTCAAAGATCTTACCGACAGCGTCAATTTTATGCAGGTTCCCAAGGTCGATCGTTGTATCACCTGTCATTTAGGTATTGATAATCCGGATTATAAAGATGCTCCGCAGCCTTTCACGACCCACCCTCGCTTGGAACTATTTGTCGCCAATAATTCAAAACATCCGATGGAGGAATTCGGTTGCACTACCTGTCATGGCGGGCGCGGGCGCGGGACGGATTTTGTTACCGCGGTCCACACGCCTTCTTCCAAAGAACAGGAAGAAGACTGGAAGAAGAAGTACCATTGGAGGGAGTATCACCTCTGGGAACAACCGATGTATCATAAACAATATATTGAGGCTGGATGCTTGAAATGCCATTCTGGGGAAACCGTCATCAAGGGTGCTGAAAAATTGAATCTGGGACTCAACCTCATTGAGCGCGCCGGCTGCTTTGGCTGCCATACGATGGAAAAATACAAGGATTGGCCCAAGACGGGTCCTGATCTGACACATCTCGCCTCGAAAGCGCCCAAAGAATGGGTTTATCGTTGGATCGAATCTCCCCAATCTTTTCGCCACAATACTTGGATGCCGGAGTTCTTTCATCAATCCAATAACAGTGACCATGAATCCCAGAAGCGCGTTGAGCAGGAAATCCACGCGATGGTGGCTTACCTTTTTAAAAACTCGACAGAATATAAAATGGATCAACCCACCGTTAACGGCGATGTTCAACGCGGAGAAGAATTGGTTTCCTCTATTGGTTGCTTTGCTTGTCACACTATTCAACCGGAAAAAACCCAAGAGAAGATTACCCGTGACAAGCTAAAAAGAGAACAGGGCCCCAATTTGATTGGCTTGGGGACCAAAACCTCTTTGAATTGGCTCACCAGTTGGCTCAAGGATCCCAATCGTTATCATCCCGGCACCAAGATGCCAAATTTAAGGCTTTCCGATCAAGAAGCGGCGGACATCGCTGTGTATCTTTCCACTTATCAAAATCAAAATTTTATGAAGGGCGATTTGCCGGCGGTCGATGAAGGCATTCTGACCAAAATCACCGAAAACTTTTTGAGGAAGAGCATGACCGTCCAGGAAGCCAAGGATCAGGCAGCGCCTATGAAACTCGAGGACAAACTTCAATTCACGGGAAAGAAACTGATCCAGCATTACGGTTGTTTTGCCTGCCATAATATCAAGGGCTTTGAAAATGAAAAGCCCATTGGGACAGAACTCACCGAAGAGGGCAGCAAGCCGGCGGAGAAATTGGATTTTGGCTTTATCGATATTGATCATACGAATGATGCGTGGTTCGTCCAGAAACTTAAAAGTCCGCGCGTTTTCGATCAAGGGAAAGTCAAAGCGCCGGAGGAAAAGCTCAAGATGCCTAATTTCCACTTTACGGATGAAGAGGTTGATGCGATTGTTACCGTTCTTCTGGGAATGGTGAAAGATCCGCCGGCTTTAAGTAAAATGCCCGCCCGCACGCCAAAGAATCTTTACGTGGCGGAAGGTCAGAAAATCATTCGTCAATTCAATTGCCAGGGTTGCCATATTATTGAAGGTGAAGGCGGAGCCATCCAGCCCGCTATTGAGGAATGGCTCGTTAAGTACGGCGGTAAAACCCAAAGCGATGCCCATTCGTTCGTCGGAAGTTTTAGCCCTCCGAATTTGGTTGGAGAAGGTCAAAAGGTTCAGGCCGCCTGGCTTTTTGATTTTTTGCATCAACCGACGACGATCCGTCCGTGGCTTAAGGTGAGAATGCCAACCTACAATTTTGACGAAGTCCATTTGAATACGCTCGTCAAGTATTTCAATTACCTTGATGATCAGGATTTTCCGTTTGTGCAAAACACCGGTACCGAAATGACACCCGAAGAAAAACAGGCGGCAGAAAAACTTATTTCTAAAGATTATTTTGGCTGCGCGACCTGTCATATCGTGGGCGCCCAACTGCCCGGCGGTTCGCCGGACAGTTGGGCGCCCGATTTGGCGCTCGCCCACAGCCGTTTAAAGCCCAGCTGGATCATTGAATGGATGAAGGACCCCCAGAAGCTTTTGCCGGGTACGAAAATGCCGACGTATTTTGATCCGGCCACCTTTGATTCTTCAGGTCCCGATGATCTTTTGGACGGCGATGAGATGAAGCAGATCAAGGCCCTCCGAAATTACATTCTATCGCTTTCTTCCGAGCAGGCTACGCCTCGTCTTTCCACAGAGGCAACAGAACCGCCAACGCAAAAATAAAGCTTGTGATTTATGATTTCGAAAATTTCTCTCTTGACCGCGCTTTTGTTTTCTGCTGTTTATCCACTCTGTTTCTGGATTCACTCGAAAGATCCCCTTAAGAATAACTTTCATAGATTTCATGTCGGGCTGCCGGCATTCGTGGGTGGGGTGGCGGTCGCGGCCATTTTCTTTGCCAATTGTCCATCCCAACTTAAGACAATCGCTCTGGCCTGGGAAATTCTTTTTCTTTTGATTTGTGGTTATTATTGGAAGAAAGAAACGGTTGATCCCAGAATCATCACAATTCCTTGTCTTTTGGGGATTTGGGTGCTTTGTCTAGTCCAGTCTCTGATATTGCTGAAGCCGGTTTCTCTAACGACAATGGTACCGCTCGTGCTCGGGGGAATCATTTTCTGCAGCGCTATTTATGCGATGAATCTGGGACATTGGTATTTGAATATTCACGGATTACCCCTCGGGCATTTGATGCGCGCGGTTAATGTCTTTTGGTTTTTTTTAGGATTGCGTCTTCTCTGGGACATTTTTGCTATTTTGACCACTCAGGTGGTTTCTGGCGGACAAGGGCTTCTTTTATGGCAGTTTATGCAACACTTAGACGGCTTCTTTTTGTGGATCGCCGTGTTCTTCGGCACTCTCATGCCCATCGGGACTTTGTATTTTGTCCGGGGAACGCTCCTGGTCAAATCCACTCAATCCGCCACCGGCATTCTTTATGTGATCTTGATTGCTGTATTGATAGGGGATATCACGTATAAATACTATTTGATTCGCTACGGGGTCGCTCTGTGATGGGGACTATTACCCGGAATTGCGAGCAATGTCGGCAGTATCATGCGGCTCAAGTCTATGCCCATGAGGATATCCTCTGCCCGCATTGTTCCAAGACATGGGGGAAGGGCCCCAGTATAGAGAGAATTTTTGATTCCTGTTTTATTTGCGAATGCACTCAGTTTTATACTCAGAAGGATTTTAATCAGGCGCTGGGATGCCTTATTATGCTGGTGGGCATTGTTCTTGCGCCGTTCACTTTTGCTTTGAGTTTGCCTGTTTTTGCCGGTCTCGATTGGCTTTTATATAAGAAAGTTCCGACGATAGTGGTCTGTTACCGCTGTGGCAGTGAGTTTCGTGGATTTTCCATTCCCGAGAGATTCAAAGATTTCATGCACCACATCGGCGTCAAATACGATGACCCCTCGGGAAATTTTTAGGCTACCTTCCCCGAGGGGTCATCCTGAACGAGTGCAACGAGTGAAGGATTGAGCAGATCCTTCGTCGCTCCGCTCCTCAGGATGAGGGGTCGGAAAACTCTCCGACCCCTCAAATACGATAAGAAATAGACGAAACAAATCAAAACGTCCCTTGACAAAAAAAATCACTAGGTGTAGCTTATTACAATTGACCCATTCATAGATCAAGAAAGGATGCACATATGCGTAGTCTAAAAGCGTTTTATCCTGCTGTTCTTTTTGCCCTTGCCTGGACGACCCAGACTCAGGCGGCCACGATCACCGGTACCATCAAGTATGAGGGAGCGGTTCCCAAATTCAAGGAAATTCAGATGGGAGCTGATGCCATTTGTGTGGCCCACCATACTTCTGCCGTTTACCCTGAAACCCTGCTTGTGGGCGATGGCAATACAATGGCCAACGTTTTTGTTTACGTCAAAAGCGGTCTTGCCAAAAAAGATTATCCGGTGCCGATGGAACCCACGGTCGTTGACCAAAAAGGGTGTCAGTATAATCCCCACGTTTTGGGTGTGAGGGCTGGACAAAAAGTTAAGTTCTTGAATCCCGACGGCACCATGCACAACGTGCATGCCATGAGCAAGGTGAATCCAGAATTCAACATTGCCATGCCAAAATTCCGCACGGAAGTCGAAAAAGTCTTCGATAAAGAAGAATTTATGTTCCCTATTAAATGTGATGCTCACCCTTGGATGGGCGCTTACGTAGCTGTTATGTCTCATCCTTTTTTCAACGTCACTGGGAAAAACGGCAAATTTACCATCTGCAACCTGCAAGCCGGCAGCTACGAAATCGAAGCTTGGCACGAAAAGCTGGGAACTCAAACCGCTTCCCTCACCGTTGGAGCGGAGGAAACAAAGACGGTTGATTTCACTTTTAAGAAGCCTTAGCGTCCAATAAATCATAAAGAAACAATAACCCCTTCCAAAAAAAAGAGTTCAATGGATGAGCCAGCCAGATTACCACGACGACCATAAGGTCAGTTTTTTAAAGAAGTACATTTTCTCAACGGACCATAAGATGATCGGTCTGTGGTACGGGATTACGGCGCTATTCTTTTTGTTATTTGGTTTCGGTCTGGTCATGCTCATGCGCTGGCAGCTGGCTTATCCGGAACAGCCGTTACCCATTGTCGGGAAGTGGTTTGGGGAGAGTAGAATGCCGGGGGGCGTTATGCTGCCGGAATTCTACAATCAACTGGGGGCCATGCACGGGACGATTATGGTCTTTATGGGAATTGTTCCATTGGCGGTGGGCGCCTACGGGAATTTTCTTATTCCGCTCATGATCGGCGCGCCGGACATGGCATTGCCTAAGATCAACTTAGCCAGCTATTGGGCCTACTTTATTGGCGGAGTGATTATGCTTGTCAGTTTCTTCGTTCCCGGCGGGGCGGCCAGTTCCGGCTGGACCTCTTACACGCCTTTGGCCGTTATCGCGACCACCGGGCAGACCATGTGGATTATCGGCATGATATTTCTCATTACTTCTTCGCTCTTAGGGGCTGTTAATTTCATTACAACCATTGTTCAGATGCGCGCGCCGGGAATGACCTTCATGAAAATGCCGTTTTTTGTCTGGGCTCAATTCGTCACCGCGTTTTTACTTTTACTGGCGTTTCCTCCTCTGGAAGCGGCCAGCGTGATGCAGCTCATGGATCGCGTGGCGCATACCAGTTTCTTTATGCCCAGCGGCTTGGTGGTCAGCGGTCAACCCTTGAACATTAGCGGAGGGGGCAGTGTTCTTCTTTGGCAACATCTGTTCTGGTTCCTGGCTCACCCGGAAGTCTACGTCCTTATCTTGCCGGCCATGGGGATCGTCAGTGAAATCATTGCGAATAACACCCGTAAGCCTTTGTGGGGCTACAAATCCATGGTGTATTCCATTAATGTTCTGGGTTTTCTGTCTTTCATCGTCTGGGCTCATCACATGTTTATTACCGGGATGGGAACGTCCATCAGCGCTTTTTTCCAAGCCACGACCATGATCATTTCAATCCCCTCCGTCATCATCTTAACCGCATTTTTTATTTCTCTTTGGGGAGGATCCATCCGTTTTAATACCCCGATGCTTTTTGCCTTGGCGTTCTTACCGATGTTCGGGATCGGAGGCTTGACGGGACTGCCCTTGGGGTTATCAGCCCCGGATATCCATTTGCATGATACCTATTATGTCATTGGTCACTTTCACTATATTGTTGCCCCGGGAACGATTTTTGCTTTGTTTGGGGGGATTTATTACTGGTTTCCTAAAATCACCGGACGAAAAATGAGCGAGCTTTTAGGGCAGATTCATTTTTGGCCTTCCTTGATCTGCATGAATCTTATTTTTATGCCCATGATGATTCAAGGGATGATGGGGGTTTCCCGCCGTTTATATGACGGCGGAGCGACGTATACTTTCGCTCAAGGGGTCCTTCATTGGAATGTTCTTATGACTCAGGCCGCTTGGACGATGGCGATTTTTCAGATTCCTTTTGTCATCAATATCATCTGGAGCTTGTTTAAAGGGGAGAGGGCGAATGATAATCCTTGGGAATCCACCACTTTGGAGTGGGCAACGCCCACGCCGCCGGGACATGGAAATTTTACCTTTGAACCCAAAGTCTACCGAGGGCCTTACGAGTACAGCGTCCCGGGGGCCAGTAAAGATTTCACTCCACAATATCAAGAAAAGGTGAGTTAATATGTCATCCTCGGTAAACGTTCTTCCTTTTACCGTTCAACCCAGGCAGGATACCGGGCTTTTTAATGCTAAGCTCGCCATATGGCTATTCTTGGCTTCTGAAGTCATGCTTTTCGGCGGACTTTTTTCCGCCTATATTTTATTGCGAGTAAGCGCTGTCGAATGGCCATTAGGTTCAACCATTCTCAGCATTCCTATCGGAACATTCAATACCCTGGTGCTTATTACCTCCAGTGTCACGATGGTCATGGCCTGGGCTTCGCTCAAAATGGAGAAGTTTAATAAGTTTAGGATGTACTTAGGGTTGACCATTTTATTGGCTTTGACATTCCTTATGGTGAAGGCTTATGAATATGGAGCAAAATTCGCCACAGAATACCATGAGAATTTTCCGGTATTAGTCAAACTGGTTTTTTCTAATATCGTGGCAGGAATGGCTTCATTGCCTTTGCTCCCTAAAGTCATCACAGGGGTGATGTTGATCATTGGAATGATCTCTTGGTTAAAGATCGCCCTCAAAGATTTTGCAAGGTCTTTAAGAATAGGGATCTTCTTCTTTGGGCTCATTGTTTTCTTTGGAATTATTCTAGCCCTTTTTGAATTAGGAATCCGCTCGTCCCACCATCATTATCCGCCAAGCCATAGTACGTATATGGCTCTTTATTTTACTTTAACGGGGCTTCATGGGATACACGTGCTGGGGGGGATCATCGTGAACGGTTACTTTTGGGGACCGGGAAGAAAAATGTGGTTGGACCAGCCGGAGCGCTTTACCAACCGCATTGAAGTCGCCGGTCTTTATTGGCATTTTGTCGATTTGGTCTGGATATTCTTGTTCCCGGTTCTGTATTTATTGTAGGTTTTAGTAGTCCTTTTGAGGTAATCCCTCGCGCTCAAAGAATAAACCATAAGCGCTCGGGACGTTCGTCCCTTAAACCTCGAGAGACAACGAAAGGGACTCTCGGGAGAGAGCTGATGAGCGTTTCGCACAGTCAGGATATTCGAAAAGAAGTCAACCGATACATGATGGTATTCGCCTCGCTGGCGTTTTTGACCGTTGTGACTGTTCTTATCAGTAGACTTCATTTTGGTCTCGCCGGGAATATCACGATTGCCTTGATTATCGCGACTTTTAAGGCGACGCTGGTGGCCGGTTATTTCATGCATCTTATTTCCGAGAAGAAATTCATTTATACTATCTTGGTTGTGACGGGATTTTTTCTTCTGGCGCTCATTGCGTTATTATTGTCGGGGCATTATGATCCTTTGATGGGAACTAAACTTGTCTCTTAAAAATTTCCATATCCTTTTTATCATCCTTTCGATTTTTTTGAGCGCGGGATTCAGCTTTTGGGCGTTTCATTACTCGAGAGATACAGGCAATCGCGGCTATGCTTGGGCCGGGGCTGGCGCCTTACTGGTGGCAATTGCGCTTTTGGTTTATGGTTATAATTTTCTTAAGAAAATGAAGAATGTAAAATGAAAAAATGTCATTGCGAGCGACTAAAGGGGAGCGTACTGACTTTTCTTCTATCAGATCTAGATGAAGTCAGTACGTACCGACTCCCTCTAAAATTTTTAAAGGAAAGTCGGCACGAAGCATCCTTTAAAAGATTGCTTCCCCGCCTCCGGCGGGTCGCAATGACACTTGTCATGCTCGTAATAGCAGGGGCACTTCAAAGTGCCCAGGCCTGTAGCGTGTGTTTTGGCGTCCCTAAGACTCCCCAGACGACAGCTCTTAAGTTTAGTGTTCTTACTCTTTTGATTATTCTTTTAGGGGTTTTGGTTGGTTTTGCATGGTTTTTTATCGGTCTTATGAAACGCTCCAGAGAAGGAGATTTAAGGTGATTCAAAAAATCCTAGGGCTTCCACCGCTGGCTTCCGCTCACGGCGGGGAAATTGATTTCATGATTTTCCTGCTGCACGTCTTGGTGCTCATCCTTTTTATCGGGTGGGGCATATTCTTTGTGATTGTCCTTTTGAAATTCAACAGGTTCAAAAATCCCAAAGCGAATTATCATGGAGTCACCAACCATTATTCCACGTATATCGAAGTGGGTGTAGCGATTGCCGAGATTGTTCTGTTGGTGGCTTTTTCAGTTCCTTTTTGGGCTAAAAACGTAAGTGCTTTACCAACCGCCAAAGATCCAGTCGTTGTCCGCGTGGTTGCGGAACAATTCGTTTGGAATATCCATTATCCCGGGAAAGACGGCGTCTTCGGTCGGAGTGATATGAAATTCTTCGATAAACAGTCGAACCCTTTGGGTCTCGACCCCAGTGACGCGGCAGGAAAAGACGACATCATTACCATCAACCAATTATATTTACCCATGAATCGGCAAGCCGTTATTCACCTTTCCTCAAAAGACGTCATTCATTCTTTTTCTTTGAATGTTATGCGCGTCAAGCAAGACGTGATCCCGGGGATGAGCATTCCGGCGTGGTTCACGCCTATCAAAACCGGGAACTTCGAGATCAGCTGCGCTCAATTATGCGGACTCGGCCATTACCGTATGAGGGGATATCTCACCATCCAAACCCAAAGAGAGTTTGATCAATGGCTGGATACCCAATCGGCCGCCCAATCCCAATCTTCTGGTGACGATTTTTGGAACTAGAGCGTCCTTCAAAGACTTCCGAATATGGCTTTCTTTAAGTTGAGCTCAAATCACAATAGGATTTGGTTGAGAAGGTTTTCCAAACTCACCTGCTTCTCAACGCTTTTTCTTGTATTTGTAGGAGGCATGGTGACCAGTACGGGTTCTGGATTGGCCGTCCCTGATTGGCCGCTTTCCTACGGAATGCTTTTTCCTCCCATGGTCGGTGGTGTCTTTTATGAGCATGGCCATCGGCTGGTGGCTTTGGTCGTGGGATTTTTTATGTTGATTTTAGCCGTTTGGTTGGGGATAGCCGAGAGACGCCGCTGGGTAAAAAATTTAGGGTTTCTGGCCCTGGGCGCGGTTATCTTACAAGGAATCCTCGGCGGCATCACGGTTAAGTTCTTTTTACCCACAGCCGTTTCAGTTGCCCATGGGGTCTTGGCTCAAACATTTTTTATTTTGACGATTATTATTGCTTATAGCCAGTCGATGGAACGCTCAAAACGCATTGGACACGCTGAGCTCGAAAATAACCTGGCGATAAAATTGAGTTTACTGCTGGTTTGCTTCATCTATGTACAACTTATCATTGGCGCTGTCATGAGACACACTCATTCAGGCCTGGCGATTCCTGATTTTCCAAGGATGGGAGGAAGTTTCTTCCCCCAATTCGATACCTCCATGCTTAAGAGAATCAACCTCTGGCGGTTTGACAATAATTTGGATCCCGTGACCTTGGGGCAGGTCCTCATCCATTTTTTGCATCGATTATGGGCCGTGGCCATCTTAGGGTTAACTGGATTTCTGGCGTTTTATATTGTGCAATCGGATTCTCCCATGAAAAATTTGAAGAGTACGGTTTTCTGGATGGGTCATTTGATCTGGGTGCAGGTGATCTTAGGCATTCTTAGCGTCATGACGCAAAAAGCGCCCGTTATTACGAGTTCGCATGTGGCCATGGGGGCAGCCTTGTTGGGATTGAGCGTAGTGCTATCTTTACGTTTATCGCCGCTTTCCATAAAACGTTTCATAGAAACCATTTGAAATGAAGAAAAGTAACTCAGTACTATCCGCTTATATCGAATTGTCAAAACCCAGTATCTTGAACCTTATCCTGGTGACCACCGCCCTGGGATTCTTTTTAGGGGGGGAAGGCATTTCATCGTGGCCGCTTTTTTTAAATACGCTTTTGGGCGCGGCCTGTGTTTGCGCCGGAGCCTCGGCTTTGAATCATTATCTCGAGAGAGATTCTGATTGTAAAATGGTGAGGACAAGAAATAGACCCATTCCCGCGGGAATCATTTCTCCCCCGAATGCGATGAGTTACGGAATGATTATGATCCTAATCGGAGTTTTGATCTTAGTCGTCCAGGTTAATCTTTTAACCGCTTTTTTAAGTCTTCTGACGGCCTTTCTCTATGTGCTGGTCTATACCCCCATGAAAAAATTGAGCTGGCTGAATACCTCGATCGGGGCCATTCCCGGCGCCATTCCGCCGATGGGGGGATGGGCGGCCGCCACCGGCGAGCTTAACGCCGGCGCTTGGATCCTTTTTCTTATTTTATTTATTTGGCAGCATCCACATTTTTACGCCATTGCCTGGATGTTCAAGGAGGATTACAAATCGGGGGGATTCAAAATGCTTCCCGTCGTCAAACCCGATGGCAAAGCGACCTTCGCCCAGATCAACGCATTCTCCTTACTCTTGATTCCGGTTTCTATGTTACCAACTGTCATTGGGATGTCTGGATGGTTTTATTTTTTTGGGGCATTGCTTCTAGGAATGATTCTGTGGTTGACCGGCAAATCCTTGCAGAAAAGCCGTTCTATCCTGGATGCCAGGAAACTCCTGCGCGCAACGGTTGTGTACTTACCCCTATTACTTCTTTTGATCGTCATCGACATGTCCTTTTAGCCCCCCTCCTCTAAATCTTTATGCCTAAAAAAAATCTTATTATAGGAATTGTGTTAACAGCCTGTATCTTTTCTTTGGGATTCTTTTTTTATTTTTTAAAAGAAGAGGCCAAGGTCAGGCCGTTACCATTCCTGGGACAGGTTGAGGCGTTTGGGCTGACCGACAGTAACGCTCGAGCTTTCACTCAAGTTCCATTAGAAGGAAAAGTGTGGGTCGCGAATTTCATTTTTACCACCTGCTCAGGAATTTGCCCTTTGATGACCAAGAACATGGCCCAATTGTATCGGTCTTATCTTTTGATTGATGGGGTGGACTTCGTTTCCTTTTCCGTCAATCCCGAGAACGATACGCCCCAAGCCCTTTCGCAATACGCCAAAGAAAAGAAAGCCGATACTCGCCGCTGGCACTTTTTAACCGGAACAAGGGAAGCCATTCAGGCTGTTGCCGTCAAGAGTTTCAAACTGGGGACAATCGAGGAACCGATTTTCCACAGCGGCAAATTTGCGCTCGTGGATAGGCACTTGCGGATTCGCGGGTATTATGAAGGGACGAGCGCTGAGGAACTTCCGAAATTATTCAAGGATGTTGCAGCTCTCTTAAGAGAAAGGGAATAATGCGATGGACGTTACAGTATTGCCGGCTGTGAATGCCGCCTTGAACGGCATTGCCGGCATTTTTCTTTTCTTAGGTTGGAGGGCCATCAAATCCGGGAATAGGAGGCTCCATCAGACCATGATGATGTGCGCGCTTTGCGCCTCGGCGCTTTTTCTGGTTTCCTACGTCACTTATCACGTCTTGATTCACGGAGTGACGCATTATCAAAAGCAGGGAGTTTTACGAGCCATTTATTTTTTTATCCTTGGAACGCACACGCCTCTGGCCATGATCATTGTGCCCTTTAGCTTGATGGCGCTTCGGTTTGCTTTACAGGGAAAGTTCGACAAGCACGTGAAGATCACGCGCTGGTTATGGCCCGCGTGGATGTACGTGTCTTTGACGGGGGTTTTGATTTATTTGATGCTGTATGTATTTTAAGTGGTTTCTTTAAGAGAAGCTTGTTCAGGCATTCTGAAAATTACCCGCCTAAAGGCTTTCGCCAATTGTTTCTGCCTTTTCCAAAAGAAGGAAAACTGCCCTAGAAGTGTCCCAAAGAAAAGCGTGGAAAGTTGATACAAGGGGATAAAAACGCAGATGGAAACAACGATTTGAAGCCATAAGGGGGCGTGCCCCAAGCCCGTCAAAGCGAAAAGTAACCGACGAGAAAAGGCCGCGCCCATGCCGGCCATGGAATAGACCGTAAAAATAAGCGCCACATCCCAGTCGGAAGGGATGTCATATTTTATTTTGATCTTATTAACAAAGTTTCTTAGGGACATATTGAACCTTTCCTGTAAATAACATTCCTAAAATACAAAGAATAAAAAGTATATTCCAAGAGCCAAAACGGCAACCGTCGTCAAGGCCAAGACGTAAATCATCTTCATAAAACCATCCGCACCGGTATCAAATTTAAGAATCGTCTTCATGGGCTCTCTAATTTTTAAGCAAAATTTTTTGGATCATCCAACCGAAGAAAAAAACAATGATCCCCGTCATTAAAACTTTTCGGCTCATTAAGCCGGGAAGCGAACTGACATATCCCAAGAGGATGATTGTGAGTCCCGTAGCTTGGGCGATTTTAGCCAAATAATACATATTTTTCAACAAGAATTTATTTTAGACATTTTAAGCACGGCCTCTGTGGTCGCCTTGAAAGATTCATGCTGGATCTTGATTGTGTACAGGAAGTGAAGGAGGCACACCCAGTAGAAAAGGCCGTGAATCCAGCCCTTCAGATGTCCGGTATCAACCGCGCCACCGCTAATGAACAAAATGCTCACCAGGGACATATTGAGAAGAAGCGGCGGGTAAAGCTTCATTTTGATAGCGAAGGACTGGCGGGTAAATTCATTCCCTAGTTTTCTTTCTTGAGAGTATTCCTTGATGCTCATTCCGATCCCCACAAAGAAAAACATGACGAGCGTTTCCGTAAAAAGATAAATGATCGTTGCCAGAAGTGCGAATGTTGCGTGGTTGGCATTGAGGATTTTGAAAGGAAAATATCCTTGCGCTCCACTCAGAATGAGCATCCCAAACGAGAGGGCGGTGAGAAGATAACAGGAATTCATGAAAAACCACATCGTTGTTTTCCTTATTGACCTTTTTTTAAATACACATGAGGTAGTCAATATCTCGACGATTGTTATCTTGGGAAAACATTTTTTAGAGGAACAATCGTCAATAGCTCAAGAAAGAGACGTCAAGATTTTGAGGATGCATGAAACGTTTCGGTGATCTGGATATTGAATAACTTCTCGACTTTTTCGGTAGGTTCCATACGAATGGCATCCCAGGTGAGCTTAGTGCAGACGCGAGCGCAAATCTGGCAGCCGATGCATTCGTTGTAGCGGATTTGAACCGGAGGGATGGGAATGTTAAATTTTTCTTTAGGGGCAACTTCAATGCAATCCACCGGGCAAAAAGGTACGCAGGCTTGACAGCCCGTGCAGTTGTCGACATCAACGACCGCGAGCAGCTTAGGCTTTTTTTTCTTGGAAGTGATTTTATCAGGAAGTTCTGGGATAGTTTTGTAGAAACTACTCGATGGAGTCGCCATAAAATTCTTTCAAAAACATCCTTTAAAAGAATTGATTAAGTCTTGGGAGGCGCTAAAGGTGTTTTCTTTTCCGTAATGACCGGTAAGTTGGGAGATTTGGTTTTGTTGAGCTCAATGTAACTTTTCCATTTCTCCGGGACATCACTTTCAGCGTAAATGGCCTGGACGGGACATTCGGGAATGCAGGCACCACAATCAATGCAGACATCCGGGTCGATCACGACCATTTCTGCATCTTCATGAAAGCAATCAACGGGGCAAACCGTAACGCAATCCGTATAACGGCATTTTATGCAAGGTTCGGCAACGATGTGAGCCATTTCAAATTCCTCCGGGTGATGTTTTATGTAGTAATCTCAAAAACCGGTTTCACTATATCAAAGTCAAAAATATTTGTCAACATCCCATTTTGGTATTTTGTGAGAGAAAAAGTAATTTTCAACCCCTTTGGACTTGACATGAATCAAATCAGATATTGACGGTAGAACACGGATTCTTTATAATGAAAATCTCGTCCGGATCGACATTTTTCCATCAGTTGGATTTCGTAAGAGCGCTAGAATGAATTCAATTTTCAGTAATGAAGAAACTTGTAAGACCCTCAAAACGCAACAGGGGAGTTTTACTTATTTTAAGATTTCAGAACTCAACAGGCTGGGAATTAAAGTTAATGAAAGGCTCCCCTTTTCGATCAAGGTCCTCCTGGAAAGCGCCTTGCGCAATTACGACAATGATCAGGTGACCCTGACGGACATAGAAAGACTGGCTTCCTGGTCGCCTAAAACAACCCAACCTGCCGAAATCGCCTTCAAGCCTGGGCGTGTCATCCTGCAGGATTTTACCGGAGTTCCCTGCGTCGTCGACTTGGCTGCCATGCGTTCGGCGATGAAGAAAATGGGCGGGGATTATCACAAGATTAATCCGTTGGTGCCTTGTGATCTGGTCATTGACCATTCCGTGCAGGTGGACGCGTTCGGCTCCAGAGGAGCCGCGAAAATCAATGTGACCAAGGAATTCGAACGCAACATCGAGCGTTATGAATTTCTCAAGTGGGGTCAACAGGCCTTCCGGAATTTCCGCGTCGTACCGCCGGCCACGGGCATTGTTCATCAAGTGAATTTGGAATATTTGGCTAAAGGCGTTCTGCGAAAAAAATCCGCTAAAGAGATCGTCGTCTATCCGGACAGCTTGGTTGGCACCGACAGTCATACCACCATGATTAATGGTCTGGGCATTGTGGGCTGGGGGGTCGGAGGCATTGAGGCCGAAGCCGTCATGCTGGGCGAACCCATTTATCTGTTGGTGCCGGAAGTCATCGGATTCCAATTGACCGGAAAATTGCCAGAGGGGATTACCGCGACCGACTTGGTTTTGACCGTGACCCAAATTTTGCGTAAAAAGGGCGTCGTCGATAAATTTGTTGAATTCTTTGGCAGCGGGCTTGAACATTTGAGTTTACCGGATCGCGCCACGATTTCCAATATGTCACCGGAATACGGGGCCACCATGGGATTCTTCCCGGTGGATGAAGAAACCCTTAATTATTACAAACTCACGGGCCGAACTTCTCAAGAAGTCAATTTGATCGAGCGTTATATGAAGGCTCAAGGGATGTTTTATGACCCCAACAACGAGCCGGAATTTACGGATGTTCTGACGCTGGATCTTTCGGCCGTCACCCCCAGCCTCGCGGGCCCCAAGCGACCGCAGGATCGGGTCGCGATGAGCGACATGAAATCCACCTTTGAAAAAGCTTTGGAAGCCCCTCTTGAAGAGCGCGGGTTTGGGTTAGAGAGAGCGGCCTTAAGGAATTCCGCGACCATCACGAATGGTTCACCCGAAAAGATTTCCCACGGGTCCGTCGTGATCGCTGCCATTACCAGTTGCACGAATACTTCCAATCCATCGGTTTTAATCGGCGCCGGGTTGTTGGCCAGAAACGCCGTCCAAAAAGGTTTAAGGGTCAAAAGTTTTGTGAAAACAAGTTTCGCCCCGGGCTCCAAGGTTGTTGAAGAATATTTGAAAAAGGCCGGACTGCTTCCCTTTCTTGAGAAGCTGGGATTTTATATTGTCGGGTATGGCTGCACAACCTGCATCGGTAACAGCGGGCCGTTGCCGGAAAAAGTCGCGCAAGCCATCGAGAGTTCGAATTTGGTGGTGGCAAGCGTTCTGAGCGGCAACCGGAATTTCGAAGGACGCATCAATCCTTTGACGCGAGCCAGTTATTTGGCCAGTCCACCCTTGGTTGTTGCTTATGCCTTGGCCGGCTCCGTGCATATTGATTTGACAAAGGAACCACTCGGCAAAGGCAAAAACGGCCAGGATGTCTATTTGAAAGATATTTGGCCTTCGCAGAAAGAAATCAGCCGCCTCATCCTCAAAGTGGTCAAGGCCTCGCAATTCCGGGATCGCTACAAAGATGTTCTCAAAGGCAATAGCAACTGGAATAAAATCAAAACCGTGAAGTCCGATTTGTATGATTGGAAACCGCAAAGCACCTATATCCAGGAGCCGCCGTATTTTGAACAGATCAATGATCGGCCGGGGATTATCAAAGACTTAAAAGGAGCCAAAGTCCTGATGATGGTCACAGATTCCATCACGACCGATCACATCTCTCCGGCCGGCGACATCGCTTGGAATTCTCCCGCCGGACTTTACCTCAAAAGTCTGGGGGTAGATCCCGCGGATTTTAATAGTTATGGGGCTCGTCGGGGAAATGACCGGGTGATGACCCGTGGGACGTTTGCCAATATTCGTTTGCGCAATTTTCTAGCGCCGGGCACGGAAGGCCCCTGGACAATGTATTTCCCGGAAAACAAAATAATGACGGTGTATGATGCCGCGCAATTGTATAAAAAGAACCAGACGCCTTTGATTGTTCTGGCCGGGAAAGAATATGGGGCAGGTTCCAGCCGCGACTGGGCCGCGAAAGGGACGGCCCTCTTGGGCGTGAAGGCCGTTTTAGCCCAGAGTTACGAGCGCATTCATCGTAGCAATTTGGTGGGGATGGGCGTTTTGCCCCTCGTTTACACGTCGGGGCAAAACGCCCAGAGTTTAGGTTTGAAAGGCGACGAGACTTTTGATTTTCTGGGTCTCAGCTCTTCGATGAAACCCCGACAGGAGATCAAGGTTGTTGCAACGACCAATGACGGTTCCAAGAAAGAATTTAGCGCCACAATGCGCTTGGATACTCCCGTGGAGATCGATTATTACCGTAACGGCGGCATTCTGCCGACGGTCTTGCGTAAACTTGCCAAAAGCAAGTAGACCTTCCTAAAAGCTGGAACCCGTGATATATTGAGCCATCGGGAAATTTTTAGACTACCTTACCCGATGGCTCATCCTGAGAAGCGGAGCGACGAAGGATCCTTCGCCCTTCGGGCTTTAGGATGACCAGTCGGGTGGGGTAGTCTGAAAACGCCCGACTGGTCATATTTGTTGAGATTGCTTAAAATAAGTCAGGAAGAAGTCTATGGGAAAAACAATGTATGAAAAAATATGGGAGGATCATCTCGTTTACGACAGTAAAGGCGAGACCTCCGTGATTTACGCGGATCGGCATCTGGTGCATGAGGTGACGTCCCCTCAGGCCTTTGAGGGACTCCGCTTAACTCAAAGAAAGGTGCGCGCCCCGCAGAAAACATTTGCGACGATGGACCACAACGTTTCCACGCGCACCAAGGATTTTTCCCGCACAGAAACAATGTCTCGAATTCAAATGGAAACCTTGACGAAGAATTGCGAGGAATTCGGCATCACTCTTTATGATTTTCAGCATCACGACCAAGGCATTGTCCATGTGATTGGGCCGGAACTGGGGATCACTCAACCCGGGATGGTGATCGTTTGTGGAGATTCGCATACGTCCACTCACGGGGCGTTCGGAGCGCTCGCTTTTGGGATCGGCACCTCGGAAGTCGAACATGTCCTGGCCACACAAACGCTTCAGCAGCAAAAAGCCAAAGCCATGCTGATTTCCATCGATGGGAACTTAGGTTTTGGCGTCACCCCCAAAGATATCATCCTTTATATCATCGGCCAAATCGGAACGGCTGGGGCCACCGGTTATGTCGTTGAGTATGCCGGCAGTGCCATTCGAAATTTCAGTATGGAAGGCCGGATGACGATTTGTAATATGAGTATCGAGGCGGGGGCTCGGGCCGGAATGATCGCGCCGGATGAAATCACTTTTGAATATTTGAATGGTCGGGATTTTGCTCCGAAGAACACAGATTGGAAAAAAGCGGTTGCCTATTGGAAAAAGCTCCCTAGCGATACGGATGCCAAATTCGACAAAGTGATCAAAATTAAAGCGGAAGAGATCGAACCGCAAGTCACCTGGGGCACGAGTCCTGGGCAGGTAACCTCAATTAATGGGGTAGTTCCGAATCCGGAAACCATTTCTAATCCGGTCGAACGGGCGGCGGCAAGAGACGCGCTTCAATATATGGGTCTTCAACCCAACACTCCCATGACGGCCATTCCCGTTGACAAAGTCTTCATAGGTTCCTGTACCAACGCGCGGATTGAAGACCTTCGTCTAGCCGCTTCATTAGCTAAGGGCAAAAAGGTGGCTTCGAAGGTGTATGCCATCGTCGTGCCAGGCTCCGGCCGGGTGCGTGAGCAGGCCATGAAGGAAGGATTGGATAAAATTTTTACTGCCGCCGGATTTGAATGGCGCTTTGCCGGATGTTCGATGTGTCTGGGCATGAATGATGATCAGCTCAAAAAAGGCGAACGCTGCGCCTCGACGAGCAATCGGAACTTTGAAGGCCGTCAAGGTCCCGGCGGACGCACGCATCTGATGAGCCCGCAGATGGCCGTGGCGGCGGCCATTGAAGGCCACATCACCGATGTTCGAAAATTTCTCAAAAAGGAAACCCCGTAAAGCGGCTTTCTCTACGGGGTAAACGACGGGTGTTTAAAAATAAGGAATAGAAAACGTGGAGCCGTTCAAAACACATACGGGAATTATCGCGCCTCTTGGTCGGGCCAACATTGACACCGACGCGATTATCCCAAAACAGTTCCTTCGCAAGATCGAGCGGACCGGTTTCGGCGTGCATCTTTTTCATGAATGGCGTTATTGGGATTATGAAGGCACCCAGGAGAATCCAGCTTTTGTTTTGAACCAAGCGCCGTATCGGAAAGCCAGCGTTCTTCTCACCAGGGACAATTTCGGTTGCGGGTCAAGCCGCGAGCACGCGCCGTGGGCGTTGGGCGATTTCGGTTTTAAAGTGATTATCGCGCCGAGCTTTGCCGACATCTTTGCCAATAACTGTGTCAAGAACGGAATTCTACTGGTTGTTTTAAAGTCCCAAGAAGTGGATGAGTTGTTCAAGATTGCTCAAACGGAAATTGGCGCGCGAGCGACGGTTGATCTAACGAAGCAAACCCTATTCGGTCCGCAGGGAAAGAGTTATTCATTCGCGATCAATAGTTTTTCCAGAAATTGTTTGCTCAAGGGCTTGGATCAAATCGGTTGGACACTGCAATTTTCCAACCGAATCGAAGCTTATGAAAAGAAACTTGAAAAAGCAAAACCTTGGTTAGCATAAAGGGATCTTTATGAAGAAAAAAGAGAAACGAGATCTTCATCGCGCGGCTTCGAGTATCGTGATTGACGGTTACGAACGCGCTCCCAGTCGGGCCATGTTAAGAGCCGTCGGTTTTAAAGACGCGGACTTCAAAAAATCCCAGATCGGCATTGCTTCCACCTGGAGCATGGTGACGCCATGCAATATGCACATCGATCAACTGGCCCAGAAAGCTGTTCAGGGCGTTGATGAAAACGGCGGCAAGGCGGTCATTTTTGGAACGATCACCGTGTCGGATGGTATTTCCATGGGCACCGAAGGGATGAAATATTCCTTGGTGTCACGGGAAGTGATTGCCGATTCCATAGAAACCGTCGTGGGCTGCGAAGGATTCGATGGGCTCGTGGCCGTCGGGGGTTGTGACAAAAATATGCCCGGATGTGTGATGGCCATGGCGCGTTTGAACAGACCCGGGGTTTTTGTCTACGGCGGAACCATTTTGCCCGGATGTCACAAAAATAAAAACGTTGATATCGTTTCAGTCTTTGAAGCGGTGGGGGCGCGGGCCAATCATAGAATTGACGATCAGGAATTGTTGGAAATTGAATCCTGCGCTATTCCCGGCCCGGGATCTTGCGGCGGGATGTACACGGCGAATACCATGGCCTCGGCCATTGAAGCCTTGGGGATGAGCCTGCCTAATTCTTGCGCGCAAGCCGCGATTTCTCCGGAAAAGGAAAAGGATTGCTATGAAGCCGGCAAGGCCGTTTTGAATTTAATCCATCTGGGGATCAGGCCTAAAGACATCATGACCAAAAAGGCCTTTGAAAATGCCATTACGGTCGTGATTGCTTTAGGCGGCTCAACCAATGCCGTCTTGCATCTTCTGGCCATGGCGCATTCGGGGGGCGTTAAACTTACCATCGATGATTTCACGCGGATCGGCAAAAAAGTTCCGGTTCTGGCTGACTTAAAGCCCAGCGGCAAATACGTGATGGCTGAATTGGTCAATATTGGCGGTACATTGCCTTTGATGAAGATGCTTCTTGATGCCGGGTTTTTGCATGGGGATTGCCTGACCGTTACTGGAAAAACCGTTCGCGAAAATCTCGCCAACGTGAATCCCTATCCCCGCGGGCAGAAAATTATCCATCCCTTTCATGATCCCATCAAAAAGAACAGTCACATTATTATTCTTTATGGGAATTTGGCCCGCACCGGCGCGGTGGCCAAAATTTCCGGCAAAGAAGGGAATCAATTCAGTGGAACAGCCCGCGTCTTTGAATCGGAGGAAACGGCTTTAAAAAGAATTCTGGATGGGACCATTCAAAAAGGCGATGTGATTGTGATCCGTTACGAAGGCCCCAAGGGCGGTCCGGGCATGAGGGAGATGCTCGCTCCTACTTCTGCCGTGATGGGGAAAGGTTTGGGTAAAGATGTCGCTCTGATTACCGATGGACGTTTTTCCGGAGGCAGTCACGGATTCGTCGTGGGCCATATTACGCCGGAGGCGTATGTCGGCGGAGTTTTGGCCATCGTCAAGAATGGCGATATGATTACGATCGATGCCGGTAAGCGCGAAATCAATCTGAATGTTTCGCAAGCCGAAATTAAAAAAAGGCTAAAGCAATGGAAACAACCCAAGCCCCAATATACAATGGGGGTGTTAAGTAAATACCTGAAGGCTGTTAGTTCCGCGCATTTAGGCGCGGTGACGGATTGATTTGGTGGTTCGTTGTTCGGTGTTCGTCATTCGTTGACGAACAACGAGCCACGAACAACAAACAACGGAAATATGGCAAGTAATTCATTCGGACAAATTTTTCGTATCACAACCTTTGGCGAAAGCCACGGGCCCGCTATCGGTGTTGTTATCGATGGCGTTCCGCCGGGCCTTGCTATTAGTGAAGCCGATATTCAAATCGACTTAGATCGCCGCCGCCCTGGGCAAAGTACCATTACGACCCAGCGCCAAGAGACGGACAAAGCGGAAATCCTTTCCGGGATTTATGAAGGTAAAACCACCGGCTCACCGGTAGCCATCCTTATCCGTAATGAAGACCAGCGCTCCAAAGATTATTCCAACATCAAAGACGTGTTTCGTCCGGGGCACGCGGATTTCACGTATTTTGTCAAATACGGTATCCGCGATTACCGCGGCGGCGGGCGTTCCTCCGGCCGGGAGACGGCTTGCCGTGTGGCCGCCGGCGCTATTGCCAAAAAATTCCTTGCCCGAGAGGGTATGACCATAACCGCCTATACTTTGGCTGTTAACGGCATTTATGCCAAAAGAATCGATTTGTCGGTGATTGAAAAGAATCTCGTACGCGCTCCCGATCTTGAAGGGGCGGAATTGATGATCAAAAGAATTGAAGAAGCGCGCAAGGATGGAGATTCGTTGGGCGGGATTGTCGAGGCTCTCATCAAAGGCACTCCAGCGGGCTTAGGCGATCCCATCTATGACAAGCTCTCGGCCAAATTGGCTTATGGTCTCATGTCTATCGGAACAATTAAGGGCGTTGAAATTGGTTCCGGTTTTGAAGTCGCCAAGCTGCGCGGCAGTGAAGCCAACGATATCTTCTATACGAAAGATGGAAAAGTCCATACTAAAACCAATCATTGCGGCGGCATCCTGGGAGGGATTTCGACCGGAGAAGATATCGTGGTGCGCGTGGCCGTTAAACCGGCTTCCTCCATCGCCAAATTTCAAGACACGATCGACCAAAATCTACAAAAGACCAATGTCCAAGTCAAAGGCCGCCATGACCCTTGCATTTGTCCACGGGTGGTTCCCGTCGTGGAGGCCATGATAGCCGTCACCCTTGCCGATTGTCTGCTGCTCCAAAAAAGTATTCAGAAATAATCCAGCTTCCCTCGATCAATTCTTCTATGAATAAATC
Organism: uncultured Planctomycetales bacterium; assembly: GCA_964372915.1. Classification (GTDB taxonomy): domain Bacteria; phylum Omnitrophota; class Gorgyraeia; order Zapsychrales; family JAHFFX01; genus CAYJRN01. The sequence goes on from CAYJRN010000002.1 coordinate 80,225, forward strand.
TCTTCAACCTAAAGTCATTTTGATTACAGGCTGCTCCAGCGGATTTGGTTTTTTGACGGCCGCCCGCTTGGCGGCAAGCGGTCATTATGTTTTTGCGACCATGAGAGACTTGAGTAAGAAGGAAGCGCTTTTCGAGGAAGTCGATCGCCGTCATGGAAAAATCAACCTTCTACCATTGGATGTGACGAGTCAAGAATCTATCCGTTCAGCGGTTAAGAGTATCGCCGGTCAACATGGAACCATCGATGTCCTGGTTAACAATGCCGGCTACGGAATCGGAGGGGCCTTTGAGGATTTGAGCGATGAGGATATCCGTCGACAAATGGACGTCAATTTTTTTGGCGTTCAAAATGTGACGCGTCAGGTTATTCCGCTTATGCGATCAAGGAAAAGCGGCAGGATCATTAATATTTCCAGCCTCGCGGGAATTCAGGCGAGCCCTTGTTTCGGAGCCTACAACGCCAGCAAATGGGCGCTGGAGGGTTTTTCCGAAAGTCTTCGCTATGAGCTTAAATCTTTCGGCATCGACGTGCTTTTGGTGGAGCCGGGAACGTATCGCACGCCTATTTTCTATGCCAATGCCCGGTATGCTCAGAATTTTCATAATCCTTCGAGTCCGTATTATTCTCTTAACCAATTTCTTTTAAAAAAAGTAATGACTCACCTCGATCGCTGCCGAAAAAATCCTGAAAATGTGGCTACTCTCGTGGAAGAGCTTATCTCTGCAGCCAATCCGTCCTTTAGAAATCATCCCGACTTTGAAGCCAAGGCTATTTATCTTTTGAGGAAGATACTGCCATTTGGCGTTTACGAAAGGATGATGAAAAGTTTCTTATTGAGCGGTTTTAAGGGTTCGCCGTCCGGGCGCTAAAGTTTTTCCTATCAGGCCATTCCCATTCTTTCCCCGAGAAATTCTTTGAGGTTCCGATACTGAAGATAGGGGTTGGTGCGTTTTTGATTGGCGAGGGTGTCAAATTCCAAGGGGCCGTAATTGTGCCCGGGGTAAAGAACTGTTTGATCCGGCAGCTTCATGATCACAGTGTCAAGGGAGTGATACATTTGTTTGGGGTCGCTTCCGGGCAGATCACAACGCCCGCAGCCGTCAATAAAAATCGTGTCACCGGAAATAAGGATATCGTGTTCTGGAGAATAAAAACACTGACAGCCCGGCGAATGGCCCGGGGTGTGGAGGCACTCAAGTTCAAGATTGCCGACTCGGAGTTTTTCGTTGGCAGCGACTTCTTTGAGATTTTTGTGACGGGGTTTGTAAATCGTTGCTTCGTGTCGAGAAATAAACGCCGGGACATTGTGGAGGGAAAGGATTTCCGCAAGACCGTTGACGTGATCAGGGTGGCCGTGGGTTAAAAGAACACTGGTGACTTTATAGTTTAATTTTTGAGCCTGCTGTACAAGAAAATCAACATCCCAGGCCGGGTCAACGACAGCGATTTCCTTGCTTAAAGGATCCCCGATGAAATAAAGGAAATTCTGTAAGGGCCCGAGTTCAAATTGTTCAAGGATGATTTTAGAAGGTTTAGTCATGAGTTTATAAATTTGAATCCATTATATTCCCTTGAGGAAAGACCCACAAGGGGAATTTGTAACCCTGTCAAGCCAAATGAGAAATGTCCTAGTATGGTGCATCTAACGCTTCTTGACATTTGGGTGTCATTGCGAGCGAAGCGAAGCAATCTCTTAAAGGATTGCTTCGTCGTCGCTGTAAAACGCTCCTCCTCGCGATGACACAATAACAAGAATTCAAATATAAATAGATTTATGACGCGCCACGCTAGGTAGTAAGATGTCCATAGCGAACGTAGGCGGTCGTTATGGAGATCGGGAAGGACATAATCATGATGAGCAGCGAAGAGTTAAGGCGGATAGGAATCATCAAGAAGGTGTTGGCCCAAGAGATCAATCAGCAAGAAGCGAGTGAAGTGATAGGGGTCAGTGATCGGTAAGTGAGGAGAATCGTAGCGCGGGTAAGAAAAGAAGGAGAACGAGGGGTGATACACCGGTTGCGTGGGCAAGAAGGAAACATATCGGGAATGGCTGTTCCGAGATGTTGAAGAATTAACGCAGTTTGGGCGGGCCTGCCGGCAGTTAGGAGTCGAGTTGATTTATGCGGATACCCCGCAGGCCAAAGGGCGGGTTGAACGATTGTTTGAGGCGTTTCAAGATCGGCTGGTCAAAGAGATGCGTGCAGCTTAACCCAAAATTAGGACATTTCTAATTTGGCTTGACAGCCTTTGTTTTACCGCTTGACATTTCATCCCGAAATACTTATATTATAGGTCATTATTTACTGCTCAATTTTGCCGATGATCAACGATTCAACGATTTTCGTTTTATTTTCTCCAGGGGGTTTTAAGAGTCTATGGCGGAGTGGATAGGCATTGGCCGTAGGGCCAGAAGATGTTACGGTTTTGATGAGATAGCCCTTGTGCCGGGCAGGCTAACCGTTAATCCCAATGAAGTCGACGTCACCTGGAAGATTGACGGCCTCAAATTCGAAATTCCCATTCTTGCCGCAGCGATGGATGGTGTTGTGGACGTTAAGTTTGCGGCTGCCATGGGGCAGTTGGGAGGGATCGCGGTTTTAAATCTGGATGGTGTCCAAACCCGTTACGAACATCCGGATAAGGTCTTAGGCGAAATTGCCAGGGCATCCTCTGAAGAAGCCACCAAACTCGTTCAAACTATTTATCTCCAACCGGTTAAGGAAAAACTCATCGCCAAGCGCATCAAAGAAATCAAAACAAAAAAAGTCCCCGCCGTTGTCAGTTGCATCCCTCAAAATGCCAAGAAATTCGCTGAAATTGCCCAAGACGCCGGGTGCGATATTTTCGTCGTTCAATCCACCGTCGCGACCGTCAAGCACGTTTCCAAAGAATACAAGGTTTTTGATCTACAGAAATTCTGCAAGGAAACAAAAATCCCCGTCATCATCGGCAATTGTGTGACCTACGACGTGGCCTTGGAATTGATGGAAGCCGGCGCCTCGGGGCTTTTGGTCGGCATTGGGCCGGGCGCCGCCTGTACGACCCGCGGTGTTTTGGGCATCGGCATTCCGCAGATCACCTCGACGGTGGATTCGGCGGCAGCCAGAGATTATCATTTTAAGAAGACCGGGAAGTATATTCCTATCATCACCGATGGCGGCATGCGCATCGGTGGAGAAATCTGCAAGGCCTTTGCCGCCGGCGCTGATGCCTGCATGGTGGGTTCCGCGTTTGCCAAAGCCATCGAAGCTCCCGGAAAAGGATTTCATTGGGGCATGGCCACCTCGCATTCCAATCTTCCTCGCGGCACCCGTATCAAAGTGGGGACGACCGGTTCCGTCAAGGAAATTCTGTTCGGTCCTGCCAAAGTGGACGACGGATCCCAGAATCTCGTCGGGGCCCTCAAAACCTCGATGGGTTCCCTGGGCGCCGCCAACATCAAAGAGATGCATGATGTCGAAATCATCATCGCGCCTTCCATTCAAACGGAAGGAAAAGTCTTTCAGGTCGGCCAGCGTGTCGGCATGGGCAAGTAGTTTCCCAGCCATCATCAAGAAAAGATAAAGACCATGGCAAAACGAAAATTGAAGAAAAGAAAAAAGTTGGGCGGCAGGGCTTCCCGAAAGATTTTCAGAAGGGCTTCCCGAAAGACTTCCAGAAGGGCTTCCAGGAAGATTCCCAGAAAGATTTCCAAAAAGATTTTTAGAAGGATTCCCAGAAAGATTTATAGAACAGTTTCCAAGAAGAGGAGAACCGTCCGAAAGCTCCGAAAAACTTCGAGCCCGCGGCTGTGGCTCAGGTCGACGGTGACCTCGAACGCCACAACCCTCAAAGGTCCGCGCTATAAAGAGGTGGTCCTGGTTCTTGATTTCGGTTCGCAGTACACCCAGCTCATTGCCCGTCGGGTGCGCGAAAGCAAAGTCTTCAGTAAGATCGTCCCCTACAACATCACCCCGGAACAAGTCACGGAAATAGGCGCCAAGGGCCTTATCTTTTCCGGTGGCCCGATGAGCGTCTACGATAAAGGCGCTCCCCTGCCCAACAAAGGGCTTTTCAAGCTTGGAATTCCCATTCTAGGGATTTGCTACGGTATGCAGGCCTTGACCGAGATCTATGGCGGCAAAGTGGATAAAAGCAAAGAACGGGAATTCGGCAGCGCCGAATTGTTCGTTGACAGCAACCGGGATTTGTTTGTGAATCTGCCGACCAACCTCACCTGTTGGATGAGTCACGGGGATTCCATCAAAAAACTTCCCGAAGGATTTGTTGCGATCGCCCACACGCTCAACGCCCCCATTGCGGCGATTGCCAACCGCGCCAAGAAAATTTACGGCGTCCAATTCCATCCCGAGGTTGCTCACACGCAGCGGGGAGGCCAGATCCTAGTCAACTTTCTCTTTCAGATTTGTGGATGTCTGCCCCGCTGGACCATGGATAAATTCATCCATTCCACCATCAAGAATATGAAAGAAGTGGTGGCCCGTAAAAAAGTGGTGCTGGGGTTAAGCGGGGGAGTGGATTCTTCGGTCACGGCCATGCTCATCCAGCAGTCGCTGGGCAAACAACTGCACTGCATTTTCGTCGACAACGGTTTGCTGCGCAAAAATGAAGTGGCCTCGGTGGAGAGAACCTTCAAGGGCAACTTCAAAATGAACCTGACGGTCGTGGATGCCCAAAAAAGATTTTTGACGCGGCTTAAAGGTGTCGAGGACCCGGAAGAGAAACGCAAAATCATCGGCGATGAGTTCATCAAAGTGTTCCAGGACACGGCCAAGAAAATCAAAAATGTTGATTTTCTGGCCCAGGGGACCTTGTATCCGGACGTCATCGAGTCTTTTTCTCCCATCGGCGGGCCTTCGGCCGTCATCAAGAGTCATCACAACGTCGGGGGCTTGCCTAAAAACATGAAATTTAAGCTTGTCGAACCCTTGCGCGAACTTTTCAAAGATGAGGTGCGTCAGATCGGCAAAAGTTTAGGCCTCCCCGAAGCGGTCCTCAAACGTCAGCCGTTCCCGGGGCCGGGCTTGGCCATTCGCGTGATCGGCGAAGTCACCGAAGAACGCCTCAACATCTTAAGGGAGGCCGATGAGATCGTCCTCGATGAAATCAAAAAGGCCAACCTGTACCATGAGGTCTGGCAATCGTTCGCGGTGCTTTTGCCCATCAAGACCGTGGGGGTCATGGGCGATCAGAGGACTTACGAGAACGTCATTGCCATCCGCTGTGTCAGCAGCGTCGATGGGATGACCGCCGACTGGGTCAAGTTGCCCTATGAGCTTTTAGGAAAAATGGCCAACCGCATCATCAACCAGGTCCGCGGCGTCAACCGCGTCGTCTATGATGTTAGCTCTAAACCCCCTGCGACTATAGAATGGGAATAATGTCTGGGGTTTAGACAATCCCCACTCGTGTCATGTCTGGGGACAGCTCGAAGCCTCCCGCAACGATAGAATGGGAATAAGCCCGTAGGGGCACGGCATGCCGTGTCCCTACAGTTTCACCATGAACTACCACTCCGATTTCGTCCACCTGCACGTTCACACGCAATACAGTCTTCTCGACGGAGCCTGCCGCATCAAAGAGCTCATCCAAAAAGCCGCCGAATATAAAATGCCGGCACTGGGCATGACCGATCATGGTAACATGTTTGGCGCCATCGATTTTTACCAGACGGCCGTGAAGTGCGGCGTCAAACCCATCATCGGCTGTGAGGCCTATATCGCGCCGGGGAGCCGTTTCGATAAAAGTGCCGGCAAAGGGGGAGGATCCTCGCATCTGGTTTTATTTTCGCGCGATGAGGTTGGTTACAAGAATTTGATGAAGCTTGTTTCCTTAGGGTATCTCGAAGGGTTCTATTATCGTCCGCGCATGGACAAAGAAATTCTGGCGCAATATGCAGAAGGACTTCTGGGCACTTCCGCGTGTTTACGCGGTGAAATTGCCTGGAATATCCGGCAAGGCAATACCGCGGCGGCCTTAAAGGCCGCCGATGAGTTCCACAATATTTTCGGTAAAGGAAATTTTTATCTGGAACTCATGGAAAATGGTCTCGCCGACCAGAAAATCGTCAACGAAGGACTTCTCAATATTTCCAAGGACCTTAACCTGCCGTTGGTCGCGACCAACGACGTTCATTATCTGGAAAAATCCCAATCCATGGCCCACGAAGCGCTTCTGTGTATCCAGACGCAAACGACCCTCGATGACCCCAACCGCATGCGTCTAAAAACCGAAGAATTTTATTTCAAAGATCCGAGCCTAATGAAGGAGATGTTCAGCTGGTGCCCGAAGGCTATTGCCAATACGCTTGAGATCGCGGATAAGTGCAATCTGGAACTGCAATTCGACAAGATCCATCTGCCGCGTTACGAAGCGCCCGTCGGCATTTCCAAAGAGGATTACCTCAAAGAGTTGTGCTTAGAAGGCATCAAGGAGCGTTACGGCACGCCGTCTTTTGAAATCAATGAGCGCCTGGAACATGAGCTCGCGGTCATCAACAAGATGGGATTTGGCAGTTATTTCCTCATCGTTTGGGATTTTATCCATTATGCCAAACAAAACGGGATTCCCGTCGGGCCGGGAAGGGGTTCCGCCGCCGGAAGCCTGGTAAGCTATTGTTTGGGAATCACGGATTTGGATCCTTTGAAGTACGGATTACTGTTTGAGCGGTTTCTTAACCCGGAACGCCTGGGGATGCCGGATATCGACATTGATTTTTGTTTCGAACGCAGAGGCGAGGTCATCAATTACGTCACCAACAAGTACGGCAAGGACAACGTCGCCCAGATTATTACCTTCGGAACGATGCAGGCGCGCGCGGCCATCCGCGATGTCGGACGCGTCATGGGAATGCCGTACCCGGACGTCGATAAAATCGCCAAATTGATTCCCCCGGATCCCAACATCAATATCACCGAAGCCCTTAAAATCGAGCCGCAGTTGGCGCAGATATATAAACAGGATGAGAAGGCGGCCCGGCTCATGGATACCGCCAAAGTTTTGGAAGGATTAAGCCGCCACGCCTCCATCCACGCGGCGGGGGTCGTTATTTCGGACAAACCGTTGAATGAATACGTGCCGCTTTTTAAATCGACGGACGGCCAGATCACGACGGGGTTTTCCATGGACGGGATCGCCAAGATCGGACTTCTCAAAATGGATTTCTTGGGGCTAAGGACCTTGACCGTCATCAGCGAGACCATCAAGCTCATTAAGAAAAAGCGCAACATCGATCTGGATATCAACAAGATCCCGCTCGATGACAAAAAAACCTACGCGCTTTTGGGCCAGGCCAACGCGTTCGGCATCTTCCAGCTGGAAAGTTCCGGCATGCGCGATCTTCTCAAGCGTATTCGACCGACGCAATTTGAAGATCTCATTTCCATTTTGGCGCTGTATCGTCCCGGGCCCATCGGTTCGGGGATGCTCGATGATTTTATCAAACGAAAAAAAGGCGAAGTCCAAGTCAGGTACGATCATCCAAAACTCGAGTCGGTTCTTAAAGAGACCTACGGGATCATCGTTTATCAGGAACAGGTTATGCAGATGGCGAGCGTCCTGGCCGGCTTCTCGATGACGCAGGCCGATCACCTCCGTCGAGCCATGAGCAAGAAGAATCCCTCCGAGATGGATACCATGCGCAAGGCTTTTGTGGAAGGGTGTCAAAAGGCCAACGCCATTAAAGAAGAATTGGCCAACAAACTGTTTGATCTCATCGATTATTTTTCGGGTTACGGTTTTAATCGCAGCCACAGCGCGGCGTACGCGCTCATCTCTTACCGGACGGCGTATTTGAAAGCGAATTATCCGGTGGAATTTATGTGCGCGCTTTTGACCAGTGAAAAAGACAACACCGATAAGGTCGTGGAATACGTGAAGGAATCCGCCGCGATGGGCTTGAGGATCTTGCCGCCGGATGTGAACGCGAGTCTTGCGCCCTTTGACGTGGTGGACGAGCGCTCCATCCGGTTTGGATTGATGGCGGTCAAGAACGTCGGGGCCGGGACCATCGAATCCATCGTTGAAAAACGTAAAGACGGCCCCTTTCAATCGATTTTTGATTTCTGTCAGCGCGTGGATTTGCGGCTCACGAACCGAAAAGTGATCGAAAGCCTCATCAAGTGCGGGGCCTTGGACTGTTTTAAGTCGGCGCGCGCCTCGATGATGGCGGCCCTCGATCCGGCCATGGGACAAGGGGCGAAAACCCAAAAAGAAAAATCTTCGGGTCAATTCTCTTTTTTTGATGGGAACATGGACAATGGATTCAAACCGGGAGACAAAGAATTGCCGGAACTGAAGGAATGGTCCCAATCCCAAATCCTTGCTTTTGAAAAAGAAGTGTTAGGGTTTTACGTGAGCGGTCACCCCTTGGCGCATTATAAAGTGGAGATCAAGGAGTTCGCCGATTACTCGACGTCCAAATTGAGACTTGCGACCGACGGGCAGGAAGTCAAGGTCGTGGGATTGCTCAATACCGTTAAACTCACCACCACCCGCAAGACCAATGAGCGTATGGCGATTTGTAAGCTGGAAGACTTAGACGGCGCCGTGGAAGTGTTGGTTTTTCCATCGACCTATCCAACGGTGGCTGCCATTCTTAAAGAAGGGGATGTGGTGTTGGTCAAGGGCCGGATCAGCCTGCGGGAAGAATCGCCCAAAATCATCGCCGGCGACATCAAGCCCATTGATGAAGTTTATAAAGCGATCAAATCCATCAATGTGGATTTAAGCGCCGTGGGGGAAGAGGCCTTAAAGAGCCTCAAGGAAAAACTTTTGCTTTATCCGGGCAAGGTTCCGGTGTACTTGAGTTTGGACACCAAGTCTTATAAAAGCGTGCAGATCCTCGTTGGCGAAGATCTTTATGTGTCTGTGACCGAGCCCCTCATGGAAGATCTTAAAAGCCTGCTGGGCGAAGACCGGTTTTCGCTCAAGGTTTGATTTAAAAGGTCCAAAAAGTTTTGTCAGGGGACGCCCTTCAAGGGCGTCCACCCCACCGTTGGCGGAATGGGAATGTATTGCTCGTAAAATTCTCCAAATCATAGAGATACAGTGAATTTCCCCTTGACAGTAAAGGGGTTATTGACTATACTTCTCTACAAGTTCTTCAGGAAATTTTTTACTGACTTTCTCTGATAACATTATTAAGGAAAAGGCTAGTAGAATGTGGTGTAAATGAGGAGGTAATGGGAATGACCAAGAAAGACATCGTGTTGAAAATTACGGACATGACCGGCATTAAGCAAGTCGATGTCAAAAGGATTGTCCAAAAGACTTTTGATGTGATTGTGGAGAGTTTGATCAGAAACGAGAAGGTTGAGCTTAGAAATTTTGGGGTCTTTAAGATCAAGGAGCGCCGGGCCAGGTTCGGCCGTAACCCGCGCACGGGCCAAAGCGTTCCCGTCCCGCCCCGCAAGGTGGCTGTTTTTAAGCCCGGCTTGGAAATGAAGCAGAGGATTAAGTAAGATTCCCACTACCTTAAGAAATAGTGAAGGTTTTAAAAAGTAAAAATAAGGCCCCCACAGCTCCGCTGCTTGTTTGCACAAGCAAACAGCGGAGCAAGACGCGGGGGCCTTCAAGCTGAATACGGCTATGAAGAAAAAATTTTCCGTCGCTCGAGGCACAAACGATATCCTCCCAGAAGAAGTATCCCGCTGGCAGACCCTTGAGAAAAAAGCCCACGAGATTTTTCGAATTTACGGATACAAAGAAATCCGCACGCCGATTTTTGAGGAGACAGCGTTATTTGCCCGTTCTTTAGGGCCGACCAGTGATGTTGTACAAAAGCAAATGCTGACGCTGGCAAAAAGCGGCCAAGGAGATGAGGAAGATAAAAATATTTTTTCATTGCGGCCGGAAGGCACGGCCTCCATCGTGCGTTCTTACATTGAGAACAGCGTCGATAAAAAAGAAAGTTTAACGAAGCTCTATTACATCGGAGCGATGTTCCGCGGCGAGCGGCCACAAAAGGGGCGCCTGCGTCAATTCCATCAAATTGGCGTGGAGGCAATTGGCCCCGGCTCTTCAAATTCTTATTTAGATGCCGAGGTGATCACTCTTGCCGTCCGCCTTTTAAGCGAGGCCGGCATCAAAACGTTCAAACTCAAAATCAATAGTTTGGGGGCGCCGGGCGACAAAGAAATCTTTGCCGGCATTTTAAGAGAGAAACTTAAAAGCCATTTGAATCATTTGTGCGAGGACTGCAAAGACCGTTTTGAACGAAACATTTTTCGGATCCTCGATTGCAAGAATAAAGAATGCGAAAAAGTTGTGGAGCATTTGGACTTGGGCCAGTCTCATCTTTCCCAAGAGAGTCAAAAATATTTCAAGGAAGTTCAACAGGCGCTTAAAGTCCTTAAGATTCCTTTCGAAGTTTCGCCGCTCCTGGTCCGCGGTTTGGACTACTACACGCACACGGTGTTTGAGATTTCTGGTGAAGGTTTAGGCAGTCAGGACGCGCTGGGCGCCGGCGGCCGGTACAATCAGCTTGTCCATGAATTGGGCGGCGATGAGAAAGGCACTATCGGCGCCGTCGGATTCGCGCTGGGAATGGAACGGATTCTTATGGCCACTGGGGAGCGAACGACGAACAACGAACGACGAACGACGAATTTAGATGTTTTCATCGTCTCGCTTGATGCGGTCGGCGAAAAAAAGGCCTACGAAGCCGCCTTCAAGCTTTTGAACGACTTGCGCGCCGGCGACGTTGCCGCCGATATGAGTTATGCCCAAGGATCGATGAAAAGTCAGATGCGACTGGCCGATAAAACGGGTAGCCGGTATTGTCTGATCATCGGTGAAGATGAGCTCAAGGAAGGCGCTTACACGCTTAAGGACATGCGGTCTGGCGATCAGAAGAAAGTAAAACTGGAAAATATCATCAAGACGATAAAAGGATAGCAACACATGCTGCGCACACATACCTGCGGCGAATTAAACACGACCCATAAAGATCAAGAAGTCACTTTATGCGGCTGGGTGCATCGCCGCCGAGATCATGGAAAATTGATCTTCATCGACTTAAGAGACCGCTACGGGCTCACGCAAGTGGTGTTTGTCCCTTCCCTGGGCCCCGAGGCGCATAAAGTGGCGCAAGGGTTGGGCCCGGAATTCGTCGTGCGCTTGACCGGCAAGATCGGCATCCGCCCCAAGAATAACATCAACCCGAACCTGCCTACGGGAGAAGTGGAGCTCGCCGCCACCAAGCTTGAGATCCTCAACCCCGCCAAGGTCCCGGTCTTTGAGATCGATGACAACGTTCAGGTCTCGGAAGAGATCACGCTCGAATACCGCTATCTTGATATCCGTCGCTCGAAGATCTTGAACGCGCTTAAGGTCCGTCACAAACTTTGCTCGACGATTCGAAGTTTTTTTAACCGTGAAGGGTTCATGGAAATTGAGACACCGGTGCTGACCAAGTCTACCCCCGAAGGCGCGCGCGACTTTTTGGTACCCTCGCGCCTTAAGACAGGCGAATTTTTTGCCCTGCCGCAATCCCCACAACTTTTCAAACAGATTTTGATGGTCTCGGGTATTGACAAGTATTTTCAAATCGTCAAATGTTTCCGCGATGAAGACCTGCGTGCCGATCGCCAGCCGGAATTCACCCAAATCGATATGGAGATGTCCTTCATCGAGGAAGAAGACATTTACGCTTTGACCGAGCGGATGTACAAGGAAATCTTCAAGGAGGTCAAAGGAATAGATCTTCCCGCGCCGTTTCCCAGGATGACCCACGCCGAAGCGATGGCGAAGTACAAGAGCGATAAACCCGATATCCGTCAAGCCGGCCAGGAGTACGCCTTCGTTTGGATTGTCGACTTCCCGCTTTTTAAATACAACCAAGAAGAAAAGCGCTGGGACAGCGAACATCATCCGTTTACCTCCGTCAAGCCCGATGACAGGGAGGCTTTTGAAAAAGGGCAGTTGGAAAAGGTGCGGGCGCGCTCCTATGATCTGGTGTTAAACGGCAATGAGATTGGCAGCGGTTCCATCCGTATCCATGACAGCGCGATGCAGCAGAAAATTTTTGATATTTTGGGATTGGGAAAAGAAGAAGCGCGCAAGCGCTTTGGGTTTCTTTTGAAGGCCTTCCAGTATGGAGCGCCCCCGCATGGCGGGGTGGCCTATGGCATTGACCGTTTGACGGCCATTCTCTGCGGACTCGATTCGATTCGCGACACGATCGCTTTTCCAAAAACCCAGAGCGGAAGTTGTCTGTTAACCGATGCTCCATCGGAAGTGGATGCCAAACAGTTAAAAGAGTTAGGATTATCTGTACGAAAGTGAGGTTGTTATGTCTCATAAAATTCTGGTAGGGTTGCTGATGGGATCTCTCATTGGCGTTCTTTCCGGTTGCTGGCTTCATGCGCGGATGTATTCCCAGGATCGAGCGAGGGTTGATCAGGAACTTCCTGCCGGGACTCCGACGGAAGGGCGCAAGCTTACCCGTAAGGTGTATTTCCTTGAAATCATCAAGGACGTGCCGCAAGAGAAGCAAAAGAAGACAGAGGCAGCAGCCAAGCCCCAGGAAGCTCAAGCGCAGCAACCTCCCCAACCCTCTCAACCCGTCGATCAGAATTTACCCTGGAGCGCGATACCGTCAACTGCTCCGACACCTTCGTCCCCGGCGAGCGAGTCGTCGGTACCAAACGTTCAATTGCCCACGACCTACACCATTGAAAAGGACGACACGCTGCAGTCGATCGCGAAAAAATTTTATAATTCCCATGGGAAGTGGACCAAGATTTATGATGCCAACCGGGACAAGATTCCGGACCCTAACCGGATTAAGGCCGGTACCGTGATAGCGATCCCTCAATTATAGATAAAGATAAAAGTAGGCCTACACTACCGGTAGGCCTAGAGAAGTTATGGAAAAAAACATACAGTTTGATAATAACCGTGATTTACAGTTATTGTTCGGGAAATATGACCAGAATTTAAAGCTCATCGAAGAGGGCTTGAAGGTTCGCATTCATCGTAATGGCGGCGGGCTTAAGGTCAGCGGTGCCCAGAGTCAGATCGCCAAGATGGAAGAACTCTTTGGTTATCTTTTTGCCATTGTTGACAGTGGCCGCGACGTTAAGAAACACGACGTGGTCTATGCTTTGAAAGTCACGGAAGATGAAAAGGAGGAGCTCAACCTCAAGCGTCTGACCAAAGAAAAGATCGACGTGCCCGTCAAGGGCGTCGTGGTCATGCCCAAGACCAAAGGGCAGATTGAATATGTGGAAGCCATCAAGCAGTACGATATTGTGTTCGGCATCGGTCCGGCGGGAACGGGAAAGACGTATCTGGCCATGGCGATGGCGGTGAATGCCCTTAAAAAAGGATTGGTCCGACGGATTATTTTGACCCGTCCTGCGATTGAAGCCGGTGAGAACTTAGGGTTTTTGCCCGGGGACATGGTCGAGAAAGTCCTTCCCTATTTGCGGCCGCTGTATGACGCGCTCTACGATATGATGGAGGCCGAAAAAGTTGAGCAGTACACCGAAAAAGGCGTTATCGAAGTGGCCCCCTTGGCCTATATGCGCGGACGCACGCTTAACGACGCGTTCATTATCCTAGATGAAGCGCAAAATAGCACTCCCTACCAGATGAAAATGTTTTTGACGCGTCTGGGGTTCGATTCCAAAACGGTCATCACCGGTGATATCACGCAAAGCGATCTTCCCGCGGGCGAACCCATCGGTCTTATCGACGCCCAAAAAGTTCTAAAAGATATTGAGGGAATCAAGTTCGTGTATCTGACGCGTGAAGATATCGTCCGGCATGAACTCATCCAGAAAATCATCGAGGCCTATGGAAACACAAATAAAATTTAAGAATAACGCGTTTCATATCGCGCTCACTGTGATCGTCGTGGCGGCCTTGGAGGGTTTTTGCTACCTCGCCCGCTTGCCGCTGGTCATTCCGCTCATTCTTTTGTACTTAGGCGTTCATCTTCAGTTTTTTAGGAAAGCGAGCATCAAACTTTTTATGCATCTGGGGCTCTTGTTGGCGATCGTCGTGGCCGGCACTTACGCCATCGAGAGCTACTCCTCGATTTCCAATTTTTATATTCCCGTCGCTGCCGTCCCCATGCTGACGATGCTTCTTTTTGTCGATCTGCAGCTGGCCTTTTTGATGGCCTTTATCAGCAGCATCCTGGTGGGGCTGCTTACGGGCAACGAATTTAATCTGACGCTCATCTATTTTCTGGGTGGCTTGACGAGCGTTTATACGGTCAAGGGCGCGCGCAACCGCGGACAGCTCATCCTAGCCGGTTTTTTTACCGGCCTCATCCAGGTGTTATGCGCCGCGCTCCTTAACATCGAGATGATCCAAATTCTTCCCCAAGACTTTCTATTGCGCTACGCCCAGCCGCTGTTGTTCAACGGGGTCATTTCGGTGTTCGTGGTCATGACGACGTCCAAGATTTTTGAGTGGCTCTTTGGAGTCCTGACCAATTTCAGCCTCTTGGAACTTTCTGATTTCAACCAGCCGCTGTTAAGACAAATGATCTTGGAGGCCCCGGGCACGTATCATCATAGTTTGCTCGTCAGCAATTTAGCGGAAGCGGCCGCCGAGGCCATCGGGGCTAATTCGCTTTTGGTGCGCGTGGGCGCTTATTATCATGACATCGGCAAACTGGTAAAGCCCGAATATTTCACCGAGAATCAGCTGGCGACTGGAAACGTCCACGACGATTTGGAACCCTCGATGAGCCGGCTCGTCATCCTTAACCACGTGAAAGAAGGAATTGAACTCGGGAAAAAGTATAAGCTGAACCCAATGATCTTGGATTTTATCCCTCAGCATCATGGGACAAGCATCATCTATTACTTTTATCAGAAAGCCCTCGAAGGGGCAGAAGTGGGAGAAACCATCGAAGAGGAAGAATTCCGTTACCCGGGGCCCAAGCCGCAAACCCGCGAGACGGCGGTCGTTCTTTTGGCCGATTCGGTGGAGGGTGCCACCCGTGCCATGGATGAGCCCACCCCGGCCAGGATCAATGATTTGGTCAGGAAAGTCATCAACAACAAATTCATCGACGGGCAATTGGATGAATGCCCCTTAACTCTTAAAGACATTGAGAAAATTTCTGTCACCTTCAGCCATGTCTTGGCGGCCATGCATCATGGCCGCGTCAAATATCCGGAAAAGAAAGCGAATGATGACAATAACGGTCGAAAATCTGCAGAAGAAAATCCCAATAAATCCCGCCCGAATCAAAGGGAGCGCAAGAAAGATTCTTGAAAGAGAGCGAGTTCGGGGCGGAACTCTTTCCATCACCTTTGTTTCCGATCAAAAGATCAAGGCGCTCAATAAAAAATATTTAAAACGCGAATACATAACGGATGTCCTAGCGTTTGATTTGCGGGGGAAGTCTGCCGGGTGTCTTCCCATGGCAGGAGAGATCGTTATTTCCGCCGACACCGCTTTCAAGAATTCTGCCGCTTTTGGAAATTCGCTTGAGAAAGAAATCCTGCTTTACGTCATTCACGGCATTCTGCATCTGTCGGGCTACGACGATCACGCGATCGCCGATATCAAGAGAATGAGAGCCCGTGAACAGTTTCATTTGAAAGCCCTTAAATTATGATCGTTCGTACCGAGGGCGTCGTTCTTAAAAGTTTTGATTTCCGCGAAACCAGCCGCATCGTGACCTTTTTCACTCAGGACCATGGTAAGCTCAAAGGGATTTTTAAAGGCATTCGCAAAGACCCGAAGAAGTTCGGCAGCAGCGTCGATAAGTTCACCGTTAACGATATCGTCTATTATCATCACCGCAATTCCGAGATCCATTTGGTCGGTCAGTGCGATTTAAAAGCGTTTTTCTTGCCCATCCGTCAAGATTTTAAACGTACGATAGCGGCTTCTTATGTGCTGGAACTTGTTGATGCCATCATGCCCCTGGAAGAACCCAATAAAGAGGTTTACGATCTTTTGATGAATTATTTCGCGAGTCTGCAAACGGTTAGAGATATCGGCAAACTCGTGCATATCTTTCAGATCAAAATTCTTTTTTTGTCCGGTTTTCGTCCGCATCTGGATTCCTGTGTGGTCTGCGGCAAAAAAATCAAAGTGAAAGCCAGGTTTAGTTTAAAACAGGGGGGGCTGGTCTGCCCGCATTGTGAAACGGACGAGCCGTCCTTGAGTTTATTGTCGCCAGGGGCGGTCGCTTCACTGCTTCACATCGAAAAAAGCCGTTGGGAAGAGAGTTTAAGGTTGGGGATCTCGGGGCCCATCAAAAAGGAACTCAAATTCATCTTGAACCATTTTCTGGTGTATCACTTAGAGAGAAGGCTTAAGTCTGAAAGATTTTTAAGTTAAAAAAATTACGTAAATTTAATCTTGATTCTGGTGCATCACTTATGATACACTTGAAGCGGAGGTTAAAAAAATGTCTACAAAAAATCCTCGGTTAAATGTTGTCCTGGAACCCATCCTTTATAACGGAATCAGCCAATTATCCAAGAAGGCGGGAGTTTCTTTATCCTTGATGGCGCGTGATCTTATCAAGGAAGCCCTTGAATTCCACGAAGACTTGCATTGGCAGAAAGAAGCTCAAAAACGCGAGAAAAGCTTTTCCTACCCGAAAGCCCTCTCTCATAAAGACGTCTGGAAGTAATGCTTTATCAGATTTTTTATCATCCTGAAATAAAAAACGACGTTGCCAAGTTTCCTCAAAATGTCAAAGACCGTATTCAGCGGGCCATTGAGGAAAGGCTTTTGGTTCACCCTACCCATTTTGGAATTCCTCTACGGCGAAGTTTACAAGGCTATCACAAGATGAGAGTAGGGGACTATCGGATTATTTTTAAAATGGGGCATGATAATATTATTGTGCTGATGATTGGGCATCGCAAAGATGTTTATCGCCTGATTCCGAAACGGGGTGGACCTTGAGAACAATTTCTATTGCCGAAGCAAAAAGGACCTTTTTCAGCCTTTTAAAAAATTTGCTGTCTGTTCCTGGGATGAGAGAGTCTATTCGAAAAGGTCTGAAAACGCCGGTGAGGCGCTGCTTTCAGAAATTATGAATGTATCCTTTACTCCACCCAATCCATCGCCTCCTGAATTTCTTCCTGCAGTCGCTGCTTGATGCGTTTACCAGTGGCTTGATTGAGGATGTCCTGGGCGAGAGCGCGGCCGACGCTGGGGACTTTGGCGAGTTCATCGACAGAGGTGAACTTAAGGTCGGAAATTTTTTTGTACCCTTTCCTGAAAAGGCTGCGGCCACGTACACGGCCCACGCCTTTTAAGTTGCACAACTCCAATAATTCTTCCTTGATGCCGTAATGCACGCGTTGACGTAGATCGTCCAGAACAAACGTCATCTTTTTAAAATTCATCAGTTCCGCGACGTTGCCGCCAGCGTGTAAAAGCCATTGAGCAGATTCAATGTGCCGGTAGACATCGCCGGGCCCGATGCCGAATTCATCGCAGATCACCTCTTCCTTTTCTTCTTCGATCCAGCGCAGCAACAACCAAGTTGTTTTGAGACTCGCCCAATAACCGTAGAGATCATCCAAGAGCGGCGTGTCGCCTTCTTTTAAAATCAATTCCTCCCGACAATTCGAAGCAAAGATTTCCAATTCTTCATAATCGCTTTTGCCGACGTTGAGGATTTCGCTGTCCGGACAACAGATCATCAGATGCAAAATCCCGACGTTAGAGAATGATTTTCCGTGCTCGACGCGTTTAAGTCCATCGCGCAGCGTCATGGCCGTCAAGGGGTCGATGTATAACCTCGAGGTGAGGCTGCCGAAAGGGGTTGGGGAAAAATGGAAACCGCTTTTTTCAATGAAGCCTTCGCGCAAAAGAAAATCGAAGATGTTTCCGACCATTTCGATCAGATTGTACGTTTGTTTTTGGTAGGCGAGGAACGTATGATTGATGAATTCAAGCATGCCATTGACATCATGCACAAAGCCGCCGGCGATAGAGGCCAAGACGTGCATCCGTAGCGCCGCCTCGCCGTTTAATTTTGAGGTGATTGGTTCGGGATCGGCGTTGATGTAACGGTCAAACAAGGAGCTGGTTTCGGAAAAAGATTTGGCAATGAGAATCGCTTCGCCGTACTCATCGTACTGGGGGCGTCCGGCGCGCCCGGCGCATTGTTTGTATTCGGAGGTGGGGATGTAGGCGCTCCCCACTCCGCTTTCAAAACGTTTGCAGTCGCGGATAATGGCTCGCCGGGCCGGCAAATTGACGCCCGCGGCCAGCGTCGGGGTGGAGCAAATCACTTTAATCAGATTCTTTTTGAAACTGTCTTCGATGAGTTTGCGTTGTTTGGGTTTGAGGCCCGCATGGTGAAACGCCGCGCCGCGCAAGACAACTTCAGCGAGCTTGCGGCAGACTTTGGTGGAATCGGCCAGGGACCCGGCGACTTCTTTGGAGATCTCACTCAGGCGCCGGCGCTCGTCTTCGGTTAAAAGCCCGGCGACGGAATCAGAAACCTGTTTGCTCGCGGCTTGCGCCGAGCGCCGGCTGTTGACGAAAATGAGGACCTGTCCTTTTCCCCTCAGCGTGTCGGCGGTGAGCTTGCTGATGTCATCGGGCGCGGATTCTTGGATGAGTTTGACGCCGCTGTGGTTGAAGATGATTTTTTCGTTGTAATAGACGCCTTCTTTTAAGGGAATGGGGCGCCACGTGCTTAAAACGAGTTTAGCCCCGAGCCATCCGGCGATCTCATTGGCATTTTTAACGGTCGCGCTCAAGGCAAGGATTTGTATTTTGGGATTCAACTGCTTGAGGCGGGCCGTCAATATTTCCAACGTCGGCCCGCGCTCAGCGTCGTTGATGAAATGGATTTCATCGAGGATGACGACCGAGAGGGCGTCGATAAGCCACTTGGCGCGCGAGCGCAAAAGGGAATCGACTTTCTCGGCGGTCGCGATCAGGATTTGATAACGGTTAAGCATTTTGCTGGGACTGTCCAAGTCGCCGGTCGCGATCCCCACCTTAATGCCCAGCGCCGAGTATTTTTCCTTAAAGTCTTCGTACTTTTCACTCGCCAGGGCTTTTAAGGGCGCGATGTACAGACAGCGCCCGTTATCGTGCAGGATTTTTTTGAGCATGCACAATTCCGCCATCAAAGTCTTTCCGGCCGCCGTTGGAACCGACATCAAAAGGTTTTCGCCATCGAGCAGGCCTTTTTCAATGGCCTGGGCCTGCGGTGGATAGAGTTCCGTAATGCCTGAATTTTTTAGAATGTGGGCGACTTCTGCCGGGAAGTGATATTTAGTGAGGACGGTTTCAAGTTTCATGGAAGAATTTCGTCTTACTGGCTTTTTCTTTTCCAAATACACTTGTGGTAACCAGTATCTCGCCCTCACTTTCCTTTGAAAAATTTCTAGAGGAAGTGAGGGCTGCCCCAGTTTCCTCTGAATATGTTTTAAGGAAAACAGGGGCGACGATTGTTCTCTTGGTAAAACTCTCTTTAGAGGAATAATCGTCAAGAATTGAAATCTATTGTACAGGTTACAGGGTCTGCAAATCAAGATAAATGACGTGATCAAGAGAAATCAAGAGAAATTCCATTGCATGATGAGAAGGGCTGTAATATAATACAGCCTATGATTCCCCCTAACAACATCAAAAAGTCAGAGTCAACGCCGCTAACGTCAGCAATGATGGATTTAAGCTACAAGCCGCTGCCGGGATCCCAGAAAATTTATCACACCGGCAAGATTTATCCCCAGATCCGCGTCCCGTTTCGTGAAATAGCGCAAACCTCCAGCATTGGCCCCGACAATCAGAAAATTTTCAATCCCAGTGTGCAACTCTATGACACCTCCGGCCCTTATACCGATCCAGACACTCAGATTGATATTGCCAAAGGCTTACCGTTTTTACGTAAAAGTTGGATTTTTCAGCGTGGTGATGTCGAAGAGCTTTCGGTGACAACCTCGCGTTACCGTTTCTTAAGAGAAACCGACCCCGCTTACGCGCCTATCCGCTTTCCTCAAAATAAAAAACCTCTCAGAGCCAAGGCCGGCAAAAATGTCAGTCAAATGCATTATGCCAAAAGAGGCGTGATTACTTCGGAAATGGAATTCATCGCGATTCGTGAAGGCCTCGAAGCTGAATTCGTTCGCGCGGAAGTGGCCCGCGGGCGCGCGATCATTCCGGCCAATATCAATCATCCCGAAAGCGAGCCGATGATCATTGGCCGCAATTTTTTGGTCAAGATTAACGCGAATATCGGAAATTCGGCGGTCACCTCAAGTATCGCGGAAGAGGTTGAGAAAATGACCTGGGCGACTCGTTGGGGCGGGGACACGGTCATGGACCTTTCGACGGGGGATAATATTCACGAGACCCGCGAATGGCTCTTGCGCAATTCGCCGGTGCCCATTGGGACCGTCCCGATTTATCAGGCGCTTGAGAAAGTGGATGGAAAAGCCGAAGAATTGACTTGGGAAATTTATCGTGACACTTTGATCGAACAGGCAGAACAGGGTGTCGATTATTTTACGATTCATGCCGGCGTGCTTTTGCGTTATGTGCCTTTGACGGCCCGAAGAAAAACCGGAATCGTTTCGCGCGGCGGTTCTATTATGGCTAAGTGGTGTTTGTCTCATCATAAAGAAAATTTTCTTTACACGCATTTTGAAGAGATTTGCGAAATCATGAAACAATACGATGTGAGCTTTTCTCTAGGGGATGGCCTTCGCCCGGGGAGTATTGCCGATGCCAATGATCAAGCCCAGTTTGCTGAACTGAAAACTCTCGGGGAATTGACCCAAATCGCCTGGGAACACGACGTTCAAACGATGATCGAGGGCCCGGGACATGTGCCGATGCATTTGATCAAGGAAAATATGGATAAACAGCTGGCGATTTGCCGGGAGGCGCCGTTTTATACCCTGGGGCCTTTGACGACGGATATCGCTCCCGGTTACGACCACATCACCTCCGCCATCGGAGCCGCGATGATTGGATGGTTTGGTACCGCCATGCTGTGTTATGTCACCCCCAAAGAGCACCTGGGACTTCCCAACAAAAAAGACGTCAAAGAAGGGATTATGGCTTATAAAATTGCCGCGCACGCGGCGGACTTGGCCAAAGGTCATCCTAACGCCCAAGCCTGGGACGATGCTCTTTCGCAGGCCCGCTTTGAATTCCGCTGGAGGGATCAGTTCCATCTAGGGCTGGATCCGGAAACGGCGGAGAGTTTTCACGACCAGACGCTACCCGCCCAAGGCGCTAAGCTCGCCCACTTTTGTTCGATGTGCGGACCCAATTTCTGCTCGATGAAAATCACTCAGGACGTGCGGGATTACGCGCAAAAAGAAGGACTGAAAGTGGAAGAGGCTATTAAAAAAGGTCTGGAAGAAAAAGCTGAAGAGTTTAAAACCGGCGGGCAGAAAATTTATTCGCCGTTGCGTTAGATAGGTCTGATTTTAAGGAAACGATAAGGGGCTCCGCGCCGTACGGCGCGGAGCCCCTTTAAATTTTCTTTCGTTCACTTACTTTAGACAGCGGCAGGTATCAGCGAATCGCTAAAAATTTCCTTACGTTCATCAGTAAGCTCTTCTAATTTATTTTTAAAATCCATGAGCTCTTCAAACATTCTTTTCCGATATTCCTCGTTTTCCTCGATCAGCTTCGGAATGAGCGTGCGGTAATATTCAATCCCGTCAAAAATGTTTTTCTTAAACTCGCGGAAATATTCCTTTTGTTTTTCCGTTGGTTCAACGTGCTTCTGAATATCTCTGGCTAAATACTCGATGTACATCTTGAGCTCTTTGATGAACATATTGGGCCGATAAGTGGAGTTGAGGAGATTGACGCGGCCGTAAATATGACCGACCATTTCCGCCAGCGTGCAGATCTTTGAAAAGTAGGCGAGATTGGGGCCCGGGCAAACGGCGCTAAAGCGCTGAAACGTATTTTTAATATTGTTCTTAATCATCGCCGGTTCGCCCAGGTCGTTACAGATGCAGGCCTTCATAATGATAGAATTGTAAAGCTTTCTAAACTGCTGGGGCTCGAGATTCATTTTGGCAATCTGGTCCAGTTTGAGCTTTTGATACTGACGGGAGGCCGTACAAATAGGTTCCGGGGTAAATTCGGTGTTGGAAACAAGATGGCCCTTGGGGCAGGCGCTTCCCGGGCGTCCGGTTTGGGCGCGGCGTTCTTTTTCTGCGTCGCTGCTGGAATCGCGGAGATTATTGAAAGGAACCCCTAAAGGAGAGACGTTGCTTAAATAAAGATCGTCTTCCCCGGCGGCGGCCAATTTTTTGAGCGTTACATCATCGACATTGGTCACTTCCGGACACAACAGAAACGGCGTGGCCCAACCGGTTCCATCCAATTGATAGTAGTTGAGCAAAAATTTATCTTCCTTAACCGTTCCGATGCCGCCCTGGGCGGTGATTTTCACATATGGGGGATTCAAGAAAGGAATTTTGTTCTTGAGCTTCAATGCCTCGTTGCACATCGCGTGCAGTGTCTCGATCAATTCCTTTTTCTTTTGTTTAAATTCTTCAAGAATAGGGCCCATCAAATAGCCGTCGGTGGCAAAGGCGTGCCCGCCGCAATTCAACCCCGATTCGACGCGGTATTCCGAAATCCACAGACCTTTTTTGGCAAAGAACTTTCCCTGGGTAATGGAGGAGCGAAAATCACTGACCTTGAGTATGATTTTTTTCTTGAGAAAACCCGCCGCGTCGGCATAAAAATCTTTAAAGTTTTCGACATAACTGTAAAGCCGGCGATTGATCCCGGCGGAGAAAACGATAGAAGAGTTGAGTGTGCTGTTGGCAAACCCGCGCAACGCCGCCAAGGCATCGGAATATTCCGCGGGAAGTTCTTTGCCGTCCTTAGAATAGTTGGCCCGGTCTAACTTAGTCATGATGTTGACGTTGATGTCACCGGGACGAATCATCTCTCGCAATTCAGTTTGCAGTTGGGATTTTTTTGCGGGATCTTCGGTGGCGAGCATTGTTCGGTAGGAGAGTTTTAAAGGAGAATCATCGGCCAAAAGTTCGAAATATTTGGTGATTTCCGTCCCCGGCTCGAAAGCAGAAGTCTTTAAGGTTTCGAATTGATTTTTTACGATTTTATTCACTAAATTCAAGTAGGCGGTGATGCGGCGGGCCCGGTAGTCCTCCTCATCCTTGGTGATGGCCTGATAAGGTTCTCCGGTAAGCACACAATAAAACTGGCGCATCTCCTCAACCAAGGTGTCGTCCACAAGGGAAATCACAGAAGAGATTCCGTATTTGGCGACCTTGATGGGAGTATCGATGGAGAAGGCAGTCCCCATAACGGGGATGTGAACTGAATGGATGTTTTTCATTAATGTGTTGGGCCGTTTAAAAAGCCTTACTGGCTTTTTCTTTTTGTGGTAGCCAGTATCTCGACGGTTGTTTTCTTGGATGGATCTGCTATCTTTTGAGGAACAACCGTCAATAAATCGACCAACGGCTTGAATACAATCATATACCAATCTACCTAAAAGGCAAGGAAAATAATATCTATATTACTCGAACTTGGTAGGCTTGAAAAGACAGAAATATGAAAAATAAAACGCCTATTATTTGCTTTATGCAGGTTTTTGTACTAGAATATTCTAAAATTTGACATTTTTGAAGCTTAACCCCACGCTCCTCCTGTGCGTCGGAGCTTTGGGGTAAATTCCGGCTTACAACTTATGTCGCACCCTTTGGGCGCTCCATAAGTTGTGCCGTCATTTAAGGGATCCATGAACCGTTCGTATTATTGTCAACTCGCAGAAAAATCGATTGCCACAGACACCCTTTCTTTCTCAGAGTCTTATGAAATCTTGACTTCCCAAGATATCGAACTTTTGCCGCTTTTGGATGCCGCCTTTCAAGTGCGAAAAAAGTTTACAGGCAAGGAAGTTTCCGTCCATATCATTAACAATGCGCAAAACGGCTTTTGCCCGGAAGACTGTCATTACTGCGCCCAGGCTAAGACCTCAACAGCCGATATTGAAGAATATCCCTTAAAACCGGATCAGGAAATACTGGCGGAAGCCAAAAACGCTTATGAAAAAGGAGCTTTCCGCTATTGCATGGTGTTCGCTGGACGTGGGCCGTCGGCGCGGCGCGTGGAGCACCTGGCGAGATTGATCCGTGAAATTAAAGTTCGATACCCCATACAGATTTGTGTTTCGGCTGGGATCATGGATGAAGCCGCAACCCGCACGCTCAAAGAAGCCGGTCTCGACCGTTTGAATCACAACCTCAACACCTCCGAGCGTCATTATCCCAACATTTGCACGACCCACACGTATGAGGAGAGAATCAATACCCTCTTGGCGGCAAAAAAGGTGGGATTGGAAATGTGCTCAGGCATTATCGTCGGCCTGGGGGAAAAAGTCGATGATATTATTGAAGTGGGGATGAATTTAAGAAGATTAACGGCTCGTTCCATTCCGGTTAATTTTTTGATTCCCATTGAAGGCAATCAACTCAAAAAAATTACCAGCTTAACGCCGGAATATTGTTTACGAATTTTGTGTTTGTACCGTTTTTTAAATCCCGACTCGGAATTGCGCGCGGCCGCCGGACGGGAAGGCCACTTAAGGAGCCTGGAGGTGATGGCGCTGTATCCGGCGAATTCGCTCTTTTTGGACGGGTATTTGAACACCAAAGGTTCCAGCCGTGCCAAGACTTTACAAATGATCAAGGATGCCGGGTTTACCATCAAATCGGAATTTACCGTGGATGAAGTTTTAGAAAATGAAACTTTGCCCAAGACGGCTTACAGGGTTGACGACGGCCAAACATTGATGAAGGGACTTAAAGAATTACGACCGCAGTTGGAAGCTCAACCCACCAAAAAATAAAGTCAGAAGGAAGCTTAAGATGTTAAAAGAAAAGAAAAAAATATCCCGTTTCGAATTATTGATGGATGCCGGCTTCGGGGCACAAAAAGCCGGGGACATCTTGATCAGCGCTTTTGCCGCGACCGGCAAATATGTTTATATTGAACCTATGATTCCAGCGGAGATCAGCCCGCCTCCGCGGACTCGGCCGGCGCTTTCTGGGGTTATTATCCGAGTCGCCGATTTTGACATCACGAACATCGGCAACGATGCCGACTTGATTCTGGCCTCGCACGAAATCGTGCTCGACCGCCGGCTGGATGATGCCGAGCATAATCCCAGCTGCCGCGTGCTTCTGGATATGGGAGATAAAGCCGCCAACGAAGAATCCTACGACAAAGTTTGTAAAAGAGTCCATCAGCTGGGGCTTTCGATTATTCCTTTTGAGATCGATGCCGACTCAAAAACCATCATTCAAAGTATGGCCGGCGCGGGAACGAATATGTATTATTTGGGGATGCTCGCCTGTATTTATTCGACCCCTGTGGACATCGTCAAAGTCAAGATTGAAAAGACGTTCGGCAAAAAACTGAAAGAAGAAATTCTTGCCAGGAACTTGAAGGTTTTTGAACATGGCTATCAATATGCCCGGGAACACATATCCTTTTCTTTTGAAATTGAATCCAGGTCCAGAGAAGGAGAGAAGATTCTTATCGACGGCAACACGTCTTTGAGCATGGGGATTATCGACGCGGGAATCAAATTATTCTCCGGCTATCCGATTACACCGGCCTCTTCCATTATGCACACTTTGGCGAAACTTTTCCCCTCCTATGGCGGAATCGTGCATCAGGCGGAGGATGAAATCGCGGCGATCGGCACCGCCATCGGCGCGTATTTCGGCGGAGTTCCGGCGATCACCTGCACTTCCGGTCCGGGTTTATCGCTGAAACAGGAATTCATCGGTTATGCCTCGGCGGCGGAAATCCCCATTATCATCATCGATGCCCAGCGCTCCGGCCCCTCGACCGGCATGCCCACCAAGACCGAACAGTCCGACTTGCCGGCGGTGATCTTTGGTTGTCACGGGGATAATACAAAAATCGTTTTTAGTGTGGCTAATGTCATCGATTGCTTTTACGCTCCGCAAATGGCGCGTTACCTGACTGAAAAATTGCGCATTCCGGTTTTCATCATGACCGACTTTCAAACAGCCAACAGCTACAAGATCATCGATAAGTTGAAGGTCAATGAAATCAAGGATGTGGAGGAAGTCCCGGATTTTGTTTTTGAGCGTTTTCATTTGAAACGTTTCTCCAACCACATCGAAATGATCCGGGACGTTCAGTCCATTCCCGGGACGCCCGGGGCCTTGCGTCGGGTCACGGGACTGAATACCGATAAAGAGGGGAAGATTAGTTATTTCTCCGAAACAAACCAGCGTTCGCATGCCATCCGCAACGAAAAACTGCACATCGTCCAACGGAATTTAACCAAGCCCGAAATGTTCGGCAAAGAAGAAGGGGAGCTTTTGATCGTTGGATGGGGAAGCAGCCGCGGCGCCATTGAGGAGGCCATCAATCTTTGTCAGGCAGAAGGCCTGCCGATTGCGGGGATGCACATCAAATTCGTATACCCCTTGCCTTTGATGCTTAAAGAAATATTTTCCAAATACAAAAAAGTCTTGACGGTGGAAGTCGCTTACGGAGACGATCTTAAATCCGCGCCTTTGGCCATGCTTTTAAGGAACGAAACCCTGATCGACATTCATTCCTTGATCTCACAAGCCACGGGGCGGCCCATTCGTCCGAAAATCATTTATCAGAAAGCCAAGGAGTATATTCATGAATACGCCAGTAATCAATAAGTCCGCGCCACCCGCGAACATCAAAGAATTAAATACGGAAAACCCGCGTTGGTGTATAGGTTGCGGTGATTTTGGAATCATCGCGGCGGTCAAACGTTTTATGGTCGATCAAAAAATTATCGCTGCCGATACAGTGAACGTCTCAGGCATCGGCTGCTCGGGTCGCGCCCCTAACTATATCAACACCTACGGCGTACACGCGATCCACGGCCGCCCCATTACCGTCGCGACGGGATTGGCGCTGGCGCGTCCGGATATCAACCTTTTCGTCCATTCCGGAGATGGCGATGCGCTGAGCATCGGAGGGAACCACTTAATTCACGGTATCAATAAAAATTTCAAATGCGTTTTTCTTTTGTATGATAACGAACTGTATGCCTTAACGAAAAATCAAACGTCTCCGACGACCCGTAAGGATTATATGACGAATACTCAACCCCTGGGAACCTATTTGGATCCGATCAATCCGGTTCGTCTCGCCTTAGGCTTAGGCGCTTCGTTTGTGGCAAGTACGACCGACTGGATGCCGGATCACTTGGCCAGCACACTCAACTTGGCTTTCCAACATCCTGGATTTGCTTTTATCCATATTTCCCAGCGTTGCCCGCATTTTGACCCGGAAAATTTTGACCACAAAACATCGTCCTGGTTCACCTTCCTCAAGCACCCCGACGGCATTGCTCCCGATAAACGCCTGGCCGATAAAACGGAGGCGATCGAGCACGATCCAACGAATCTCGAGAATGCCTTCAAGTATGCCAATGCCGAACGGCGTTATTTCGGGTTATTCTTTCAGGATAAAAAGAAACCGCGTTATGACGAAATCATGCGCGGCCTTATTCACAAAGCCGAGCAGAAACCTCGCTCCAAAATTTTGGACAGATTCCAGCTGGAATAATGGAAAATGTCGTCATTATAGGATCCGGTCCGGCGGCGCACACCGCCGCCATTTACGCGGGCCGCGCCAAACTCAACCCTTTGGTGTTTGAGGGATTTTTGGCCGGAGGTGTCGCGGCCGGCGGACAACTCACCACAACTACCGAGGTCGAGAATTATCCCGGATTTTCCAAAGGAATTTCCGGTCCGGATTTAATGCTTCAGATGCGGGAGCAGTCGATCCACTGCGGCGCGCGCATCAAAACAGTCACGATTGACAGGGTAGACTTAAAAGTAAGGCCCTTCAAAGTGTTTGCCGGCTCAGAAAACCTGGAAACCAAAACCCTCATCATCGCCACGGGTGCCACGGCTAAACGCATGAACGTTCCCGGAGAAGAAAAACTCTGGCAAAAGGGGATTTCCGCCTGTGCCGTCTGCGACGGGGCGCTGCCCATCTTCCGAAATAAAATTGTCGCGGTCGTGGGCGGCGGCGATTCTGCCGTGGAAGAGTCAACCTACATGACCAAGTATGCCCAAAAAGTTCTGTTGCTGGTGCGCCGGAACGCCTTGCGCGCTTCCAAGGCCATGCAGGAGCGCGTATTCGCCAACAAAAAAATCGAAGTTTTTTGGAATACGCTTCTCTTGGAAGTCATTGGCGATAAATCCTTAACCGGTCTTAAAGTTAAGGACCTCAAATCCTCTCAAGAAAAAATCCTTGAGGCCGGGGGTTTGTTTTACGCCATCGGCCACCTGCCCAATACCGGCTTTTTAAACGGCCAACTGGAACTGGATGAGGCCGGTTACGTTAAAACCAAGCCAGGTACGACCTTCACAAACGTTGAGGGCGTCTTTGCCTGCGGCGATGTTCAAGACAAAGTCTATCGCCAAGCGGTGACCGCGGCCGGAACCGGCTGCATGGCCGCGCTGGACGCGGAACGATATTTAAGCCATTCCCACGCCTGATCTTTTTGATTATTTTATTGTTACATATCCATGCCTGAACCAATTGTTATAAAAATTCCTCAGTATTTTGTTCATCAGAATTTCGATTCGTTTTTACAACAGGTCAAAGTTCTTGAACCGGTTTTTAAAAATACACCGCAGGATGTTATTTTTGATTTTTCGGAAAATGAATACACATCTGTTTTAGGGGTTTTATTGCTCGCACAGGCTGCGGACCATTTTTCCAATTTACAATGTAAATCTTTAGTTCGTTCGATGGATGCTGAAAGAAGTAATCGACGGTGGTTTCTTCAAGTTATGGATTTTATAAAAGGAGATGACAGCAAGGAATTACAAAACTATTTTGATACCTTTCGAGTTCCAATACAACGCTGTTATCAGGAAAAAGAAGTCTACGAAGCTTTGAACAAAAGGTTAATCCCTTTAATCCGGAAAGAATTTAATCCACCGGAGCCAATCTTAAAAGCCATTAACTGGGTGTTGTGGGAAGCTATTGGGAATTCCATCGTGCATGGATATTCGATTGCAAATTATGAAGGAATGTATCCTTATCCAGTTTATTTCTGTGCCTTTTCCTATAAACAATCCATAGATATTGCAATTTTGGATGTGGGACAAGGGATTCATAAATCATTGACGTCTATAGAAGAATATAAAAATTTTTCAAACGCTGATGCATTAAAATTGGCTATTCAAAATGGAGTTTCTGGTAGCAAAGAAGGAAGTCCCGGGTTCGGATTGTATGGCTCCGCTGAGATTGCAAAACAATCAAATGGGGAACTAATTATAATATCCGGTGCTAGTAAATTGGTGTTGCAAAACAGTGTGCTAACTTTGGAAAGTTCTTCTTATTATCAAGGGACTATGTTACAATTAACCATTCCTGCAGGGATTAATCTTGATTTGGCCCAAATATTTGGCCAAGGACATTTGATGACTACTGAAGATACTGATACATTAATGGGTAATTTTGATGAATAATAGAGAAATTGAAACTATAAAGCTTTCAGAATTCGGTTCTTCATTGGGAACGAGAGAACTGGGGCGAAAAATTAGGGAAGATGTATTGTCTCGAGTGCGCGAACAAAAACGTGTTCTGGTTAATTTTAAAGGCGTTCATATTATTTCGAGCGCTTTTGCTGATGAGATATTTGGTAAGCTTTTTATAGATTTGAAGGATTCTAAGTTTAAGGAGAGCATTAAGATTAATGGGTTTGATAACGAAGAAGACAAGAATTTAATTCTTTTGATTATCCAAAAAGCAATTGACTTCAGAAAAAGCAATCAAGATGGTTAGTGGTTATACAACGGATCAAAATTGGCAATCATTTTGTATGGCAATAGTGGATCACCTTTTCAGGCTTTAGGAGAAGCTTTTTATTTTCAAAATAAATTTTGTGATAGTTCATTTGGTCGAGAAAGGAGCCATCCATGATAAAAAGGGTTTTAATTTTTGTTTGTTTTTTATTTTTTCTTGGTTGTTCCACAGCTAGTTCTCATCGTCAGCAAGTAAAAGATGATAAGGGGGACAGGCTGACTGTTGGCAAAGTACAAAGAGAAATACGCATAGGGATGCCATCTTCTCAGGTTATTGAAGCCTTGGGGTCTCCTAATGTCGTTTCAACAGATGAAAACAGATTAGAGGTTTGGATTTATGACAAGATTGCCACAGATGTGTCTTATTCCAATAGCGAAGGAGGCGTTTGGCTTATACTTGGAAGTGTTGGTGGTTCTTCGGGAACAACTTCAACTTCCCAGAGAACATTAACGATAGTGGTTAAATTTGATGCGGATAAAAAAGTCAGAGATTTTGCATATCATTCCTCCAGCTTCTAAAAGTGAAAGTAGAATGACAAAACAACATTGCTATTTTAGATGGTTACCCTTGCTGACGTTATGTGTTGGAATTGTAGGCTGTGAAACTACTCCAAATGGGTTTCTTAAGTCCTCAGAGGCGTATTTGCAAAAACGTCAACTCGAGATGAGACAATACGATACCAAAGATGAGACGAAAATTCTTTCCTCGGTTGCCGGAGTTCTTCAAGATTTAGGTTTTACATTAGATGAAAGCGAGACCGAATTAGGTTTAGTGGCAGCTTCAAAAAAGGCTGATGCAAAAGATGGGGGTCAAATGGCAGGGGCTTTTTTTCTTGATGTCTTAGCTGCCCTTGGAGGGTCAGGTGGAAACGCCATGGCAACTGTAGATAAGTATCAGCATGTTAAGGTTTGTGTTGTTACAAAGTCTAGCCAAGATACCAATAAGACGGTTGTTCGAGTGACTTTTCAAAGAATTGTTTGGAATATGAGTAATCAAATAAGTCGGGTAGAAACAATAAATGATCCGCAAATATACCAAAAATTTTATGATAACCTATCGAAAGCCATCTTCTTAGAAGCTCAGCAAATATGAAAAACTCAGTCCGTTACATGCTTTCAATAAGTATGTTTTGTGTGATTCTCGTTGGGTGTGCGACGACTACGGGAAAAGCGTTTGAAACCAATGAAAGCCAAGTTAAGTTGAGAGCAATGCAAACCAGGACATTTGATACTAACGATAAGAAAAAGATGATGCAGACTGTGATCAGCACAATGCAGGATTTAGATTTTGTTATCGATAAGGCTGATTTTCTCCTTGGCTCAGTGAGTGGGACAAAATTTACAGGAAATGCTATTGTTCAGATGACCGTCACAGTGAGGACCCGGGGAGAAAAGCAACTTTTGGTTAGGGCTAATGCACAATACGGCATTCAGTCAATTGAAGATGCGGCTACGTATCAGGATTTTTTTATAGCGTTAGAAAAAGCTTTATTTTTGACAGCACAACAGGTGGATTAAAAAAATTCCTAGATTCAACCCCTGCCCCAGTAACTAGCTTGAAAAGCATTCATTGACTCCTTCCTTCACAAGCCTTTTGAAATATGTTAAGATGTCGCGTATTTTTTATACCTCTTTCATGGAGAAAAATATGGAGCATCTTCAGGAAAATTTGCAAATTTCCAAGGCGGATTCCTGGCGCCTATTCGACGCCATTTCGCCTCGTTATGATTTTTTGAACCGACTGCTGTCCTGGGGACAGGATCTGCGTTGGCGACGAGAAATCGGACGATATCTCCCACAAAATGAAGAATTGACGGTCCTTGATTTGGCCACCGGAACCGCGGATGTTTTGATCACTTTGGTTGAACAGCACAACATTGCTCAAGCCTACGGCCTGGACAGGTCGCACAAAATGCTTGAAATAGGACGCAAAAAAATAGCAGCGAAAGGTTTAACCGGGACCATTCGTTTGCAAGAAGGGGACGCGCACGCGATTTCCTATGCCGGCAACATGTTTTCCGCGGTCACGATGGCTTTCGGCATCCGCAATATGGCGAATCCCCAAAAAGTTTTAAAAGAATGTTTCAGGGTTTTAAAGATGGGCGGCAGGGCGCTCGTTTTAGAATTCTCCCTGCCGCCCAATCCTGTCGTCCGTTTTTTTCATCTGCTCTATTTGCGGTACGTTGTTCCGTTCATCGGATACGTTTTTTCCGGTAACACCCAAGCCTATAAATATTTGAATGAAACGATCGAAACCTTTCCCTCTGGAGATGATTTTCTCAAGATGATGCAAGACGCAGGCTTTAAAAATCTTCAAGTCCATCCGCTTCTTTTTGGCGCGGCTTCCATTTATCAGGGGGATAAGAGTTGATGGAAATTCTCGTTAAATCCGAAAGCTGCTCTTTGAGTGAAGCCGCTTTAAAACTTAAAAAGCTGCTAGCTTCTCTTTCGACGAACAGCTCTTTTTCTAAAGACCGCCCAATCACGCGTCTTGAGGTAAAAGTCAACAAAGAAAATATTCTCGCCTGGCTAAAACAACAAAGCCAAGGACCGAAAATTTATTGGTCCAATCGCGAAGGAACAACGGAAACAGGAGGGGTGGGAGCAGCCGATTGTGTTGTGTGCGCAAACGCCAAAGAGATTTCCTTAGGGCTTCACAAAATTAATCAAACGCTAAAAGATGCGGCGCAATCTCTCAAATATTTTGGAGGGATGTGTTTCGATGCGAACAATTTGAACAATGAATGGAGCGAGTTTGGCCCATTCTGGTTTGTCCTGCCGCGATTTGAACTTGTTCATCAAAAAAAAGAAAGTTTTTTGGCCTGCAACCTCATTCGCAACAACATTCAGCCCTTTATTGGTCTTTTCCCATCCAATGACACAAAGGAAGACCAATATCTCGACGATTGTTCTCTTGGAAGAACCCTCTTTAGAGGAACAATCGTCAATAATGTCGATGCCATCATGAAAGAACTTGATCTTCTCGATTTTGAAATTTCTTCAAGTTCTTTCGATGTGGCGCACTATCAAACCCGCATCGATCATCCCAACAAAGAAGAATGGCTGACAAAAAGCGTTCAATCGCTCAAGGCCATTAAAGAAGGCGTCCTTAAGAAAGTCGTCCTGGCTAAAAAAACACAATTCCATTTTAATGATCCTATCGATCCCTGGGACCTTGTGAGCCAGCTCAAAAACGACAAGTCCGACTGCTATCATTATTGTTTCAGCCCCAATCCTTCCGTCGCATTTTTGGGCGCTTCCCCCGAAAGATTATACGAGCGAAAAAATCGAGAAATAAAAACCGAGGCGATCGCTGGCACTCGCCCAAGAGGTACATCGACCGTTGAAGACGAACGTTTTAAAAACGAACTTTTGACTTCCCCCAAAGAGCTCAGGGAACATCAGCTGGTTGTGGATTTTATCGAGGAGCGATTGTCTTCATTGTGCTCGGAGCTTAAATGGAACAAACGCGCATCTTTATTGCGCTTAAAAGAAGGGCAGCATCTTTACTCGGCCTGCGAAGGACTTTTGAAAGCGAATGTGAGCGACGAAGAATTGATTTTTAAACTCCATCCCACGCCAGCGGTGAGTGGTGTTCCTCAAGAGAAGGCGCTTAAAGCCATTTGGGAAACTGAACCCTTCAGCCGCGGCTGGTACGCCGGGCCTATCGGATGGATCGCAAACGAGGAAGCCGAATTCGCCGTGGCCATTCGTTGCGGACTGCTTCAGGGATCAAAACTTTCTCTCTTTTCCGGAGCCGGGCTTGTGGAAGGTTCAACACCCGAAAGTGAATGGGAAGAAATCGAGCATAAGTTGGGAGTTTTTTTAAAAATCTTAAAGACATGAATCTCACGAAAGCAGCGAACATCAATCACCTTTGGGGAAATTTGATCGTTGAAGAACTGATTCGTCTGGGCTGCGATTATTTTTGTCTCTCGCCGGGTTCGCGTTCTGCCCCTTTGGTTGTCCCCATCGCCCAAAATCCTAACGCTAAAAGTTTTATCCATTACGATGAGCGGGGAACGGCGTTTCACGCGCTCGGGTACACTTCAGCAACCCTAAAACCTTCGGTCATCGTTTGCACGTCGGGAACAGCGGTTGCCAATTTCCTGCCGGCGGTCGTGGAAGCTTCCAAAAAGAAATTGCCTTTGATCGTTTTGACCGCCGATCGGCCTTCGGAATTACGAAAGACCGGCGGCGATCAGACGATCGATCAACCCGGGATTTTTGGGAAATACGTTCGCTGGCAGTTTGATATGCCATGCCCCACAGAAGAGATTCCGGCGGAATTTGTTTTAACCACCATCGATCAAGCGGTTTATCGTGCCCAACGTTCTCCCGGCGGACCCGTCCACTTAAACTGTATGTTCCGTGAGCCGCTCGCTCCCTTGCCGCACAAAGAAATTCATAACAACTATCTTAAAAGTCTCAAACGCTGGACGCAGACTCGTGAACCTTTCACGCACTACATTCCCGCTCAATCTCAAGCTAATGCTCAAGAGATCAAAGAACTGGCCAAGCGACTGCAAAAAGTCCGCCACGGGATTATCGCCGTTGGAAAATTGAGCAAGGAAGAGGACCGCAACGCCGCTTTGCGTTTGGCGCAAAAATTGAACTGGCCGGTTTTTGCGGATATCACCTCAGGCCTGCGCCTGGGTTCCAATCACAAGAACATCATCCATCATTATGATCAAATTCTCTTGTCCGAAAAATTTCAAGCTAGCGCCAAGCTCGATGTGGTTTTACATTTGGGAGGAAAGATCAATTCCAAACGCTTCAATCAATTTCTGATTTATAAAAGTCCAAACGATCACATCATGGTTTTGAATCATCCTTTGCGTAACGATCCGTCCCATAATGTCTCGCTGCGTTTTGAAACCAGCATCGATCAATTTTGCGAAAGTTTGACGCAGGAGCTTAAGAAATCCACCGGCAACGCTCAACTCAAGAAATATCAGCTTCTTTCCCAGAAAATCGATAGCGCGCTCACGCAATCGCTTCATGCAACTCAAAATTTGAGCGAGCCTGCCGTCGCACGGCTCATTTCAGAACACGCGCCTAAAGACAGCGCGCTGTTTTTGGCGAGCAGTATGCCGATCCGTGAAATGGACATGTACGCCGCGGTCCATAGCAAAAATGTCATCGTCGGCGCCAATCGCGGGGCAAGCGGGATCGACGGCACGATTGCAACCGCAGCTGGATTTGCCAAAGGCTTAAACACAACAACGACGCTTCTTATCGGAGATTTGGCCTTCTTGCACGATCTTAATTCCCTCGTCATGCTGAAATCATCACTGAAACCGATCGTGGCGGTCGTTGTTAACAATGACGGCTGCGGGATTTTTTCGTTTTTGCCAATAGCACAGGCCAAAGACGTGTTCGAAAAATATTTCGGCACGCCGCACGGGATTCATTTTGAGAATGCGGCGCAATTATTCGACCTTAATTATTCCAAACCCAAAACTCGTTCACAATTCATAAGCGAATATACCAAGGCGTTAAACTCAAAAACTTCGACCATTATTGAAGTAACAACGGATCGAAAAGAAAATTACGAACATCATCGGCAATGGCAGGAAAGAATTAGAAAGGTTGTGGAGGCTCAACTATGAAAAAGACAATTCACTGGAAACCCTCAGGCAAATTCACCGATATCAAATACGAGAAAGGGGAAGGGATCGCGAAGATCACGATCAATCGCCCTCAAGTTCGTAACGCGTTTCGGCCGCTCACCGTGAGCGAAATGTCGCAGGCGCTTTCGGAGGCTCGGGATGATGAAAAGATCGGCGTGATTATTTTGACGGGTGAAGGTAAGCTCGCGTTTTGTTCCGGGGGGGATCAGAAAATCCGCGGCGACGCCGGTTACAAAGATTTGAAAGGTGTCAATCGTTTGAATGTTCTGGATTTTCAACGGCAGATGCGAACGTGCCCCAAGCCTATCATCGCCATGGTCGCGGGTTATGCCATTGGCGGCGGACACATCCTGCATCTTTTGTGCGATCTGACGATCGCGGCGGACAATGCGATCTTCGGACAAACCGGACCGAAGGTTGGATCCTTCGATGGTGGTTATGGCGCCAGTTACATGGCAAGAATTGTGGGACAGAAGAAAGCGCGCGAGATCTGGTTTCTCTGCCGTCAATACAACGCTAAGCAGGCACTTGAAATGGGACTCGTGAATACGGTCGTTCCCTATGAGCGATTGGAAGAAGAGACTGTTCAGTGGTGCCGTGAAATCCTCGCCAATTCTCCCATGGCCATTCGCTGCCTCAAAGCCGCTTTAAATGCCGATTGCGACGGGCAGGCTGGGCTTCAAGAACTCGCCGGCAATGCCACGATGCTGTTTTATATGACGGAAGAAGGGCAAGAAGGTCGAAACGCTTTTATTGAAAAACGAAAACCGAACTTTTCAAAATTTCCGAGAAGGCCGTAAATTTAATTTCCTTGCTGGGCAACTCTCCGATCTATGAAGGAAGATATTGCATCAGGAAAAATATCACCTGACACTAGAATCATTATGGATTATTGAATTTCGTACAAAGACTCTTCAACGCTGGCGTGTAAAACTGTATTGACAAACGGCCTCGGATCAATTATTTTCTGTTCGTTGACCGCGGAATCTCCCTAATAAAATTCTTTCCCTTAGCGCTTCTACCCACAATAAAACTCCCGTTTTCCATGCCATACTAAAGTATGGTTAAAAGTATTGCTTTATCGAGAAAGGAGGGGTATATTAACGGATGAAAGGAAACACGGGTTTGTTTGGGATGCGGGCAAGGAAGCGATCAACATTGAGAAGCACGGAGTTGATTTTGTCACCGCTACGAAAGCATTCAAAGATCCTCATTTAAGAATATTCGTTGATGCCAATCATAGTCATCAAGAAGAACGGTTCTTTTGTTTCACGAAAGTTAAAGAGCGGGTCATTACGGTCCGGTTTAGTTACCGGGAGGGAAAGATCAGGATCATCGGCGTAGGTTTCTGGAGGAAAGGAGCGAAATATTATGATCAAAAAAAATACGAAAATAACTAAATATGACGAGGATATGCCCATCGGTAAGCTTACCGAGGTTCCCAATTTTCTACCGCCGCCGGAGAAGCTGGTATTTCCTGAAGATACTGTTAAAGTGACGCTTTCTCTTACTAAATCGAGCATCGACTTCTTTAAACGAGAAGCTCATAAACACCACACCAAATATCAGAAAATGATCCGGGAAGTGGTGGACCGCTACGCTAGAAAGTTTTAACTCATGAACAATCTCCAAGTCTGGTTAATGGCCGTTCGCTCCAAGACGTTACCCGCCGCGATCGCGCCGGTCCTCATGGGAACGGCGATGGCCTACGAAGATGGATCAGTGCATTGGTCTTCGGCTTTTTTATGCATGACGGCGGCTATTTTTATTCAGATTGGAACCAATCTTGCCAATGATTATTTTGATTGTCTGAAGGGGGTCGATGCGGCGGACCGCATCGGCCCCACTCGCGTCACGCAAGCCGGGCTCATCAAGCCCGAAATCGTGCTCGCGGGATTTGTGATTTCCTTCCTGATCGCGGCCATTGCGAGCGTGTTTCTAATCGCGCGCGGCGGCTGGCCATTGGCGCTCATCGGCGTGTTTTCTATCCTTTCAGGGATCTTCTACACCGCCGGACCTTATCCTCTGGGATATCTAGGACTGGGAGAAATATTTGTTCTGATCTTTTTCGGCCCGGTGGCGGTTGCCGGAACCTATTACGTGCAGACCCTTGAAATCCATCCACCCATCATCGTGGCGGGCTTGGGACCCGGACTTTTGTCGGCGGCCATTCTTGTGGTCAATAATTTAAGGGATATTGACGGGGACCGCCGCGCCGGCAAAAAAACGCTCGCCGTCCGATTCGGCCGTTCGTTCGCGATGTCGGAATATTTAGGCTGTGTGCTTCTGGCGGGCCTGATTCCGGTGGCCGTGTTTCTTATGACCAGCGACTATGTTTATTCTCTTTTGGCGGCGCTTACGATGTTTGTCGCCATTCCCACCATCAAAACCGTTTTGACCAGAACCGAAGGGACAGCCCTCAATGGGGCTCTGGCCGCGACCGGGAAGTTACTCCTCCTTTATAGTGTTCTTTTCTCCATCGGGTGGATGTTGTGAAGATCATCGCGTTTGATGTCTTCCGGTATTCGCTGCCGCTTGCGCTGCCTCTGATGTTTCAAGGAAAATCTTTGGCCCAGCGGGAAGGTCTCATTGTGCAACTGACCGGAGAGACCCACGCGATCGGCTTCGGCGAGATCGCGCCCTTGCCGGGCTTCAGCCAAGAACGCCTGCAGGAAGCGCAGAAGCAAACGCTCGAGCTTCGGGAAAATCTTTTGAACCGCCGGATCCCGGCGCGGGTCGAGGAATTGACCTGGCATTTTGAAACCTGGTTAAGGCCGTTTCGGTTGTTCCCCTCGGTGCGTTGCGGACTGGAAACGGCAGTCCTCAATCTCCTGGCCGATTCCAGAGAAGTGACGCTCTGTGAGATTTTGGACGGCCGTCCAAAATCCACAGTCCCGATGAGCGCTCTTTTGCAGGGAACTCAAAAACAAATGACCAGAGAAGTGAAGCAATGCCTGCAGAAAGGAATCCATTCCTACAAGCTCAAGGTGGGAGCCAGCGATGTTTACTCCGACATCGAGAGGATCGCGATCGTGCGAAGCCTTATTCCTCAAAGCGCGGCTTTAAGGATCGATGCCAATCAAACCTGGGATTATGCCCAGGCTTCCAGTTTCGCGAAGGCGTTGACCAGAGAATACGTTGAATATATAGAGGAACCGACCAAGGACAATCTGATGCTCGGGGAATTCTTCAAGGTCACCCACTTACCTGTCGCGCTCGATGAATCCTTGAGGGAATTGCCGCTTACGGCGATCAAGGAATTGAAGGGAGTGAAGGCCTTTGTTTTGAAGCCGATGATGCTCGGCGGTTTTGAGAAAGTATTTGAGTGGGTAAGGTTGGCAAAGGAGTTGGGCATTGAGGCCGTCATTAGTTCTTCCTTTGAGAGCGGTGTTGGCGTGCGCGCTTTGGCCCATTTGGCGTCCGCCGCAGCGCCCGCCGTACCCGCCGGGCTTGACACTTTGAAATGGTTCGAACGCGACCTTTATAAAAAAGAACTCAAAGTCCAAGAGGGAAGCATCGATTGGGAATCAATGTTGATCGAGAAGAATTCCATCGATTTCGGATGTTTGGAGCCGGTGAAGAAAGGATGAATTCGTCGTTCATGGATAAAATTATCTGTCCACTTTCACAAAGCGCTCAAAAGTACGCGAATGAGCCCGCGGTGATCGTGGGCGCGCGCGCGATTTCCTTTCGGCAGCTCGATCTGTGCGTCAGCTCGACGATCAAACAGCTCAAGAAACTGGGTTTGAAAAAAGGACAGAGGGCCGCGCTCGTGGACAAGAATAGTCTCGAGTCCATCGTGGTGCTTTTGTCGTTGGGACGGATGGGAGTGGTGAGTGTTCTTGTGAGCCCTCGTCTTCCGGAAGATACGATCAGTACTCTCATCGTTAAGATGAACGTCCCCATCGTGTTCACTTCCCTTAAAAATCTTTTAATGACCAAAAAGATTTCTACGCGCCGGTTTCGTCCGGAAGAGGTGATCAATTTCGATATCCGCAATACGATGGCCGGTGAAGAAGTATGGATACCGTTCGAACAACCTTTAACGATTATGTTCACCTCCGGCACAACCACGACCCCCAAAGCCGTTTACCATTCTTTCGGCAATCATTATTTCAATGCCTTGGGTTCGAATGAGAATATTGCCGTTGGCCCCGGCGACCGGTGGCTTTTGAGTCTGCCGCTGTATCACGTTGGCGGATTGGGGATTTTGTTTCGGACGATTCAAGGCGGCGGGGCGGCCGTCATTCCAACAGAAGACGACGAACTGGAGGAAGTCATCGCCAAACAAAAAATCAGCCAGGTTTCGCTGGTCACAACGCAACTTTACCGGCTGTTGAAGGAAGGCAGCGCCGAAAGCCTATCTGGATTGAAAGCCATTTTGCTCGGCGGCGGACCAATCCCAAAAGCTTTGATTGAACAATCCCGCGAGAAAAATCTTCCTGTTTATATCACCTACGGCCTTACGGAAATGTCATCGCAAGTCGCGACGTGTGCGGCTCCCTTAAATAAAATCGCGGGGGAGCCGCACACGAAAGTTTTGAATTACCGCCAAGTCAAAATTTCTGCGCAAGGAGAAATTCTCGTCAAAGGCGAGACTTTGTTTAAAGGTTACATCGAAGGGGAAAAATTGAAGCTGCCCGTTGATGCGGAAGGTTGGTTCGCAACCGGAGACTTAGGAACGCTCAATTCCACCGGAGAATTGAAAGTCATCGGCAGGAAAGACAACATGTTCATCTCGGGCGGCGAAAATATTCATCCGGAAGAGATCGAAGGCTTTTTAAAAAGTCTTAATCTTTTGGAAGAAGCTCTGGTTCTTGGACAACCCAGCAAAGAATTTGGATTTCGACCGGTCGCGTTTCTTAAAATAAAGAGTTCTGCCACAGTTGAAGCCCAAATTCTCAACAAAGAACTCGCAAAATCCTTTCCTAAATTCAAAATCCCTATCCATTATTATTCCTGGCCCAAGGATTTAGAGAGCCAAGGCATTAAGGTCAGCCGAAAAGTTCTTGCGGATCTTCTTCAAAATTCCCCATCGGGACTCAAAGCAATCTCATAAGCGCCTGACGCATTTTGGGAGGAAGAGGGATTT
This sequence comes from uncultured Planctomycetales bacterium, assembly GCA_964372915.1. Lineage (GTDB taxonomy): Bacteria > Omnitrophota > Gorgyraeia > Zapsychrales > JAHFFX01 > CAYJRN01. The sequence goes on from CAYJRN010000002.1 coordinate 120,762, forward strand.
TCTTGCCCGTCTTTTTGTCAACGGTCACGTGCACTGTTTGAGCGGTTCCCACCAACCCCTTTTTAGAATTTTTAAGCTCGTAGGCAAAGCTGAAGGATGTGGTTCCAATTTGAAGAACGCTCACGCTAATGGTGATGCGGTCTCCGACGAACAGCGGCGACTTGTAATCGGATTCGGCGTGCACGATGGGGAGAAAAAAATTCGCCTTTTTGACCAGATAGGCAAAACTGAAACCGATTTTTTCAAGAAGGGCCTCGTAGGCATCGTGGATCATGGAAAACTGGTGGCTAAAAAATAAAAGTCCTGCGGCATCGGTCTCACGAAGTTTGATCGTGTGCTTATAGTGGAACATGTTTGGCTCCTTTATATAAGAGAAGAAATAATAAAGTCTTTATAAATGCTGGTTGGATTATAACACAGCCTTCAAAGCGGTTCTTTCTTATTGACAAAATTATTAAAAATTGTAATATAGGGCATCGTGTCGAATCGAACCATCACAACAATTTCTACAACATCATTTCAATGGAGGAGACATGAATTATAAGGCTTTGATCGCGGAGTTTATCGGAACGTTAACCTTGATCTTTGTGGGAGTGGGCGCTATTGCCGGAAATTTCCTCAATGGCGGCGCGACCGGACTCACAGGCGTCGCGCTCGCGCATGGCCTTGCCATTGCCGTCATGGTTTCCGCGACTGCCGCCGTGAGCGGTGGACACCTTAACCCTGCCGTGACCGCTGGATTATTTGTCGCCAAGAAAATCAATCTCCAGAACGCCCTCGGATATATTGCGGCCCAATGTCTCGGGGGTATCGCAGGAGCGTTCCTTATTACTTTGGTTGTTCCATTAGCAGTCCTCAAAACCGTCGGTATGGGAACTCCATCACTGGCCGCCGGCATTACACCCGGAGCCGGGTTTCTTACGGAACTCATTCTCACCTTTTTTCTTGTCTTTGTCGTCTATGGCACGGCCGTGGATGCCCGAGCCCCCAAGTGCGGCGGGCTTTTTATCGGCCTCACCGTGACTTTGGATATTTTGATCGGCGGCCCCATAACCGGAGCGGCGATGAACCCGGCCAGATATTTGGGGCCGGCGCTTTTAGGCGGAGGATTGCAGAACTTTTGGCTGTACTGGATCGGGCCGATCCTCGGTGGAATTCTGGGAGCGGTTGTTTATCAAAAAGCCGTGGAATAATTTTAAACGTCGATAATAAAAAATTGTTGAAAGGAGTTCTTTATGGGGGATCGCAAAGGAGCAGTAACGATGAAAGGCAATCCTTTGACCTTATCTGGCAACGAGGTAAAGGTCGGGCAAGACGCGCCGGATTGCACGGTGGTGGCCAATGATCTTTCCGAGGTCAAACTCTCTTCTTACAAAGGAAAGAAGGTTATCCTCTTAACCGTCCCTTCGCTCGATACCGGGATTTGCGACACCGAAACCAAACGTTTCAATCAAGAGGCCGCCAAGCTCGGAGATAATGTGAAGGTCCTCGCCGTCAGCATGGATCTTCCGTTCGCGCAAAAGAGATGGTGCGCGGCCGCCAGGGCTCAAAATGTTCAGACCTTATCCGATTACAAAAATACCGAAGTCGGAACCAATTTTGGCGTCCTCATCAAGGAATTAAAATTGCTGGCTCGTTCGATTTTTGTTTTAGACAGCAAAGGGAAAATTCAATACACACAATTGGTCAAAGAAGTCACAACGGAACCCGATTACAACGCCGTCTTAGACGCCGTTAAGAAAGTGTCTTAAGCCCCACGCCCAGGATCAAAACTTGGTTCCTGGGCGTGGAGTAAATTCCGTGCGCACTTTTTCCTAAAATATATTTTAGATGAAAAGTGCTACGTCATTTAGGAGGAGAAAAAAATGGCTTTCACATTACCGAAATTACCGTACGCGTACGACGCGCTCGAACCGCACATCGATGCGAAAACAATGGAAATTCATCACACCAAACATCACCAGGCTTATGTTGATAACGTCAATAACGCCATCAAGGGAAAAGCGGATTTGGAAAATAAATCCGTTGAGCAGTTGATCTCTAAGATTTCGGCTGTCCCGGAAGATATCCGCGGAGCCGTCAGAAATAACGGCGGTGGACATGCGAATCATTCGCTCTTTTGGAATGTTTTGGGAGCGAAGGCCGGGGGAGAGCCCAAAGGCGAGCTCGCCGAGGCGATCAAAAAAGACTTCGGTTCGTTTACCGCGTTCAAAGAAAAATTTGAGGCTGCCGCCAAAACCCGTTTCGGCAGTGGCTGGGCTTGGTTAGTGGTCAGTAACGGAAAGTTGGCCGTCGGTTCAACTCCCAATCAAGACAATCCCTTAATGGATGTTTCGGATCTTAAAGGAACCCCGATTCTGGGATTGGACGTTTGGGAGCACGCGTACTATCTCAAATATCAAAACCGCCGGCCGGAATATGTTGCGGCGTTCTGGAACGTTGTGAATTGGAATGCGGTTGAGAATAATTTTAAGTCCGCGCAAAAATAACCCAAAAAAATCATCAAAGCGCTTGACATCATTCTGTAATATAATATACTACATCTTGTAGTTAAAAATTTAAGGCTTCAATATATAGTGGCAGAGGAAGCTTCTTTATTCCTCGCCTTTTTTACTGACGGACATTTAACTTCTTAAGTCGGTTTCTGCAATGCGCGACATCATCATACAGCCCTCTGATTCCCTAAAGGGCAGCACTGACCACCTCAAACACCCTCAAACTTTTTGTAAAACTCATTTCCTCGCCCCAGTTTAGGGCGGACTAATTTTGGGAGGATGGCCCCGCATGTCTCACGAAACGATGATCTCTTCGAACATGAAAGTCAAAAAAAGAAGTGGGCAGATCGTCACTTTCAACCCTTCTCGTATTGCCAATGCCATTGCCAATGCCTTTAAAGAATTTCACCGGCTCCCGCGGGAAGTGGACCTGACCCCCGAAAATCTCCAGTCCGCGGAGAAGGTCACGCGCTGCGTTTTGTCCGTTCTTAAAGAACGTTCCCTCAATAAAGAATATTTGTCCGTGGAAGAAATTCAGGATGAAGTCATCCGCCAACTCTATGAGAACGCCTTCAAAGAAGTGGGAGAGCGTTACGCCAGTTACCGCCGTCATCATGCCGCGCGTCGAGCCCTTTTTGAATTGTATACCACCACCAAACGCGACGGAAAAGCCGTTTCTTTTAAACCCGAAAAGATCACGCTCGCCATCGCCAAGGCTTTTCAGGCGAGCAACAATGACGAGCTCAACGAAATTCTCATTGAAAAAGCCAGAGAACTTTCCGACAAAGTCGTCGCTGAAATCAAAAAACTTTGGCCGGAAGGAAAGTCCGTCAACATCGAAGAGATCCAGGACATTGTTGAGCGAACGCTGATGTCCTCGGGTTATCATGACGTGGCCCGTCGGTATATCATCTACCGCGAAGAGCGCGCCAAAATCCGCCAAACCGAAAGCCGTCTGGAAGAAGTTTCCGTGGCCTGGGCCAAAAATCTCGTCATCAAAACCGATGCCGGCGAAGAACGACCCATTGATCTCGATAGTCTGCGCTTTCAGATTGAAACCTGCTGCAAAGGACTGGCGGATGTCTCGGCGGAAAAAATCCTGCACGAATCTTTGAAAAATTATTACAACGGTATCACGGAGACCAAAATGGCCGCCTCTAACATCATGGCCGCCCGTTCCTTTATTGAGCGCGAGCCGAATTACAGTTTTGTCGCCGCGCGGCTTTTGTTGCTCATGGAATACCGCGAAGCCTTGGGACATGAAATCAATTTTGAACAGATGCAGGAAGAATACGCCGCCTATTTCTCCCAATACATCAAAAGAGCCGTTCAACTGGATCTTCTTAGTTTAGAGCTTTTGGGATTTGATCTTGAATTCTTAGGAAAACAGCTGGATACGACCAGGGATTTTCTTTTCCGTTACATGGGACTGCAAACGCTCTATGACCGCTACTTCATCCATTGGGAGGAGCGGCGGATGGAATTGCCGCAAATCTTTTGGATGCGGGTAGCCATGGGGCTGGCCCAAAACGAAGGGGAAGAAAAGAATAGAAGGGCGGTGAAATTTTACAATATCCTCTCCACCTTTAGATTCATCTCGTCGACCCCGACGTTGTTCAACTCCGGCACGCGGCATTCCCAATTATCTTCCTGTTTTTTGACGACGGTCATGGACGACCTTTTTCACATTTTTAAATGTATTCAGGACGATGCCATGCTCTCCAAGTGGAGCGGAGGCCTCGGCAATGACTGGACCAACGTCCGCTCGATGGGCTCGCGCATCAAAGGCACCAACGGCCGCAGCCAGGGTGTGATTCCGTTTTTAAAAGTGGCCAACGATACCGCCTTGGCCGTCAATCAGGGCGGCAAACGACAGGGGGCCATGTGCGCGTACCTGGAAGTTTGGCATCTGGATATCGAAGAATTTCTTGAATTGCGCAAAAATACCGGTGATGACCGCCGCCGCACCCATGACATGCACACCGCCAATTGGATCCCGGATCTTTTCATGAAACGGGTCAAAACCAACGGCAACTGGACGCTCTTTAGCCCCAGCGAAACGCCCGACCTTCACAGTCTTTTCGGTCAAGCCTTTGAAAAACGCTATGCAGAGTATGAGGCCCTGGCCCAACAGGGAAAAATCAAAATTTTTAAAACCGTCGCGGCGCTTCAACTGTGGAGAAAGATGCTCAGCATGCTTTTTGAGACGGGGCATCCATGGATTACTTTTAAGGATCCTTCCAATATTCGTTCGCCGCAGGATCACGTGGGGGTTGTTCATAGCTCCAATCTGTGCACGGAAATTCTCCTGAATACCTCCAAGGAGGAAACTGCCGTTTGCAATTTAGGTTCCATTAACTTATCCGTGCACACCACGATCGACGGTATCAACCGCGAGCTCCTCAAGGAAACGATCGCAACCGCCATTCGGATGCTCGACAATGTCATCGATACCAATTATTATCCGACGGTAGAATCACAAAAATCTAACGCGCGGCACCGTCCTGTCGGGCTTGGCATTATGGGATTCCAGGACGCGCTGTATCACCGGAACATCAGTTACGCCTCGCAGGAGGCGGTTCGGTTCGCCGATGAAAGCATGGAGGCCGTTTCGTATTACGCGATCCTGGGCTCCATTAAACTTGCCGAGGAGCGCGGAAGCTATCCCACCTACACAGGCTCTAAATGGGATCGGGGATTTTTGCCGCTCGATACTTTGGATCTTTTGGAAAAAGAAAGAGGGGGATATTTATCTGTTGATCGCTCCTCCACGATGGATTGGACCCCGCTGCGGCAAGAACTTAAAAAGCACGGGCTTCGTAACAGCCTCATCATGGCCATTGCGCCGACGGCTACCATTGCGAATATCGTTGGGGTTACGGCCTCCATCGAACCAGTGTATAAAAATGTTTTCGTCAAGAGCAACTTGTCCGGTGAATTTACCGTCGTTAACGAATACCTCGTGGAAGATTTGAAAAAATTGGGGCTCTGGGACCAAGACATGATCAACGATCTCAAATATTTTGATGGAAGCGTGCAGGAAATTTCCAGGATTCCCGAAAACCTCAAAGCCAAGTACGCGACGGCCTTCGAGGTGGATTATGAATGGATTATTGAGGCCGCCAGCCGCCGCCAGAAATGGATCGACATGGGCCAGTCACTCAATCTGTATCAGGCCAAACCCAGCGGCAAGAAAGTGAGCGATATGTACATGCTGGCCTGGGAACGGGGTTTGAAGACGACCTATTATCTGCGCTCGATGGGAGCGACCAGAATCGAGAAGAGCACGCTGGATATCACCAAGTACAGTAACGTCATCGGCCAGCGCCAGCGCGAAGAAAAGGGCAAGGTCAATTCGGGCAAGGGAGAATCGTCTCAGGATTGCGAAGCGTGTCAGTAACACATTGAATTTTAATTTATTTCATTGACGAAGGAGCAAAGCATGTCCGAAGTTATTCCTAAAGAAAAAGAATGCAAAACATCCAATTCAGTGATTCGTATGACCAAAATTCGCGTATCGGCGGAAAAAAAATTTCTGATTAACAACGGCCGAACCGTCGATGTCAATCAACTGGTCCCCATCAAATACAAATGGGCCTGGCACTTTTATCTGGACGGCTGCGCCAACCACTGGATGCCCACGGAAGTCTCCATGCAAAGAGACATCGAGCAATGGAAAAACCCCAAGGCCTTTACGGCGGATGAACGCCACGTCATCAAAAGAAATCTGGGATTTTTTTCAACCGCCGAAACTTTGGTCGGTAACAACATCGTTCTTTCCATTTATAAATTGGTGGATAATCCCGAATGCCGCCAATACCTTTTAAGGCAGGCTTTTGAAGAAGCCATCCACGTGCACGCCTTCCAGTACATTATTGAATCTTTGTCCATGGACGAGGGAGAGCTTTTCAACATGTACCGCGAGAATAAAGAAATTTATGAGAAGGACGAATTCTCGATGAGCTGTACCGACGGGATTCTCGATGAGAACGTGGATTTAACGACCTTGGAGGGTAAACAAAAATTCCTTAATAATCTCGTCAGTTTTTATGTCGTCACGGAAGGGATCTTTTTCTACAGCGGTTTTGTGACGATGCTTTCCTTCGGGCGGCAGAACCGCATGCCGGGGACCTGTGAGCAGATCCAGTACATCTTGCGCGATGAAAGCATCCATATGAATTTCGGAATTCAACTCATTAACGGAATTATCGAGGAGAATCCGGAAATCTGGACTCCGGAATTTCAGACCCATCTGATTCACCGCATCAAAACCGCCGTTGAGCTTGAAGTCAATTACGCCAAGGAATGCCTGCCCAACGGCGTTTTGGGTTTGAATGTGCCGCTGTTGCGTGAATACGTTCGATACATCGCCGACCGGCGCTTGGAAAAGCTCCACTTACCTAAGCAGTACAATTCTGATAATCCATTCCCTTGGATGAGCGAGGTCATTGACTTAAAGAAAGAGAAAAATTTCTTCGAAACGCGGGTGACCGAGTATCAAACCGGCGGAGCTCTCGAGTGGTAAATGACGACGCAACTTATGGACGTGCAGAGCACGGAACATAAGTTGCAGTCGGAATTTATCCTGAGCGAACGCTAGTGAGCGAAGGATTACCTTAAAATAAAACCCTGTCCCGGTTTAATGCCAGGGCAGGGTTTTTTCTTTAGGAAATCGGTGTTTCACAAAACGATCGAACCCAATCGTTAGACGCACCAAAAAATTAGAAATCAAGTATGGTAAATATTTCATCTCTTTCTTGGGATCAGAAACTTCGCATTGTCCTAAGCGCGATCTCCGAGAACAACGGCGTCGCAAAAATGTCCGAAATTTATCAAGCTGTTGAAAAGCACCTAGCTGGCTCAAGATTGTCAAAGCAAGATAAAGATAGTCTGCGTAATTTGGTTAACCGGCAAGCCGTGAGAAAGGGTTACATTTATCAGCACGACCGCCAAAAACCTGGATGGCGTAGGACACCTAAGGGAAGGCAACTACTTGACTCTGAAGCACCTTCAACGGCTGTTATGGTACCAGCGGCAATTTGTCTTTCGGGGCCACCAGTTCATGTTGAGACCAAGGATTTGGCCGATGAAGAGATTGATCAAGCGATTAAGGCAAATCGCCTTCGGATTGGAATTGTGGGGACAGCCAGTGAGTCAATCCTTGCTCGGCGTCGCATAGGTCAGCAACGACTCAGAGAACTGACTCTTTTCAATTACTCCTCGACCTGTGCGCTCTGCGATGTGAACGAATCTTCGTTACTGGTAGCCAGTCATATCGTTGGGTGGGCGGAAAATCCTGAGGCGCGCGGCATATTGTCCAACCTTATATGTCTCTGCCGATTTCATGACCCGTTGTTTGAGCTGGGCTATTGGTCTCTTACTGATGACCTTTCAGTCCTCAAAAAATCCTGCGAGAAAAGTCGCATCATTGCGCTGCTGCTCGATCTCTCGATGCAGTTTCGAAGACCCCGCGATCATCCACCCGACCCGTCGTTTCTACGGCCGCATCGATTGCGTTGCGGTTTCGATGTAAGCATGTGAGTCGTCAAATATTTTATTTTTTGAAGTTTAATTCTTCGGATGTTATACTATTGATAGTAAAGGAGAGGATTAGTGCCGGTCATATCAAGGTTTTATGGTATTGTGATTTTGATGTTTTTTCAGGACCATCCTCCACCTCATTTTCATGCGAAGTATGAGGGACAGCTCGCAGTTTATAGCATAAAAAGTTGCCGTTTACTGGCAGGAAAATTGCCGCCAAGAGCCACGAGACTTATAAAAGAATGGGCCGAGATTCATGAAAAAGAACTCATCGAAGATTGGGACATCGCCCAAAAGGAAGGTAAATTAAAAACAATCGAGCCATTATTATGAAAATCATCATCGCCAGAGAAGTCATAGAAGCCAAAATTATCAAGGATTATACCGTTGAATTAGTTTTTAATGATTTTAAGAAAGGTATTATTGATCTCCGTAAGTATTTGGGCCGGGGGATTTTTAAAGGATTGTTAGACCAAAAGAAATTCCGCCAAATGAAAGTCGACGCTGAATTAGGGACCATTTGCTGGCCTAATGGCGCCGACATTGCCCCCGATACACTTTATTGGGAAGTACAATTCCGTTAAAATCTGAAGAGGTTTACTCACATGCCTTGTTCCGACAGCTCTTCGGGGCTGAATATACGTCTGGATAACCAGAATCGTCTGGTCAAATTCGATTTCGCCAAGATTACCTGCAGCCGCGAGATCACCGGCAACACCGGTTATTCCGAGTATTGCCAAAGGAAAAGTCTGGAGGAAATCCTTGCCCATAATTTCTCAGATCTGGTTAAAGATTTGAAGATTGAGACCGACGAAGAAAAACAATTCATTCTGCATTTGGAGTGGGAGGCCTTGCGGGCGGGAATCGTTCAATATTTAGGAATAGAACGGGAAGATATCGAGAAGGAACGCTGCCAAATCACTTCCATTGAATATAATGAACAGGGAGTCGAAATTGCCGAAGTGATTTTGCCGCCTAAAGAATTGCCGAAGATTTTGCCCTGCAGTTTGGGAGATAGATGACCACTTAAAAACAAATTTACGTTTTTTGCTTGCCCTGCATCATCAAAATCTTACCTGTACGCACCATTTCAACAATCCCAAACTTTTTTAAGAGTTCTTCCAATTCATCCAGCTGAAGGGTGGTGCCGGTCTGCGCGATGATGAGCGCGTGATCGGTGTCATCATCCACATGCGCGTGAAATTTCTTTAAAAGTTTAAGAATAGCCGCTTTCCTCGAGGGTTTGCTCTGCACCTTGTAAAGGGCCAATTCTTTTTCCACGGCATTTTCATAGCTGTGTTCACTGGCATGAATCACATCAATCAATTTGCCGGCCTGTTTGATAATTTGCTCCAAGGCCTCGGGATTACCCTGGGCGGTGATCGTCATGCGGGAAAAATTAGGATTGACGGTCGGTGAAACCACCAAGGAATCGATGTTGTAGCCTCGACGGGCAAACACCAGGGCCACTCGCACCAGAACCCCGGGCTTGTTGGCCACCAGGATGCTGATCGTATGCGCGTCTTTGCGTTCGCTGCGTTTTAAAGGCGCGGTCATTTTAAGTGCTTCCGGTCGGTTTTTCAAACTTGGTTTCCTTGTCGGGCGGCTCGATGATCATATGATGCGCGGACTTTCCGGACGGCACCATCGGAAACACGTTATCTTCCTTGATAACTTCGGCATGAATAACACAGGGGCCTTTGTAGCCAACGGCCTCGGTCAATACACGGTTGGCGTCTTCGGGTTTGTCGATGTGAAAACCCTTCACGCTGTAACTTTCCGCGAGTTTCACGAAATCCGGATTTCCTTCCAAATCCACACCCGAGAGACGGTTGTCGAAAAAAAGTTCCTGCCACTGGCGAACCATTCCCAAGTATTTGTTATCGATAATAAGGACTTTCACGGGAAGTTTATGAATGAAGATTGTGGCGAGTTCATAGAGCGTCATCTGGAAACCGCCGTCTCCCACGATCGCGACCACCAAATCATTGGGTTTACCAAACTGAGCGCCGATCGCCGCCGGAAATCCAAAGCCCATGGTCCCGGCGCCGCCGGAAGTGATCCAGGCATCGCAATAATCCGTGAGATAAAATTGCGCGGCCCACATCTGATGCTGTCCCACATCCGTCGTCACAATGGCCTTGCCCTTGGTGACTTTGTACAATTCATCGAGCACGCACTGAGCTGTTAAGCCTTTGTCGGTGCTGTACTTTAAAGGATACTGTTTTCGGATTCGGTTGAGCTCGGCAATCCAATCCTTGGTATCCAGCGGCTCTAGGTGTTTTATCAATTCTTCCAAAACCAAACGTGCGTCGCCCACCACGCTGGCATCGGGTTTCACGATTTTGCCCATTTCCGCCGGGTCAATGTCAATGTGGAGTTTTTTGGCGCCGATACAAAATTCCGCGTTGTTCCCATTGATGCGATCATCCCAGCGAGAGCCAATGGACAGAATGAGATCGCACAAAGTGAGGGCTTTGTTCGCGTAAGCGGTCCCGTGCATACCCAACATTCCCATCGAAAGGGGATGGGTTTCAGGAAAAGCGCCCTTGCCCAGTAATGTATTGGTCACCGGCGCTTGGATTTTTTCTACTAATTTCTTAATGGCTTGACCCGCGTGAGCAATCACGGCTCCGTGGCCGACCAACAATAACGGTTTCTTGGAACCTTTAAAAAGCTTCGCCATCTTAAGGATATCTTTTTTACTGCCTCCTAAAGGAACTTGATAACCGGGAATGTCCATTTCTGGGTCAAGGCTCGTTCCGCTAAAGGGACCGGAACTGATATCTTTTGGAATATCCAAAAGAACGGGCCCCGGGCGCCCTGAGTTGGAAATATAAAACGCCTCTTTGACGACGCGAGGAATATCGTTGGTTTTCTTGATAAGATAACTGTGCTTGACGATTGGCATCGTAATGCCGGAGATGTCGGCTTCTTGGAAAGCGTCTTTGCCCAGCATCGAGGTGATGGTCTGACCGCAGATCACAACTATTGGCACGGAATCCATGTGCGCGGTCATAATTCCGGTGACGGTATTGGTGGCCCCGGGGCCGCTGGTGACCAAGACCACACCGGGTTTTCCGGTGGCGCGGGCATAACCGTCGGCCATGTGCGTGGCCCCTTGTTCATGGCGCACCAAGATCAATTTGATCTTGGAACCCACCAGGGCATCAAAAATAGGGATAGCGGCTCCGCCGGACAAGCCAAAAATGTACTCAACCCCGTGATTTTCCAGGCAACGGATCAAAGCCTCGGCCCCGCTCATGGGCTTTTGAGTGTCTTTGGGACTTTGAGTTTTGGTCTTCATAGATTTTACTGAAAATTCCGCGAAGGGAGATTCATGAGTTCAAGAGTTAGATATATTAACAAAAGAACCTTTCCAATTCAAGCCTTATTTCCCGTCAACAAGAGGCTTGAAATGTGAATCGAATTCCGATATAGTAAAGCATCCTATCAGTCATTTTTTCAACTTTTTGATTTACTCTTATGATCGCTCCAAGAAGGAAAGAACAAAGAACCGTCAAAGCCGTCGGACTTATTTCCGGTGGTCTTGACAGTGCCTTGGCCGCTAAAATCATCAAAGATTTGGACGTCCAAGTTGAGGGCCTATATTTTGCCATGCCTTGGGGTTGCTGCGATAAGACCAAGGCTTTAGAATCGGCGGAAGCCCTCGGGATTCCTTGCCTGGTGCTGCAATTGGATGAACGGTATCTGGAAATGGTCAAATCCCCTAAACACGGCTACGGCACAGCTCTTAATCCGTGCGTGGACTGCCGGGTCCATATGTTTTCTCGGGCGCAGCAATATATGGCGAGTATCGGCGCCGACTTTGTTTTTACCGGTGAAGTTTTGGGGCAACGCCCGATGTCCCAAATGAAGAATAGTATGAGGATCATTGAAAGAGAAAGTAGGCTCGAAGGCCGATTGCTTCGCCCGTTGTGCGCTCAAGCTTTGGACCCCACGATTCCCGAAACTCAGGGCCTCATTGACCGAAAAAGACTTCTTAATTTGGCCGGCCGCTCCCGTCGGCCGCAGATGGATCTGGCCCAAGAATTCAATATCACCAAATTTATGCCGCCGGCCGGCGGATGTCTGCTGACGGATAAAAATTTTGCCCGGCGGATGAAAGATACCTTTGAGTACGGTTATCGTACCTTCCGAGAGACCATTAGCCTCAAGTGGGGCCGGCACTTCCGCTACTCCAAGGATTTCAAATTTATTTTAGGACGCGACGAAGAAGAAAACGCCTGCTTGCGTTCCTATGCCCATCCGGATGATCTCATCTTTGAACTCGAAGACAAGAAGGGGCCGACATTGATCCTGAAGGGCGCCAACCCGGATGAAAATGTTCTGCGGGTTGCCGCCGGCTTGGTGCAAAATTTTTCTCCCCATAGAAATCAATCGGAAATGGAAATCGAATACTGGTCGGCCCGAGACAAAACGCAAATTCATCACATCAAGGCCTGCCTCTCAACCAACGACCAAATCGAACGGATGAAAATCTAATGGACGTTTTAATGCTTTCCCGCATCCAGTTCGCGCTCACAATCGCCTTCCACTATATTTATCCGCCTTTAAGCATTGGACTGGGAATTCTTTTGGTCATTATGGAAGGGATGTATTTAAAAACTAAAAATCCTCTTTACCATAAAATGACCCGTTTTTGGGTCAAAATTTTTGGCCTCACGTTCGCCATCGGGGTCGCGACGGGCATCGTCATGGAATTTGAATTCGGGACCAATTGGGCCACGTACTCGCGCTACGTTGGGGATGTCTTTGGTTCGGCGCTCGCGGCTGAGGGGATTTTTGCTTTTTTCCTGGAGTCCGGTTTTTTGGCCGTCTTGCTGTTCGGGTGGGACAAGGTTAGCCCCTTGATGCATTTCATCTCCACGATTATGGTTTGCCTGGGCGCGCATTTTAGCGCCATTTGGATTGTCGTTGCCGGCTCTTGGATGCAAACGCCGGCCGGGTTTCATATCCTGGGAGAAGGGTTGAATGCCAGAGCTGAAATTACGGACTTTTGGGCCATGGTTTTCAATCCCTCCTCCATGGATCGATTAGCTCACGTCATCATGGGGTGTTGGCAGGCCGGCGCATTTATGGTGCTTAGCATCAGCGCATTTTATTTATTGAAAAAAAAGAACGTGGAATTTGCCAAGGCCTCGATGAAAATCGCTTTAGGGCTCGCGCTCGTCGCTTCGAGTGGCCAAATCCTGACCGGACATTCCAGCGCCCAAATCGTTGCTCAGTATCAATCCCCAAAACTGGCGGCCATGGAAGGACATTATTCACAGAACGGTTCCGCGGATATGTACTTATGGGGCTGGGTGGATGAGAAGAAAGAAGAGGTCCGTGGCTTCAAAATCCCGGGCTTTTTAAGTTTTCTCATCCACGGGGATTTTCATGCGCCCGTCACCGGTTTACAGGCCTTTGAGAAAAAAGACCGGCCGCCGGTCAACATTGTTTTTCAAAGTTATCACTTGATGATCACCATTGGATTATTTTTGTTCGTTTTGTCCGTAGCCGGAAGCCTTTTCCTTTGGCGCGGCAAATTATTTTCTACAGATTGGATTTTAAAATTTTTCGTCGTTTCCGTTTTGGGACCGCAAATCGCCAACCAAGCCGGCTGGATGACGGCCGAGGTGGGACGCCAACCCTGGATCGTGTACGGCCTGTTAAGAACTTCCCAAGGGCTCTCCAAAACAGTGACAGCGAATATGGTCATGACCTCGCTCATCCTTTTTACGATTGTTTACACTTTGCTTTTTATTCTTTTCATTTATCTTTTGGATCAAAAAATCAAACACGGCCCCGAAGACTTGAAAACAATCGAAGGCCATCGGGCCGAATAGGAATTCCTTATGGATTTTCATCTCACCTGGTTCATTTTGATCGGTCTGTTGTTTGGAGGCTACGCCCTCCTCGATGGATTCGACTTAGGAGTTGGCGCGCTGCACCTTTTTACCAAAACCGACCAAGAGCGCCGGATCATGATCAATTCCATCGGGCCGGTCTGGGACGGAAATGAGGTATGGCTCGTGACCGGAGGCGGAGCGTTATTCGCGGCGTTTCCAGATGTCTACGCGACCCTCGCTTCGGGAATGTATCTGGTCGTGTTCCTACTTCTTTTTACGCTGATCTTCCGGGCGATCGCCATCGAATTCCGCAGCAAACAGCCTTTTGTCTGGTGGCGAGGGATGTGGGACATCAGCTTCGCGGTTTCCAGCATTCTTATTAGCTTCCTCATTGGCATTGTTTTAGGAAACCTTATCTGGGGAATTCCCCTGGGCCCCGATAAAGAGTTCCAAGGGACATTCTTGGGCTTGTTTCATCCTTACGCGATTCTTATGGGAATCACCATCGTCGCCTTGTTCATGATGCACGGCTCCATTTACGTCGTTATGAAAACAGAAAAGGCCATGCAGCAGAAAATCCACGGCTGGGTGAACAATTGCATCATCTTTTATGTTATTTGCTACATTACCACAACCATGGTGACTTTGGTCTATGCGCCGCACATGGCCGAAAGGATGAAAGCCAACCCCATACTTTTTCTTATCCCATTTTTGAATATGCTCGCCATCGCCAACGTCCCCCGGGAAATCGTTCATGGCCAGGATTTTTCGGCGTTTTTATCGTCTGGTTGTTCCATCCTGGCGATGATGACGCTTTTTGGCATCGGCATTTTTCCTAATATCGTTACTTCCAATCCAAATCCGGAGTACAGCCTCACGATCTACAATGCCGCTTCGTCAACCAAAACTTTACAGATCATGTTTATTATCGCTCTTATCGGAATGCCGTTTGTTTTGGCCTATACTTTTTGTGTGTACTGGATTTTTCGCGGGAAAGTCAAACTCACCGAAACCAGCTACTAAAGGATGATTCATGATTACGGAAAAAGAGATTTTAGCAAAACTGACCTCTATCATTGATCCGGATTTCAATCAGGACATTGTGTCGTTGGGATTTGTAAAAAACATAAAAGTCGAAGAGGGTAACGTCGCCTTCGATATTGAGTTGACAACCCCCGCGTGTCCCATCAAGGCTGAATTTCAACAAAAAGCCGAATCGGCCGTCAAATCCCTGCCCGGCGTGGGCCGTGTGAACGTTAATATGACCTCGGCCAGCCGATCCCAACCGGTTTCGTCTCCGGAACTTGAAAAGAGCACTTTGAAGTCCGTGCGTTCGATTATCGCCGTTTCTTCCTGTAAAGGAGGTGTTGGAAAATCCACGCTGGCCGCCACGATGGCCTTGGAACTTGCCCAAAGAGGATTCAAAGTGGGGCTCGTTGATACCGATATTTACGGCCCATCGGTGCCGTCCTTGTTCAATCTTTACAACGTGCAAATATTCGTAAACGCCGAGCAGCAGTTTATTCCTCTGGAAGCCGGCCCTTTAAAGCTCATGTCGTTCGGATTTCTTTTAGGGGATGCGCCGGCGGTGTTGCGGGGACCCATCGCCACCCGATACATCCAGCAACTGCTGCATAATACGGCCTGGGGGGAACTGGATTATCTGTTCATCGACATGCCGCCGGGAACCGGAGACGTGCAATTGACCATCACCCAATCTTGCCGCATCAGCGGTGCCATTATTGTGACCACGAAACAAACCCTGTCTTTGGTTGACGTGGCCCGCGGGATTCTGATGTTCGAAAAAGTCAATGTCCCAATGCTGGGGATGATTGACAACATGGCCTATTTCATTTGCGATCAATGTCAAAAAAAGCATTTTATCTTTGGAGGCAACGAGCAAACACGTCTGGAAGAGCGTTTCGGAATACCCGTGTTGGCGGAAGTTCCGATTCTCGGAGAGTTGACCCAAAAAATTGAAAAGTCCATGCATAACGAATACATCAAGCACGCCGTGGATCAATCCATGCGGGCGTTGGGGAAACTGCAGATTACCCAAAAACAAGTCCCAGCCATCAGCTTTGATGATCAAATGGTCACTTTAAAATGGGAGGATGGAAGCGCCCTTAAGGTCTCTAACCGGGATTTGCGTTTGAGCTGCAGTTGCGCTTTATGCGTTAATGAATTAACCGGCAAAAAGCTCCTTCAACCCGAAAGCCTCCGGCCCGACATCAAGCCTAAAGAGATTTTTCCCTTAGGGAATTACGCCATTGGGGTTAATTGGAACGATGGCCATAGTTCTGGCATATATCCTTATAAGAATATTAGAGAAATAGCGGCTGCAAAATAGCCTCGAGGTGATATACTTGTACCAGAAGAGGAATACGTAGTAGAGGAGAGATCCTCTCAAAGGGTAAAAATCATTAAGAAGCTGGACGAATATGAAAATATTTGTTAACATAAAACCTATTCAAGAGACGATTCAATATGCTTCCCGACTATTTTTATATACTGACATTTCTTATTTTGGGTATCGCTTTTGTGGGCTCGGCCTTTGTGGTGTCTTGGCTCCTGCGCCCCAGCGCTCCCTCGGTTGTCAAAAACTCTCCTTATGAATGCGGCGAAGTAGTCAAGGGCACCGCCCGCGTCCAATTCAATGTCCGCTATTACCTTTTTGCTTTAATCTTTGTGGTCTTTGACGTTGAGGTTTTGTTCATCGTTCCCTGGGCTGTTGTCTTTAGGCAGTTAGGCGCTTTTGCTTATTATGAAATGCTGGTTTTTATCCTAATCTTGGCCTTGGGATTAATTTATGCCTGGAAGAAAGGAGCGCTCGAATGGCAATAAACGAAAAAATTCCTGGGGAAAAGTTCATGCAGAAGTTTCCCGCGGGTGAAGTTATTATGACAAAAAGCGAAGACATCCTTAAGTGGGCGAAAGGATCGTCCCTTTGGCCGATGACTTTCGGCCTTTCCTGTTGCGCCATTGAAATGATGGCCACCGGCGCTTCACGTTTCGATATCGACCGTTTGGGTTCAGGTGTTTTTCGCGCCAGTCCCAGACAATGCGACGTGATGATCGTGGCCGGGACCATTTGCGTCAAGATGGGGGAGTGCATGAAAAAACTCTACGCCCAGATGCCGGAACCCAAGTACGTGATCGCGATGGGCAACTGCGCGATCGGCGGCGGAATCTTTTACCACGATACTTATTCCGTTGTGCAGGGAACCGAGCAGCTTGGCATTCCCGTTGATGTCCACGTCACCGGATGTCCTCCGAGACCGGAAAACCTCCTGCAGGGATTTATCAAATTACAAGAAAAGATCATGAAGGCCAAAGATGGAACTAGCGCAGTTGCGACAAGCCGTTAAAGAGCAATTCCCCGATGCCATTGTTGAAGAGCAGCCCGCCGCTACCGTCCTCAAGAAAGACTCCCTCTTGGCTGTGGCGGGTTTTCTCAAAGACAGATTGGCGTTTCTTAATCTGCATTGCGTAACCGCCGTCGACCGCAAGGAAAAGATGGAAGTCGTGTATCATCTTTACTCCTTTGAGCACAGGCTCATGCTCACTTTAAAAGTTATCCTCCCCCGCGAAGACTTGACCATCGAAACGTTGTCCAAACTTTGGAGCTCGGCCAACTGGCTCGAGCGCGAAACCTATGATTTTTTTGGAATCAAATTTTTAAATCATCCGGACTTGCGCAGGATTATGAATCCGGATGAATGGACAGATTTTCCTTTAAGAAAAGATTTCGACCGCCCGGATTTCTTCCGCAAGCCGGAAACACAAGGACTGAAGGGCGGGGCTTAGAAAGGTTTCCTATGGAAGACCCTAAAGTTATAAATAAAGAAGGCGAACTGACCTCGGAAGAGATGGTCATTAACATGGGCCCGCAGCATCCTTCGACACACGGGGTGCTTTATTTGGAGCTCAAGCTGAACGGAGAGACTGTGGTCGGCTGCCGGCCGCATATCGGTTATCTTCATAGGAGCTGCGAGAAGATCGCTGAGAACCGAATGTATACTTCCTTCATTCCTTTCACCGACCGCCTCGATTATCTGGCGTCCATGAATAATAATTTGGGCTTTTGTTTAACCGTTGAGAAGGCCCTCAACATGCAAATCACCGAGCGCGCCCAATATATCCGAGTGGTCATCGCCGAGCTCAATCGAGTCGCGAGCCACTTGGTTTCCATTGGCACATTTGCCCAGGATTTGGGCGCGTACGCCACACCTTTGTTTTACTGCTTTAGTGATCGAGAAAAGATCGTGGACTTGTTCGATGAAGTTTGCGGCAGTCGCTTGACCTACAATTACATGAGGATTGGGGGCGTGCAACATGATTTTCCGGCGCATTTCGACAAAACCATCAAGGACTTCATTAAGTACGAACGCAAAAAATTAAAGGAATACGATGAGCTTTTGACCTATAATGCCATCTTCCTTTCGCGTACCAAAAAAATAGGGATTCTTAAAAAAGAAATGGCCTTGGATTATAGCGTGACCGGACCCAACTTGCGCGCCACCGGCTTCAAATGGGACTTAAGGAAAGAGGAGCCGTATCTATGTTACAACAAATTTCAATTTGATGTCCCCGTAGGGCTGATCGGGGATTCGTGGGATCGTTTTAAAGTGAAAATCATGGAAATCCGGGAAAGCTTAAAGATTATCGAACAGGCCATGGGTGGCTTGCCGGCGGGAAATCCCGTGGCGAAGATCAACAAAGTGCATAAACCGCCAGCCGGAGAAACCTATTTAAGAACAGAGAATCCGCGCGGCGAGCTGGGATTTTATCTGGTGAGTACCGGAGAGCAAGCTCCTTACCGGCTGAAGATTCGTTCCCCATCTTTTTCTAATTTGGCCGTATTGCCGGAGTTGATCAGAGGATTGAACGTTTCCGACGCCGTTTGCGTTCTGGGAAGCATTGACATTGTCATGGGAGAAATCGACCGATGAACCTTACCGCGCAAATAGGTCAGATGCTTTTGGGAGGAGCGGCAGTCTTGGGTTTCATTTCCGTCTCCGCCATGTTTCTTATCTGGTGGGAGAGAAAAATTTCCGCGCTCATTCAAAACCGTTTAGGACCCATGGTCACGGGATGGCATGGAACGCTGCAGTCGATTGCCGATTCCATTAAACTGCTGCTCAAAGAGAACATCGTCCCCACCGACGCCGATAAAATGATCTGGTGGCTGGCTCCGTTTTTTGTGGTGGTCCCGACCGTCATGGCCTTTGTGGCGATTCCCTTTGGAAAAAATATGATCGTCCAGGATTTGAATGTCGGAATCCTTTACATTACCTCGGTCACCTCGGTGTGCGTTCTGGGAATTTTTATGGCAGGGTGGGGTTCGAGCAACAAGTATTCGCTCTTAGGAGGCATGCGCTCGGCCGCCCAAATCATCAGTTATGAGGTGCCGTTATTGCTTTCCGTGGTTCTGGTCGTTATGCAGACCGGAACGCTTTCCATGCAAGGAAT
This sequence comes from uncultured Planctomycetales bacterium, assembly GCA_964372915.1. GTDB lineage: Bacteria > Omnitrophota > Gorgyraeia > Zapsychrales > JAHFFX01 > CAYJRN01. The sequence goes on from CAYJRN010000002.1 coordinate 140,125, forward strand.
TGTTCGGGCCCAGGAGCACGGATGGTTCATTCTCAAACCCCATTTGGCGTTGGCTTTCATCATTTATCTCATCTCGGCAACGGCGGAAGTGAACCGGGTTCCGTTTGATATCCCGGAAGCCGAATCAGAACTGGGCGCCGGTTATCACACCGAATATTCAGGAATGAAATTTGCCATGTTCTTTGTCGCCGAATACACCAACATGGTCATCGTCTCGGCGGTGGCGGCCACGCTCTTTTGGGGTGGTTGGCAAGGACCGTTTTTACCGTCGGTGGTGTGGTTTCTTATTAAGGTTTACAGTATCATTTTCTTTTTGATGTGGGTGCGCTGGACGTTACCTCGGGTGAGGATGGACCAGATGATGGCGTTTGCCTGGAAAGTTCTGACACCGATTTCGCTGGTCAATCTTTTGGTGAGCGGCTGGATGATGGTCAGGTAAGAAGGAAAGGCAGCTTATATGTGGAATCATATCAAATTTTTCTTTTTAAGTATTTTAAGCATTTTCATCGGGCTCAAAGTGACCCTCAAGAATTTGTTTGCCCCGGCGATCACGCTTCAATATCCTCGGGAAAAGCAGCCGATGAAGGGAAATTTTCGGGGGATGGTAGATTTGATTCCTCCGGCATGTGTCGTCTGTTATCAATGCGTCAAGATTTGTCCGACGGCAGCTCTGGACTTAGGTCACAAACAAACGGTCGGCGAAGACCAAAAGAAGAAACTCGAGATCACTAAATTCATTTTTAACGGCGAGCTGTGCTGCTTCTGCGGGCTTTGCGCCGAGATTTGCCCGACGGACGCGATGTACATGAATAAAATGTATGAAGTTTCGGTCTACGCCCATGAAGACATCAACAACATTGACCTCATGGATCCTCAGAAATACAAACACCTGGACGAGAACACAGCAAAGTAATTTGAATTGATGGCCGACCCCGTATTCTACATCATAGCCGTTGGCGTATGCCTTTTTGCATTCTTGACGGTCACTTCCCGTGACGTTTTTCATAGCGCCGTTTGGCTTTCGATGACGCTTTTGAATACTTCGGCCGTCTATTTCTACCTTGGCGCCCAATTCTTGGGCGTTATCCAAGTCCTCGTGTATGTCGGCGGGATCGTCACTCTCTTTGTCTTTGCCATCAAACTCACCGCCCGCATAGGGGATAAGACAATCAAGCAAACCAACGATCAACTCGTCCTTTCCGGAATCGCGTCGTTGGTTCTTTTTTTTCTCATCTTTAAAATCATCCTCACGCACCCATGGGCGGCTGCCTCATCCCAAACAGAGGTGCTTTCTTTAAAAAAACTCGGAGAATCCTTAGTGACCGTTTACGTACTGCCTTTTGAATTTATTTCTTTGCTGCTTCTGGCGGTCATGGTCGGGGCCATTGTCATAGGAAAGGTGAAAAAATGACACCCTTGGATTGTTTTGTCACTTTAAGCGCGGTTCTTTTCTGCATCGGAATTTTTGGCGTCTTGACAAGGCGTAACGTCGTGGGGGTTCTTATGTCCATCGAGCTCATCTTAAACGCGGCGAACATCAATTTGGTCGCTTTCAACAAATACTTAGGAACACCGGATGGACTGGGACAGGTTTTCTCGCTTTTTGTGATCGCCATCGCCGCGGCCGGAAGTGTCGTAGGATTGGTTCTGGTGATCGCTATCCACCGTAATGGCAAATCCATTTTTGCCGATCAATTCAATCTCATGAAATGGTAAATATCGCCCACCTTATTCCTTTGTTTCCTTTTTTGGCATTTCTCATCAACATTTTCTTCGGGAAAAAATTGAAGGGGGCAAGCGCCGTCCTATCCATCCTGGCCTCTGCGTCCTCGCTGGTGGTTTCTCTCCTGGTCTTTAAAGGATTTCAAGAAGGACAGGGATCGTATATTTTAGGGCAATGGCTAACTTTAAACGGTAAGCCCTTCAACTTCGGCGTGACCGTCGATGCCTTGAGCGTCATGATGCTTTTGATGGTAACGAGCGTGGCGACCCTTATCAAAATTTATTCCGTGGGATACATGCACGACGACCCGCGCTACAGTCGATATTTTGCCTATATCTCTTTGTTTACCGCCTCGATGTTGGGATTGGTCCTCGCGGATAATTTTCTCATGGTTTACATCTTTTGGGAAGGCGTGGGGCTCTGCTCGTATCTTTTGATCGCTTTCTGGTCTGAACGCGCCAGCGCGGCGAAAGCCGGCTTAAAGGCGTTTATCACCACGAGAATAGGGGACACGGGATTTTTGTTAGGGATCCTTCTGTTATTTGCCACTACTCAAACGCTTACCTTTAGCGATCTCTCGCATGTGGTTGGTAACGAATGGATCTTAACAATCGCAACCCTTCTCATCTTTTTGGGGGCGGTAGGCAAGTCCGCCCAATTCCCTTTACACGTGTGGCTTCCCGACGCCATGGAAGGTCCGACGGCCGTGTCAGCTCTTATCCACGCGGCAACGATGGTCGCGGCCGGCGTGTATATCGTCGCGCGCGCCTACGGACTTTTTGTGGCGCATCCTTTGTGCTTACAGGTTGTCGCCGTTGCTGGCGGTATCTCAGCCCTCATGGCGGCCTCGATTGCCACCGTCAATAACGACATTAAACGCGTTTTGGCTTATTCCACGATTAGTCAATTGGGATTAATGATGCTGGGTTTAGGCGTGGGGGGATATAGCGCCGGGACCTTTCATCTTATGACGCACGCGTTTTTCAAAGCGCTTTTGTTTCTGTGCGCGGGGAGCATTATTCATGCCGTGCATACGCAGGACATCCAGAAAATGGGCGGGCTCTTTTCCAAAATGAAGATAACGGGAATAACCTTTGTTATTGGGACACTGGCCATTGCCGGCGTGCCGCCGTTCGCGGGATTCTGGTCCAAGGATGAAATTCTCTCAGCCGCCTTTCATGGACATCCGGTATTGTTCGCCGTGGCAGCGTTCACGAGCCTTTTAACCGCGTTTTACATCTCGAGGCTCATTTTTCTGGTGCTTTTTGGAAAACCGCGTTCTGACCTTCATCCGCACGAATCCCCCCAAAGCATGACCATCCCCTTGATGGTGCTTGCTTTTTTTGCCATCTTTGCGGGATTCCTCGGATCGCCTTTGATGAACCACGCTTTTCAAAAATTTGTCTATTTTGGCGAAGCTCACGCAACGGGCGCGGAAGCGACCAACTATATGCTCATGGGGATCTCAACGATCATCAGCTTGACCGGGATAGGCTTGGCTTATGTATTTTATATTCTCAATAACAAGATTTTACCCTCAGGATTCAGAGCCGCGTTTACACCGCTTTATCATCTTCTTCTCAATAAGTACTACATTGATGAAATTTATGACGTTGTTTTTGTCAAACCGTGTTTTAAAATTTGCGACCTCTTCTTTAAATTTGATGCCTCTATTATCGATGGAATTGTTAACGGTGCAGGCCGTTTTGTTCAGTGGGTTTCCGGCATCTTACGGCCGATCCAAACCGGGTTAGTGCAGAATTATCTACTTGTCCAAATGATCGGCGTCCTTATTTTCATCGTAACCTTATTGGGAAAATTATGCTTCCGATTCTAAGTTGTCTCATCTTCTTGCCGCTCATTGGCGCTTTTTTGATACTCCTTGTTCCCAAAAGAAACACCGGGCTGATCCAATCGTTGGGGCTGGTCTCAACGGGGGCCGTCTTGGCGATGGCCGTGGTACTGCTGCTGCAATTTGATTATACCCGCAGCAGCGTGCAATTTGTCGAGAAGGCTCTCTGGTTAGCGCAATTCAATGCCTGGTATTTCTTAGGTGTCGATGGCTTAAGCGTGGGACTCGTCTTTTTAACAGCCCTCTTGGGGTTTCTGGCCTGCTTAGCATCCTTGGGGATTGAAAACCGTTTGAAAGAATATTTTATTTTTTATCTTCTGCTCATGACCGGCATGATGGGGACCTTTATCGCCCTTGACTTGCTGCTTTTTTATATCTTTTGGGAAGTGGTGTTGATCCCCATGTATTTCTTGATCGGCATCTGGGGCGGCCCCAGAAAAGAATATGCCGCCATAAAATTTCTTCTCTACACCCTCGCGGGTTCGGTCTTGATGCTGGTTGGAATCCTGGTCACGTATTTCACGAGTACGCCGCACACTTTCAACATGCTGGAATTGACGAAGTTGGCTCCCGCCTTTGATTTTCGTCTGCAAATATTTTTATTTCTCGCGTTCTTTATTGCCTTTGCCATCAAAATGCCGGTATTTCCTTTTCACACCTGGCTTCCGGATGCCCACGTCGAGGCCCCCACGCCTATCAGCGTTCTGTTGGCCGGAGTGCTTTTAAAAATGGGGGGGTACGGCTTTTTTAGAATTTGTTTTCCTTTTTTCACTTCGGCCGCGCATTACTTTGCTTATTCCCTGGCGGTTTTGGGGGTCATCAATATTATTTACGGTGCCTGTGTGGCCATGGCCCAGAGAGATTTTAAAAAGATGATCGCCTATTCCTCCGTAAGCCATATGGGATTTGTTTTGCTGGGTTTGGCAAGTATGAACGTAATCGGATTAAACGGCGCGCTCCTTGAGATGTTCAACCATGGCATCATCACCGGAGCGATGTTCTTGCTGGTGGGCGTTCTTTATGACCGGGCCCACACCCGCGACCTGAATAGCTTTGGAGGACTTTCCGGCCAGCTGCCGATCTATGCGTTTTTTTTAACCTTCTGTTCGCTGGCTTCCCTGGGACTGCCGGGCTTAAGCGGCTTTGTTGGTGAATTCCTGTCGCTCCTGGGGGCCTTTCCGGTTTTTCAAAACCTCACCGCCATTTCCACGATTGGTCTTATCATTACGGCGGGGTACTTTCTTTATATGATTCAACGAGTCCTGTTAGGGAATTTGAACCCCAATTGTGTTAAATACACGGATATGAACACCCGCGAAATTTTTATATTGACACCCCTGGCCCTTATTATCGCCATCGTAGGATTTTATCCGGCGGTCGTCCTTCAATTTCAGGACGCGGCCGTTGCGGCGCTAATCCATTTGTTATAGGAGTCTATCCTTGGTCAGCATTCAAAGTTTTCAATTCATTCTTCCCGAAATAGTACTGCTTATCTTCGCTTTGGGAACGCTGATGGGGGGCGCATGGAAACCCAACAAAGGGCTCTTGGGATCTTTTGCCCTCTTGGGCATTATTCTGGGAAGTTATTGTTTGGCTACGAGCCTTCAATCGGGACCATCATCGTTTTATGGAATGCTGACCAACGACCCTTTTTCCAATTTTTTCCGCACCATCATCATGCTCATTGCCGGAATCGTGGTCCTCATGTCGCTTGGGTACTCTGATTTAGAAAAAGAGGATAGCGGTGAATATTATTTTTTTCTTCTTGTCCTGACGATTGCCATGCTTTTGGCTGTTTCTTCCAATCATCTGATGATGATTTACATTGCCCTCGAATCTGTTTCAATCATTTCCTACATCATGGCCGGATACTTAAAGCGCGATGTCTTTTCCTCGGAGGCGGGGATCAAATATTTTCTTTTCGGGACTTTCTCCACAGGCATTGCCCTTTACGGAATTTCCCTGATTTACGGCTTGTTCGGTACTCTAGACCTTATAACCATCATCCAACATATGGCAGCGTCCCCCTTCAGCCAACCGGCATTACTCCTCTCGGTGATTCTGGTTTTCGTAGGGTTTGGATTCAAGTGTTCGCTCGTTCCTTTCCATATGTGGACGCCTGATGTATACCAGGGAGCGCCCACGCCGGTCGCCGCATTATTTTCGGTTGGCCCTAAGGCCATGGGATTCGCCTTCTTATTGAGGGTCTTTGTTCTTAGCTTTCAATCGGTCATGGGAAATTGGAACTTTCTTATGATTTTGATTGCGATTCTTACCATGACGGTCGGCAACATTACGGCGCTCAAACAGGACAATATCAAACGCCTTCTGGCTTATTCCACAATCGCCCAAGCCGGATACATTTTTATCGGGATCACCGTCGCAACCCTCACTGGCATAAAGGCGCTATTTTTTTACATCCTGGTTTATTCTCTGATGAATTTAGGAGCGTTCGCGGCGGTGATTCTTGTTGCCAATGCTTTAAAAAGTGAGAAGCTGGAAGATTACGCGGGACTTTATAAGAGAGAGCCTTTGACGACAGTTTGTTTTACCGTTTTATTGCTGTCTTTGGCAGGGATTCCGCCTTTGGCGGGATTCTTAGCGAAATTCTTTATTCTTGCGGCGGCCGTTGAGGCTAAATTTATCACTTTGGCCGTCATCGCCGTTATTAACAGCGTCATTGCGGCTTACTACTATCTTAGAGTGATACGATTGATGATCCTTGTGGAACCTAAAGATGCGACTCCCATTCAAAAACAACCCGTCCTTCAGCTGGTTCTCCTGGGCACACTCGCCGCCAACGTGCTTCTGGGCATTTGGCCAAATCCAGTCTTGAACTGGCTGGCCGCAATCCTAAATTAAACTCATTGTTTCCAATGAGTTACACCAATTCGTGCGGATCCGCACGAATTGGGATTTATTTCCCAAAAAGTTTTTTGAGTTCCCCGTTCGCGTGCATTTCGTTCACAATATCACAGCCGCCGATGAATTCGCCATTGATGAAGATTTGGGGGATGGTGGGCCATTCGGTAAAATCCTTAATGCCCTGGCGCAAATTCGGGTCATCCAAGACATTACGAGCGGAAAAAGGGACCCCGTAGGACTTGAAGATATTGACCGTCTGCGCGGAAAATCCGCACTGCGGGGAATCCGGCGTGCCTTTCATATAAACCATGACTTTGTTTTCTTTGATATCTTTTGCAATTTGTTCCTTGATGTCCATATTGGGTCTCCTGTTAAAAATTTCAATAACCAAACACCAATTTCCAAGCAATCCCGATTACCTCATAACTAATGAGATTTAATTATAGGTTGTATTCTTTCCTAACTTCATTCCACTTCTGCGGCGTAAAGGTTTTTAAACCCAGCGCGTGCACACTCTCAAAAGCCCCTTTCAGGGCCTTCATGACCATCTGATGCTGTTTGACTAGCGTCATTCCTTCAAAGACCGGACTGATCACAAAAGATTGTAGATGCTGACCGTCCTTCATCGGATCGAGCACGTAAACGCTAGACTCCGGAACCCCCGCTTCAATAGCTTTTTTGACTTCTTCGACGGTCATCGCTTCCAATTGTCCTGAAACCACTGAATGATATTAAGGGACTCGTACAAGGCCTTAGCGTCAATCACAAGGCAGGGGACCTGTCCCTTGCCGCCGATCTTAATTAATTCATCGCGATACTTAGGATGCGCGTGAATGTCTTTCATGGGAATGGATATTTGTTGAGCCGAAAAGTAATCCCGAACCTTTTGACAATAAGGACAACCTTCAAAGTGATAGAGCGTTAATTGCGACATTGCCCAACCAATTGTTCGGCAAACTCAATAACTTTGGTCTCAAGCGACCCATGGTAGAGCCTATTCATCTCCTGCAGACACGTAGGAGAGGTCACGTTGACTTCAGTGAGATGATTGCCGATCACGTCAATTCCCACAAAATAAAGTCCTAATTTTAAAAGATGGGGTTTAAGCTCATTCACAATCTCTTTGTCCCGAGGGCTGATTTGACAAGCCTGCACGCTGCCGCCGGAAAAAATATTGTTGCGATGATCAGTCTCGCTGTGGACTCGCAGGAGGGCTCCTAAGATTTCACCATTCAACAGAAGAATCCGCTTGTCGCCTTTTTGAGCCTCCGGCAGGTATTGTTGAACAACACAATCGCGCGTCCAATTATGGGTAACAGTCTCAAGGATCACAGAGGTATTTTTGTCACCCTGCTCAATGAGAAAAACAGAAGCGCCGCCAAAGCCGTCGGTGGGCTTGACCACCACCTTCTTTTGGGCATTAATAAAATTTGTGATGTCAGCTCGCTCGCGGCCCACCAAAGTTTTTGGAATAAGCGAGCCGAAGCGGGTGAGCCAAATTTTTTCATTGACCGTGCGCAGCCCTCGCGGGCTGTTAATAATCGGGATGCGCTGAGGCAGATGATCCAAAAGCCAGGTATTCAATAAATATTGGGCGTCAAACGGCGGGTCGCTCCTGACGAAAACGGCATCAATATCATTTTCGGAAAGCTTCACGTTTCCTTTTTTGATGAAGGGATTGTCCTTGATCTGCTGAGGGATAATAGATACAGCTCTTAAATATAATTTTCCATCCTCTAATAAAAGCCCGCCATCGGTGACAAAAAAAATCGAATGATTCCGTTGATGGGCCCCGAGCATCAGGATAAATGAGGTGTCCTTGTCCATCTGCACGGTCTCAAGCGGGTCCATCAAAAAAACGAAGTTCATTTGTTCTTCTCCAGCTGAATGATTTCCCGATGGGCGGCAATCCCCGCGACACGGGCCAAGATGCGATAAACGTCGAAGACATTGACCTCCGGATGAATAGGAAACCTTCCGTATTTGGGCAAATGCGGACACATTTTCTTGATTTCCATCCCCGGCGAATTGAGATTCTCCCGGCTACTTTTCTGGGCATTTGAACGGTAAAAACCGCCCACCATGTTGTTGGCGATTTGATAGACGCACACTTCACTCACGTGTTCATCAATGGTATAAATCGTGGGGACGCCTTCCTGAATAAGAAAACGGTCGATGGTCTGAGAACTTTTTCCCTTGGACAAGTCATTGCGCGCCCGATGATTCAATTCCAAAATATCCTTGGGGTCTTCAATGGGTTGCACGCCCAGGCCGGATGTTCCGGAGTCGGATTTGATGAAAACGAAGGGTTTTTCGCTGATCTGGTGCTCTGCATATTTGGCGCTGATTCGTTTAAAAAGATCGCTGGCCAGATCCATAAGTTTCACACGGTCGTTTTCGTTGTTGATGTTCACCTGATCGATCATCGTGAAAAGAGAAGAAAAGAACCATGGGTCCATGTTCACAATCCCGGCAAATTCCCGCATCAATTCGCAGGTGAGCTTAAAATGGTGCGCCTTGGAACGTGAATGCCAGCCGGCCTGAAGCGATGGATAAATGGGAATGTCCGAATTTTTTAAGACCTCCGGAATTCCGCCGCTCAAGTCGTTATTCATGATAATAAGATCGTATTGATCGATCCCGAGCTTGATTTTTTCAAGGATTTTCTGAACGCAATAAATGCGCACTGACTTTTGGGTGGCGGTTTCAAGCTCAATGTAATTGGCGCTTTCGCAGAAGGCCGGCTGGATGGTCACGAAGGTCGCGGCCTTCACGTTAAAGCCGGCCGCCTCAATGATGCCTTGAATCACGCGAATATTCTCAAGATACCAGGTGTTGCGGGTGTGCTCTTCGGCGATGATCAGAATGTTCTTGCAGCCGGGGACCCTTTCCAAAATGGCTTGACGAATAAATTTGGTTGAATCCTCGATGCCGTGCTCGCAAAGATTGTTAAACCCGGCTGGGAAAAGATTGGTGTCCACAACGGAAATTTTAAAACCCGCGTCCCGAATGTCCACTGAAGAATACAGAGGCAGCTCCTTGGCCTTCTCGTGAGATTCGAGCCAGGAATGAATGTCATTGTGTTTGGCCTTGATGCGTTCAATGATGACGCTCGCGCAGGGGCCGCAGGTAACGTTGGTCGATTCTTTCATAGCCGGAGTATTATGCAATAAAGCGACAGGATTGTCGAGTTTTTTGCTTGGGGGCCGCGGACTTTTATGTTAGACTTGGGAACATGAAAGCTAAGTTAGAATTCATCCTCAAGAAAAAATTTCATCCAGTTTATTTAAAAGTGACCGATGACAGCCACTCGCACGCTGATCATAATGCGGCCGCCGCTAGCGGCGGAACCCATTTCTCCATTGTCATCGTCTGTGAAGAGTTCAAAGAAATGCCTCCGCTCAAGCGGCATCGGGCCGTTTATCAAGTATTGGAAAACGAATTTAAAAACGGTCTGCACGCGCTGGCT
>CAYJRN010000002.1:150133-170061 GCA_964372915.1 uncultured Planctomycetales bacterium
TCTTCAAGTCTCAAATTGGTAGAATATCCGTCGTAACCGGCACACAGGACAAAATGAGCCGTGGGTTTGGGCTCGGCTTTCTGGACGAGTATTTTCAACTGAACACCCTTCCAATGGTTATCCATACGACTCCAAGTCGTGACGCAATGAAAGTCGGAAACGTCCTCATGCTGGGGAAGCGCTAAAAATTCCGTCCAATTAAGCGCGAAAGGATGTTCCACCTCGCCTTTGACTTCCAGTTTCCATAGATTGAGCGGAATATCCGGCTGGATGCCCAAATCTAAAACCGGCCAATTGGGAACAGCCTTTTGTCCCGGCGGGAGTTTGGGCATTCCGTGGGCATTGACCGGCCCGCTGCCTAAAATCTTGCCTTGGGGAATTTTCCCGCCGGAAAGCGTCGCTTTCTTGGAACGATTCATTTTGGCGCGGATAAGATTCTGGTTGAATTGATTCTCTGGAGAATTGTGAGAGGAGGGATTGGTCACAGGGTTTTCAAGTCCGCAACTTGTATCCAATCTTAAAAAGATAGACGGTAAAGAAGAAAAAGATAAAAGCCATAAAGAAACTGAAAACGACACAAGTGGCCAAAGGCACATCCGAGAATCCGTTCAGGCTGTAGCGCATGCCGTCCACCAGGTAATACATCGGATTAAAAACGGAGATGATTTGAACGGCCTTAGGAAGAATTTGGATAGGGTGAAAGACACCCCCCATAAAAATAGCCGGCACGATGAGATAAATATGCCAGAGATTGAGCATGGTGAAATCTTCGGCCCATAAAGCGCTGATCATCCCCGCGCAGGAAAAAATCACGGAGATCGTCACAATAAAATAAAGAAGCAGGATGGGATGGGCAATGGCCGTCGGTGTAAAGGCATTAGCGACCAGATAAACGCCAATGGCGACAACCATCCCGCGGGCCACGCCGCCCGCCAAGAGGCCCAAGACCATTTCAAAATAGGAAAGCGGCGAGAGAAGAATTTCCTGGATATGATTGTGCCAACGGGCGATGAACAGGGAAGAACTCGTATTTTCATAGGAACTTGAAATCAAATGCATCGTCATGATGCCGGGGACAATGAAGGCTAAATAGCTAAGACCGTTATGTCCCAAATCGATTTTTTCGCCCAGCGCCACGCCGAAAATGTACATAAAAAGAATCGAAGTGACAACCGGAGGGAAGACGGTTTGGCTTGCCACCGACAAAAACCGCAGGATTTCTCTTTTGGACAAAGCCGCGACGCCGATGGGATTGGTAATCATTACTAGCCTTTTCCTTGGAGTTTATATAGGAAGGCAGTACTACTTTTTCCTTTTATTGAAAAGGAAAAAGTTAGTATTCCGCCCCCGTGACTTCCAGGAAGACGGATTCAAGGGATTTGTCCTGCAAAACGGTTTTCTTATCTCCGATGCGAACGATCTTACCGTGATTAATGATGCCAATCGTCTTGCAGAGTTTCTCCGCCTCTTCCATATAATGCGTGGTTAAAAAAATGGTTTTGCCTTCTTTATTAAGCTGCAGCAAATAATCCCAGATGAGGTATTTGAGCTCCAAATCGCAACCCGAGGTCGGTTCATCTAAAATGAGGATCTCCGGATCATGAATGAGCGCCCGGCATAAAAGCAGCCGTTTTTTCATGCCGCCCGAAAGGGCGCGGTGCTTGCAGTTACGTTTTTCCTTCAGTTGAAACCGCGCCAGAAGCGCATCGGCCCGTCGGGACGCTTCCCATGGCAGGATGCCGAAATAGCCGGCCTGATACACCAAGAGCTGATGGATCGTGAGGAATGGATCAAAATTGAATTCTTGGGCGCACAGACCAATGAGACGCCGGGTCTGAATATATTCCTTGGTCGTGTCATAACCAAAAACCTTCGCGTCACCCGACTGAAAATTGGAAAGACCGGTGAGCACGTTGATGGTCGTTGTTTTGCCCGCCCCGTTGGGCCCTAAAAATGCGAAGAAATCGCCGCGTTTGACTTCAAAGCTGACATTATCGAGGGCCTGAAATTTATTATAAAACTTGCTGAGCTTCTTGATGGATATGGCGAATTCGGAATTTTTCATCGGATTCAATTATAAAGGAGCGCCAATTGAGCGTCAATTTATAATAGCGGAAAGCGTTTAGCGAATAGCGGATAGTATTTACACTATACGCTATCCGCTTTTCGCTGCAATTCCGCCTGCGCATTGCGGGCGGCGTTTCGAACGATTTCTGGAAGCGCCGGGTGAATGTAGATCATTCCCAAAAGATCATCGAGGGTGGCATCCTTATACATAAAGGCGATGAGCATATGGATCATGTTGGAAGCCTCGTCCCCGACAATATGCGCGCCAAGGATTTTTTTCGTACGCCGCTCAAGGAGGATTTTGACAAACCCCGCATCGGAGCGAAGCGCCATCCCCATGCCGCTTTTTTCATAAAGGTTAAAGCCCACGATGTAATCAACGCCCTCTTTTTTAAGCTGCTCTTCGGTTTTTCCCACTCCCGCGACTTGAGGGTAGCTAAAAATCGCGTGGGGGACAGGCGGATAACGAATGGGCTCGGGCTTTTTTTCAACGAAGATCGTGCGCATCAGGTATTCACCTTCAAAATTAACGCTGTGGCGGTAGAGATAATTCCCCACGCAGTCGCCGAGGGCATAAACGCCGTGCGCCGTTGTCTCCAAACATTCGTTGACTTGAATAAATCCGTCCTTTTTAAGCTTCACGTCGGTATTTTCCAACCCCAACGAGTCTGTGTTGGGCGTGATGCCGGTGGCGACCAAAAGCGCCTCCGCTGAAATTTTTGATTCATGCAAAGAGCGGTCATGATAGGTGACCGTGAAGGAATTGTGGGCATATTCCACTTTCACAGGAACAACGCCCAAATGAACCTTATGATGTTTTGAAAAGACCCGTTCAAATTCCTTCGCCACCTGCGTATCTTCCCGGCGCAATAAATGACTACGCACCAGAAAATGTACCTTAGTTCCTAAGGCCCCATAGGCATGCCCGAGTTCAACGGCAATGTATCCACCGCCGAGGATAATCATTGTCTCGGGGAGCTTTGTGTTGCGCAAGGCTTCTGTGCTGGTCATGTAGGGGGTTCCCTCAAGACCCGCAATAGGAGGGAGAAGCGGACGCGCGCCAACCGCGATAAAGACTTTGTCGGCGGTGATTTCTTCAGCGCCGACACGAATGATTTTATTGGCCACAAACTGGGCTTCGGCCGGATAATAATCAATGTTGGGATTTTTGCCGTAGCCGTCGCCGATCTTGGCCGAATCGGAATCAACAGTATTGGAAATACGATTAACGAGATTGGCAAAATTGACTTTAAAATCGTCGGAAAGGGTAATGTCAAATTTTTTCGCGTTTTTAATTTGTATCGCCACATCCGCCGGATGGATGAGCATTTTGGATGGGATACAACCGCGGTTAAGACAGGTTCCGCCCAAAGCATCCTTTTCGATAGCGGCAACTTTTAACCCTAAACGTGAGCAAGGAGAAATGATTTTCGCTCCACCGCCGGAACCAATCACGATGACATCATATCTTTTCATAATGCAGCTGCTGGGAATGTTGATCGAGAAATTGATGCAGACGGTTAATAACTTCCTCGAGTTCCTGAATTTGCATAAGATCCGAACGGAGTTTGGCGACATTGGGCAAACCGCTCAAATACCCGGCATAGAATTTTCGGAACGTGATCACTCCGTCGCGTGAACCTTTGTAATGGACGGAAAGCTTAAGGTGCGCAATGCACAATTCAATTTTTTCTTTGAGCGCGGGTTCCGCGAGAAGGTCACCGGTTGCCAGATAATGCTTGGCCTGTTTGAAGATCCAGGGATTGGCAATGGCGCCGCGGCCGATCATGACACCGTCACAGCCGGTTTCAAACATGCGCTTGACGTCTTCGGGGGAGGTGATATCGCCGTTGCCGAGGATGGGAATTGAGACGGTTTTTTTAAGTTTTTCAAGCCAGTTCCAATCGGCAAATCCGGTGTGCGCTTGGGAGCGCGTGCGGCAATGAACCGCCAGGGCGCGGGCGCCGGCCTGCTCAACGATTTTAGCGACATCCAGAATCACAATGCTGTCCGAATCCCAGCCTAGACGAGTCTTCACCGTAACCGGCAAGCTGGTTGCCTTGACGGTCGCCTTGACGATGGCCTCAAATCGAGAAAGGTCTCTCAAGAGGGCCGCGCCTTCCCCGCGGGCCACGTGGTTTTTCACCCAGCATCCGCAATTGATATCGAGGAAATCCGGCTGAAATTTTTCGGCCACTTTCGCAGCTTTATCCATTGACTGTTCAACACCACCGAAGAGTTGAATAGCAATGGGGCGTTCGGCGTCTGTAATCTCGATTTTTTTCATAGCCCGCGGAATATCGCGAATCAGCGCTTCACTGCTGGTGAATTCCGTGTACATAATGTCCGCGCCCAGACGCTTGCAGATCAAGCGAAACGGCGTTTCCGTCACGTCCTCCATGGGTGCCAGCGAAATGGGTCTATTGATATCGATGGTTCCGATTTTCATTTGGAAAAAATTCAAGGGTTGGGCAAGGGACGACCCTGCGGGTCGTCCCTTGCCTGGAGCATCTGATGCTGTGAAATTTGAACGGCCCATAGTATAACCCATTTTGCCTCAAAAGCAAAGAGGGTTGAAAAGGCAAATGGAATTGATTTTTGAAATTTAACGGGTATACTGTATTAAGAATTGTACGATGATGTTCTAAGCATTGCTATGCAGACCATTACAGAACAAGTGGAAACACCTATCCGAATTGGAATCAAGGCCGTTGGCATTGGCAAAAGGGGAAGTAAGCCTTTAAACAGAGAAACGGCCGAAGCCATTCTGGGCGATCTGAGAGCCGGCAAGGTCAGACCCGCTGAACAAGGCGCTTTTTTTGCCGGACTTTTCTTAAAAGGCCTCACCGAAGCCGAGCAAATTTTGGAGAAAACATTTCCAGTCGGAACCCTCAGCGACCCTCGCCGATTAGCGCAAGCCTTAGCCTTTGACACGCCGGATTTTATTCAAGAGACCTGCGCTCGTCTTCTTCAAGGTAGAGAATTGGATGAACCCACGGCCTATCGTTTGGGACAATTTCTTTTTTCGGATAAATCCGGCGACGGCGCCAGAGGTTTGGTCGCTAGCGCCCTAAGGGTGCGTTACGAAACATCGGATGAATACGCCGGACTTCTTAAGGCGATGCAGGAAACGATCGTACCGTCATTCCAATCCAAAGCTCCAGCCGGAAATCCCATCATTCAGTTGTCTGAACCCTTTGACGGGGTGGATCAATCTTATATGATCACGCCGCTTTTGGGAACGCATCTCATCAAACAAGGATACCGGGTCCTCCATATGGTAGGAAGAAATAGCGGCCCCAAAACCGGCAATAACCTTGCCGATTTAGCCGAAATTTTAAACGCGTCTTTTATCAAAAGTAATGAAGAGTTGGATTCTTCTGAAAGTCGTTTTGGCTTCTTTATTCACCAGAGAGATCTTTCGCCGGCGATCGATCGCTGGGTTGAAATCCGTCGACAAACCATCAAAAGACCATTTTTGGCAACGCTGGAGAAATTTCTCAATCCCTCGCGGGCCGACATTGTGGTGACCTCGGCCTTTCACCCGCCGTACACAGAGAAAATGATCACGATTGCAGAACGCGCTAATTTTCCCGGCGTCATCGTCATTCGTAATGGGTTAGAGGGGAGCCTGGCGTTTCCGCTATTGCGTCCCGTCAAGATCACGGCCTCAGCGCGCCAGCCAAACGGTTCTTATCAGCGTCAAGAATTTGAGTTTGATCCTCAAAGTCATTTGCGCCACACTATTACTCTGGAAGAGAAAGTTCCCAACCCATCGCTTCAGGAAAATGCGCGATTGATTGAAGAATATCTCACCCAAGGTCAAACGGGCTATCAACTCTGGGATCACAGAATTAAGGCCTCCTGCGCTGGACTGGATATGGCCATGAATTGGATCCAAAAGAATAGACCATAGCGAAAATCTTGTTATGAAAAAAGGTTCTTTAGGCACCATTCTCATCGGTATCATTCTTTTTATTTCAGGGATCAACTATTGGGATGATGTCGCCGCATCGGTCACTCCCACGGACTGGCAGAGATTGGAAGAAAAAGAAATTTTGGAATACCAAACCAACGCCAACCAGATCTTGTACAAAATCAACCGTGATTACGATTTTGGCACGGTCAGTTATGAGGAATGGCGATACTATACTGGAGAAATTTCAAAACGCATAGAGCTTGGGAAACGAAAGATTCATGTTCTTGTCGACAATCTTAAGTCGATCGACACAAAATTTTTTCTGATGAGCCATCCGACAAAATTCTTTATGTATCTGATTGTGGCCAGTTGGCTCATTGTGGTGGGAATCGGGTTCACCATCGTGCTCCCATGGAAACGATGGTTTATTTACCTCACGATGATCACTGCCTATCTTTGGCAAACCTATGTTTATATTTATGAAAAAGCTGTGGATCGGATTTTTCAGACAACTCAGATGGAAATCCACCGTCTCTTGAGCCTGTTGGCCGGGCTTTCCGCTCACAATTTTCTGGATGTCAAAACCCAAGTCCAAATCTTGAACACGTTCATCTTCTTAGGGATGTTGTATTATTTCAATTCTAAGGCGGGGGAGGCGCTTTTTAAAGAAAGGAAAGAATTCTCCTTCAGCGATTACGAACCAGATTCAAAAATTCTATAGCGATGAACAAACTTTCCGTATCCTTTTTTACTTTTGGATGCCGCTTGAATCAGTCAGAAACGGCGGTCATTGAACGGACCTTCGAAATTGACGGCTATCGCGTCGTCGATATCAGCGAACCGGCCGACATTGTTGTCATCAACACCTGCACGGTGACGGAAAACGGCGATACCGACACGCGCCGATTGGTCAACAGAATCAACCGTCTTAATCCCAACGCGCGGATAGCGCTCGTGGGTTGTCAGGCCCAAATCCAAAAGCAAAAACTCGTCGAGCTTAAGAACGTCCGTTGGGTTGTGGGTAACGCGAAAAAGATGGATTTGGTTTCGATACTGAAGGAAACAGAAGAAGAGGGCGCTGAAAAAAAAGCTAGGGTTATCACTCCTCCCATCCCGCGGGAGAGCTTTACAATTCCCACGGCGGGCATCGACCGCACCCACACCCGCGCGAATCTTAAAATTCAGGATGGCTGTGACTTCTTTTGTTCTTTTTGCGAAATCCCTTACGCCCGCGGCCGCGGACGCAGCCGGGAGTTTGGAGATATTTTGTTAGAAGCCCGGGCGCTTATTGCCGCTGGACATCAAGAACTCGTCTTGACGGGAATCAATATTGGGACTTATGCCTTTGAGCAAAAAAGGCTTCTGCATGTCATCGAGGCCCTGGAACAAGTGGAAGGCCTTAAACGCATCCGGATTTCTTCCATCGAGCCCACGACCATTCCCTGGGAACTTTTTAAAGAAATGAACAAAGGCTCCAAACTGTGTCGGCATTTACACATCCCTATTCAAAGCGGCCATGACGAAATCTTGACGGCCATGAAAAGGAAATATACCGTCCGGGAATTTCGCGTTTTTTTAAATCGGGTCTTTCAAGCCGTGCCTCAGATTTGTATTGGAACGGATGTGATTGTTGGATTCCCCGCAGAAACCGAGGAGCATTTTGAAGAAACCTATGAACTCTTGCGCGATCTGCCGTTGGCCTACTTTCATGTCTTTAGTTATTCCGAACGCCAATACGCCAAAAGCCAGAACCTTTCCGGGGCTATCTTGAGACAGACCATTGAGCGACGCAGTCAGAAAATGCGGAATTTAAGCGCGCGCAAGCGTCAGCTTTTTCTAAAAAATCTCCTGGGAGCCGAGGAGGAGGTCCTCATTGAGGAAGTGAAAGACGGGTTTTGGAGCGGGCTCACGGACAATTATATCCGTGTCAAAGTAAAATCCGATCAAGATCTTAAGAACTCTTTTGTAAAAGTTCGGCTGGCTCAAATCGACGGCCCATCGGTCATTGGTTATCTTATGGAAACGTCCAATCTCGGCTTTCAAAGATAACCGCTCAACGCCCCCTATGCTCAAAGACGACATCATTCAGGCTTGGATCAAAAAAATCGACGAGTTGCTTTACAGGGATGTGGAAAAGCTCGACGCGATTTTGGAGGAGATCGATGCCGCGCTCAAAAATTTCTCTGCCCAGGCATCTCCTTACCGGGCGGACTTGAAAATGATCCGTTTTTCTCCTTGGTCTGCACACGCCGGTGAATCCGATTACAAGCGCAGATGGGAATTCGGCAAAAGTGAAATTCTGAATATTTTTAAAAAAATTCTGGAAAATCCAACGGTTCTGACGGTACCGGTGGAATTCAAAGAGGAAAAGATTAAACCTAAAAAGACTCACGTGCCATCATCGCAAGTACAGCCAGAGATTCCGGCAGCAGTTGAAGAA
Source organism: uncultured Planctomycetales bacterium (assembly GCA_964372915.1). Lineage (GTDB taxonomy): Bacteria > Omnitrophota > Gorgyraeia > Zapsychrales > JAHFFX01 > CAYJRN01. The sequence goes on from CAYJRN010000002.1 coordinate 158,560, forward strand.
ATTTCTCCGGCAGAGCCGGCCGCTGTGGAGCCAGTCTCATCATCCCCGGAACCAGTCTCACCGCCAACACCAACGCCGCTTACTCTTAAACGCGTTTTCATCGTCCACAGTCCCGGTGATCATACGTTCAAAACTAAAGTCGCCCCAAAGCTTAAAGATATGGGATTGGATTTGGTTTTTTCTAAAGACAAGGCCAATGCCTCAAAACCCATGATTCAAAAATTTTTGGAGTTTTCAGATGTGGGGTTTGTCGTGGTCGTATTATCCGCAGAAAACTTTTTTTACGACAAAGATCAGAAGCCCAAAGACGCCAAGATGAGCGCCGCGCAGACGATCGTTTTTGAGTTGGGGTATATGCTGGGGAAATTAGGCCGCGACAATGTGCTCGTCCTTTATCCGGAGAAAAAGAATTTTGAGCTGCCTTCCCAATTCTTCGATGCCTTTTATGCGCCTTTGGACAAGGCCGGACATTGGCAAAAGGATCTGGCTCAACGCTTGCGCGGCAGCGGTTACATAATCCAGACACATACCATAACCCGAACTTAAAAGGATTGTGGCGTGGGGATTGAATAATAATTTTATGGCAAATACGAATAAGCTAATAGAACAATTTAAACTATCCGACCCTCTTCAAAGAATTCTGAGATCTAGCTCCTCGGTTGTGATCCCCGAAAACAGAACAGATTTAATTGAACTCTCTCTGGGAGGGAAAGGGGATGATTATTTCGAAGTAAAATTTGATACTCCCGGTAAAGGTCCGCTCCTTGAGGCGACGGTTGTCAGGTGTAAAAATGGTATTGTGGTCAACTACCCCGAACCCTATATGCGGCGACGAGACCCGAACACCTTAGTTGTTGCCGACCAATACCCCTCGGATAAGCCAAAATTCCATGAACGATTTAATATCGCCTTTCCATCGCTACAAAATGAAATTTCGGACTGGCTCATAAAACAGGATTTGATCCTGCTTCCCTTTTATGCGGGAAGTCAAGATTTAAATTATCAAGCTCTCCTTATCGGGCCACTGAACGCATCTTTTTTTGCCGCGGCGTTGGCGGATTTACAGGGTATGATACCCAAAAATCAAATTCCCGCGAACTTTAGTCCTCGAGTGATTATATTTCTTGCGCCGCCATTTCGACACACCCATTGTAAAGGGAAACAAGTCGTTGTTCACAACAGGCAGGAAAACTGCCATGAAATATATTCTTTGAATCTTTACCCTGGACCAAGTGCCAAAAAAGGCGTTTATGGGGCTCTAATCAATCTCAGCGAGCGGGAAGGTTGGGTAGCAGCTCATGGATCAACGATCCTGGTCACAACGCCTTATGATAATGAATTTGTGATCATGCATGAGGGGGCCAGTGGCGGCGGTAAAAGTGAAATGCTGCAGTATCCTCATCGAGAACCGGATGGACGATTACTTATCGGTGAAAATATCTTAACCGGGAAGAGAAGGTATATTCCTTTGTTCCAGGGATGTACTTTGAGCCCTGTGACCGATGATATAGCTTTGTGTCATCTCTCTGCCCATAATCAAAATGACCGGTTGGTTGTCAAAGACGCTGAAGAGGGATGGTTCGTGCGCGTCAACCACATTGGGCATTACGGGGTTGATCGCTACCTTGAGAAACTGTGCACGAATCCTCCTGAACCGCTTGTTTTTCTGAATCTTTACTCTGTGGCAAAGGCAACCTGCTTGATTTGGGAGCACACTTTTGATGAACCGGGCCAACCCTGCCCCAATCCCCGGGTCATTTTACCACGACGAATCGTGCCTGATATTATCAATGAACCAGTTGAGGTAAACGTCAGAAGTTTTGGCGTCAGGACACCGCCCTGCACGAAAGAAGAGCCAACTTACGGTATCATGGGTATGCTGCATATTCTGCCTCCGGCGATCGCTTGGCTCTGGAGACTCGTTTCTCCAAGAGGGTATGACAACCCAAGCATTACCGAAACCGTTGGAATGAGTAGCGAAGGAGTTGGCTCCTATTGGCCTTTTGCGACAGGCCGCCGCGTAGATCAAGCCAATCTACTTCTTCGTCAGATATTAAATACACCCAGGACAAGATATTCCTTATCTCCTAATCAGCACATTGGAGCATGGAAAGTTGGATTCATGCCTCAATGGATAGCCAGGGAATATTTATCCCGAAGAGGCAGTGCAAAATTTAAAACTAACCAGCTTGAACCTGCCCGGTGTCCTTTGTTGGGCTATGCGATTCATTCCATGCAAATCGAAGGCTTTTTTATCAATCGGGAATTTTTACAAGTTAATACGCAAGCAGAGGTGGGCAATGAGGCTTATGATAAGGGAATGCAGATCCTAATAAATTTCTTTAAGAAGGAAATCAAATTTTATCTTGAAGAATCTGATTTGGACACGACCGGCCGAAAAATCATTGAGTGTTGCATGAGGGATGGCAAATTAGATGATTTTGAGAAAATAATTCCAACTTTAAAGTAAATGAAAATGGAAAACAAATCGGAAATAAACGTTCTGTTGGATAACAATAGAAAATGGGCTAAAAATATTAAGAAAAAAGACCCTGAATTTTTTTTGAAACTATCGCGCCAACAATCACCTCAATTTTTGTGGATCGGCTGCTCAGACAGCCGGGTCCCAGCTAATGAAATCACCGGGCTTATGCCCGGAGAACTTTTTGTCCACCGTAACGTGGCCAATATTGTCAATCATGAGGATCTTAACTGTCTATCAGTTTTACAGTATGCTGTGGAAATTCTTAAAGTCAAAAATATTATCGTTTGCGGTCATTACGGCTGCGGTGGGGTGAGAGCTGCGTTTGACGCGAAGCAGCTTGGTCTAATTGACAACTGGCTCAGCCATGTCCTGGATGTTCAAAAGAAACATATGAATGAACTCAAACAGTTTAAAAATAGGGAAAAACGATTCGAACGTTTATGTGAACTAAACGTACTAGAACAGGCCGACAGTGTTTGTCAAACCACCATCGTGCAGGATGCCTGGAATAAAAAACTACCTTTGAGTATCCACGCATTGATTTATGATCTTCGTGACGGCATTTTGAGAGAATTGTGGTCGAAGAGTTGCAAAAAAATCCGTAAAAACCGCAAAGGTAAATATTCGGAATCCCCAGACACATACCGCGATGGGAATCTCCAGACACATACCGTAACCCAAATTGAAAAATTTTCGAGGAAATAAGGTTACGGTATGTGTCTGGGGATTGTTTAAGTGAACCCTAAAATTTCTCTTTCAGAAGTATACACTCTAATGTATACTTTCTATGGAGGTGACTTATGACCCATACCATTACTTTGAAAGAACTACGGCCGGACCTGCCTAATGTTTTCGAACAAATCGATAAAAAGTGGGAACGCTATATTGTTACACGGCACGGAAAACCATCGGTAGTGATGATGAGCGTGGAGGATTACGAGTCCCTGATGGAGACTCTCGACATCCTGACAGACCCCAAAGCCGTAAAAAGCCTCAAACAGGGAAAAGAAGACCTGCGTAAAGGCCGTACCCGCAATTGGGAAGAAATCAAAACACGCCTTGAAAAACTATCAGCTTAAACTGACCCATCAAGCAGAGTCTGTTCTGGAACGCATGGCAGTCAGAGAACCTGAAACCTATCGGCGCGTGGCCAGGGTCCTGGATGATCTTCAAGTCGATCCTTTCCAGGGAAAGTCCCTTAAGGGAAAACTTAAAAATCATTACTCCTGCCGGACAGGGGCGTACCGGATCATATATACAATTTTCAAAGAACGATTACTTGTCGTTGTCATCGATATTGGGCATCGGTGCGATGTTTATCGCTGACCCACGCGATTCACAAAAAACTTTGCTCTATAAGTCAAGGGGGACCTGAAGCATGGCTCTTTCAAGAAGAGGTGGACTTTCCGGGAAACATTGCACGACGTGCGGGGTTTGGAAAAGACTTTCTGATTTTCCTATTGATCGAAGCCCGGGAAGATTCAAAGGATATAAACAGTCTTGCTGCATCGAATGCACCCGCTTAATGAAAACAAAGAAGAACTCAGGGAATATACGCTGAATTAAGAGATAAGGTTACGGTATGTGTCTGGGGATTTAACCAATGATTTAATATATTCTAAAGTGTATCGTAGAGAATATTTGTAAAACAATGAAATAATCCGCCCCCGATTATCTCCCTGCAATTCTCTGATTTTCCAAAATACATCGTCCATACTTATCGATGTCCCTTCTGCAATAAATAAACATCTTGACAAATTTAAATTATCTAATAGAATATTCTTGTTAATATTATAAGGAATATTTTAATGGAGAATCTATGCCAAAGGTGACTTTAACAACTCAGGGGGGAACAAAGATATTAATTGATGGGACTGCTTCGGAGGTCAAGGAATTAATTGCTCGTATTGAGGAGAGACAGGAGATCGATTTCAGCGGATCAACAAAGCAAAAAACTCGGAAGCAAAAGGGAAGAAAGAACACGGCTACTGGTGTTATTTTATCTTTTCGCGAATCAGGTTACTTTAATAAACCGAAAAATTTATTAGAAATAAAAGCTTCGCTCGCTGAGCAAGGAATGATTTATCCTACAACCACCTTGTCCCCATTACTTCTAAAATTAGTACGAAAGCGCCTATTGGGAAGAGTTAAAGAGAAAAAAAGGTGGTCCTATGTCAAAAGGTGAATTCATTGCCAAAACCGCAACAGAAGGGCTAAAAATACTTTGGTCGGAGAACTTTTTTAAGGAATGGAAAAAAGTTCCACAAATTGAAAAACTATTTTCGAACCGACATCATCATTTTTCAGATGCAGAGCTTGGTATGGCTCTAAAACGAGCAAAATACCTTACTCGTAGGGGGAAACGTCGTAATTATGAATATATACAAAAGTACCCTTTTGTCTTGGAGGAAGATTATGGCAAGAAAAAAAGAGCTAAGTGAGATTCTCAGAATTTTGAAAAACCACGAACAACGGATTCGTGCACTTGAAGGGAAAAAGCAGCCCTTAAAGATAAGTGAAGCAAAGGCCCCACAACAACAAAAGGGAGCTCATATCCCTGAGTTAGACTTTACTATGTCTGTCAGAGCATTTATTAAACGATATGCAAGGAGAATGAGCGGACCAAAGAAATTCACGTTACTTCTTGCGTATTTAGCCAACGGGGACACAAGCAAAAGCATTAAGTTTGATGTTATCAAGAAACATTGGAAAAAAGGTTTATTCGGTGGGAAGATCAATTCCTTTTATTCTACCCAAGCGAAGGACAGGGATTGGATTGACTCCCAAAAGAAAGAAGAATATAACCTGCGTCCTTCTTGGAAAGAGATCTTCAAAAAATGACCACTGATAAAAATAAGATTACAACTTGGAAAAAAGCAAAGCTTGCTCAGAAATACCCGCGAGTTCAGGATTCTGGATTTAAGGATCTGGAACACGGCCTATCAATCTTAAAAATTTCCAAAGAGGAATACAATGAGCCCTGGGTATCGGCTGAAGAAATTAGCTCACTGCTTGTTGAAGTCTTTGATTTACCGGCAACCTCAATTGGAATTACAAGGGCTTTTGCGAAAGCAGGAGGAAAAAATAAAAGCGGCAAACCAATCCTCAGCAAAAAAGAAAACAGCAATGTTTTCTATAAACTCTCTTATCCTGGAGAAAATTTTATAAATTCAGTGTGGAATAAAGGGACATTAAATGTTTTATATCTTAAACCAAATACACATTCTGATGCCCATGAGAGCTTAAAAGACCTTATTTTCAAATTAAAGGGAAAGGAACTCAATATCATTGATCCCTATTATGGTGTCAATTCCTTCAAAGTAATAGAAGAAATGCTCCGGGCTAAGAAAAGCGTTAAATTTTTATCATATCAAACGAATGAAAATTCTGCAGCTCTCAAGCGGGAAGTTGCTTATCTTAAGAGACACTATGGCAATAATATAGAATTTCGTATCTACCCCAAGAAAGAATTGCACGATAGATATATTTTATCTGCCAACAGTGTCATCATAGTTGGTCAGGGAATTAAAGATTTAGGTAACAAGGAGTCTCTTATTATCGTGGTTGACGATAAATTTGGCAAAGACATACGTAAAATACTTGAGAAATCTTTTTGGGAAAGATGGAAAGATCCAGCAACGCAATCTCTTTAATTTTTTGCGGTAATGAAAACATAAAATCAAAAGGAGAATTTTATGGACGACCTTAAAAAAGATTAAACCGCCGATTAATTGTTAAGCCGCGAGACAGGCCTAGAAAAACAGTGTCTGTCCCTAATATTCTGTCCCTAATATTCAGGCATCAAATCCTGGCCCAAGGACGACAGGCCGAGGGAGAAGTTGCTTTGTCGTGAGGATTTAGCGTTCAATCGAACATGGAAAAATTTATTTTACTCATATTGGCATTGTTAATAGCCGGTTGCTCTTTTGTTCGCGAGTCAAAAGAATTTACCGGAATGGTAAGAGCTGTGGGTGCCGATTGGGTCGATCCCCATAAGTTTGAAGACGCCTTTTACGAATCCCCAGACACATACCGTAACCCGAACTCGCAGACACGAATCCCCAGACACATACCGTAACCCGAACTCGAAACAGTCAGGTTGACATATTGATATAGGAGGCTATAATTAGCTAAAATTTAATTAAGACAATCAATCCTCCCAATTGATTTGCCAAAAATCGAAAGGGGGATTTTTTATGGCCAAAATGGCTAGAGTAGAAGCGGTCGGCTATCCACATCATGTTATCCAAAGAGGGAATCGCCGGCAGGATGTATTTTTTAGTGACGCTGATAAGCGAGAATACTTAAGGATCCTCAAATTACAATCAGATCTATTTGGGTTGAAGATATGGGTGTATTGTTTGATGGACAATCATCTCCACTTGATAGTCGTGCCCGAAAAGGAGGGGAGTCTTGCCAGAGCGATAGGCGAGGCCCATCGGCTTTACACGCGGATGGTGAATTTCCGGGAAAGATGGAAAGGTTATCTATGGCAGGGCCGCTTTAGCAGCTTTCCTTTAGATTCAGATTATTTATATTACTGTGTACGATATGTAGAATGTAATCCTGTTCGCGCAGGAATGGTCAAAAGACCGGAGGATTACCCCTTCTCTAGCGCCAAAGCGCATATCCATAGAAAGAGAGATCCGATCCTGGAGCCATTTTATCTAACTCAAGAAATAAAAAATTGGCGGCAATATTTGGCAGAAGTGGACAATGCAGAGCGCATCCGTATCTTTCGTGAGCATATTCTGACTGGACGCCCTCTTGGAGAAGAAAAATTTATTGAGAAATTGGAACAGAAAGTTGGTAGAATACTACGGAAAGTCAAGCCGGGACCAAAGAGGAAATAAGGTTACGGTATGTGTCTGGGGATTAAACAGTTTTGTCTAACAAAACAGTTTTTAGAGCAAAGATAAAATTGGGAGAAAAATATATGAACAAGATGGTGATTTTTTTGGTTGGATTTATCTTATCGGTTTCTTTATCGTTCGCAGAAGAACAAAAGGCAGTCCCAGCTGACACAAAAGTTCTTTTAGAAAGAACTATGTGCTATGGAACATGCCCAGTGTATAAGTTAACGATTTATGCGGATGGGAAGGTCGAGTTCTCCGGAGAAAGGTTTGTTAATGCGATTGGGTCGCATGTTAAAACAATTTCTCAAGAGAAAGTGGCCTTAATGTTGACTGAGGCGGATAGTATAAATTTTTTTAAATTAAACGGCAAGTATGACTGTTACGAGCAGACAGATCAACCAATCGTTGAAATTACTATTACGAAGGAGGGTAATACAAAGAAGGTAGTTCATGACCATGGGTGCCTATCAACAAATAAAAAAGAGCTGGCCGCATTAACTAAATTGGAAGATAAGATAGATGAATTGGCGGAGATTACAGATTGGTTAGGAAATGAGGTTACGGGAGGTGTCTGGGGATCCGTGGAACTGAAAGTTGCTCCTCCATAGGTTCCTGCGGAGCCAAAACGTGGAGGCCCATGTTTAGGTTCGCAGAACCTGTGGGCCCACAGATTTGAGTGGGGCAAGCGATGAAACGTTACGATAAATTTTACGTATATATTATTGAAGATAGAAATGGCGTATATTACACGGGATACACGAATGACCTTAAGGAAAGAGTAGAACGTCACGCTAAAGGGCAGGGGGCGAAGTTTTTACGAGGGCGCGGGCCTTTTAAGCTCGTTTTTCAAAAAGAATATCGATATTATAAAAATGCACTCAACGCAGAACGGAAAATTAAGCACTACCCAAGAAAACGGAAAGAAGAATTGGTTAGGATTTATGCAAATAGCTATTAAACTTTTTAGTATGGGTGCCCCCCATAGATTTTTTGTTCGCAGAACAAAAAATCTAAGCATGGGGGGCATCCGTGCCAGGTTTCCAAAAAGACCACAAGGAGGTTTTTAATGACGCGGGTCTTTTTGGAAACCTACGGATGCCAGATGAACGAGTACGACTCCGAACTCATCCGCGCCATTCTCACTAAGGAAAACTATACATTCGTGGCAAGTGGCGAGGAAGCTGACGTTATCATGCTCAATACTTGTTCCGTGCGCGAAGGGGCGAACCTGAAGATCTACAACCGTATTCATGAACTCAAGCGCGAGGTGAAGGGCAAACAGGTTCTCGTGGGAATTTTGGGCTGTATGGCAACGAATTTTCGTCAGGAACTTTTGAAAAACCCGCGTCTGGATATCGACTTTATTGCCGGGCCGGACAGCTACAAAAAACTTCCGCAACTTATTCGTGACGCCAATTTAACGGGCGAAAAAACTTTTGATGTGACTCTTTCGGAGTTTGAAACCTATTCAGACGTTTATCCCAGCCGTAAAGAAGGCGTAAACGCCTGGCTTGCCGTCATGAGAGGCTGCGATAATTTTTGCACCTTCTGTGTCGTTCCCTATACTCGCGGCCGGGAACGCAGCCGCGCGCCGGAAAACGTCGTGGCGGAAGTTAAGCAACTGGCCGCCGAAGGTTTTAAGCAGATCACATTCTTGGGCCAGAACGTCAATTCCTACAAATACGAGGAAGCGGATTTCGCGGATCTTTTGGATGCCGCGAGCCGTGTCGAGGGCATCGAGCGCATTCGTTTCACATCTCCACACCCAAAAGATTTCCCGGAGAAACTGCTTAGGCTCATTGCCAAAAATCCCAAACTCTGCAAACACATCCATCTGCCGCTGCAAGCCGGCAACAGCCGCGTGCTCGATATGATGAACCGCACCTACACGCAGGAAGAATACTTGGCACTTGTTGATAAAGTTCGCGCTTTGATTCCAAACGTGACGCTCACGACCGACATCATCGTGGGTTTTCCAACCGAAACCGATGACGAATTCGAAGACACCGTGAAGGTGATGAATACCGTGCAATTCGATTCCGCGTTCATCTTTAACTATTCGGTGCGCCCCGGGACCGCGGCGGAAAAGAAATTTGTGGATGATGTCTCGCAAGAAGAGAAAAAAAAGCGCATCGTGCGTTTGAATGATCTGCAGAAAGAAATTTCTTTAAAGAAAAATCGCGACCACATCGGGGAAATCCAATCGGTTTTGATCGATTCCCTCGGAAGCCCAAAATATCCTGATACTTTTCAGGGCCGTACCGATGGCAACAAGCTCGTCGTGTTTCCGGCGGGCGATTATGAGCGCGGACAGTTCGTGGATGTTAAGATTACTGGCGCCACGCCCCATGCGCTCAAGGGAGATATTGGAGTCCAGCCCAGGCATTCGCCGGAACGAACCTCGGCAAACTTATGATCGTTCCTCCATTGAAAACTCCCAGAATAAAAGCCTTTACGCTTTTAGAAGTGATCATCGTGATCATCATCATCGGGGTCCTGGCCTCACTGGCCTTGCCGCGCTTTTTTCGCCTGGTCGAATATTCCCGCAGCGTTGAGGCTGTACAGTCAGTACTTCTAATCCGCAATTCCATGGAACGATGTTACTTAATGACTATGGATTATAAGAACTGCCGGCTGAACCCCAATAACCTCGATATTCAGGATCCGGGAACAGCCCCCAACACCCATTTCAGCTATGCCGTGGATCCCCCGACCCCGGGCCTGCCAAACCTGTTTCTTTATCAGATCACGGCGACCCGTAACACGCTCGACAGCGGCAATGCCGGTGACTTCATACGGTATGTTTACCTTAACGACGGCACGGTCACCCGATCGGGAGCCGGGGCTTTCGCAGGTATACAGTAGGATTAAAAATACACTTTCAACCCCAACAATAAAGAAAAAGGTGACCTCATGAACAACCGAAACATAAACATAAATATTGGAAAATTCCAGAAAAAGATCTTTCTGATCACGTTCATTCCGATGGTTGCCCTATCGGTGTTCAATTTCTTGTTAATTTCCGCGCTCTATTTGGCGTTAAAGCGGATCATCCAGACACAGTCCTCGATCCCTGATCTGATCCGGGAAGTCCAACAATGCTCTTTGGGGGCCATTTGGGCAATGACCCTTATTTTTATCGGCGCCCTGTTCTGGGTGAACCAGGAATCCAGCAAGATGGTGGGGGCGTTCGAACGGTTGATCAAAGAATTAAATGAGTTCGACCCTGACAAGTCCGGAAACTCCCTTGAGACCAGGAAGGGAGATACCTTCGCGAAAACAATCGCCCAGCGTATCAATTTAATACTGGAAGACTGGGTCAAGAACAAAAAAAGATGACCGTGCCAAAATGAATCCATTACAGAAAAATACCCTAAATTTTGCGACCCAAACCCTCGGCTTCGACGATTGCCGCATCACCAGCGCGGATGCTAAAGATCTACTTCAACATTCACAAGAGTGGTTGAACGAAGGCAAATACGCCGACATGGAATACTTAAAACGCCACGCGATCTTCAAGGAAAATCCTGATCTTCTTTTGCCCGGCGTGCGTTCGGCGATTGTCGTCACCAAGAGTTATAAAAACACTTCCGAGCAACATTTGAAAGGGCGCTTTAAAATCGCCCGTTATGCCGTCGGACAAGATTATCATGTGGTTATTCAGGGAAAGCTTCAGCAATTGGCCAATTTTATTGAACAAAAAAATCCCGAGAGCAAATGTTATTACGGAGTGGACAGCCGTCCGATCGCAGAGCGAAGTTACGCGCTTAAGAGCGGGATTGGATTCTTAGGTAAAAATACGATGATCATTAAACCCGGCAAGGGATCGTATTTTTTTATCGGCGTCATCTTAACGACCCAGGAATTCCCGATGGATAAACCGCTCTCTTGGAATTGCGGCAACTGCCGCCTGTGTCTGGACGCCTGTCCCACCCAAGCCTTGATCGGCAATTATCAGATGGACGCCGCCAAATGCATCAGTTATCAAACCATTGAACAAAAAACTCCGATGAGTGAACAGCAAATCAAAGACGCGCAAGGCTGGATCTATGGCTGCGACATCTGTCAGGAGGTGTGTCCTTACAATCACGACCGCATCCCCTTGACCGATTGGATGGAATTTATGCCCGAATCCGGCGTGGGCTTTGATTTCTTTGAAAA
>CAYJRN010000003.1:0-103559 GCA_964372915.1 uncultured Planctomycetales bacterium
GACCTTTTGGCCCGGTTGGTATGGGCGGTATGTTCACGATACTTAAAGTCCATGATGATATCCCGGATTTTAAAACAGCTGAGGAATACACCAAACAAGTGAAACTACCCGGCGATTTTGGATGGTACAACAATCCGCCCGGAACGGTAGCGGATATTGCTCCCGGTTATGAAAATCAACCCAGCAAGGACGGCATGCTTTATACCTGCCCGATGCATCCAGAGGTAAAAAGCGATCAGCCAGGAAAGTGTCCGAAATGCGGTATGACTTTAAAACCGGCAGAGCATCAAATGCATAGTATGGATGATATGAAAAAGGAATAGAAACATTAAAAATGTTATTAATCGTAGGACAACTAAAAACGGAGGGAAAAATGAACTTTAAATTATTGTTTACAAGTTTAGTTGCAATGGGGCTCATCGCAGGATGTGCTCATCAGGGACATGCTAATGAAGGCCATGATCACAGTGATAAAGGTTCGATGATGATGGATCACAAAATGAGCGAAGAAGGAACAAAAGCCGTCGAGGTTGGCAATAAAATTTGTCCTGTGAGCGGTGATAAAATCCTTGCTTCCGGCGAAAAAGGGGCTATGGGAGAAACCGTTAAGTATGAATACAATGGGAAAATTTATAACCTTTGCTGTAAGATGTGCGTAAAGGATTTCAAGAAAGACCCTGAAAAATACAGCAAAATCGTTGAGGAAGAAGCGAAAAAATCTCAAGAACAAGAGGAAAATGAAGAACACAAAGAAGGTGATGGACATGAGCATCATAATCATAGCCATTAATCGAAAGAATTCCTCGCAGCTCTGCTGCGGGGAGTTTCATTTGAGGTGAGAAAATGAATGATTTTAGGAAGTTAAAGGAGCTCGAATGTCTAGATTAAGTATTTTGTTTTTTGCGTTTTTATCAATGGCATTATCGCAACAAGAAGCTTTTGCACATAAGAAGGTTGAGAAGCCCGAAGTTGCTTATCATCAAAGAATTGCCCAACGATATCAAAAGAAGGCTCTCCAACAAGAGGCAGAAATAAGAAAACATATCAAAATGAAAGAGACGTATAAAAAGCAGTCTTTTTTTAAGGAAAATTCAGATTTTTATTTAAGCAATCTTGATCAAATCAATCAAAGCTGTGATGCTATTATTTCTGCAGCTCAAAAATTAAAACAGGAATACGAATCATTTGCATCGTGGCATAAAAAGAAAGTTATTGAACTAGTGAACTAAAAAAGATGGGAGGGCCCTAAGATGAAAACGTTGTTCCAGTCGTTAGGAATGGCCATGGTTTTATTTGTCTATGGATATTTTTTATCCACGGTCGGTCATGATCATGCGAGTCATCAACAAGGTATAAAAGAGCATCAGGAGATGAATAAAGGGATGGCTCACGATCAACACGATCACGACCACAAATAAACTCTAAAATGGGGGTTAGTTATGCTCGATTTTCTACAACCAATCCATCCTAAGGTCGTTCATTTTCCTATAGCTCTTTTTATGACGGCCTTGGGATTGGATATAGTAAGTCTTATTTTTAAAAAAGAGAATTTACATAAAACAGCCGTACATATTTACGTAATAGCAGCTCTAATGACCCCCTTAGTTGTCAGAACCGGGCTATGGGAAGAAGAGAGGTTTAATTTAAGTCATCCCGTGTTGGATCAACACAGGCAATTTGCTCTTTGGACAATGTGGGTTTCTTTAATGTCTTTACCTGTTTTATGGTTTATGAAACAGAAATCCCAAAAGTTTTTTCGTTATTTTTTTATAATTTTGTTAATAGTAATTTCCGGTCTTGTCACTCTAACTGGACATAACGGAGGTAGGATGGTTTATGAATATGGGGCGGGGGTAGAGCAGTGAATGAGCTTAAAAATTTAAATTGACAAAATAATTTTTTTTGCGATAATTGAGTACTTTTGGATTCAAGAAAATTCCTTTCTTCGGTCGTCAGTTATTTTTTGCTGAGCAGGAAAGGGATTTTCAGCAGTTAGGAAAGTTTATACTTTTCTACACTGTGAAAAAAATCCAAAAAATTCCATAAAGAAAGAGGTCTATGGTAATGACTGAAGACAGACGGCAGTTAATGTCGGAGATGTACAACCGTACTCTCAAGGATATTAAGGAAGGAGAGATCGTTAAAGGGACGATCGCGGCCATCAACCAGAAGGAAGTGGCCGTCGATATCGGGTTTAAATCCGAGGGGTTTGTTGCCATCGAGGAATTCCGTGATCGCGATGATCTCAAGGTGGGACAGCAGATTGAGGTCCTCATTGAATCCATCGAAGATGAGGATGGACGCCTGATCCTCTCAAGGTCCAAGGCTGAGAAGATGAAAGGCTGGCAGCAGATCATCAATGATGTCAATGAGGGGGATGCCATCGAAGGCCGTGTCGTTAAACAAGTCAAGGGCGGATATATCGTCGATGTTCAAGGGGTAGAGGCCTTCTTGCCTTTATCGCTTTCTTCTTTTAAAGGTATTTCTAACGAAGAGGTCATGGCCAATAAGTACAAGTTTCAAGTGGCCAAGATGAACAAGCAAAGACGCAATCTCATTCTTTCCCGTCGGGATGTTATACAGAAAGAGCGCGAAGAGGTGAAGGCCAAGCTCTGGGACGAGTTAGAAAAAGGACAAAGAAGAAAAGGAACCGTCAAGGGCATCACCGATTTCGGCGCCTTTGTGGATTTAGGCGGCGTTGACGGCCTGTTACACATCACCGATATGAGTTGGTCCCGCATTAACCATCCTTCCGAAATCGTCGCCATCGGCGACAGGATCGAAGTTCTCATCCTCGACTTTGATCGCGCCAATTCCAAAGTTTCTTTAGGCTTGAAACAGATTATCGCCAATCCCTGGAGCGAGGTCTACGATAAGTATCCGCCCGGCACCAAGGTGAAGGGCAAAGTTGTTAATATTATGCCCTACGGTGTTTTCGTCGAGATTAACAAGGGTATCGAAGGGCTTCTGCATTCTTCGGAAATTTCTTGGCAAAAGAAGATGGTCAATCCTCAAGAAATTTTCACGGTCGGCGATGCCATCGAAGTCCAGATCATCAACGTTGATAAAGATTCCAAACGCATTTCGCTCAGCATGAAGCAGCTGGAAGCCAATCCATGGCTCGAGGCGCCCAAGAAGTTTCTCGTTGGGACCAAGGTCGAGGGCAAGGTCCGTGGCTTCACCGATTACGGCGCTTTCGTGGAACTGGAATCCGGCTTAGAAGGGATGATTCATGTTTCTGACATGTCTTGGACCAAGAAAGTCAATCATCCTCAGGATGTCCTCAAGAAAGGTCAAACGGTCGAAGTGATGATCTTGGCGGTCGACGGAGAAAATCGAAAAATCACACTGGGCTTAAAACAGCTCACGCCCAATCCCTGGAGCGAGATCGCCCAGAAGTATCCCGTCGGGGCCGAACTTGAAGCGGGGGTTGTCCTCAATTCCAATTTCGGAGTGTTCGTAAAGCTCGAAGATGATCTAGAAGCCCTCGTTTATTCTTCCGAGATCGACAAAGCTCAGGCAGCGGCGCTTAAACCCGGCGATAAAATGAGAGTCCGGGTCATCAAGGTCGATGTCGAGCAGATGAAGATCGGCGTCAGTGCCCGTCTTTAATCCTTCTTTTTCCCATGCCAATTGACGAACTGATCAAGGTGATTGCTCGGGGAACGACCGAGATCATCAATGAAGAGTCTTTAAGAAAAAAACTGCAGGAGAGTTTAAAATCAAAACGCGGGCTTAACATCAAAGCGGGTTTTGACCCGACCGCTCCGGACATTCATCTGGGACATGTAGTGCTTTTAAGAAAGTTGAGGCAGTTTCAGGATTTGGGTCACAAGATTTTCTTTTTGATCGGCGATTTTACGGCCCAGATCGGTGACCCATCGGGCCGGGACGCGACTCGTCCTAAAATGGATGTGGAAGAGATCGCGCGTAACGCCAAGACCTACAAGGCGCAGATTTTTAAAGTCCTCGATGATAAAAAGACGGAAATCCTTTTTAACAGCTCTTGGTTAGGGAAGCTTAAAAGTCAGGAGATTCTTTCCTTGACACGGTATTCCACCGTGGCGCAGATGCTTGCCCGTGCGGATTTCAAAAAACGTTTCGAGGAAAAACGCGAGATCAGTCTTTTGGAATTCCTTTACCCGCTTTTGCAAGGGTACGATTCGGTGCATCTTAAGGCCGACGTGGAACTGGGCGGTTCGGACCAAAAGTTCAATCTCCTCATGGGACGCCAGTTGCAGGAAGCCTTTGGCATGGCCCCACAGGTCGTCGTGATGACACCGCTTCTGGAAGGCACCGACGGCGTTTTGAAGATGAGTAAGTCTTTGGGCAATACCATCGGGATTAATGAATCGCCTAAAGAAATTTTCGGAAAAGTCATGTCGGTCAAGGATGAACTCATGATGCGTTACTATGAACTTTTGACCACGCATGATTTGAACGATGTCAAGAAGCTCCACCCGAAGGAAGCAAAGCTCAAACTTGCCGAAGAGATCGTTGGGCAGTTCCATTCCAAAAAAGAAGCCAAAGAATCCACAGAAGATTTTGAGCGTACCTTCAGCCAACGTCTAGTTCCGGAAGATATTCCCGAACACCGATTAAAGAAAGACGATTCCCTGTCTTTGGTGGATGTTCTCCTGAAGGCCGGCCTCGCCAAATCAAAGAATGAAGTGAGACGCCTTATCAAGCAAGGCGCCATCAGTCTCGATGGAGACAAGGTGAGCCAAGAGGATTTTTCTCTTAAGGAAGGAATTTTGAAAGTCGGCAAGCGACGCTTCCTTAAGCTGGTGCGTTCATAAACGTGGGGCAGGCTCGTAAAATCAATATTTCCAATAACATCAGTCTTAATAATACTAATAAAAAACTTGACAAAGAAAATCAAGTTGTTTATACTTTTGTTTTACGTCTTTTAAAAAATTCAGACCTATTTTGTGATGATTTGCCCCTGCCCTGACTTATCTAGAATTGCATTTATTGAAGTCAGGACTGGGTCATGCTTTTCTAAAAGACATTATGGAAGCATGCCCCTGTAGCTCAGCCGGTAGAGCACGTCCTTGGTAAGGACGAGGTCACCGGTTCAAAACCGGTCGGGGGCTTTTTCAACGACGAAAGAAATCAAAAGATGCGCGAGAATATTCAGCTGGAATGCACCGAGTGCAAACGGATCAACTATAGCAGCACCAAAGACAAGAAACAGCGACCGGAAAGACTCGAGCTTAAGAAGTACTGCCGGTTTTGTCGTAAGCATGTCCTTCATCGTGAGTTAAAAAAATGACCAGTCGGGGTATTTTTCTTTTTTTTACCGACTGGTCATCCTGAAGCCCGAAGGGCTGAAGGATCTCATGGGATCCTTCGTCACTTCGTTCCTCCCCGGCCCGCCGCTTGCGCTTGCCGGGGCGGGCAGGATGAGGGGTCGGGAAACTCCCCGACCCCTCAAAAAATAATAAGATTTAGGGCGAGTGGGTTTAGGCCTGTAGCTCCAATTGGCAGAGCGACGGTCTCCAAAACCGAAGGTTGCAGGTTCGACTCCTGCCAGGCCTGTAAGGGTACCGGATGATCGGAAAAGTTCAAAAATTCGTTTCGGAAGTCACGGTTGAGTTAAAAAAGGTGTCATGGTCCACGCGTCGGGAATTGATTGATTCGACGTGGATTATTCTCATCAGTTCGGCATGCCTAGGGGTGTTCATCGCGTTTGTCGATTTCGCCCTTTCAAAAATCCTAGAGTTGATTATTCGGTAATATTGACTTTTTTTTGTAAAAGTCATTGCGGTAGTCAGCGCTACCTTCGCCTGACGAGTTTTTAAGATGAAGAATGAAGGCCAGGCTATTACTAATGTGAAGGTTAGTATGTCCATGAAATGGTATGTGATCCATACCCAAACGGGGGCGGAAGAGAAGGCCAGGGCCGGCTTGGAAAGCAGAATGAATTCAACGGCCCTCAAGCAATATGTCGGCGAGATCGTGGTTCCCACCGAACAAGTCTCGGAGATTCGCGGCGGCAAGAAACGTATCTCCTCGCGCAAATTCTTTCCCGGATACATTCTCCTCAAGATGGAGATGAACAAGGAAAGTTGGTATTTGGTCAAGAGCACGCCTGGCATCACGGGGTTTATCGGTCATGGGAATAAACCCTCGCCGCTTTCGGAAGATGAAGTTGACACAATCCTTAAGCGTACGCATGATACGGAAAATAAACCCAGCCCCAAGATCATTTTTGAAGTAGGGGAAGCGGTGAGGATTTCGCAGGGTCCATTCGCGAATTTTAATGGTTCGGTCATGGAAGTTTATCCGGATCGCGGGAAGTTGAAAGTCAGTGTTTCCATCTTCGGACGCGCGACGCTGGTCGAACTCGAATACTGGCAAGTCGAAAAGGTTTAAGGCACATATGGCAAAAGAAGCTGTCGCGCAAATCAAATTGTACGTTCCGGCCGGACAAGCGAATCCGGCGCCGCCGGTAGGTCCCGCCCTCGGTCAACACGGTGTCAACATCATGATGTTCTGCAAGCAGTTCAACGAGCGGACCAAGGGGCGAGAAGGTTTGATTCTCCCCGCCATCATCACCGTTTACAAAGACAAATCATTCGATTTTCTTATCAAATCGCCGCCCAGCTCGGTGCTTATTAAAAAAGCCGCCAATCTTGCCAAGGCCTCGGGCACGGCCGGCAAGGAAAAGATCGCCTCGATCACCAAGAAGCAAGTCGAAGAAATCGTCAAGCAAAAAATGGAAGATCTCAATACTGCCGATTTTGCGCAAGCGTTCAAAATCATTCAGGGGACAGCCCGCAGCATGGGAATTGAAATCAAGGACTAGAGCATGATTCGCACCGGTAAAAGAATGAAAGAAGCTTTGAAGCAAATTGACGCGACCAAGGTTTACCCCTTGGAAGACGCGGTCGCCAGCATTGCCACCTTCCCCAAAGTCAAATTTGATGAAACCGTCGAGTTGCATTTCCATTTGAATATCGACCTCAAGGCCTCCGAACAGGGTGTCAGAGGCACCGTTGCCCTTCCTCATGGGACCGGTAGGAAGGTGCGTGTCGCCGTTTTTTGTAAAGGGGCACAGGCGCAGAAGGCGCTCGAAGCGGGCGCCGAATTCGTCGGAGCCGAAGATTTAATCGACAAGATCAACAAGGGTTTTATGGATTTCGATTGCGTTGTGGCGAGCCCCGACATGATGAAAGATTTGAGTAAATTGGGGAAGGTCTTGGGTCCCCGAGGGCTCATGCCGAGCCCCAAAGCCGGCACGGTCACGGTGGATGTGGAGCGGGCTGTGCGGGAAGTCAAGGCCGGTAAAATAGAATTCAAGTCGGACAAACAAGCCGGGCTGCATGTCGGCATCGGTAAACGCTCTTTTTCCAAGGATCAGATTATGCAGAATGCGCATCAGGTGATTGACGCCATTAACGCTTCCAAGCCGGCGACCGTCAAAGGCAATTTGATCAAAAGTATTTCCATTTCAACCACGATGGGGCCGGGACTCAAGGTGGCGCTATGACCAAGGTAGGAAAAATTTACAGAGAAACTCTGACCAAACATATCAAAACCGGCGTGGGGGATAAAAAGAGCACGTTTCTTATCAGCTATACGGGCGTTTCGGGGCCGCAGATGAATTCCTTACGCAAAGAACTTAAAGGAAAGGGTGCGAATGTTTTCGTCTCCCGCAACACGATGGCCGGGGTCGCCTTAAAAGAACTCAAATTTGACCAACTGGCCCAAAGACTGGGGGGGCAGACCGCCTTTGTCTGGGGCGATGCGGACTCCGTCGAGATTTCCAAGGCCATCATCAAATTCACCAAAGAATGCAAAGGCGTGACCATTCTAGGCGGTCTTCTGGAGGGCTCTCTATTAGAGAAGAACGATATCCAGGCATTGTCCGAGCTTCCTTCCAGGAAAGTCTTGATCAGCCAACTTTTAGCAACGATGCAGTCACCGATCGCCCGCTTGGCGGGCGCGTTAAATGCCAAAACTCAAGAACTCATGTCGATATTAAGTCAGTTAAGCGAACAAAAGGTCAAATGACGGCACGACTTACGGAAGCCTGCCTGTCGGCCCGTCTCGCCGAAGGCTCGCCGAGGCGGGCCGACAGGCGATAGCGACGTAAGTCGTTTGCCGGAATTTGACCCAGCACTAATTTTACAAAAGCAGTTAGGATTCGTAAAATAGGGAAACCCAATAAACCGTTAAATAAATTGCCCGCGCTGTTAGTAAAATTAGTGCTGGGTTCAATTCGCCCCGCAACTTACGTTCCGCGCTACGCACGTCCGTAAGTTGCGGGCTCATTGAAAAAGGGAGGTAAGTAATATGTCAGAAACGACTGTGGCAGAAAAGAAGGCCCTTGCTCCAAAGTTGGAAGAAGTGGCCAAGACCATTGAGGGGCTAACCGCTCTTGAATTGTCAGAGCTCGTGAAGGGCTTGGAAGACCGTTTCGGGATTAAGGCCGCTCTTCCGATGATGGGCGGGATGATGATGGCAGGTCCTGCGGCCGGCGGCGGTGCTGCTCCGGCGGTGGAGGCCAAAGATGCTTTCGATGTCGTGTTGAAGGAAGCCGGCGCCAACAAGATCGCCGTAATCAAGGAAGTCAGATCCTTTACCAACCTGGGGTTAAAGGAGGCTAAGGATCTCGTCGAGGCCGCTCCCAAGACCGTCAAGGAAGCGGTTCCGAAAGCCGAAGCAGAAGAATTGAAGAAGAAGCTTGAAGCAGCTGGTGCGAAGGTCGAGTTGAAGTAATTGGAAGTCATTGAAGGTAAAAAATCGTTCGTCCTTGACTTTTCTTAATATATTGCGGAAGTCAAGGATCTAAAATTAACTTTAAGCTTTAAGCGAGAATGCTCATTCTATGCAAAAGAAAACCTTTAGGGATTTTAGCAAGTTCCAGGATTATTTTGAACTGCCGCAGCTGCTGGATATCCAGTTAGGGTCATACACCAATTTCCTGCAGAGGAATGTTGCTCCCGAAAAACGCACGGACCAAGGGCTAGAAGAGGTTTTTCGTGAAGTGTTTCCACTCGAAAGCTACGATGGTCAGATCCGTTTGGAGTACATCTCTTATATTTTAGGAAAAGAGAAATATTCCTGCTATGAATGTCAGCGCCGGGGCATGACGTATTCCGCTCCCTTGAAAGTCAAGTTGCGCCTCATCAGCCCGGCTGACATCAAAGAGCAGGAAGTGTACTTTGGCGATTTTCCCTTGATGACCGATACGGGAACCTTCATCATCAACGGGGATGAAAGAGTCGTGGTGTCTCAGATCCAGCGTCCGCCGGGTGTTTCCTTCGAAGAAGAACTGCATCCCACCGGCAAGAGTATTTATCACGGCCGCATCATTCCTTCCCGGGGCGCATGGTTCGAAATCAAATACGATCTTAACGACGTTCTTTTGGTGTATATTGATCGTCGCCGCAATTTCCCCGCGACCCAGATTTTGAGGATTATGGGACTTTCCAGTAGCGAAGATATGCAGAAAATGCTGGGCGATGATTTTGCAAAACTCAAAAATACCTTAGAGAAAGATCACACCAATAATAAGGAAGAAGCCCTCCTGGATTTTTATAAGAAAATAAGGCCGACGGAACCGGCCACGGTGGAAGTAGCCGACAACCTTTTTTTCCGTTTGTTCTTTGATCCTAAGCGATACGATTTAAGCAAGGTGGGGCGCCACATCATCAACCGCAAGTTGGGAACCAATGTCCCGATGGACAATCGCGTTCTTGATATTAAGACGGTCATCGCCGTCATTCGATATCTCGCCGGCTTAAGAGAAGGCCGCGGGGAAACGGATGATATCGATCACTTAGGCAACCGCCGTATTAAATCCGTCGGAGAACTTGTCCAAAACCAGGTGCGCATTGGACTGGCGCGTTTGGAGCGTTCCATCAAGGAGCGCCTGGTGGTTATGAGCAATTTTGAGAATCTCACCGCGCATCATCTCATCAACTCCAGGCTCTTCAGCAACCAGATCCAGGATTTTTTTGCCCGTAGCCAGTTGTCCCAATTTATGGATCAGGTGAATCCCTTGGCGGAAATGACGCACAAGCGTCGGTTGAGTGCCTTGGGCCCCGGGGGTTTGTCGAGAGAACGCGCCAGTTTTGAGGTTCGTGACGTTCACCCCACTCACTATGGCCGGGTATGTCCGATTGAAACTCCCGAAGGTCCGAACATCGGTCTCATTGCTTCTTTGACGACCTGCGCGCGAGTGAACGATTTGGGTTTCATTGAAACACCGTACCGCAAGGTAGTGGAGGGACGCGTCACCAAAAAGATCGAATATTTGACGGCGGATGTGGATCAGGACAAATACATTGCCCAGGCCAATGCCATCCTCGATAAAGACGGAAACTTTCAAGAGAAAGATGTCGCGTGCCGTTATAAGACCGATTTTCCTAAGATGCGTCCGGAAAAAGTCGATTACATGGACGTATCCCCCAAGCAGTTGGTTTCGGTCGCGGCTTCCTTGATTCCCTTTTTGGAGCACGACGACGCCAACCGCGCTTTGATGGGATCCAACATGCAGCGTCAAGCCGTTCCCTTAATGGTGACCGAGGTCCCCTTTGTCGGTACGGGTATGGAAAGCAAGGTCGCCAAGGATTCCGGTGTCGTTGTTGTCGCACGCGAATCCGGCAAAGTTACGAAGGTGGATGCGCGCGAGATCGTAATCGGCAAGCAAGTTTACCCGCTCAAGAATTTTTTGAGATCCAACGCCAATACCTGCGTGAATCAGAAATCTATCGTTCAGATGGGCGATTACGTCGAGGCCGGTCAAGTTATTGCCGATGGCATCGGTACCAAAGACAGCCGTTTGGCCTTGGGTCGTAATGTGTTGGTGGCCTTCATGCCGTGGCGCGGATATAACTTCGAGGACGCTATTTTGATTAATGAAAGAATCGTCCGCGAAGACAAATTCACTTCCATTCACATTGAGAAGTTCGAAGTGGAGGGCCGCGAGACGCGATTAGGGAACGAAGAAATCACCCGCGATATTCCCAATGTCAGCGAAGAGGCTTTGAAAGATTTAACGGAAGACGGTATCATTCGCATTGGGGCGGAAGTGAAAGCCGGGGACATCCTCGTTGGAAAAGTAACCCCCAAAAGCGAAAAGGAACTTTCTCCGGAAGAGCGGCTCTTGCGCGCGATCTTCGGAGAAAAGGCGGCGGATATCCGCGATACCTCCTTGACACTTCCCCCCGGCATTGAAGGTGTTGTTGTCAACGTCGAAGTCTTTCAGCGCAGTGAGCGTGGCCGCAAGTCCAAAGAAGACAAGACCAAGGAGTTGCAGACGATTCATAAAATTAAAGAGTATTATAAACAAGAAATCGAGTTCATTGAAAACGAGAAAGACTCCAAGCTCTGCAAAATTTTGGGCATCGACAAGAAGAAGCTTGCAAAAATGGATTCTAATGAGCTCAACAACGACGACGAGGTTCGCGAGACGATCGCCTTCTTTAACGATAAGGTGAGGGAACTGGTGGAAGAAGAAGAACAGGAAATCGATCGCGTCAAAAGAGGAGATGAGCTTCCGGCGGGCGTTTTGAAAAGGGTGGTCGTCTATGTCGCCACCAAGCGCAAGCTCTCGGAAGGCGACAAGATGGCGGGTCGTCACGGGAACAAGGGTGTGGTAGCCAGAATCCTTCCCGAAGAGGATATGCCGTTTTTGGCTGATGGGACATCGGTTGAAATCGTCTTGAATCCTTTAGGCGTTCCTTCCCGTATGAACGTCGGGCAATTGTTGGAAACTCATCTGGGCTGGGCGGCGAAAGTTTTGGGATTTCATTGCGAAACCCCCGTTTTTAACGGTGCCAACGAAGAGGAAATCCGTGCGTCCCTTCGAGAGGCAGGTTTGCCGGAAGGAGGCAAGGCCGTTGTTTACGACGGGCATTCAGGGATTCCCTTCGACCAAAAGGTCACGGTCGGCTACATCTACATGCTCAAACTCATTCACCTCGTTGATGAAAAGATTCACGCCCGCTCCATCGGTCCGTATTCCTTGGTCACGCAACAACCCCTTGGCGGTAAAGCTCACTTTGGCGGACAGAGATTCGGAGAAATGGAAGTCTGGGCCCTCGAAGCCTATGGTGCCGCCTATACATTGCAGGAAATGTTGACCGTGAAAAGCGACGACGTTACCGGCCGCAGCCGCATTTACGAGGCTATCGTCAAAGGCGAACAGAAGTTGGTGCCGGGCATTCCGGAATCTTTCAACGTTCTTGTCAAGGAATTGCAAGGCTTGTGTCTCGACATTAAATTGGAAAAGGCTAACAAACCTTAGGTCGGCAAAGAGACGTCTTTAGGAATCTCTTTCGGAGGAAATCCGATGAAGAAGTTAAGGAGTAAGAAAAAATAATTGACTATGGATATTATTAAAGGACAAGACAGAATCTCCATCAAAATCGCTTCCCCCCAGGTCATTAGATCCTGGTCCACGGGTGTGATAAAAAAGGCCGAAACCTTGAATTATCGCACGCTCAAACCTGAAAAGGACGGCCTCTTTTGCGAAAAGATTTTCGGTCCCGTGAGGGACTGGGAATGCAACTGCGGAAAGTATAAGGGGATCAAATTCAAAGGGATCACCTGCGATCGCTGCGGAGTTTTGGTCACTCGCTCGTCGGTCAGACGTGAGCGGATGGGGCATATTGAACTCGCGTGTCCCGTCACGCACATCTGGTTTTACAAAGCGGTCCCTTCGCGTTTGTCGGCGCTCTTGCAAGTGGGCCTTCGGGATTTGGAAAAGTTGATTTATTACGAGGAATATGTTGTGATTGATCCCGGCGAAACGCCTTTAAAGAAAAAAGAATTTTTATCGGAAGATAAATATCAGGAGGCCTTACTCAAATACGGCGGAGTTTTTAAGGCCAAGATCGGGGCCGAAGCGGTTCGTGAACTCTTAAGAGAAATCGAGATCCCCGCTCTGTGCAAGAGATTGCGCAAAGATTTGGAAAAGGCCAATCCAGCGGGCACCAACGCCAAAAAGATTGCCAAAACTTTAAAGATCGCGGAAGATTTTAGAGGATCGGGAAACCTTTCCGAATGGATGGTTTTGGAAGTGCTTCCGGTCATCCCTCCGGATTTAAGGCCGCTCGTGCCCCTGGAAGGCGGGCGCTTTGCCACCTCAGACCTTAACGATTTGTATCGCCGCGTCATCAATCGCAACAACCGCTTGAAAAAACTTTTGGATTTGAAGGCTCCCGAAATCATCATCCGCAACGAAAAACGCATGCTGCAGGAAGCCGTCGATGCGCTTTTGGATAACGGTCGTCACGGTCGTCCGGTGTTGGGCTCAGGCAATCGGCCTCTCAAATCATTGTCGGATATGCTGAAAGGCAAACAAGGGCGCTTTCGCATGAATCTTTTGGGAAAGCGCGTTGATTATTCGGGCCGTTCGGTCATTGTCGTCGGGCCGGAACTGAGACTCCATCAGTGTGGGTTGCCCAAGAAGATGGCGCTGGAGCTCTTTGAACCATTTATTATCAGGAAGCTGCGCGAGAAAGGTTTTGTTCATACTATTAAAGGCGCTAAGAGGATGGTAGAGCGCGCGAAAATCGAGGTTTGGGACATTCTCGATGAGGTCATCAAGGATCATCCAATTATGCTCAACCGCGCGCCGACCTTGCACCGACTGAGTATTCAGGCCTTTCAGCCGGTCTTGATTGAAGGTAAGGCTATTAAACTTCATCCCTTGGTTTGCGCTGCG
The DNA here is from genome assembly GCA_964372915.1 of uncultured Planctomycetales bacterium. Taxonomy (GTDB): domain Bacteria; phylum Omnitrophota; class Gorgyraeia; order Zapsychrales; family JAHFFX01; genus CAYJRN01. The sequence goes on from CAYJRN010000003.1 coordinate 13,685, forward strand.
TTTAACGCGGACTTCGACGGCGACCAGATGGCGGTTCACGTCCCGTTGTCTTTGGAGGCGCAGATCGAATGCCGTTTGCAGCTTTTGTCGATCAACAACGTTTTTTCTCCGGCCGACGGACGTCCCTTGATCGCTCCCACGCAGGATGTCGTTCTGGGGTTGTATTATTTGACCAAGGATAAAGTCGGCAGCAAAGGGGAAGGACTTAAGTTTGGCGGCAAACAGGAAGTTGTCATCGCTTACAACGACGGACTCCTGGATTTGCACAGTCGTATCAAGCTTAGACTCGATACCTTTGTCTGGGGTGAAGAGAAACCTTCTCTGGTGATTAGCCAAGAAGAAAACGAAGCAAAAGGCAAAGGTGAGAAGTCAGCTGTTCCATTCACGACTATCGAAACGACCGTTGGACGTGTGCTGCTCAATGATCTTCTGCCCATCGGGTATGGGTATGTCAACGACACAATGGACAAGAAGAAGGTTGGCGCGGTCATATCGGACTGTTACAAGCGTTTCGGTCAGCATGCCACCGTCGTTCTTTTAGACGATTTAAAGTCGCTTGGGTTTAATTCGGCTACCCTCGCCGGGATTTCTATTTCCATTTCCGATCTTACGATTCCTAAAGAAAAGGAAGAAGCGATTAAGATTGCCAAGCAAGAAGTCGGCAAGGTCGAGGATCAGTACCGTAAAGGGATTATTACGGGGCGCGAGCGCTATAACAAGATCATCGACGTGTGGACTCACACGACGGAAAAGCTTTCGGATCTGGTTTTTAAACAGATGGATGGATTTAATCCCGTCTTCATCATGGCGGATTCCGGAGCGCGTGGTTCGCGCTTGCAGATCAGACAGCTTTCCGGGATGCGCGGACTTATGGCCAAGCCTTCGGGGGAAATCATTGAAAGTCCCATCACGGCCAGTTTCCGAGAGGGTTTGACCGTTTTGGAATATTTTATCTCCACGCACGGCGCCAGAAAAGGTTTGGCGGACACGGCCCTTAAGACGGCGGATGCCGGGTATCTCACCCGCCGTTTGGTCGACGTGGCCCAGGAAGTTGTCATCAATGAACCGGACTGCGGCACGCTGAACGGTATCACGGTTTCTGCGATTGTGGAAGGCGATGAAGTGGTTGTGAGTTTGAAGGAAAGAATCGTCGGCCGCGTCGCTTTGGATAGCATCGTGGATATTGTCACGGACCAGCAGGTCGTTGAAGCGGGCGAGCAGATCACCGAAGAAAAAGCTGAGATCATTGAACAGCTGGGAATTGAAAAGGTCCGTATTCGCAGTGTCCTTACCTGTGAAGCCGACAGAGGCGTTTGTATCAGATGCTACGGACGCAATCTGGCGACCCAGCGTATGGTCGAGATTGGGGAGGCTGTCGGAATTATCGCCGCGCAGAGTATTGGGGAACCTGGCACACAATTGACCATGAGGACGTTTCACATCGGTGGTACGGCGAGTCGCACAATTGAGCAATCCTACGTTCGTTCTAAGAATAAAGGGATTCTTAAGTATCACGGGCTAAGAGTCGTCGAGAAAAACGATCAGTTTATTGTTTTGAATCGCAACGGTTCCAGCAGTATCAACAACGAATTCGGCCGGGAGTTTGAACGGCATCAGCTCCCGCAGGGTTCCGTCATCACCAAGCCCGATGGAGCGAGCGTTAATAAAGATGAAATATTTGTCACTTGGGATCCCTATACAATTCCAATCATTACCGAAGTTAAAGGTACCGTCAACTTTGAAGATCTCAAGGAAGACGTGACGATCCAGGAAGAGCTGAATCCGGTCACCGGTATCACCGAGCGCGTGGTCGTCGAGCATAAACAGGAATATCATCCGCAGATCATCATCACCGACGAAAAGCAGGAAGTGGTCGGGATTTATTCCATTCCCGTCGGCGCTCATATCCTCGTCAAGGATAAACAGACCGTAAGCGCCGGGGAATTGGTGGCGAAGATCCCCCGCGGAGCCGGCAAAACCAGAGACATCACCGGTGGTCTTCCGCGCGTGGCTGAACTCTTTGAAGCCAGACGTCCCAAAGATCCGGCCGTCATCAGCGAGATCGACGGCTTCGTGGAATTCGGTGAAGACAAAAAAGGTTTAAGAAAAATCGTCGTCAAGAGTCCTACGGGCATGGCCAAGGAATACACGATTCCGCACGGTAAGCACCCCAATGTTTACAAGGGTGATCGCGTGTTCGCCGGACAGCAGTTGACGGAAGGGCCTGTGGTTCCGCAGGATATTTTACGGGTTTGCGGAGACAAGGTCTTGCAGGAATATTTCTTGAACGAAATTCAGGAAGTCTATCGCCTCCAGGGTGTGCGCATCAATGACAAGCATATCGAGCTCATCATTTCGCAGATGCTTAAGAAAGTCAGAATTGATGATTCCGGTGATACCGAGTACCTTGTGGGAGAACAGATCGATCGCGTGACGTTCCGTAAGGCGAACCAGGCCGTCCTTAAGAAAAAGGGCAAGCCCGCGAAAGGTACGCCACTTTTGCTGGGGATCACCAAAGTATCTTTGACCACAGACAGTTTTATTTCGGCCGCTAGCTTTCAAGAGACGACAAGAGTCTTGACAGAAGCAGCCTCCTCGGGTAAAATTGACTTTTTGCGTGGGTTGAAAGAGAACGTTATTGTGGGTCATTTGATCCCCGCGGGAACGGGTTTGCAAAAAATGGACGAAATAGAAATGGTTAAATATGCCGACAATACAGCAACTGATAAGAATTCGAAGAAGTCTCAAGAAGAAAAAGAGTAAATCGCCTGCCTTAACCGTTTGTCCGCAAAGACGGGGGGTGTGTCTGCAGGTGAGGACCATGACACCGAAGAAACCGAACTCGGCATTAAGAAAAATCGCCAGGGTCCGTTTGTCGAACGGCATAGAAGTGACATCCTATATTCCCGGCGAGGGCCACAATCTTCAAGAGCACTCGATTGTTTTGGTCCGCGGCGGAAGAGTTAAAGATTTGCCCGGGGTGCGTTATCACATTGTCAGGGGCACGCTCGATACCGCGGGTGTGGCAAAAAGACAAAAGTCCAGGTCCAAATACGGGACCAAAAGAGATAAAAAGTGAGGGATCAGATATTTTCTAAGCGCCCTCATCCTGAGCGAAGCGAAGGATCATAAAATATGAGAAGACGTTCAGCAGAGAAAAGAGAAACAACTCCGGATCCGAAGTTCAATAATACGACGGTCACGCGTTTCGTCAATATTGTGATGACGCACGGGCAGAAATCGGTGGCGGAAAATATCGTTTACGGGGCATTGGATATCCTGGTTCAAAAAACCGGCGAAGACAGCGCAATCAAAATCTTCAACAAAGCTATTGAAAATACTCGTCCTCGGCTTGAAGTCAAGCCCCGCCGCGTCGGCGGCGCTACCTATCAAGTGCCGGTGGAAGTGAGTACCCCTCGCGGCGCCTCTCTGGCGATGCGCTGGATCAGGGATTTTGCCAGAACCAAAAAAGGAAAACCCATGATGGTCAAATTGGCCGATGAATTGTTGATGGCCTATAAGGGGGAAGGTTCCGCAATCAAGAAGCGAGATGAAACTCATAAAATGGCTGAGGCCAACAAGGCGTTCAGTCACTTAAGGTGGTAAAGACATGGCAAAGACTGCCCCATTAGAAAAAGTCAGGAATATCGGGATCATCGCGCATATCGACGCGGGGAAAACGACGACGACCGAGAGAATTCTTTTCTACACGGGTGTCATCCATAAGATGGGGACCGTTGATGAAGGCAACACCGTTATGGATTTTATGCCTCAGGAGCAGGAACGAGGGATTACCATTACGGCGGCCAACACCACGTGTTACTGGAAGGATTACAAGATCAACATCATTGACACTCCCGGCCACGTGGATTTCACCGTTGAAGTCGAGCGTTCCTTGAAAGTTCTAGACGGCGCGGTCGTCGTTTTTTGCGGTTGCAGCGGCGTTCAACCCCAAACCGAAACCGTTTGGCGTCAGGCGGATCGCTACCAGGTGCCGAGAATCGCTTTCATCAACAAAATGGATCGTATGGGGGCTGATTTTGAGCGTGTCGTCGGTGAAATGCATGATCGCTTGGGCGCCAACGCCGTCCCCATCCAGTTTCCCGTTGGTGCCGAAGACAGCTTTCGGGCCGTCATCGATATCATCACCGAAAAACATATTACCTACGATGATAAAGAAGGCGTTAACTTAATCCTCACCGAGGTCCCGGCAGAATTTAAAGACAAGGTGAAGCAATATCGCCATACATTGATCGAGAAATTAGCGGAAGTCGATGATGAGATGATGGAAAAGTTCTTGGCCGAAAAAGAGATCACCAACGACGACATCCAGTCCGCCATGAGAAGAAGTGTCCTCAAAAACGAATTTGTTCCGGTTCTGTGCGGTTCCTCCTTAAGAAACAAAGGCGTCCAAATGGTTTTGGATGCCGTAACCTACTATCTTCCTTCCCCCCTCGATGTTCCTCCCACGAAAGGAATCAATCCTGAGACACAAGAAAAAGAAGAAAGACTCCCGAGCGTCGATGTTCCGTTTTCGGCTCTGGTATTTAAAATCGCCTCCGATCCTTACGTCGGAAAATTATTTTACACCCGTATTTATTCCGGAAAACTCATTTCCGGTGTTCAAACCTATAATTCCACTAAAAAAATCAAAGAAAAAATTTCTAAAATTCTCGTTATGCACGCCAACAAACAGGAAATCGTGGACTCAGCCTCTGCCGGTGAAATCGTGGCTCTGGTCGGTTTGAAAGAGGCCAAGACGGGTGTCACATTATGCGACCCGGATCACCCCATTGTTTTGGAAAGTTTGCGCGTTCCGGAACCCGTCGTTTCCATGGCCATCGAGCCCAAATCGAAAGCCGATCAGGATAAGCTTGGTTTTATCATTAAAAAATTTCTTGATGAAGATCCTTCTTTAAGAGTTCAGTATGACCAGGAAACCGCGGAGACCATTATTTCCGGCATGGGAGAATTGCACTTGGAGATCATCATCGACCGCATGAAACGCGAACACAATCTGGAATGCAATATCGGTCGTCCGCAGGTTGCTTATAAGGAAACGATTGTCAATAAAGTTCAAGGGGTCGTCGGCAAATTCATTTCGCAATCCGGCGGCCGCGGTCAGTACGGCCACGTGGTCATCGATGTCGAACCTTCCGAAGAGAAGGGCAAGGGAGTTACTTTTATCAACAAGATCCGCGGCGGCTCTGTCCCTCGGGAGTTCATCAAGCCTTGCGAAGAGGGGGTGCGCACGGCATCCTTGAACGGTGTCTTGGCCGGCTATCCGGTCATTGATCTTACCGTCACCTTAGTCGACGGTTCCTATCACGAAGTGGACTCGAGCGAGTTGGCGTTCCAGTTGGCGTCCAAATACGCTTTACACGATGCTTTGCGGCAGGGGAAATCAAAATTCCTCGAGCCCATTATGGATATTGAAATTGTTGTCCCGGAAGATTATCAGGGGGCGGTCGTCGGTGACCTTAACACCCGTCGGGCCAAAATTGTTTCGATGGGTTCTCGAGGTAAACTTAAGACCGCTCGTTGTGAAGTTCCGCTGGCGGAGATGTTCAATTACGCCAACGCCTTAAGATCGCTGTCGCAAGGTCGTGCCACGTTCTCGATGGAGCCGGCCTTTTACGCGGAAGTTCCGCACCATATCACCGAGAAAATTATCGGCATGAGACAAGAAACGGCAGGACATAAAAAATAAAGGGAGGTAATCACATGGCTAAGGAAAAATTTATAAGAAATAAACCGCATTTAAACATCGGAACCATCGGTCACGTTGATCATGGTAAGACGACCTTGAGCGCGGCCATTACGACAGTTTTGTCCAAGCAGGGTTTGGCTCAGGCCCGTTCCTATGATTCCATTGACAACGCTCCCGAAGAGAAAGAGCGCGGCGTTACCATCAACATCTCCCACTTGGAGTATGAAACGCCGACCAGACACTATGCGCACATCGACTGCCCCGGACACGCGGACTACATCAAGAATATGATCACCGGCGCGGCTCAGATGGATGGCGCTATCCTCGTTGTTTCAGCCGCGGATGGTCCCATGCCTCAAACCAGAGAGCATATCCTTTTGGCCCGCCAGGTCAACGTTCCCCATGTCGTTGTGTTCATGAACAAATGCGACCAAGTGGAAGATAAAGAACTTTTGGATTTGGTTGAACTCGAAATCCGTGACCTCTTGACCAAATACAAGTTCCCGGGCGATAAAACCCCTATTATTAAGGGAAGCGCCTTGGAGGCCTTGAACAACCCAACCGATGCCGCCAAGACCAAACCGATCCTTGATCTTATGAAGGCAGTCGACGAATTCATCCCGGAACCTAAGAGAGATTTGGATAAACCGTTCTCTATGGCCGTGGAAGACGTTTTTTCGATTTCCGGCCGCGGGACCGTTGCGACGGGTCGTGTTGAAAGAGGGATTTGCAAGGTCGGCGAGGAAGTTGACGTCGTGGGTTTGCGTCCCAACATTCAGAAGACCGTTATTACGGGGGTGGAAATGTTCCGTAAGGAATTGGATCAAGGTCAGGCCGGGGACAACGTCGGGCTCCTCCTAAGAGGCATGGACAAGGATTCGATCGAAAGAGGAATGGTTTTGGCCAAGATTGGTTCCATCACTCCGCATACCCAGTTCAAGGCAACGGTGTACGTTTTGACCAAGGAAGAGGGGGGACGCCACACGCCGTTCTTTAAAGGATATCGTCCGCAATTCTATTTTAGAACGACCGACGTTACCGGTACCGCCGAGTTGCCTAAGGGGGTCGAGATGTGTATGCCCGGTGACAACGTGGAGCTCGCAGTCGAGTTGATCACTCCCGTCGCCATGGAAAAAGAGCTTCGCTTCGCCATTCGCGAAGGCGGGCGCACCGTTGGAGCGGGTGTCATCTCTGAGATCATCAAGTAAGCAGCGCTCTTTATCAAAGCTTCAAAGAACACGTAAGGTAACGTAGTTATGCAAAAAATTCGAATTAAACTGAAAGCCTACGATCATCGATTGATCGATCAGTCAACACAGGAAATCGTGGACACGGCGATCCGCACCGGTGCCAAGGTCTGCGGCCCTGTACCGCTTCCCACCAAAAAGGAGCTGTACACGGTCTTGAGATCGCCGGTCATCGATAAGAAATCGCGCGAGCAGTTTCATTTGGCCACGCATAAACGTTTGATTGATCTCATCGAACCGACGGCCAAGACCGTCGAAGCTTTAAGAAAGCTCAATCTCCCCGCCGGGGTGGACGTGGAGATCAAGCAATAATTCACAGGATCACATGATCAGCGGACTCATTGGAAAAAAACTTGGCATGACGCAGATTTTCAACCACGACGGGAACATCATCCCGGTGACCGTTGTTGAAGCGGGCCCCTGCACTATTTTGAAGACGATCGATGCTCCTTTGAAGGTGATGCTCGGTTATGGACTACTGAAAGAGTCAAGAGTTAAGAAACCACAACAGGGGTTTTTTAAGAAAATCGGAGTGGCGCCGCTTGGCATGATCAGAGAATTCCGTTCTAGCGACAACAAAGATTACAAGGCGGGTCAGGAGATCAAGGCCGATCTTTTTAAAGCCGGCGATTTTGTGGATGTGACCGGCGTTTCGATTGGCAAAGGTTTTCAGGGCGGTATGAAGCGTTGGGGTTGGAAGGGTGGTCCGGCTTCTCACGGGTCTATGCATCACCGTCGGGTCGGTTCAATTGGTTCCAGCGCCGACCCTTCTCGCGTCTGGAAAGGCCATCATATGCCCGGCCACATGGGAAACAGAACCGCCACGACCCAATCCTTACGCGTGATGCAGGTCGATGCGGAAAATAATCTGTTACTCTTGAAAGGTTCGGTCCCCGGATTTGACAGCGGATACATCACGATTCAAAGATCGAAAAAGAAAGTATTCAAGCCCTTGGATGAGGTCAAGGTCGTCGTGGAGAAAAAGAAAAACCCCATGAAACAGGCGAAGGCCAAGGTCGCGGGTAAAGGAAAGTAATATGCCCTCGGTTCCGGTTTTTACATTTGATGGAAAACAGAAAGAAACGGTTGATCTCCCGGATGCGGTTTTTGGGCAAAAGGTCAACACGGATATCATTCACCAGGCCGTATTGATGTACCAGGCCGGAGGGCGCCAGGGAACCGCTAAGACCAAGGGCCGGGCGGAGGTTTCCGGCGGCGGTAAGAAGCCATTTCGTCAAAAAGGAACGGGCCGCGCGCGGGCCGGTTCCATACGTTCGCCTCTTTGGATGGGCGGCGGAGTTACCTTCGGTCCGGTCTTAAGGGATTACAGTTATTCTATTCCTAAGAAAATTAAAGTGGCGGCCTTAAGAGAAAGCTTGAACGCCAAATTTCTCGACAAGAACTTGACCTGTGTCCAAGATTTGAGCATCAAGTCCAACAAGACTAAAGATTTTGCCAAAGCCCTGTCGGGATTGAAGCTCGAGGGGAAAATATTGGCCCTGTGGGATGGGAAGGACGGAAACGTGGTCAGGGTCTCTCGGAACCTTCCCCGTTTTCGGCTTATCCGCTCTGCGGATGTCAATGCCTATGATGTCATGGCGGCCAAGAAAATTTTAATCACCAAAACGGCTCTACAAGATTTATTGAAACGAATCAAATGATTACATCCTACGATATCATCAAAACGTTGGTAAGGACGGAAAAAGGCACGCTCCTGGAGCCGCAGCGCCAGTATCTTTTCGCGGTGGCCAAAAGGGCCACCAAGATCGACATCAAACGGGCCGTGGAGGAAATTTACAAGATCCAGGTGCAAAGTGTCAACACCCAAATCGTGGCGGGAAAAAGAAAAAGAGTCCGCCAGGAGTTCGGCTATACCGACGATTGGAAAAAAGCGATTGTGACCCTTAAAGAGGGTCAGAAAATAGAAACAACTTGATGTGCCTCGCGCCGCAAGTTAGACGAATGGCGCTTAAGCATGAGCACGATCAGTTAACGAGGAACCCATGGGCTTAAAAACTTTTAAACCGACAACCCCGGGATTAAGACACGCGGTGATTTCCGATTTCGTGGAGATCACCAAAGGGTATCCGGAAAAATCTTTATTAAGACCCCTCAAGAAATCGGGTGGACGCAATTTTTATGGCCGCATCACCTCGCGTCATCGAGGCGGCGGACACAAGCGGATGTATCGGCTTATCGATTTCAAGCGCGATCGGATCGATGCCCCGGCCAAAGTTTTGGCGATTGAATATGATCCTAACCGCACCAGCCGCATTGCGCTCATTCAATATCAGGACGAGCAGAAAAGCTACATCCTCGCCCCGCTCGAGCTCAAAGTCGGTGATGAAATTGTGAGCACCCAGCAAGCGAATGTGGAAATAAGAGCGGGCAACTGTATGCCGCTGGCGCGTATCCCGTTGGGGAGCGCCATTCACAATATTGAATTGCAGCCCGGCAAGGGCGGGCAAATCGTTCGCTCCGCCGGTTCTTCGGCGCAGTTGATGGCCAAGGAAGGCGGGTTCGCCCAAATCCGTTTGCCCTCGAGTGAAGTGAGAAAAATCAAGTTGGGATGCCGCGCGACCATCGGTCAGGTCGGTAACGTCGAGAACGAATCGATCTCAATCGGTAAGGCCGGACGCAATCGCTGGCTGGGGAGAAAACCGCAGTCTCGCGGGGTTGTCATGAACCCGCACGATCACCCTCATGGCGGCGGTGAAGGTAAGTCCCCACAGGGCAATCCCCATCCTGTGACCCCGTGGGGAAAACCCACAAAAGGCTACCGCACCCGTAAGCGCCGGAAATATTCGGATCCGTTTATCATAAAAAGAAGGACAAAATAAGTCATGACCCGCTCGCTCAAAAAAGGGCCGTTTGTCGATGAGGGCTTACTGAAGAAGGTAGAAAAGATGAACCGGCTGGGACAAAAGCAGCCGATCAAGACCTGGTCGAGGCGTTCGACCATTACCCCCGACTTCGTCGGAATGACGATCGCCATCCATGATGGAAAAAAACATGTTCCGGTGTTCGTCACCGAAAACATGGTGGGTTATAAGTTAGGAGAGTTCGCGCCTTCTCGCATTTTCAAGAAGCACGGCGGTGTTAAGGCCAAAAAGGCCCCGGATAAGACTTAAAATTAAATTATGATTGTACAAGCCAAAGGAAAGTTTATTCGTGTCGCGCCGATGAAAATGCGGCAGGTGATTGACTTGATCCGAGGGAAAGACATCCCTGCCTCCTTGGCGATCTTGACACATGTCAACAAGGGTTCGACTCGCTCCGTGTCCAAGGTTCTTAACTCGGCGGTGAGCTCTGCCAAGCAAAAGGGCTTAAACGAGGATCAACTTTTTATTTCGAAGATCGTGGCGGACCAGGGGCCGTCGTGGAAAAGATACCGCGCTGCCGGGTTCGGCCGCGCCTCGAGTATTTTAAAACGTACCACTCATTTAACCATTGAACTGGATGTCAAAACCAAGTAAGGGAGAAACGACGTGGGTCAAAAGGTCAGTCCGTTAATCATCAGAATCGGCTATATCAAGAATTGGAGAAGCCTTTGGTATGCCGATAAAAAAGAATTCGCCAAGAATATCAAGGAAGATTATAAAATTCGTAAATACATCAAAAAAAGATTTGAGCAGGCGGCGATTTCGCTCGTGGTGATTGAGAGATTGGCGGAACAAGTCAAAGTGAAGATTCATTCGGCCAGACCGGGCATCATCATCGGCCGCCGTGGAGCCGACATCGATAAGTTAAGAACCGAGCTGGGGAATCTCAGCCCTAAAGAGATTTCCATTGATATCGTCGAAATCAAGAATCCGGCCATCGACGCCCAGCTGATCGCCCAGAACGTCGCGCTTCAATTAGAGAAGAGGGTGGCGTTTCGCCGCGCGATGAAAAGATCGATTGAACAGGCGATGACCTCGGGCGCCAAAGGCGTCAAGATCAGTTGCGCGGGGCGTTTGGGCGGCGCGGAAATGTCTCGCCGGGAAACATATAAAGAAGGGAAGCTTCCCTTGCAGACCTTTCGAGCGGATGTGGACTATGGTTTTGCCGAGGCTTTAACGACGTACGGAATTTTAGGGATCAAGGCTTGGGTCTATAAGGGGGATGTGATCGATGTGCGAGCTCCAGAGCTTCAATCTGCGCAAACTGCGGAAGATCTCAACAAAATAAAAGCGGCAAAAGGAGAATAATTCCATGGCGCTTATGCCCAGAAGAGTGAAGTATCGCAAGAGCCAGCGCGGCAAGAACAGAGGCATTTCGATCCGCGGCAGTACGCTCACCTTCGGTGAATTTGGTTTGAAGGCCATCGAGAATGGGTTCATCAAAAGCAATCACATTGAAGCGGCGCGCGTGGTTGTCGCCCGTAAGTCCCGAGGGGCGAGCCGTCTATGGATCAATATTTTTCCCAGTAAGCCGGTTACCATGAAACCGGCGGAAACCCGTCAGGGAAAGGGAAAAGGAGATTTGGCCTTTTGGGGATCCAATGTCAAGCGCGGCAAGGTTCTTTTTGAAATGTCCGGTGTGCCGGAGGCGTTCGCGAAACAAATCTTTCGTCTGGTGGCCTTCAAGCTGCCCGTGAGAACCAGATTTATTACCCGGGAAATGGTGTTATAACTTACCCAGCGAAGGTTTTTTATGAAAACGAAAGAATTAAGAGTGCTCACGGCGGAAGATCTTTTAGAGAAGGAAAAGACTTTGAAGAAGGAACTTTTTGGCCTGCAATTTGAGCGCAAGATGGGGCGCGTGGAAAAGCCGGGTCGTTTTCGTTCGCTGCGCCGCGAGATTGCCCGGATCCTTACCCTCCTTAATGAAAAGGAACAAGATGGAAGAAAGAATCAATAAGCGCAAGTTTTTTAATGGGATCGTTGTGAGCGACAAGATGAACAAGACCCGCGTGGTGCAGGTGCGCTGGTCCTCGAAACATGACCGTTACACCAAGACGATCCGTCGGGCGGTCAAATTCAAGGCTCACGATGAAAAGAACGCTTCCAAAATGGGCGACATGGTCAAGATCATGGAAACCCGGCCGCTTTCCAAGGATAAGCGCTGGACTATCTGTGAAATTATAAAGGACACAAAATAAAAGGGCCATGATTTTTTTAAGATCAATATTGGATGTCGCGGACAATACGGGCGCGCGCAAAGCCTCCTTCATCGGCGTCTTAAACAGCAAAGGCCGCATGACGGCGAAAGTGGGAGATATCGTGCGCGTGAACATCAAGGAATCTGCCCCGGAAGCGGCCGTTAAGAAAGGTGATATGGCCAAGGCCATTATCGTCCGTACGAAAGCCCCGATTCGCCGTTCGGATGGAACCTATGTTCGTTTTGACAGTAACGCCGTCGTTATCATTGATGATACCGGCAATCCGCGCGGGACGCGCGTGTTCGGTCCGGTCGCGCGCGAGTTGCGTAATTTGGAATACATGAAAATCGTGTCCCTGGCCCCCGAGGTCATCTAATGTTAAGAATCAAGAAAGATGACACGGTTGTCGTGATTGCCGGCAAGGACAAAGGAAAAACCGGCAAGGTGAGGATCGTTTATCCTAAGCTGTACAAGGCTTTGGTGGAGAACATTAATATCGTGAAGAAGGCGCGTCGGCGCACGCAGCAGGATCAAAAAGGGGGCATCGTGGACATTGAGGCGCCCATTCATCTGTCGAATCTTATGCTCATCGATAAGCAATCCGGTAAGCCCTCTCGCTTTTCAACATCCACCTTGAAGGATGGTTCGAAGGTTCGTTTAAGCAAAAAAAATGGAGCGACCATCTAGTGCGCCTACAACTGTCTTTCTGTGAAGAATCCGGGGATAGAAAAGGCGACACGAGCGTCTCTTTTTCTAAGTAATAAATAATAGCAGGAGCGCTGGCTATGAAACCGCGTTTGCAGGAAAGATATCAGAAAGAAGTCATTCCCGAAATGCAAAAAAAGTTCGGGATCAAGAACGTGAACGCCGTTACCCGCATCGAGAAGATCGTGGTGAATATGGGCGTGGGCGAAGCCATTAATGATCAGAAGATCATTGAAAGGGCCGCTGAAGACCTCGCAACGATCACCGGCCAGAAACCGACGATCCGCCATGCCAAAATCGCCATTTCCAATTTTAAATTGAAAGTTGGGGCGGCGGTGGGTTGCAAGGTCACCTTGCGCCGGGTCAGGATGTACGAATTTTTGGACAGGCTCCTCAACGTGACCCTGCCGCGTATCCGTGACTTTAACGGCGTTTCCAAGAAATCCTTTGACCACGACGGGAATTATAGCATGGGGTTTAAGGAACAGTCGATCTTCCCGGAGATCGATGCCGGTAGAATCCAGCACACCCAAGGGATGGATATCACCTTCGTGTTTAACCGGAAATCCCCAGAGCAAAATTTCGAACTATTGCGGCTCATGGGAATGCCGTTCGCTCCGACGCCAGAAAGCCATAGCCGTTAGCATCAATGACCGGCTTTCTGGCGGCGGAACTCATCAGCAAAAAGAGAATTCATTATGGCAAGAAAATGTTTGGTCAATAAGGCTTTCATGTTTAAACCGAAATTTTCGGTACGCCAGCACAATCGTTGTCCATTGTGCGGCCGCTCGAGAGGTTATTTAAGAAGGTTCGGTGCCTGCCGCATTTGTTTTCGGGAGTTGGCCTGGAAAGGCGAAATCCCCGGCGTTAGAAAGGCCAGTTGGTAGAGCAGCGTACTCGTAAAATATATTAAAGAGGATTTAATCGCACAATGTCTTTAAACGATCCGATTAGCAATTTGTTGACCAATGTTCGTAACGCCGCCGGTGCCCGCCAAGAGACGGTGGATATCCCCGCGTCTCGTTTGGGACAGAAGATCCTTGAGATCTTCAAGACCGACGGGTACATCGAAGATTTTCGCCTTCTCAAGGACAACAAGCAGGGGCTCTTTAAGATTTATCTCAAGTATGGTCAGGATAAAAAATCCGCGATTATCGGCTTAAAGAGAATTTCAAAACCGGGCCTGAGGGTTTATTGTCAGCGGGACAATATCCCGCGGGTCATCGACGGGCTTGGAACGGCCATCCTTTCAACCTCCAGAGGTGTTATGACCGACCGGCAGGCTCGTAAGAACAAAGTCGGCGGCGAAGTCATGTGTTTCGTTTGGTAGGAGAACCACCTTAAGCGAGTCTGCAGGGCGAGTTGAAGAGTCAAGCTGAGAAGGTTAAACAAAAATGTCCAGATTAGGAAAAATACCGGTTAATCTTCCCAAAGAGGTCAAGATCGTCCTCAATAAGGAAGCGGTCCAGGTGAGCGGCCCCAAGGGCCAGATGTCGATCCTCGTGCCTCAGGGAATCAGTCTACAGCAGAAGGAAGATAAGATTTTGGTCAATCGCTCGACCGACAACAAGCAAGCCAAGGCCAATCATGGGACCATCCGGGCCATCTTGGTGAATTCCATTCAGGGGGTCACGCAAGGCCATAAGATCGACCTGGAAGTGCAGGGGGTAGGTTTCCGCGGTCAGGTTCAGGGAGACAAGTTGACGTTAACCTTGGGGTTCAGCCACCCTATTGAATACACGATTCCCAAAGGCGTCAAAGTCTCTACCCCTAAACCGACGGAGATATCAGTGGAAGGTATTGATAACGCCTTGGTCGGAGAGGTGGCTGCCAACATTCGCCGCTTTAAACCGCCGGAGCCATATAAGGGCAAGGGCATCAGATACGTCACAGAAGTGGTTAGAAGAAAGCAAGGGAAATCCGTTACTAAATAATAGTATGCTTAAAGAAAAAGAACTTAAAAGATCGTATCGTCACAAAAGGATTCGTAAAAGCCTTCGGGGGAGTCCCCAAAGGCCGAGGTTGTGCGTTCACCGCAGTCTTAACAACCTTCAGGCTCAGGTGATTGATGATGTCCAGGGAAAGATTTTATTCGGACTTTCCACCCTTAATGAAAAATTACGTTCTAAAGTCAAGACCGGTGGCAATGTGAACGCGGCTACGGTGTTAGGGGAAGCCTTCGCGGCCTTGGCGAAAGAAAAAGGTATTACAAAAGTTTGTTTTGATCGCGGTGGATATCTTTATCACGGCCGGGTGAGGGCTTTCGCGGAAGCGGCCAGAAAAGGCGGACTCGAGTTTTAGCGAAGCGAAGGGGAGAGATAGAGTAAATAAAATTATGACTAAAGACAATCAAGACCAAAATAAGAACAAAGAAGCGGAACCGCCGGAAAATAAGGCAATTGCCCATACAACAAGAACTGCTGAAGCCGCGGCTCCTGCCAGCGGCGACCGGCAGAGATCTAAGGGGTCGCGTAAACCTTTTCTCAAGAAAAGGGACGCAGCGGCTTCTGAATTCGTCGAAAAAGTCATTGCCATTAACCGCGTGACCAAAGTGACCAAAGGGGGGAAAAGGCTCGCCTTTAGCGCTTTGGTTGTCGTCGGTGACACTAAGGGGCGCGTCGGATATGGTTTAGAGAAAGCCGGAGAAGTCGCCACCGCCATCAAGAAATCTTTGACGCATGCCAAAAGAGCGATGATCCGGGTTCCCTTATATGAATCGACGATCCCGCATTTGGTGATTGGGACCTGCGGGGCGGCACAGGTCATGCTTAAGCCTGCCAGCGAAGGTACGGGCGTTATCGCGGCGGGGCCGGTGCGGGCCGTTTGCGATTCCGTCGGGATCCGTAATATCCTGACCAAATGCCATCGCTCCAACAATCCCATTAATGTCGTAAAGGCAACGATTGATGGGTTGGAAAGATTGAAGCCGCGTAAAGTGGAAACAGTCGCGAAACCACCAGAGGTACGTGAAAATGCAACTGCATGAATTAAAATCCCCCAGGGGTTCTCGTAAGCGAAGGAAAATCGTCGGTCGAGGGCAAGGCTCGGGTCATGGCAAGACTTCTTGCCGCGGTCACAACGGCCAAGGCCAGCGTCCGGGGCGCGGAACGCTTTTGGGTTCCGAAGGCGGGCAGATGCCGCTCATCCGTCGTTTGCCGAAGGTGGGCTTTAACAGCAAGAGTCCAACGATCTATCAAATTGTAAATTTAGAAAGTCTGTCCCGTGTCGAGGAAGGCACACTCATCGACGCCGAATATTTGAGAACGCGCGGGCTCATTAAGCGTTTGACCAAACCCTTCAAAATTTTGGGGACAGGAGAAATCACCAAGGCCTTGACGATCAAGGCCCACAGTTTCTCAAAGACCGCTCAAGAAAAAATTACAAAAGCCGGCGGGAAGGCCGAGACGATCGTAAAGACGTCGGCTGAAGAAGCTAAAGCGTAATATTGTTTCAAAGTCATATATGCTATCAGCGTTCGTCAATTGTTTTAAAATACCGGAACTAAAGAAAAAGATCCTTTTTACTCTGGGGATCATTGCCATTTACAGGATCGGCTGTTTTATTCCGACGCCCGGCATCAACGGCAGCGTTTTGGCCGAGTTCTTTAAAAGATTGAGCTCTACCGGTGAAGGCACGATCTTCAATATTATGAATATGTTCACCGGGGGCGCGATGGAGAAGTTGACCGTGTTCTCTCTCGGGATTATGCCGTACATCTCAAGCTCCATTATTTTGCAGCTTTTGACGGCAGTGTTTCCGGCTCTCGAGCGTATCGCGAAAGAGGGCCACGCGGGTCATATGAAGATCAATCAATATACCCGCTACGGGACACTTCTTCTATCGCTGGTACAGTCGTATTTCATTGCTTTATGGCTGGAAAGTCCCCAGTCGTTTCAGGGGTTGCTCATTGTCAATAATCCGGGTTGGGGTTTTAGATTGACGACCGTTTTGACTTTAACGACGGGAACTTTGCTTTTGATGTGGCTGGGGGAACAGATTCAGGAGAAGGGTATCGGGAATGGGATTTCCCTGGTGATTACCGCGGGAATCCTTTCCGGCGCACCTTCCGCCGTTCACGATCTCATCCTTTTACTGTCTCCGAAAATGGCGGCCGCGCGCCAAATTCAGCCTTTGACGTTAATCGTTATGTGCGCTCTTCTCTTGAGCGTGATTCTTGCGATCACCCTGATTACTCAGGGACAAAGAAAAATCCCTGTGCAGTATGCCCGTCGGATCGTGGGAAGAAAAGTTTACGGCGGGCAAAGCACGTATATCCCTCTTAAGGTTGATACCTCGGGCGTTATTGCGATTATCTTCGCCCAGTCGATTATTCTTTTTCCGGCAACGCTGGCGAGTTTTATTCCCAATCAAAGTTTTCAGCACTTTGCCAGCTTCCTTTTGCGCGGACACGTGATCTACTACGGTCTTTATGCGATCCTGATCATTTTCTTCTGTTATTTTTACACGGCGATTGTTTTTAACCCGATTGACGTCGCGGAGAATATGAAAAAGCACGGAGGGTTTATTCCTGGCGTAAGGCCGGGGAGCCCAACCGCCGATTATCTGGATTTTGTTTTGACCAGGATCACCTTGGCGGGCGCACTTTTTATCTGTGTGATCGCCATCATGCCCGATGCCATCATGGCGGCTTTTAAGGTGCCGTATCTGGTGGCCTCGTTCTTTGGCGGGACAGGGGTCCTCATCATTGTCGGGGTCATGCTCGACACCATGAAGCAAATTGAGTCGCATCTTTTGATGCGTCATTATGAAGGTTTTATGAAGTCGGGTCAGCTTAAGGCAAGACGATGAGAATAGTCCTTCTGGGGCCTCCGGGTGCCGGCAAGGGGACCCAGGCCCATTTGCTCAAAGCGGACCTTCAGATTATTCATATCTCCACCGGCGATATTTTTCGCGAGGAGATGAAGAATCATACGCCGCTGGGTCAGGATATTAAGAAGTATGTGGACAAAGGTAAGCTTGTTCCCGATAGCGTGGTAACAAAGATCGTCGCCAATACGTTGAGCCTGATGGATCCTCAGGGGCCCGGCTATCTTCTGGATGGATTTCCTCGGACGGAAAAACAGGCGAAAGATTTAGACAAGATTTTGGCTCGGCTTAAGCAACCTTTGGATTATGCGATTTACATGGAAGCGACCTTGCCGGTTATCGTCCAGCGTTTGACCGGTCGTCGGGTTTGCAAAAAATGCGGGAGTCTCTATCACGCTCTCAACCGGCCGCCTAAGAAAGAAGGCACCTGCGATCAATGTGGCGGGGCCCTTTATCAGCGGGCCGATGATAACGAAGAGACGATCAAGATCAGGATGAAGGAATATTTGGCCAATACCATGCCAATGGTCAAATATTATGAATCCAGAGGAATGCTTTTGAAAGTGGATTCCGACAAGGATTCCGCAGATGTGCAAGCGATCCTTATGAAGAAACTCAAAGAAGACGGAAAACTTGATCCCCATAAAGACAAGAGAAGAAATTGAAATTTTAAGAAGAGCTGGTCGGGTCCTTGCTTCTATCGTTGTTGATTTAAAACGTTCTTTAAAATCGGGAATGACCACCCAAGACATTGACGCGCTGACCGAGAAACTCATACGAGAGCGCGGGGCAAAGTCGGCCTTTAAAGGTTATCGCGGTTTTCCGGGCTGTGCCTGCGTCTCCGTAAATCAGGAAGTGGTCCACGGGGTTCCCGGCAAAAAAGTCATCAAGGACGGCGATATTATTAGCGTCGATGTTGGTATTGTGCTTGATGATTATTATTCGGACACGGCGTTTTCTGTCGGGATCGGCAAAGTGGATCCTTTGTTAGAAAAGCTTCTTAAGGTGACTGAAGAGTCCCTATATCAGGGAATCGAAAAGGCCCGGGTGAACAATTGCCTTTCCGACATTTCTCATGTCATTCAGAAGTTTGTGGAAGCGCAGGGATTTTCGGTGGTGAGGGATTTTGTGGGGCATGGGATCGGACGCTCACTGCATGAAGATCCGGAAATTCCCAATTTTGGTTCGGCGCACGAAGGGCCGATTTTAAAAGAAGGAATGGTCTTTGCCATTGAGCCCATGGTCAACGTGGGAGCCTGGCAGACAAAGGTTTTGGAGGACGGCTGGACGGTCGTGACCATTGATGGGAAACCCTCGGCGCATTTTGAACATACGGTGGCGATCAGAAGCCAAGGCCCGGAAGTTTTGACCAAATACAATGGCTAAAGAAGATTTGATAGAGGTGGAAGGAACAGTGCTTGAGGCCTTGCCGAATGCCATGTTTCGGGTAGAACTGGAAAACGGACATAAGGTGCTGGCGCACATCTCGGGAAAGATCAGAATGCATTTTATCCGTATTTTGCCCGGTGACAAAGTCAAGGTTGAGCTTTCTCCTTATGATTTAACCCGCGGGCGCATCACCTATCGGAATAAATGAGATGAAAGTCAAATCGTCGGTCAAAAGAATTTGCAGTAAATGCAAGATCATCAGAAGAAAAAATGTGGTGAGGGTGATCTGTTCAAACCCCAAGCACAAACAGAGACAAGGATAATTTTCCTATGCCCAGAATTTTAGGTATTGATCTTCCCAAGGAAAAAAGGATCGAGGCCTCGCTTCCCTATATATACGGAATCGGTCCCGCCTCTTCCCGCAAGATTTTGTCGGAAGCGAAGGTGGACGGCAATCGCCGCGCCAAGGACCTTTCCGAGGATGAAATTTCCCGTATCACCGCGATCATCCAGAAAAATTACCGCACGGAGGGGGATCTGCGACGGGAAATCCAGCAGAACATCAAGCGTCTGATTGATATCGGCGCTTATCGGGGACTGCGCCATAAGAAAGGTTTGCCGGCACGGGGCCAGCGCACGCGAACCAATGCCCGCACCCGTAAGGGCAAGAAGAGAAATTTCGCGGCCATTATGAAACCGGCGGCTGAAAAATGAACCTGAGGAATAAAGGCCGCCCAAGGGCGAGCCTCGTCCCCGCTTATAAAAGCAAAGTGGGGAGGAAAAATGACGGGAAATCTTTATGACTAAAAGCGATAAAACAAAGAAAAAAACGTTTAAAGGCGTTACCAGCGGCATCGTCCATATCCAGGCGACGTTCAACAATACCATCATTACCGTGGCTGACCGGCAAGGCAACACGATTGTCTGGGCCTCGCCCGGAATCGTGGGGTTTAGCGGCAGCAAGAAATCCACGCCGTTCGCCGCGCAGGTTGCCGCTTCAGACGCCGCCCGCAGGGCCAGGGAATTGGGTTTGCAGACGGTGGATGTTTTAGTGAAAGGCCCTGGATCAGGACGCGAATCCGCCATTCGGGCTTTACAGGCAGCCGGATTAACGGTCACTTCCATTAAAGACGTGACCCCGATGCCGCACAATGGCTGCCGTCCGCGCAAAAAACGCAGAGTCTAAAAGAGAGGTTAGAACAGAATGGGAAGAAATTTAGGTGCCAGTTGTCGTCAATGCCGAAGGGAAGGCGAAAAGCTTTTCCTCAAAGGGACCCGTTGCTACACGCATAAATGCGCGATTGATCGTCGCGAGTACGCCCCAGGTCAGCACGGGGCGGGGGCGAAACGCTCGAAGTTGTCGAACTTTGGTTTGCAGATGCGCGAGAAACAAAAGGTCAAAAGGATCTATGGCTTGCTGGAAAAGCAGTTCAGAAATTATTTCAACAAGGCCGCTCAAACTAAAGGGGTCACCGGTACGACGTTGTTGCAATATTTGGAACGACGTCTGGACAATGTCCTTTATCAATTGGGTTTTGCGACCTCCCGGTCTGAAGCCAGGCAAATCGTCTCCCATAATTTTGTTTACGTAAACAATCATCGGGTGAACATTCCTTCCTTCCAAGTGAAGGCCAATGATGAGATTGAGCTGAAATTTAAAAACACCGGAATGAAGAACGTCAAAGAAAATCTTGAAGCCTCAGAGGGCAGAAATGTTCCCGCCTGGCTTACGGTGGACAAGGATCATTATCGCGGCAAGATTTTGCGTATTCCGCAAAGGGAAGATATTATGTATTCAGTCAACGAGCAGTTGATTGTTGAGCTTTATTCAAGGTAAGTTTTACCTCTTGTATATTGCCAGCAGGAGGTAACCCAGCACTAATTTTGATTCAAGGTCAACGTTGCAAAATTAGTGCTGGGTAAATTCCGTACGCACTTTTTCCTAAAAAAATGTTTTAGATGAAAAGTGCTACGTCATTTAGGAGAAAAACATGGGAGTTAAGTGGCGCGATTTTCAGATGCCCAAAAGGCTAGACTGCGATGAACAGTCCTACACGAGTACTTACGGGAAATTCATAGCTGAACCCTTCGAGCGAGGTTATGGCGTGACTTTGGGAAATTCTTTAAGACGGATACTCTTGAGCTCTATCGAAGGCGCGGCGGTGACCTCCATTAAGATCGACGGCGTGCAGCACGAATTCTCCACCATCCCCGGTGTGATGGAACAGATTCCGGACATTGTCCTTAATGTCAAGAATGTCGTCTTGAGATCTCACTCCAAGGCCCCCAAAACCATTTACGTCAAGGCCGACAAAAAGGGTGAAGTCAAGGCTAAGGATATGATCTGCGATGAGACCATTGAAATTCTTAACCCCGATCTTCATATCGCGACTTTAACCCGCGACGCTCAGTTCCATATGGAGATGGAAGTCTCTCGTGGCCGAGGGTATGTCCCGGCGGAATTGAATAAAAAGGATTCCCAAGGGGTGGGCGTCATCCCCATCGATTCGATCTTTACCCCGATCGTGAAAACCAATTTCTTTGTAGAAAATACCCGCGTGGGTCAAAGAACCGATTATGATAAGCTCATCGTCGAGATCTGGACCAACGGGAGCATCAATCCCAAAGAGGCGCTTTTGTACGGGGCCAATATCCTGCAAAGGCACTTGGACGTCTTCGTCAGTTACGGTCAGCTTCCCGAGGAGGAAGAAGAAGAGGAAGAGATCACAGCCGAAGAGCAGGCCCTTTATGAGAAGTTGCGCCTGCCGATTTCCGAGCTGGAACT
Source organism: uncultured Planctomycetales bacterium (assembly GCA_964372915.1). GTDB lineage: Bacteria > Omnitrophota > Gorgyraeia > Zapsychrales > JAHFFX01 > CAYJRN01. The sequence goes on from CAYJRN010000003.1 coordinate 35,431, forward strand.
TTCCGTCAGGAGCTCCAACTGTCTTAAGGATGCCAACATCAAGACGATCGCGGATCTGGTGAGAAAACAAGAGGCGGAACTTTTGGGCTTCCGCAATTTCGGGAAGAAGTCTCTGCAGGAAATTAGCGATCTCTTGAAGGCCATGAACTTAAACTTAGGCATGAAAGTGGATGTTAAGAAATTAAAGAAGAAGGAATAACATGCGACACAATATCGCGGGCAACAGATTAGGCAGGAACCAAGGATTACGCAAAGCGACCGTAAGAGACCTGGCCCGGGCCACGCTTGTAGAAGAGCGGATCCTGACCACCAAGGCCAAGGCCAAAGAAGCCAGAAAGCTCGTCGATCAACTTATTACCATGGGGAAAATGGGAACGCTCGCGCATCGCCGTAAGGCCTTCTCTATTCTCTGCGATCACACCCTGGTGAGTGAACTGTTCAATACCACCGCCAAGAGGTTCAATAGCCGTCAGGGCGGTTATACCCGGGTCATTCCCCTTTCTGTGCGCCGGGGCGATAACGCGCAACTGGCGTTTTTGGAGCTTACGGAAAAGACGGAAGTGATCGTTTCCAAACCCAAGACGGATGCCGTCGGTAAGGCCGTGGACGTCAAGAAAGAGAAGAAAGAGCCTGTGGCGCAAAAGGCCCTCGAAGAGAAAAAAGAAAAGACGCCGAAGCGCGAACAGCCCAAATCTCATCCTAAACAAGATGTTTCCATCAAGGAAAAACCAAAGACTCCCAAATTCATGGGAGGTATTAGAAAGATGTTCACCAGAAAACAAGGCGGTGAATAGTCCCTGCTGTAAATCCGTTGTATGAACGTTAACCGGCGCATCAAGTTAATAGTCGGATCCACAACACTTGCCATCACAGCTCGGGCCAAAGAGCTTCAAGGCCAGGGGAAGGATGTGGTGAATTTTGCCGCCGGGGAACCGGATTTTGACACCCCCGATTTTATCAAACACTCCGCGATCAAGGCCATCCAAGATGGTTTCACCAAGTATACGCCTTCCATCGGCACGCCCAATTTAAGAGAAGCGATCGCCGCCAAATTCCTTAAAGACAACCAGTTGAACTATAAGCCTTCGCAGATCGCCGTTTCCTGCGGAGCCAAGCATTCCATTTACAATATCATTCAGATTTTGGCCGATGAGAAAGAGGAAGTCCTCATCCCAGTCCCCTATTGGGTCAGTTACCCCGAAATGGTGAAGCTTGCCGGGGCAACCCCTGTCTTTGTCCCCACGAGCGCCGCGACCGGTTTCAAACTGACCGTTGAGCAGCTTAAAGGAGCCGTCACGCCTAAAACTAAAATTCTTATCATCTGTTCTCCATCCAACCCGACGGGCATGGTTTATTCAAAGGATGAGTTGCAGGCGATTGCCGATGTTTGTATCCAAAATAACATTTATGTGATTAGCGATGAGATTTACGAGAAACTGATCTATGATAAGAAAATCTTTACATCCATCGCGTCTTTAAATGACAAGATTTTTGCGCTCACGGTCACGGTGAACGGCGTCTCCAAGGCTTATTCAATGACCGGCTGGCGTATCGGGTATTGCGGGGCAGCCCAGGAGATAATTGACTATATCAATAAATTCCAGGACCACTCCACCTCCAATCCCACCTCCATCAGCCAGATGGCAGCCTTGGCCGCCTTGAAGGCGCCCGAATCGAGTGTCAAAGAAATGTGCCGCGAATTTGAAACCAGAAGAAACCTAATGCTTTCTTGCCTCGATGAGATTCCTGAGATAAAATATGTACGTCCTCAAGGCGCGTTTTATGTTTTTTGCGATATCTCAAAGCTGGGATCGGCGGAAAACGTCGCGAAAAGGATCCTTGATGAGATGAACGTGGCGGTCATCCCCGGCGAAGGATTTGGGAGCCCGGGCTATGTGCGTTTTAGTTTCGCGACCTCCCAGGAGAAAATCAAAGAGGGGGTAAAAAGAATCGGCGAATGGGTGAGGAATTTTAAAAATTTCCCTAATGCTACTTTATAAAATTAACCCAGCACTTATTTTGCGACACGACGTCCAGGCCAAAATAAGTGCTGGGTAAATTCCGTACGCACTTTTTCCTTAATAAATTTTTATTAGATGAAAAGTGCTACGTCATTTAAGGAGAAATCATGAGTTTAAGAGAATTATTGCTTTTGGCCAGTCATGAACGGGCCTCGGATTTACATTTGACCGAAGAAACGCCGCCGGTGTTGCGGATCGACGGACGTTTGGTTTTGACGAAGCAGGAGCCCTTAGATCGTGATCAGATCAAGAAAATGATTTATATGATGCTCACCGATGACCAGAAGGGAAAATTTGAAAAGGACCGTGAGTTGGATTTTTCTTTGGCCTTGCCGGGCCTGGATCGTTTTCGCGTGAATGTTCACCTGCAGCGTGGCTGTGTTGAGGTGGCATTTCGACGCATTCCACTTTTGGTTCCGGATATCTCTGAGTTGGGTCTGCCTGAGATCGTAAGCGAATTGGCGCGTAAGCCCAGCGGCCTTGTCCTGGTCACCGGCCCCACGGGAACAGGAAAGACGACCACTCTTGCCGCCATGATCAATCTCATTAATCATGAACGCAGTACCTTGATTGTCTGTATTGAAGATCCTATCGAGTACGTTCACACCAATAAAAAATCCATCATCAAACAACGCGAGGTCTACAGTGATACCCATTCGTTTGCGGAGGCCTTGAAACGCTGTTTGCGCCAGGACCCCAACGTCATTGTCGTCGGAGAAATGCGTGATTTGGAAACAATTTCCACAGCTTTGACGGCCGCTGAAACCGGCCACTTGGTTTTGGCGACTTTGCATACGCCGGATGCACCGCAGACCGTTGAACGTATCATCGATGTTTTTCCTCCTTATCAGCAGCAACAGGTGAAGATGCAGCTGGCCAACTGCCTGCAGGGCGTTATCTCACAATTGCTTTTACCGAGAGCCAAAGGGCAAGGGCGGGTTGTGGCGACCGAAATTATGATTGCGACCTCCGGCATCAGGAATCTTATCCGCGAACAAGCCATTGAGCAAATTCCAACGGCTATTCAAACCGGAAGTCAACACGGAATGAAGACGATGGACCGTTGCTTGTGCGATTTTTATGTCGAAGGAACCATCACCTACGAATCCGCGTTTGCCAAGGTTAAGAATCCCGAAGAATTCAAACAACTGCTTGCGGTCCAGCAGGCCAACCAAAACCGGCAGCCACGCCCCCGCTAACCTTAAGAAGATAGGAGTATCAAAAGCGATGCCGTATCAAGTCACCTTGCTTCCCGGGGATGGCATTGGCCCGGAAGTTGCTATGGCCATGAAAAAATGCGTCGAGGCCACCGGGGTCAAGATCGATTGGGACGAACAGCCCGTTGGGGATTTTGCCATCCAGAAATTCGGGACCCCGCTTCCGGATCAGGTTTTGGAATCCATCCGGCGCACCCAGGTCGCCATCAAGGGGCCGATCGTGACGCCCGTCGGGAAGGGTTTTCGCTCCGTCAACGTAGCCTTGCGTCAGGCATTGGACCTTTTTGCCTGCGTCAGACCCTGCAAGTCACTCGAAGGGACGAAGTCCTGGTTCAAAAATATTGACCTTGTCATTGTTCGCGAGAACACCGAGGATCTTTACGCGGGCATCGAATTTGATTTAGGAACGGATGCGGCTAAGAAACTCATCAAAGAAATCAACGCCTTGCAGCCTAAAGAGATCCGCGAGGATTCGGCCATTTCTATAAAACCCATTTCGGTTTTTGGGTCGCGCCGCATTGTCAAATATGCTTTTGATTATGCCGTAAAAAATAAACGACGCAAGGTGACGGCCGTGCACAAAGCCAACATCATGAAATTTTCCGACGGGCTTTTCTTGAAGACGGCCCGCGAGCTGGCGGAAGAATACAAGGGCAAGGTCGAGTTTGAAGATGTGATCGTCGACAATATGTGCATGCAGCTGGTGCAGCGTCCCGCCTATTTTGACGTCTTGGTCTTGCCGAATCTCTACGGCGATATCATTTCGGATTTGTGCGCCGGCTTGATTGGAGGCTTGGGCGTTGCTCCCGGGGCCAACCTGGGCGACTCCATCGCTCTTTTTGAACCCGTGCATGGCGCGGCCCCCAAATACGTCGGACAAAACAAGGTGAACCCCACGGCGAGCGTTCTTTCCGGCGTTCTCATGCTGCGGCATTTGAACGAGACCAAAGCGGCCGATGCGCTGGAAAGGGCCGTCCGCGAAGTCATCAAGGAAGGCAAGTTCGTCACCTACGATCTTAAAAGCGACCGCAATGACCCCACAGCCGTCGGGACAAGAGAAATGGCGGATGCCATCCGCCAGAAGATTCGCTGAAAAATTTCCTCATTTTCGTATATAATAATCCCTCACTCGCTGTAGGAAAAATGACGGGAGCTTGTTTTGATTCTTAAACTTAAAGAAGAACAATCCCTGTGTGAAATCCTGGATCTAGGGCTTATCGACTACACCAGCGCTTGGGATTTCCAGAAAAAAACCGTGGAGCAGGTGATTCAAGGGGGCAAAGATACCTTGATCTTGTGCGAACACCCACCGGTTTTGACGCTGGGGCGTTTGGCCAAGGACAACAACATCCTTTACTCTCCAGCAGAACTGAGTCGTGAAGGCGTTAAGATCGTTCCTATCGATCGCGGCGGAGAAGTGACGCTCCACAGCCCCGGGCAACTGGTCATTTATCCCATTTTTAACCTCACCCGTTATGGGCGGGACTTAAAGGTTTTTTTAGAAACGCTGGAGCAGGTAGCCATTGATTTATTGTTGGATTTTGGTATAGTGGCTAATAGTTTACGGGGCGGGCGCGGGGTTTGGGTGAAGGAGCGCAAGATCGCTTCCATCGGGATCGGAGTTAAGAAATGGGTCTCTTTTCATGGGATGGCGATCAACGTGAATACCAATCTCGATTTGTTCAAACTCATAAAACCCTGCGGCTTGGATGTTGAAATGACCTCCCTCCAAGCATTGACGGGCCGTCCCGTGGATATGAACGCCGTTAAAAAAAGCGCCGTGAGCCACTTTAGCCGGCATTTTTCAATCTGAAAGAGATCATCCATGAAGCCAGTGGTTCTTCCTGAGTTGGGAGAAGGGATCAAGACCGCAACGGTTGCCTGCTGGCACGTGAAGGTTGGCCAACAGGTGGAAGCCGATGAGGATATTGTGGAAGTAGTGACCGACAAGGCAACCTTTAATGTTCCGGCCCCTGAAAACGGCATGATCCAAAAGATCCTTGTTCCGGAAGGCCAGGAGGTCTCTATCGGAAGTGTTCTGGCGGTCTTGCGATAAAACCTATTCCTATGTACGACTCTCATCCTCGACGGATTTTACTCATGTACATTACCAAGGTGTCTGGCCACCGGGCGGCGACGGTGGCCATCGAACGCTCCTTGAAGCTTTTGGACCCAGCAACGGAGGTGATGAGCATCAATGGCTTCGGTTACGCGTATCCCACCTTCGAGAAGGTCGTCAACCGCGCGTATATGGGGATCATCCGCCGCACTCCCAAGGTCTGGGATTATCTTTATGACAACCCTCAAATCGTGCGCCGTACAGAAGGGTTAAAGAACTATCTTCATAAAACCAGCCATAAAAAACTTGCCAAGCTCTTCGAACAATTTCGGCCCGACACGGTTGTCTGCACGCAGGCTTTCCCCTGCGGGATGGTGGCGGATTATAAAAGGGCCCATGGCCTCAACATCAATCTCATCGGAGTTCTGACCGATTATGCGCCGCATTCGTTCTGGCTCAATGAAGGCGTCGACTATTACGTAGTTCCTTCCGAAGATTCAAAAGAGCGGTTCCTCAAGAAAGGGATTCCTGCCGAGCGTATCAAGGTTTATGGCATCCCTACCCACGCCAATTTTTCTATCCACAAAGACAGGAATATCATCGCGCGAAAATTAGGTTTTGACGCACAAATCCCCGTACTGCTTATCATGGGCGGAGGACAGGGCCTGGGTCCCATCAAAGATGTGGTCAAATCGCTGCTTAAACTTAAGAAGGAATTACAACTCATTGTGATTGCCGGCGTCAATAAAAAGCTCATTAAGTGGCTCAACAAGACTGCTTTAAGAAGTGAGAAGAAGATGAGGGTATTTGAATATGTGGATAATGTGGATGAGTTGATGGACGTGGCTTCTCTTATTATCACCAAGCCCGGCGGGATGACAACCTCCGAATGCCTTGCCAAGGGACTGCCCATGGTGATCATCAATCCCCTGCCGGGCCAGGAAATGCGCAATACCGATTTTCTTCTTGAGAAAGGGATTGCTTTGAGGGTGCATAAAACCGACGATATCGGAGAGGAAGTGGAACTGCTTTTGAAGAGTCCCCACAACTTGCAGTCTATGCGTCAAGCGGCTCTTTTAAACGGTCGTCCGCACGCGGCGATGGATATCGCCCGATTGATCCTGTATGCCAAGCCCGGGGCAAAGGCCTTAAGGGGGGTAGGCACATCTTTACACCGTGAATTTCCGCAAGATCAACAGATTCAACTGCGTGATGCTCCCCAAGACAAACCGGTAGATGTTTAAATTCCTTATTTATAAGTTTGGGCAATTCTGCGTCAATCATCTTCCCTTGAAGGTTTCCTACCACATTGCCATGTTTATGTCTGATCTACAGTACTGGTTGTCGCCCCGCGATCGCCGGGCCGTGAGAAACAATTTACGGATTATCGTCAAAGACAAAGCGGATATCTCGCGGCTGACCAAAGAAGTCTTTCGAAATTTCGGCAAATACCTCGTGGAATTCTTTCGGATGGCCGGTAACGTCGATGAAAAATACATTCAAAAAAATGTTGAGATCCGGAATGTCGACCGGATCGATCGCGTTTTAAAAAAGGGTAAAGGCGGCATTGTTCTCACCGCCCACATCGGTAACTGGGAGCTGGGAGCGGTGATCCTATCCCGTTTAGGATATCCTTTGACCGCGATCGCTTTGCCGCATAAAGAACGCCCCGTCAACGATCTGTTTAACGCGCAAAGAGAGATTCATGGCGTCACCGTCATCCCCACCAACATCGCGATTCGTCGTTGCCTGGAAACCTTAAAAGAGAATAAATTGGTGGCTCTGCTGGCGGACCGGGACTTTGGCCACAATGGCGAAGAGATGGAGTTCTTAACCCGTAAAGCCATTCTTCCCAAAGGCGCGGCTATCTTTTCTTTGAAGACCGGGGCCCCAATCATCCCAACCTTCTTGATCCGGCAAAAGGATGATCGCTTCACCCTGATGGTGGAAGAACCCATTACTCCTCCTTTGTGTGAGCCCGGCGAGGTGGCAAAAGAAATTTTTGTTCCCTTGATGCGTCAATATACGACGATCATCGAAGAAAGAATCAAACAGTTCCCATCACAGTGGCTTATGTTCAGGGAATTCTTTATCCGATGAAAGTTTGCGTTCTTATCCCGGCGTTGAACGAATCCTTGACGATTGGTCGGATTGTGGAGGATGTGAAAAAACTTTTTTTAGCACCGCCCATGCCGGCTAATAGCGAGGATGTGGGTGGCGGTCCCAGGGTCTCTGATCTTGATAAAAAGATAGTTGTAGAGGCCTTGGATGTGGTGGTCATTGATGACGGTTCCACGGACGATTCCGCGCAAATGGCTCAAAAGAAGGGGGCGGTTGTCATCCGGCACGCCCAAAGACAGGGCAAGGGACAGTCGTTGCGGGACGGATTTGAGTACGCGTTAAAAGAGAGTTATGATTGTGTCGTTACGATGGACGGCGACGGACAGCACGATACGGCGGACCTTGAAAGGTTTATTCAGAAGGCCCAAGAGCATCCCAACTCCATTGTGACCGGAACCCGGATGGAGAATCCTCAAGGGATGCCGCCGGTCCGTCGCATGACCAACCGCTTCATGTCCTGGTTGATCTCTCTCGCCTGCAAACAAAAGGTCCCCGACACGCAGTGCGGGTATCGGTTGATCAGTTGCGAGATCTTAAAAGCCATCCAGATCAGTTCTTCGGACTATGAGATCGAGACCGAGGTGTTGATGAAGGCCGCCAAGAAGGGTTTCAAAATTTATTCGGTTCCCATTAAGACAATCTACCGTAACGAAAAGAGCAAAGTTCATCCCATCGTTGATACGGTCCGTTTTTTTAATTATTTTTTTAGGGAATTGTGGACTTCCAACTCTTAAGAGAAGAGATGTTACGGACAATCGCCCGATACGGCGTGAGTGATAAAGCTGTCCTTAAGGCGATGCGCGAGGTTCCCCGTCATGAATTCGTTCCAGCGGACAAACGGCCGATGGCTTATGAAGATCGGCCGCTGCCCATCGGCTATGAGCAAACCATTTCTCAGCCTTACATGGTCGCCCTCATGAGCGCGTCTTTAGAACTTAAGGAAACCGATACCGTTCTTGAGATCGGGACCGGCTCCGGTTATCAATCTGCCGTGCTTTCTAAGATTTGCCGGGAGGTTTGTACGGTGGAGCGGATCCCGGAATTATCTTTTACCGCGGAAAAATTATTTAAAAGACTGGGGATAAAAAATATTCAATGCTGCATTTCCGATGGGACCCAAGGGTGTCTCGCTGGTGGCGAGACAGGGAAACGTCTTTTTGAGGGAATCATGATAACGGCGGCGGCCGGCAATATTCCGGAACAGCTGCTCAATCAATTGGCGCCAGGAGGGCGGATGGTCATTCCCCTAGGAGATTTTTCCGGGCAGGTCCTTACCCTCATTACGCGTGAGGAAAATCGTTTTGAGCAAAAAGAAATTTGCCGTTGCGTTTTCGTGCCGCTCATAGGAAAATTCGGGTTAAAAATTCATGAGTAATGTTATGAGCTATTCACGGGATCCTTCCATTTTTGAGAATCGTGTTTTTAGGTATTCGCTTTTCTTTTCTCTTCTGGTGCATGCTCTGCTTCTCACCCGAATTTCTTACAACATCGTTCGACACGCTCCCAGAAGCGCCAAACCCATCCAAGTGATGTATGAAAAGGCCCAACCCCCAATCAAGGCCGAGCCAAGGAAAGAACCTCCCCAAGAATTAAAGAGGATTAAAGAAGAAAAATTGCAAAATACCTCCAACCTTTTTCCAAAAGAATCGTCATTTTCCCCGGTACTCAGAGATGTCAAGAAGGCCACCGAAGGGATCAAGCTGTCGGAGAAAAACACGCCGCTCTACCGTCCAACGGTGGAGAGGCGCGTCAGTGTTCCGCCCTTGAAGTCCGAAAAGATCAATAATCCCGTTTACCTCAATTACTATCAGCTCGTGCGCAACCGCATTAAGGGCGAGGCGTACAAGAACTATTCGGAGTACGACTCCGGCAAAGTGTACCTCGCGTTTGTTTTGCTTTCCAATGGAACGCTCAAGCAAATCAATCTTATCGAAGAGAAAACCGATGCCAACGCGTATTTACGCAATATCGGTCTTAAAAGCATAAAAAACTCGACGCCATTTCCACCTTTTCCTGAGAATCTGAAATATCCGGAATTGTCCTTTAATGTCGTGATTTCTTTTGAGGTGAGTGAAGGCCGGTAAACACACAGGAAACAGTTTCCAACTCAAAGAGGAAGGCGGGCGCAGAGGCTTTAAAATAAAAATTCGAATTTGTAGGAGATGGAATCTGAAAGTCAATTTTAAGGGTTAGAATAATCTAATCGAACCCTATGGAAAAGCTGTTGACCATTCAGCAGGTTAGTGATCTCTTGCAGGTAAGCCGGTCTCTGGTTTATAAGTGGGTGCATTATGATTTCGTGCCTTATGTCAAAATAGGAAGTGTATTGAGGTTCAAAGAATCTGAATTGAACAGATGGCTCAAAAATAAAGAGCATAAAGGCCGGGTGCAGTATCGAATTGATACAGAAACATTGACGGCAAGTTTTTAATCTGTTGACCTTTTAACGGCCTGCCATTAAAATAATCGCCGTGATTAATAAAAATAACAATTATGCTTTTATCGACAGCCAAAATCTGAACCTCGGCATCAAAGAGTAAGGATGGAGTCTGGATTTTAAAAGGTTTCGGGTTTATCTTCAAGAAAAATACGGCATTACAAGAGCCTTTTTATTTATTGGTTATATCCCAACGAATCAAAGCCTATACACGACGTTGCAGTCATTTGGCTATATTCTGGTTTTTAAACCGACATTGCAGGGGGCAAAAGGAAAGATCAAGGGAAATGTTGACGCTGAACTTGTTTTGAATGCTATGAAAGAAATCCCGAATTATGACAAGGCGCTTATTGTCTCCGGCGATGGGGATTTTTGCTGTTTGATTGAGTATCTGAAAAAGATGAACAAACTTTTAAACCTGATGATCCCCGATGTAAATCAGTATTCTTCGCTGCTGCGAAAATTTAGCCAGGATATTGTTTTTATGAATAATTTGCGTGGAAAATTGGAATACAAGAAGGCATAAAAAAGAGAGGCATCGCCGCGGGACGGAACCCTTTGGATAGCCTCTCATCGTGATACGGTATAAATATAGCACGTTTTGAATGAAGGTCAAGAATTTAATTTAGTGCCCAAAAGGTGCCCATCGGAAGTGAAAAAGTTGTATAATCTTGTATAAAGTTGTATAAAGGGTGGAAAGTTTCTTCATCGATGCTATTCTAGACGAGCATTTTCATTGAAAAGGGATAGGAAAAATGTCTGACGAAGAAAAATACGTCGATGAGTCCTGGAAAGACTCTATCGCGCAAGAAAAAATGAAGGAGCCGGAAGTCCTTGTCAAGAAGGATGAGGAAAAGGAACCTCTGTCGAAGGAATCTCTGCCGACGGAAATTAATTTCCTGGATTACATCACGAGCCTGGCGTTCCAGGCGATGATTTTTTTAGGGGAGGTGCCTCACCCGGCCACCAACGCCGTCGAAAAAGATTTGCGCCAGGCCAAGGTCCTCATTGACACGCTTCTACTCTTGCGCGGCAAGACGAAAGGCAACTTGAGCCCGGAAGAAAACGACACGCTCAATGCGGCTCTTTACGAACTGCAGATGCGTTTTGTAGAATTGGCCCAGAAAAAGGGAACGCCTCAATGATCGACAAACAATTGTTGGCGATCCTGGCCTGCCCGGCTTGTCAGGGCGATGTGGTGTTAAAAGAGGAAAGGATTGTTTGCCTCACATGCGGACGGAAGTACCCAATCAAGAACGGAATTCCCGTCATGCTCACCGATGAGGCGGAAAAATAATCATGAAAAAAATTCTTGTCATCCACGGCCCTAACCTCAACCTCCTGGGAACCCGGGAACAAGAGATTTATGGACAGACGACCCTCTCGGAAGTCAATCAAATGCTTACGACCCAAGCCGGGGCCCAAGGTGTGACGCTCAAATTCTTCCAATCGAATCATGAAGGCGAGATTGTCGATTGTATCCAAAAGGCCAAAGAGGAGGGGGTCGGCGCCATTCTCATTAATCCGGCCGCCTATACCCACACGAGCGTGGCCATCCGTGATGCTCTCCTGGCGGTCAACATCCCGACGGTGGAGGTGCATTTGTCCAATATTCACGCCCGCGAGGATTTTCGTCGTACCTCGCTCATCGCCTCGGTGGTCAAGGGTCAGGTGGCGGGATTTGGCGTCCAAAGTTATGCCTTGGGGCTAGAGGCCGCCGTCGCCCTTCTTAAAACCTGATGGCCCATAAGAACCGTGAATCTTCGGATCAAAAAACTTATCTCTTGGTTTGCCGCCTTTTCCCTCGACGCTTATCTGGTTACTAAAGACGTCAACATCCGTTACTTGACCGGTTTTCCCGCCAGCGAATCGTGGCTCCTCGTCACTCCTAAAAAGTCTTACTACATCACCGATTCCCGTTATGTCTTGGAAGCACAAAAAAGTTTGAAGGGAATCCCGGTCAAGCGCTACACCGCTTCGATGTCCAAAACTTTGTTTGATCTTATGAAGGCCCTCAAGCTGAGGGCCTTGGGGTTGGATGAACATCATGTGTCCCTGGCGCTTTACCGCAACCTTAAGAAATACCGCCCCAAGAATGTTCAGCTCAAGACAGTCAATTCTTTGGTAGAAAATTTACGGGAAATTAAGGACACTCATGAGATTGGGCAAATCCGTAAGGCGCTTAAGGTGCACTTAGAAGCTTATGATTTTTTGAAAGGCGTTATCAAGCCGGGAGTAAGCGAGCAACAGGTTTTTCAAAAGCTGGAACAATTTGTGAAAGCCAAAGGCGTTGCTTTTTCTTTTGACCCCATCATCGCTTCCGGCCCCAATTCCTGTCTGCCGCACGCTAAAATAACGACGCGGAAAATCCGCAACAACGAATCCGTTCTCGTCGACATCGGGATCGATATGGGCGGCTATAAGTCCGACTTGACACGTATATTCTTTTTAGGTAAAATACCCCACCTTGTTCGAGAAATTTATCAAACTGTCAGTGTCGCGCAGAAAAAAGCGATTGCGAAAATTCAAGCAGGTGTCAAGGTCTCGGCCGTTGATGAACAGGCGCGTAACTATTTAAAGAGCAAATCTTTAAGCCGATTTTTCGGTCATTCTTTGGGGCATGGAGTAGGCTTGGAGATCCATGAAGCCCCCAGGCTTGCTTCCAGTAATCCTGCCATCTTGAAGGAAAATATGGTTGTGACCGTTGAGCCTGCCGTTTACCTGCCGAATAAGTTTGGGATTAGAATAGAAGATATGGTTTTAGTCACGCGGGAAGGATGTGAGGTGTTGAGTGGGGTTTGACATCAACGACATTAAAGGCGGAATAGCTCTATTGATTAACGGGGAAGCTTGGATGGTGGTCGAAGCCCATCATATCAAGCCAGGGAAAGGGGCGGCTTTTGTCCGGGCGAGGCTCAAGAATTTAAAGACCGATCTGGTCAATGAAAAAACCTTTCGAAATTCCGATAAAGTGGAAGAGGCCGTACTCGAGGAACGAAGATTGATCTACCAATACAGCGCCGGCGACACCTATCACTTTATGGATAAAGAGACATATGAGGAGACGGCCGTTTCCAAAGAATTCTTGGGCGATGCCATCAAATTTCTTCAAGACAGCATGGAAGTGTTTGCCGTATTTTATAATCATAAGATCCAAAGGATCTATCTGCCTAATTTCATCGTGACACAAATCACAGAAAGTGAGCCCGGGATTAAAGGCGATTCCTCGAAATCCGGAGGTAAACCCGCCAAGATTGACACCGGGACACAGGTGTCGGTCCCGCTATTCATCAATATCGGAGATTGGGTCAAAATTGACACTCGGGATGGTTCTTACGTCGAAAGGGTACAAAAATGAACTTTAAGGAAATCAAGGAACTTATCAATCTCATGAATGAGAACGATCTTTCGGAACTGGAGATTGAGAAAGAGGGATCGAAGATTAAACTCAAGAAGGCTCTTGCGGATTTCCCGGACGCCCTCCCCCGTCAACCCGCCTCTTATCGCTTAGAAAATATTCCCGCCGCCTCTAAGGCCCTCGGAGAATCGGGCGGCGGCTCAGCCAAGGCCACCCAGCCTATCACTTCTCCCATGGTCGGCACGTTTTACCGCGCCGCTTCCCCGGAGGCTCCGTCTTTTGTGGAAGTCGGCCAGACCGTGGAGATCGGGCAGGTGGTGTGCATTGTGGAAGCGATGAAATTGATGAACGAGATCAAGTCGGAAATCAGAGGCAAGGTCGTTGAGGTGGCCGTGGAAAATGCCGAGCCTGTCGAATTTGGGCAGACATTATTCGTCGTGGAGCCGCTGTAGAATTGGAGTTTCATGTTCTCAAAGATTCTGATCGCCAATCGCGGCGAAATCGCTTTACGGGTTATCCGTGCCTGCAAGGAAATGAACATCCGCACGGTCGCCGTTTTTTCCCAGGCCGACCGTGAATCCTCGCATGTGCGCTTTGCCGACGAGGCTGTTTGTATCGGCAATGCCCCCAGCCGGGACAGTTATTTGAACATCCCGGCCATCATTTCGGCCGCGGAAATCACCGATGTGGAGGCCATTCACCCCGGGTATGGGTTTCTCTCGGAGAACGCGCACTTTGCCGAGATTTGCGAATCCTGTCATATTACTTTTATTGGTCCAACGCCGCAGACGATCCGTCTCATGGGCGATAAGGTAATGGCGCGCGAGACGATGCGTAAAGTCGGTATTCCCGTGACCCCGGGCTCTGAAGGGGTCGTGAAGACCCAGCAGGAAGCGCTCGATATCGCGAAAAAAATTAAATACCCCGTCATCATTAAGGCGTCGGCCGGCGGCGGCGGCAAAGGCATACGCGTGTGCCATAATGATGTCACCTTGCGCAGCCAGTTCGCCATCGCCAAGAACGAAGCGGAAGCGAATTTTGGCAATCCGGACGTTTACATTGAAAAATATATTTCCGATCCCCGGCACATTGAATTCCAAATCGTCGCCGATCATCACGGGCATATCATCCATCTGGGCGAGCGTGATTGCAGCGTGCAAAGACGGCATCAGAAACTGCTCGAGGAATCTCCTTCACCGGCACTCGACGGTAAACTGAGAAAGAAAATGGGGGAGGTGGCGGTCAAGGCCGCCAGGGTCGCCAATTACCGCGGCGTGGGGACGATCGAATTTCTTTTGGACGCTGACGGCGTGTTTTATTTCATGGAGATGAACACCCGTATTCAGGTGGAACACCCCGTCACCGAGATGGTGACGGGAATCGACATCGTCAAAGAGCAGATTCGTCTTGCCTACGGCGGGAAGCTTAAGATGCGCCAGGACGATGTGAAGTTAAAAGGCGCCGCCATCGAATGCCGCATCAACGCCGAGGATCCGTCCAACAACTTTCTACCTTCGCCGGGAAAGATCGAAGAGCTCAATCTTCCGGGCGGTTATGGCGTGCGGGTCGACACGCATATTTATCCAGGGTATGTGATCGGGCCCCATTACGATTCCATGGTGGCAAAACTCATCGTGCACGGTAAAACCCGTGAAGAGGCCATTCGCATTATGCTGAGGGCCTTGGATGAATTTTATGTGGCCCCGATCAAGACGACCATCGATCTTCACCAAAAAATTCTGAATCATCCATTATTCGTGAAGGGCCAGGTTTCCACCCATTTCTTGGAGAAGATGATGAAAAGCGAGGGGGAGGTTCACAAATGAGAGATTTAAGCCGCGTCGATTTGGGTTCTATCCAGGTTCACAAAAAGGCCATTGCCGACATTGCCGTCTCGGCGCTCTCTGAGCTCGACGGGGTCAGCCTTATGCCTGCGGATTTACCCACACAGTTCATGGAATTTTTCGGGCAGAAAAGTTATCCCGGTATTATTGTGACGGTTGACAAGAACAACCAGGTGACTTTGGAATTGAGGCTCCGTATCCGCTACGGCATCAGTGTTGCCGATATCGCGCGGCAGATCCAAGAGACGGTGCGTTCGGCCATCGAAAGGACCGTCGACATCAACTTAAAAGACATTAACGTCAACATCCAAGGCATAGAGAGGGGGAAGGCATGAGGCTATTCACTCGGGTCGCCATATTTTTTTACGTTCTTACGTTATCGGTCTTGTGCGGGATGATGATTCTTTTCGTCGCTCATGCCGTTACGCTGCCGGAATTGAACAGTCTGATCGAAATTGCGTATGACGATTCGGATATTCGAATGGTTATCGGCATCATCAACGCCGCCCTCATTATCGTGAGCTTTATGTCGGCAAGGATCATTTACGGCAGTTACGCGAAAGAACGCACGATCGCCTTCGACAACCCCACGGGCCGGGTCACAATTTCTTTACATGCCATTGAAGATTTGGTCCGCCGGGTGATGTTAAGAATGAACGAGATCAAGGAAGTTAAAACCAATATCATTGCCACAAAAAAGGGTTTGGAGGTCGAATCGAGGCTGGTCCTTAAAGCCGAGGTGAACATTCCCGAAATGACCGCGCATTTGCAGGAGATGGTGAAGACCAAGATTCAGGATACGATCGGCATTGAAGAGTCTGTGGTAGTTAAGATCCACGTCATCAAGATTACCGCCGAGGATTTGAAAGCGAAGAAAAACAAAGCGAACGAGGATGACGATCGTCCCTCGCCGACCTTGCCCTTCCAGGGGTATCGGGCTTAAATTTCACCCTAGAGCAATCATCAAAGGATTTTTTTATGAAAAAGATTGGCATTCTGACCGGAGGCGCGGATTGCCCGGGTTTAAATTCCGTCATCCGGGCCGTCGTGCGTAAGGCCATGCTGGAAGGAATGGTGGTGAGCGGCATCAAGAATGGTTGGAGTGGACTCATTGACAACGACACGCGTGTCTTGGATTTGCGAACCACCTCCGGGATCCTCGATCGCGGCGGGACGATCCTTGGTACCAGCCGTATCAATCCGCTCAAAGACCCTACCAAAGAACAGGTTAAAAAGATCAAAGAAAACTATAAGCGCAGCGGTATCGATGCCTTGATCGCCGTCGGCGGCGAGGAAACCCTCAAAGTCGCCCTCGAGCTGCACAAAGAAGGGATCATTCGCGTGGTCGGTGTGCCCAAATCCATCGACAATGCGCTTTCGGGAACGGATTATGCGTTCGGATTCGATACGGCGGTCAACATCGCTACGGAATGCATCGACCGTCTGCACACAACGGCTGAATCTCATCACCGCATTATGGTCATCGAGGTCATGGGGCTTTATACGGGCTGGATTGCGCTTGAGGCAGGTATTGCCGGCGGGGCCGATTTTATTCTGATCCCCGAGATTCCGGTCAAAATGCAGGAGGTCTGCGACGCCCTCAAGAACCGCCATAAAAGAGGAAAAAATTTCAGCATCATTGTCATTTCCGAAGGAACCGAGATCGACGGTTATTGCAAAAATCGCGAGCCTGTGGACGAGCTTTCGCAACGGCGCACGGCCGGAATTGGTGAGCACGTCGCCAACATTATTGAACGGGAAACTGGTTACGAGGCCCGTGTGAGTGTTTTGGGATATATCCAAAGAGGCGGAACCCCAACGGCCTACGATCGCATCATCGGGACACGTTTCGGCGTCAAGGCGGTGGAGCTTGTCAACGAAGGTAAGTTCGGTAAGATGGTGAGCTTGAAAGGCGATAAACTGCATTACGTGGATATTGAAGAAGCGGTTCGCGAACGTAAGAAAATCGATATGGAGCTTTATGAGATCGCTAAAGTCTTTTTTGCTTAAAAATATTAGGAATCTCCGATCATATGAAAAATCTCATTAGATCCATTTTTGAAGAATCGATCGCGGTCAAACAAAAAACCTTGGAGGATAATCTTGAAGCGATTGTAAAATCCGTCAATACTATCGCGGATTGTTTTAAAAAGGGCGGCAAGGTGATTTTTTTCGGTAATGGCGGCTCGGCCGCCGACAGTCAGCACGCGGCGGCGGAATTCATCGGCCGTTTCCAAAAAGAAAGAAGGTCGCTCGCGGCCATCGCTTTGACGACGGATTCTTCGATTCTGACGGCGCTGGGCAACGACTATGGATTTGATAGTGTTTTCGCGCGTCAACTCGAGGGCTTGGGAAAGCCAGAAGATGTGGCGGTGGCGATTTCCACCAGCGGCAATTCCAAGAATGTCTTAAAAGGCGCTCAGCAGGCCAAGAAGATGGGGATGAAGGTCATTGCCTTGAGTGGCTGCGGCGGAGGGAAGCTGGCCCCTTTAAGCGATATCAACCTCATTGTGCCCTCGAATGTGACGGCGCGGATTCAGGAATCCCATATCTGCCTTTACCATGCGATCTGTGAACTGGTTGAAAAGAGATTTTAACGACAACGTGAATTTTAAAAAGAAAATAGTCAGCCGGGCCGCGCTTAAAAAAATCGTGGCCCGTGAACGTAAAAAAGGAAAAACGATCGCCTTCACCAACGGCTGTTTTGACATCATCCATTACGGGCATGTCAGTTATTTAACTTCTGCCAAAAAGGACAAGCGGGTTTTGGTGGTCGGGGTGAATTCGGATGCTTCGATCCGGGCGATCAAAGGGCCGCATCGCCCGATTATTACGGAAAAAGCCAGGGCGGCGGTTCTGGCGGCCTTTGCGTGCGTGGATTACGTTACGATTTTTAAGGAACCGACCCCTTACAGGTTAATTAAGGCACTCCAGCCTGATATTCTGGTGAAGGGCGCCGACTGGAAAGGGAAGGCGGTTGTCGGCAGCGACATCGTCCGTCAACGGGGCGGCAAAGTCGAATTCATCAAATTTGTCGACCGGTATTCGACAACCGAAATCATCGAATCGATTCTCAAGAAGTGCACGTAGGGGAAAACAGTGCGCGCGCCAGATAGAAAATACTTCCGGGTGATCGACGCCAACTTTAACCGGGCGAAAGAGGCTTTGCGGGTTTGCGAAGATGTTTGCCGGTTCTTTCTTAATAAAAAAAACTTATCCGCCGGATATAAAGCGGTGCGGCATCAGTTGAGGAATGTCGTGGAGGCTTTGGAGATTACAGATATGATCAACGCCCGCAACATCCCAAGAGACGTCGGCAAGGGCTCCACCCAAGGTGAACTCAAACGCCGTGACCTGAGCGATATCTTTTACGCCAATTCGCAAAGGGCCAAGGAATCGGTGCGGGTCCTCGAAGAATTTATGAAGTTATATGATGCGCGTTTGGCGAAAAGAGCGAAGCGTTTGCGTTATAAAATCTATGACCTCGAAAGAGAGACGGTTAAAAAACTGTAAGCTTTACCTGGTCCTTGACGCCGAGGCCAGCGATTACGCCAGTCTGCTTCGGGTCCTGCGTCAGGCCGTTGGGAAAGGCATTGATATCGTCCAGTTGCGTGACAAAAAAGGGACCGCTCAAGATATTTTGGGGTTCGCAGGTGAAGCAAAAAAGATTTTAAAGAATCGAATTCCTTTCATCATCAACGATCGCGTGGATATTGCCATTGCGGCTCGCGCCCAAGGGGTTCACTTAGGACAAGACGATTGTTCGATCGCTTTCGCCCGGCGGATGATGGGCGACAAAGCTATTGTCGGCGCTTCCTGTCAGAATGTGTTCCATGCCCGTCAAGCCGAGCGCGACGGAGCCGATTACATCGGTTTCGGTTCAGTTTTTAAGACGAAAACTAAACCGCAGCGAAGGCCCATGGACTTGAAGGTATTGTCCCGTGTCGTGAAAGAAATAAGAATCCCGGTGTTCGCCATTGGCGGTATTGACCTTTCGAATGCGGCGCTGGTCAAAAAAGCCGGGCTTGATCGGGTTGCCGTCACCCGCTGTATCGCGTTAAGTAAAAACGTGGCGCGAACGACGGCACAATTGAAAAGATTTTTGGCGGGGTAAGATTCTTATGGGTTTTCGCGAGGGTAATTCAGTGGTAGAATGTCAGCTTCCCAAGCTGAACGTCGCGGGTTCAATTCCCGTCCCTCGCTCCAAGAATACTTTTATGCGGCTTCCATGGAATGTTTTTTTCAAGGTCGGCGCTCTGTTCATTCTGGTTCTTTTTGCCGGCTGTGCGACAACTGGAGGTAAAAAGGAATTGTCTCCGGGGCCGCTCAAAGCCCCATCGCTTAACAAAGGTGTTTATCACAAGGTCCAATCCGGTGAGACGCTCTGGCGGATCGCGAAAACCTACAGCGTGGATATCGGGAGTATCGTCAAGATCAACAACATCCCCAACGTCGCGAAAATAGAAAAAGACCAGTTGGTCTTTATCCCCGGGGCGACAGAAGTGAAGGACGTCCAAGGAGTTGTTCCTTCGGGAAAGCTGGAGGGCGACGCCAACAGTAGTGAATTCATATGGCCCGTGAAGGGGAAAGTGATTTCCTATTTTGGAGAACGGCAGCGCTTGCGAGTGAACCGTGGTATCTCGATTGAGGCGACGGAAGGTGAAATCGTCCGCGCCGCGCGCGCCGGGGTCGTCGTCTTTGCAGATTATTTGGCTGGATACGTTTATACGGTGATTCTGGATCACGAAGACGGGTTATTTTCCGTCTATTCGCAAAACGCGAAGCTTCTGGCAACGGTGGGGACCAGAGTGGCAAAGAATGGCCCCATCGCCCACGTGGGCCGGAATCAAGGTATCGCGTTTTTACATTTTGAAATCCGCAAGAATTCGATCGCCGATAATCCTTTGTATTATTTGCCATGAACACCATCGATCTTAAAAAAGATTTTTTCGGCCGGCACAACGTTCTGTCGCTCTTGAGCCGGCGCGTCACGGATCTTAAAGAAGGTTACCGGCAGAATATCGCCATTTTGGGCAACCGTTTTGTCGGAAAAACCGCGCTGTTATGTAAATTCCTTTCCACCCTCGAGGACGATTCGATTATCGACATTTATCTGGATCTCGACACCAAAGACACCCATTACCTTTTCAAAAAATTCGCGGGCAGCCTGCTGTACAATTATTCCCGTCATGGAAAGCTGCCGTTGCACGAAGATTTGAACCTCCTTATGCAAAGCACCAAATCGTTCATTCCTCAAACGGTCGAAGCAATCAAGAAGATCGAAGTCCACATCCATAAAGGAAGGTTTACGGAAGGCTACCGCGAGCTCTTGTCGTTGCCGGATGTCTTCAGCGCCGAGACGGGAAAATTCTGCGTGATTATCTTGGACGAATTCCACTGCCTTGAGGAGTTAGGGGTGGCGGATGTTTTTCTGGAACTGGGCAAGAAGATTATGACGCAGAAAAAATGTCTGTATATTGTCACCAGTTCTTATCCGGTCGTCGCGCGCAAGATCATTGCCGAAAAACTTTCTCTTTTATTCGGTAATTTCGAAATCATTCCTCTTGCCCCCTTTAAGTTGAAAACGGCCCAGGCGTTTATTGAGCATCATCTCCAAGATATTAAAATCAGCAATCAACTGCGTAACTTCTTAACGGATTTTACCGGCGGGCATCCGTTGTATCTGCATTTGATTTGCCAAGAGATTGTGTCTTTGTGCGGCATCCACCGCCAGACAGAGGTCTTCATGCCGCTTTTGCTGCAGGCGCTTGAGAACACGATTTTCAATCCCTGGTGTGTCTTGGGACGCCATTTTGATTTTATCATCAATCAACTCTGCATAGGCAAGGGCAACCGCAATGTGGCGGCAATTTTACTGACGCTTGCCAACGGCAAACATAAATTAAAAGACATCATGGCGGCGACCGGCCTTAAGAAAACGTTCCTGACGCAGAAACTTTCGCACCTAAAGGAGGTTGGGCTCGTCGTCAAGAACGGTTTGTTTTATCATCTCGAGGATAAGCTGCTGCGTTACTGGATTAAATATGTTTTTGAGAAACGGATGAATGCCGTTGATCTTAAGCTTGAAAAACTGCGCCGGGAATTTCAGGAAGAAATCAAACAAGCCTACGGTAACTTTCATATGGTTTCCCAAGAAGGATTATCTTCGCGGATTATTCAGCTCTTACAGTGTTTTGACAACGAGGACTTGAATATCAACGGCCGGAAATACAAATTGCCGTTTTTCCGGAACATCGTCCCTTTGAAAAGAATAGAAGAAAGAGACCATCCCATTGAGATGATCAAGGCCTCCTCATCGCAAGGAGCCTGGTATATCATCCTGAACAGCGAGACGATCGGAGAGGGGGAACTCAACGCCTTTTTGTCGGAGTCCAAAAAATTTGATAAAAAACCGATCCGTCGGGTGATCATTTCTCTGTCGGAGCTTGAACCCAACGCGCGTTTGCGCGCTTTGCAGGAGAAAATCTGGATTTGGAACGAGGATGAGTTAAGAGCGCTTCTCAACATTTACGACCGGCCTTGTATTACCAAATGAAAATCGTTCTTCTTCGCCCCAAGGCTTTCGCGTTGGGGCTACGAAGCAACTTCGGTCGTATGTAGGCGAAGAAGAACGCTGCTGCGAAGCTCCACTGGAATTATTTAATGTGCGGGAGCGAAGCAGAGCAGTGAAGGCACGAAGGTTTCATCCAAATGAAAATCGGCGTTGTTGCAGATACACATTCTCATAAACTCCCCGCGCAGATGCTGAGTGATTTTAAGAATGTGGATGTCATCGTTCATGCGGGCGACTTCTGCACGCTGGATATCTTGAAAGAGCTTGAGAGAGTTCAAGAAGTCAAGGCCGTCTACGGCAATATGGACGGCAAAGAGATCCGATCCCTTTTTCCCCGAAGCCGGATTCTTAAGCTGGGCGACGTTACCATAGGACTCTTTCACGGCGAAGGGGCGCCGCAAACCCTGTTGGAAAAAGTCAAATCCGAATTCCATGGGAAAAAAGTGGACGCCGTCGTCTTCGGGCATTCGCATCAGCCCATGAACGAGGTGATTGATCAGGTCTTGTATTTCAACCCCGGCAGCCCCAACGACAAGGTCTTTGCGCCCTATTGCTCCTACGGGATTTTGGAGCTTAAAGGTAAAGAGATCGAGGGCAATATCATCAAGGTGAAGGAAAAAATATGATGGATCATCTTTGGGCGCCGTGGCGGAGCAAGTACATCAGGCTTCTTAAAAATTCGCCGAAGAAATGCGTGTTCTGTCGTATTCATACGGGGAAAAAAGACCGAAAGAATTATGTGGTGGTGAGAACAAAGTTTTCCTTCGCGGTCCTCAATATTTATCCTTATAACAATGGGCATCTTTTGATTGTTCCCAACCGTCACGTCGATAGTCTCTCGAAGTTGAACCGAAATGAACGGGAGGACCTTTGGGACCTTCTGGAAACAATGAAAAAACTTCTCGATAAAGTCCTCAGACCCGAGGGTTACAATATCGGCATCAATTTGGGGCGCGTGGCCGGGGCAGGATTCCCCGGCCATTTGCATATCCATATGGTGCCGCGCTGGAGAGGCGATGTCAACTTTATGCCCGTCATCGGCAATACCAAGATCATTTCCCAATCTTTGCAAACGCTGTTTAAACGCTTACGGACGGTTGTTTCTAAAATAAATAAATAAATTAAAGAAGCAACCGTCCGTACGGGTTACCATAATATGGATTTTAAAAAGAAAATGTCAGTACAAGATGCGCACAAGAAAAGAACTTGAAGAGCTGGAAGACCAGGTCTTAGCGTCGTATGCCATGAGGTCCAAGGATTCCGCCGGCCGAGAACACAAGGAAGGGCAGCATGAGACCAGAACCTGTTATCAGCGGGACCGCGACCGCATCGTGCATTCTGAGGCATTCCGCAAGCTCGAATATAAAACTCAGGTGTTTGTCATCTTTGAGGGCGATTATTACCGCACGCGCCTGACGCACACCATCGAAGTTGCCCAGATTGCCCGTACCATCGGCCGGAATTTGCGTCTGAATGAAGATTTGATTGAAGGGGTGGCCCTGGCGCACGATTTAGGACACCCGCCCTTCGGGCACGCCGGTGAGGACGCGCTCAACAACATCATGCGGCAAGCGGGCCTGCCCAGTTTCAACCATAATAAGAGAAGCTTTGACATTGTCACGAAGTACGAGAAGCGGTATCCGGATTTTGATGGCCTCAACTTAACGCGGGAGGTTTTGGTAGGGATTCTCAAGCACCAGACGCCCTATGATCTGCCCGGCAAGGACAATAAACTCCTGGGCGAAGGCCCCACATTGGAGGCCCGGGTTGTGGACATTGCCGATTCCCTGGCTTATCTTAATCACGATATCGACGACGGATTGACCTCGGGGTGCATCAGCGAGGATGATTTGCGCGAAAGCGCCCTCTGGCAGAAGGTTTTAAAGAAACTTGAAGCCCCCTTAAAGGGGCAGAATCCGGAGATGCGCAAGTACCAGATCGTCAAGGAACTCATCGACATGCAGGTGAAGGATCTTTTACAGGCCACGGACCAAAGACTCAAAGACGAAGATTTTAAGTCTTCCGCCCAAGTCAAGAAAATTAAGAAAACGATCGTTGGTTTTAGCCAAAGGATGGCCCAGGAGCGCAACAGCCTGCAGGGGCTTATCAATAAGAAACTCTATCACCATTATCGGGTAGAACGAATGACCGCCAAGGCCAAACGCATTGTCGACGCGCTTTTTACCGTTTACAAAGGGCAGCCCAGTCAGTTGCCGGAAGAGATTTATGAGAGAAACAAGAAATACACCCAGAGGCAGATCTATGAACTCATTTGCAATTATATCGCCTCGATGACCGATCGATTCGCGCTTGATGAATACAAAAAACTCTTCCATCCATACGAAAAAGTATAAGCTCGTTCTTTCTGCGGTGCACATGGTCTATAGGCTGGTCAATTCCACCTATAATGTCCGCGAGCTCACCTTGAGATTGACGCGCCTCTTGTGCCAGTTTATTCACGCCAGCTCTTCGAGCGTTTATATCTTGGATTCCACTCAAAAAAGAATTGCGCTGATTGCTTCGTTCAATAATCAGATCAATACGATGATCGACAAGAAAACCGATTTTTCCCAAGTGGGACCAAGGGAGCGGGCGGTCGTGGGCGGTGCCGAGATTTTTGAAAAATGTTTCATCGGGTTGCCGCTGGTTGCCGACGACATCATCGGAGCAATATTCATCCAGAGGAAAAGAAGCGAGCACCCCTTTAGTGAATTTGACCGCGACCTGCTGGCTGTTTTTGCCGAGCAGGCGGTGATGGCGATCAAGAATCTGCAGCTTTACGAGGGACAACAGAAGACGATTTTAGGAAGCATGCGGTTCATCGGGAACCTTTTTGAGAAGCAGAGGCCACGGCCGCTGACGCACGCCCCGGTCTATTTCAAGGTCACTAAGCGCCTGGCGGAAAAGTTGAACATGGGGCAAATCGGCATCGACAGCCTTGAACATGCCAGTATGCTGCACGATGCCGGGGTCTTGGATGTCCCTTACGAAATCCTCTCCAAGACCAGCCAATTGTCTGCGTCGGAATTCAAAGTTATTCGCGAGCATCCCGCCAAAAGTGTCGAGCTCATTAAACCCGTCGAGTTTTTAAAACCCGTCCTGCCTATTATCCTTTATCTTCATGAAAAGTACGACGGCAGCGGTTACCCTTCGGGACTTAAAAAAGAACAAATTCCTTTGGGGGCGCGGGTCATGGCGGTGGTGGATGCTTTCGAGGCGATGATTTCCCAAAGACCCTATCGAAAAACGATGACGATCAACGATGCCTTGATCGAACTCAAGCGTAACAGCGGAACGCAATTTGATCCTAAGGTGATCGAGACGTTTTGTGAATTGTCTACCCAAAGAAAATTCAGAAAGTACTTGAGTTTGATCAAACGCTAACCATATAATACGCACTACAGACCATTACAGAGTAATCGTGTCATTTTTGATATGTTGAAGGTCAGCAGTGACCGTCACTATATAAATATAAGAGAAGTTAGTATGAGTATAAATTTTAAGCAATCCCAATTCGAATTATTTCCAGGAACTCAAGGGACTCAGGTTGAGGTCGACAGACCTCGCTTTTTCTTCGCTCATCTTACGCTTTCCATCGAAAATCTGGTGGTTGTGAGTATCGTCATCCTGATGTTCATCGTGCTGTCTTTTTCGCTGGGCGTGGAGAGCGGCAAGAAGGTGATGGTTACGCGCTACCGGGAATATCAAGCCAGAATCAGCCAAAATCCGCCGACGCCGACGACCACAAAGACCCCGGTTCCTCAGACCCAGGGAACGAATCCCAAGAAAGTTTCTCAGCCGGCAAATGCCGCGGTTATTCCGGTGCCCGCAAGGCCCGTCAATCCATCGTTAATGGTCCGGGTTGATGCCACGCCCGTTGAGAAGAAAGCTTTACAGCCGGTTTCTTCTCTTGTATACTTTTCGCCTGATTCATCCCCCAGACCTTACACCATCCAGGTCGCCTCTTTCAAGAAACAAGAATACGCGAACCAGGAAGCTTTGTTACTCAAGCAAAAGGGTTATGAAATTTTCGTTCTCTCTAAAGGGGAACATTCCATCGTCTGCGTGGGGAGATTTCTCTTGCAGAAGCAGGCGGAAAGTTTCTCGGCGAGACTCAAGAAACAATACAAAGATTGTTTAGTCAGGAGATTCTAAGATGGGAATTCATTCTTCACTTAAAATCGATACCGCCGGCGCTCAGCAAAGATCGGTTCTGTCCCGGATTGAACGTATCAAAGATTTGATGAAAAAGGGTTTGTGGATGGAAGATCGGGCTGTGACGGGCTTGCCCAAGACCAAGATTGTCAGGATCAAGGCAAGAAAAGCCGTCAAAGCCGTAGCCGCCGAGGGTGCGGCCGCTCCAGGTACTGCCGCTGTGGGCGCTGCCGGCACTGCTGCCGCTAGTCCTGCGGCCGCTGCCGCGGCTCCCGCTAAAGACAAAAAAGCTCCAGCCGCAAAATGAAGCTCTGTCAGGCATTTTTTCTCTTTCTTCTTTTATCTTCTCCCGTTTCCGCAGAATCCCATCTTCCTTCCTTAGCAGAAGTCAGCTTCGAAAACGTTAATGTCCGCGCCGGCCAGAGCGTCAACTTTGAGAAACTGGGGAAGCTACCCCAAGGCACAACCGTCGTTGTGGTTGAGGAAAGTTACGGCTGGTATAAGATTAAAGCCTGCCCCGCCAACGGCGGGGCGACGGCACCTTTGCTGTGTTTTATCAGCCGCAAATACATTCGGCTTCTTCCCGACGGTCGAGGGGTCGTGACCGGAAATAAGGTTAACTTGCGCGCCGATCCCAACGTCGAAGCCGCCCAGATCGGCCAACTCACCCAAGACAGCATTGTCAAAATTGTCGCCACAAGGGATGATTTCTATCAGATCGAACCTATGGAAGGTGTCTATGGGTGGGTGTCGACCCAATTTCTGTCTTTAAAGCCGGGAGCCGTTCCACCGACTCAAGAGGTGGAGAAATTCAGTGCCGCTGCTCAAGTTGTCGCCCAAGAGAAAGCACCCAAAGTTGTGTCTTCTGTGGAAGTTGTTCTTAAGATCAGTGTATCCGGACGTTTGGAAAAATCTTCGGAAGGGACGCACTACCAGGTTGTTCTCACCGACGGTACCCGTTATATTCTCAACGCGCCTTCGCAAGCGCTGGAGCCTTTCCTCGAATATACGCTCAAGGTGCAGGGAACGAAAGGAATCAGTTCGTCCGGATCCTTTGCGACGATCAACCCCAACCGTATTGAGTGCGTGTTATGACATTAAACGGATTGGTGAACATTCTCATTGCGTTCTTGCCCGCCGTGATTTTGCATGAGTACGCGCATGGCTGGGTTGCCAACAAACTGGGCGATCCCACGGCCAAAAATGCCGGGCGCCTGACACTTAATCCTTTCAAACATATCGATCCGGTGGGGACTATTATATTTCCGGGGCTGCTGATATTTCTTAAATCGCTGGTCGTTTTTGGCTGGGCCAAACCCGTTCCCGTCGATTTTAAGCGACTGCGCAATCCTCGTCGGGATATGCCCCTGGTCGCCCTCGCCGGTCCGCTGACGAACATCCTTTTGGCGGCGATCTTGAGCCGATTTCTGATAGCCGATCTGACTGGACAGGTTTACGATCTTCTGGTCACCGCGATTTTGATCAATTTGGTTTTGGCGGTTTTTAACATGATCCCGATTCCGCCCTTGGATGGTTCGAGGCTGGTCTTAAGCCTTTTGCCTTTAAGCGCGGCGCGGTATTATTCTCAGCTGGAAATCTACGGCATCCTGATTGTCTTCGTTTTATTATCCTTAGGCGTTTTGGATCACATCATTTGGCCGGCCGTATTTTATTTGGCGAAACTGTTGGGCGTTTCTTGATGAAAATTCATCTTGCTTTAAAAGAGAATAGTTATGACATTCTTATTGGGAATAAAATCCTTTCCCGGTTAGGGAAGGTTTTACTTACGCTCAACCTAGGACAGGATGCCGTGATTATCACGAATCCCGTTATTGAAAAATTGCATGGGAAAAATGTTGTCGCGGGACTTAAAAGAAGCGGATCTTCGGTCAAGGTCTTTACCGTTCCCGATGGAGAAAAGAGCAAATCGGCAAGGTTTGCCTTTGGGCTCCTGGAAAAAATCGCCCACTATGATGTCGGTAAGAAGATTTTTATCGTGGCCTTAGGCGGAGGTGTTGTCGGCGATCTGAGCGGCTTTGTGGCCGCGGTCTATAAACGAGGAACTCCTTACGTGCAGGTTCCTACAACCCTTTTGGGTCAGATCGATTCGGCCATCGGAGGGAAGGTCGCCATTGACTTGGTTGTCGGCAAGAACCTGGTGGGGGCTTTTTACCAGCCGAAATTGGTTTTTAGCGACGTTTCCGTCCTCTCAACTTTAAGCGTCCGTCAAATCCAAAACGGCCTTTCCGAGGCTGTTAAGTACGGCGTCATTGATGATGAGAGACTTTTTAGCTATATCGAAAAGAATTACGCGCGTTTCTTAAAGCGCGATCCGAATGTCTTGGCCCATGTCGTCGAGGCCTGCAGCCGTATTAAGGCGCGGATTGTCACTCAAGACGAAAAAGAGACCAAGGGTTTAAGGGCGATCCTTAACTTCGGTCATACGGTGGGCCACGCCATTGAGACCGCCGGCGGCTACAACCTTTATCATCACGGCGAGGCGGTCGCTTTAGGCATGAGAGTTGCCGCGGATATTTCGCATCAATTGGGGCTTTTGAGCGCGCGCAATGCCGAGCGCCTTAATGAGCTTCTTTCCAACATCGGACTCCCCTTAAGAATCAAGAACATAAAGTTGAACGATATCTTAAGCGCGATGCGTCATGATAAAAAATTCAAAGGCACAAGAAACCGTTTGGTCCTGGCTAAAGTTATCGGCAAGGTTGTTGTTCGGGAAGGAATTCCTTTAGATGTGGTTCGTCGAGCCATCGCGGCGAGACTTGCGTAAAATTATCCGCCTTCGGCTGGTCAGTCTCTGGTCGTAAGAACTATCGTTTCTCTCCCGCTTAAGATCTCCACTTTTCCGTCCGTAATGCTCAAAACTTTTTTTTCGTTGATGGAATCACCGGTTTTTACGATTTGGTCGTTGATGAGGGCCAGGGATTCTTTCCCGGACATAATGGTTCCGCTTAACATAAGAGCCTGACCGGTAGGTGGGCTTAAAAGCCTGGATTGAGAGAAGAGAGGATGAACGATCTTTTCTTGTGATTTTGAGTGGACAAGAGTTTTTTGGGGCTTCGCAGTGGAATAAAAGAAAGTAAAAAGAGCGCACAAGAGAATGACCAGGAGGATAAAGATAGGCGTCGGCAGGCTGTGCATGTCTTTTTTTTCCGGGCTCGTCGGTTGAGGTGGGGGTGATAACGGGACCGCGCTTAAAGGTTGCGAAGACTCGGTTCCTAAATTGTTCTGGGCTTTTTTTAAAGCTTCATGAATGATACTCATGTGACCTCCTGTGCGCATTGTTGAATGATTTTGTCATCGATGGTGAGCGTTTCCTGGGTATAGCCGGCCAGAAGGGCTCGGTCACAGATGACGTTGATGAGCCGCGGTGTACCGCCGGAAACTGTATAGATCTGCTCCATCGCCTCGGGAGTAAATCTCAAGTCATTGTTGGCGCCGGCCACGTTCAAACGGTGCAGGATGTACTGCCCCGTCTCTGTTTTTTTAAGCGGCAGGATATGGTAACGCACCGCGATCCGTTGGTTGAGCTGTCTTAAGGAGGGAAGTCTCAATTTGTCCAATAGCTCCGGCTGACCCACCAAAATAATCTGCAGGAGTTTCTGTTTTTCCGTCTCCAAATTCGAGAGAAGTCGAATGTGTTCCAGTTGTGAGGGTTTTAAATTTTGAGCTTCATCGATGATGAGGACGACGTTGTAGCCTAAACTGCTTTTTTTAATGAGAAAGTCATTGAGGACGCTGACCAGGGCGAACTTGTTGTTGTGTTTGGGCGTTACATCGATGCCCAGGTCTTTGATAATCAGTTGTAGAAATTGAAGCTCCGAGAAGTTTGGGTTAAGAATAAGGGCCGTTTTGGTCCTCGAATCAAGACGCTGTAAGAGGGTCCGGCACAGCGTTGTCTTGCCGGTACCGATCTCTCCGGTGATCACGATAATCCCTTTACGCTCTTCAATCCCATAGACTAAATGGGCGAACGCATCATTGTGGCGCGAACTTGAAAAAAAGAAGGAGGGGTCGCAGGTGATATTAAAGGGGTATTCCTTGAGGTTGTAAAAATCTTTGTACACGAAAAACAGTATAGCACGCTCTTGGAATTTGGTAAAGAATCTAAGAATTGAGAAAAGCCGGTGGGAACCCAACCCCCTTCGTACTTGTTTTTCTTAACATTTTTTAGATGCTTCTCTAAAAAAATATTTTGTGCTTAGATGGGATTATGTTATAATATAATTAACTTTAGAGAGTTGGAGTCCTTAGCAAAGGAGCAAAGTCGATGTTTATTGTGGAGGAACCCCGGAAACAAGAGGATTTAAGGCGATTTCCCCGTCAGCAGTTCCGGGAAGCCGTACAGTTCCAAATGAAAGAGCCCCAGCAACTAGGCTGGTGCTTAGGATGTGACATTTCCGAGGGGGGCTTAAGGATCCATTTTGAGAATTTTGTTCCTTTAAATACTGAAATGATCGTCTGGGTGAAGCTTCCCAGCGGCAGGATTTTAGGACTTTCGGGTCGAGTGGTCTGGGCCAACCAAATCCCGCATTCGGACTATTACCATCTGGGCCTGAAATTTACCGAAAATCAGCCATCAGAAGCAACAAAGCAGGAATTCCAACGATATTTCCAATCCCGTCTATTTTAATCCAAACTAATCCTCATAGAGAAAAAGTTCCAAAGTCGTTGAAAGGAGTTATAGTTTATCATGGCTGAAAAGACTGAAAAGGTTCCAGCAGCGCCGACAGAAGAAAAAAAGAACTGTGCCGGCTGCGGCAAACCGATGAAGAAAGCGAAGAGATATTATCGCAACGGCCAGTATTATTGCAATAAGAACTGCTTTAAGAACAAGGGAAAGGCCGACGCAGGCAAGGAAAAGGAGCCGGTCTAATTGAACAAACCCGTTGACGAACGACGCAAACATCCGCGTTTAGAAAACAATATCCCGATCAAACTTTCCAGTGAGGACACGGATGTCGTTACCGAGACTCGAAACCTTAGCTGCGCGGGAACGTATTGCAAGGTCAATCGTTATTTTGAACCGATGACCAAGCTCAAAATTCACCTCTTATTGCCTCTCAAGAAACGCAACAAGACGGTCACCAAAAAGCTGTCCTGCCAAGGCATCGTCGTGAGAACCGAGCCGGTTCCGGGCGCGGAGTATTTCAACGTCGCCATCTTCTTCAACGGTATCAGCGTTGCGGATTCCAAAACAATCTCGGAATACATCAGTTCGCATACACAGCCGAAAACCAATACCCTTAATCCCAATTAACATGGAAAACGCTATTACTCTTAATTTATCTCCTTTACAATTGTTGTTGTCCCTGGCGATCCAGATATGGATTGTGGTGGCCCCGATTCTCATTATCCGCAAGCTGGATCATCTGACGAGACTTTTGCAGTCGAGTGAAGACGACGAGCAGCCGCAATCTTAAAAAGGATAAGACGGCGTAAAGGCAAGGTTTTATGCACAAGGCCATTCCGGTGCTCTTTGAAGATGATTGTTTTGTTGTTTTCGAAAAACCCTCTGGGACCTTGACGATTCCCACTCCCAGGGGCGAAAAAAACACGCTTGATCGGATCGTCAATGAAGAACTTCCTAAGGACAAGGAGCGCGAATACCATTTGCATCCGTGTCATCGCCTTGACCGTGAAACTTCCGGGGCCATCATTTTCGCTAAGGGGAAAAAAAATCAGCAATCGATGATGAATCTGTTCAAGCACAAGGGGGTCAAAAAAAAATATGTAGCTCTCGTGCAGGGACGGATGAAACGCCTGGTGGGAGAGATCAAAAGCGCGATTAAGGATTTCAGCGACAACCGGTTTCGGCGCGAGGCCAGGGGAAAATTGGCGATTACCCGTTTTAAGGTCATTGAGGTCCGGCACACCTATAGTATTGTCGAGGTCTCTCCTTTGACCGGCAGGACGAACCAGGTCCGCATCCATTTTTCCGAAATCGGTCATCCGCTTTTAGGCGAACGCCAATACGCCTTCGGCAAGGATTACGCGCTTAAATTCCGTCGGATAGCGCTGCACGCGAGCGAAATCGAGTGGATGCACCCCTTGACCCATAGACCGGTCAAAATCGTTTCAGAGCTGCCGGCGGACATGGAGAATTTTATCCGCCTGCACTAGAGCGATGCCGCGTTGAAAGGAATTGATTGCAATGAAAGACTATACGTTGAGTGAAATGAGCGAGCTGTGTCATAAAATCGCCCGTGAAAAAGGATTTTGGGACAAGGAGCGCAACATCGGGGAGGCTTTGATGCTCATCGTGACCGAACTCGCCGAGGCCATGGAAGGGTACCGCAAGAAGGATGATGAAAATTTCAAGGAAGAGCTCGCGGACGCTTTTATCCGGCTCTTTGATTTGTGCGGAGGCTTGAAGATCGATATCCAGGCGGAAATCAACAAAAAATCAGATAAGAATAAAACCCGTCCGTATATGCACGGGAAAGTATGTTAATGCGCACGTGACTTACGGGCCCCGCTTTGGCGGGGGAACGTAAGTCACTGTGCGAATTAATCCCCGGAGCGAAGCGGAGGGGATAAAGCGGAGACTCATTTATGCAAAAAAAATCTTTGTTCTTATTGACAGCCTTCGCGTTCTTTCTTGTGGGCTGCACGACAGTAAGAATTCCCAAATATGTCACCGACAAGAGTCCGTATAAAAGGGTGTTCGTTGCTTCCTATGAAAATACTTTGGATGTGACCAAACAGACGCTCGAGAATTTAGGTTGGAAGGTCACGGACGCCGCGAATCCCTCTTTGTATGAACAGAATCGCGTGAGCGACGCTTCAAAGAAGCAAATCCTTCTTTTTACCCAAATCCGTCAGACCGCGATGTTTCTTTTTACCCGCTATTCGACTCTGAATGTTTACTTGCGGGACATCCAAGGTACGAGCGAAGTGGAAATTCGTTATCTGGTCATGACGCCGTTTTTGTTCAAAACCTTCGAAGGCCACAAGAACGATCGGCTCGTCAACCAAATTTTTTCCAGAATCGCTAAAGGATTGGAGAAATGAACCCCTCCAAATAATTATGTGGACCGATTCATCCTGGAGAGTAAGTTCAAACCCGTCGCTGAGCAGATCAAGGCGCTTCAACCGCTGGCTCACAATATCCAACGGGGTGTTAAGTCGCAGGTTCTTCTGGGGGTGACCGGCAGCGGCAAGACCTTTACCCTTGCCAATGTGATTGAAAAGCTCAATCGGCCCACCCTCGTCATTTCCCACAACAAAACCCTCGCCGCCCAGCTCTACAGCGAATTTAAGGGATTCTTTCCGCAGAATGCCGTCGAGTATTTTGTCAGTTACTACGATTATTACCAGCCGGAAGCCTACATTCCCCAAACCGATGTTTATATAGAGAAGGATTCTTCGATCAACGATCGTTTGGATCGCCTGCGCCTGGCCGCCACGACGTCCTTAATGTCCCGACGCGATTGTTTAATCGTTGCCAGCGTTTCCTGCATTTACAACTTGGGCGATCCGGCAGATTACAGAGAAGCCTTGCTCTTTCTTAAGAAAGAGCAGACCATTGATCGGGACGAGGTGTTGGCGAAGCTCATCGATATTCAGTATGAACGCAATGATTATGAATTCACGCGCGGAAAAGTGCGTGTGCGCGGGGACGTGGTGGAAGTTTTTCCGGCCTACCGGCAGGACGCGGTAAGGATTGAATTAAACGGCGACGCAATCGAGCGCCTCTCACAGATTGATCCCATTACGGCAAACGTCATTCAAGAGTTAGAGCAGGTGGCTATTTATCCGGCCAAACATTTCATCGTTCCGGAGCCGCGTCTTCAGGCGGCGCTTAAGGAGATCGAAGAGGAGTTGAAGGCGAGGGTGGCGGAGCTCAATGCCCAGGGCAAACTTCTGGAATCCCAGCGGCTCAATTCCCGCACGCGTTATGATATGGAAATGCTCAAAGAAATGGGATTTTGCCACGGCATTGAAAATTATTCGCGGGTCCTCTGTGGCCGTCCCGCCGGCTCGCGGCCATATTGTCTTTTGGATTATTTTCCGGAAGATTTTGTCGTACTCATTGATGAATCGCACGTGACGGTCCCGCAATTAAACGGAATGTACGAGGGGGATCGCGCGCGCAAAGAAATGCTCGTCGAGTATGGGTTTCGTCTGCCGTCGTGTCTGGATAACCGGCCGCTCAAGTTCAAAGAATTCGAGCAGCTCGTTAAGCAAAGGATCTATGTCTCAGCCACCCCGGGGCCTTTTGAGAAAAAAGAATCCGGAGGCTGTATCATCGAACAGATCATTCGCCCCACCGGAATTGTCGATCCGCCGATTGAGGTGAGGCAAAGCCAAGGACAAATTGAGGATTTGTTGGTTGAAATCAAGAAACGGGTCAAAGCCAACGAGCGCGTACTCGTAACCACTTTGACCAAACGCATGTCGGAAGATTTGAGTGAATATTTACAAGAGCAAGGGATCAAAGTCAAATATCTTCATTCCGACATCGAGACCATTGACCGGGCGAAGATCTTGCAGGATTTGCGCCTGCGAAAATTCGATTGCCTGGTGGGGGTCAACTTATTAAGAGAAGGCCTAGACCTGCCGGAGGTATCGCTGGTTGCCATTCTGGACGCGGATAAAGAAGGGTTCTTGCGTTCTCATACATCGCTTATTCAAACCTCGGGTCGTGCCGCGCGCAACATTCACGGCCTGGTCGTTATGTATGCCGATAAAATCACCTCGGCCATGCGCCTGACCATCAGTGAGTGCGAACGCCGTCGGAAAATTCAGATCGCATTTAACAAAGAGCACGGCATCACGCCGCGCTCGATTGAGAAGGCGATCAAACAGGGGATTGAGGAATGGGCGGATAGTGAAGAGTTGGTTATGGAGGCGACCGGCCAATCTCCGGAAGAATTTGCTGTCGCTTCGATTGTCGCCGATTTGGAGCGGGAAATGGAACTGGCCGCCCGCAACCTGCAATTCGAGAAAGCGGCGCTCATTCGTGATAAGATTAAGGAAATTGAGGGAGGAGATTTTGCTCTTAGCGATCGACATAGGCAACACCGCGATCTGCCTCGCGGTTCTAAAAAACGCTAGAACACTTCAAGTCTGGCGCATCGACACCGTGCAGGAAAAATTTCTTTTATCGGTTCGATTAAATCCGATTTTAAAGGTGATCAAAAAAAAATATCCGCGAATTCAAAAGACGGTCATTTGCAGTGTCGTGCCGAATGTTTTAAAGATTTTGCAGCCGATCGTTAGGGCCGTCCCCGTGCGGGGACGGCCCCTTATCATCGGCCAAGACATCAAGGTGCCGATTGTCAACCGTTATAATCATCGGCAAATCGGGCAGGATCGTTTGGTGTGCGCCTACGCCGCCAAAATCCTTTACGGACAACCGGCGATTGTGATCGATTTAGGAACCGCAATCACCTTTGATGTCGTGTCGGTTAAAGGCGAATATTTGGGTGGAGCGATTGTCCCAGGGATTCGGCTTTCAGCCGAATCCCTATACAAGAAAACCGCACTCCTTCCCAAAATAAAAATCAAAGGACCAGGGGATGTGATTGGTAAGAATACTGAAGCGAGTATCTTGAGCGGAATTTTTTATGGGTACGGAGCGTTGTGTGCCGGCATGATCGAGCTCGTGTCGAAAAAACTCGGCATCCGCCCCAAAGTAATTTTGACCGGAGGCCATTCGCTCTTGATGAAAAAATACATCCCCGCCAAAATCCATGCGGTCGAGCCGGATTTGGTTTTGAAGGGGTTGGAGTTGTTGAGCCGCTTTTGAAGGCATTGACAAAACAAGTTATAACTTGTATACTTATATTGCAGAAAAAGGTCGAATGTTAAAGTCAATTTATTTTTTTGTTGATGAGCGGGGCGATAACCCTGTCAAAGATTTTATTAAGAAATTGCCTTTTAAAGATCAAGCCAAAATTAGGGCTTATCTTGATGAGTTGAAAAAGCAAGGCCACAATCTGCGCAGGCCCATGGCCGATTATCTGGGCGAAGGGATATATGAGCTAAGACCCCGCGATAACCGTATCTTTTATTTCTTCTTTTTACGCGACCACGCCGTTTTATTGCACGCTATAAAGAAAAAGACAGATAAAATTTCTTCGGGTGATTTGAACCTATGTCTTAAGAGAAAAAGGCAGGTGGAGGAGGAAAGAAACATTGAGAACTTGTATTGATAAGGAGGCCCCCAATGGCAAATGTCCGTTTAGAAAATATAGATAGTTATTTTCAGGAGAAATTGAAAGACAAGAAATTTCGCCGTTTATATGAAATTGAACGCGTCAAAGTCACTCTGGCTCAAAAAATAGCCGAGATGCGTCAAGAAAAACATCTTAACCAGAAAGAATTGGCCGCGCGGCTGGGTGTTTCTCAGCAGTTTATCTCTCAGATCGAAACGGGAGAAGGGCGTAACCTAACTCTTGATACCCTGACCCGTATCGCCGAATCTCTGGGGCATAAGGTGCGAATCTCCTTTCCTAAAAGCATTGGCCGCGGCGCACACCTCGAAATAGCTTAATGGATATGTTCAGGATTCTTTCCGCCAAAATTCCCAAGGTCGAGCCGGATTTGGTTTTTAGGGGGATGGGGTTGGTGAGTAGAAAGCATAAATAACGCGTAGGAGTTAAGCCTATGTCCACAGAACCTCAATTTATTTCACCAGATCAATGGCATGATTTTTGTCGCTATCTGCGCAAAGAAAACAGGTACGTTTTGAATAAGAAATGGGATAGGTTTATTGAAACGATTTTATTTACAGCCAAGAAGCGGGAACATATTTTAATGAAGGGAGGGGTATTATATCGTGCGCGCATAGGCAGTAATGAACGGGAATATGAAGTTGAAGATGAAAATAAGAAAAGCCATTGGGGAATCGATATCAGTCCATTGCATCCACAGGAAATAGACGCCCCTCCTGATGGAAAGGCGTTAGAAGGAAGAATAAATCCGAAAGGAATCTCGTATCTTTATTTAGCAAATGACATAAAAACCGCCATATCAGAAGTCAGGCCTTGGTTGAATCAGAGCGTCACAGTGGGATGGTTTGGGTTAACTAGAGATTTAAGAGTCGTTGATGCATCTAAAGACAAGCATAGTCGTCATATTTTGTCAGAAGAAGAGATTGAGGAACCGTCAGAAAAATGGGAACCGTTTGTCTGGAGAGATATAAATAATTCTTTCTCTATGCCGGTTAACGTTGGTGAAGAGCATAATTATTATGTTCCAACTCAATATCTATCAGAATATTTTAAGAATGCCGGATATGATGGAATTATTTACAAAAGCTCTTTAACTAAAGATGGATATAATATTGCTTTATTTGATCCAAAGGTTGCGCGTTTAAAAGGGGCATGGTTATATGATGTTAAATCTATAGATTATGCTTATATAGAGAGCGCAAATCATTATGTGTGTAAAGAAGACCAAGAATGAAATTTTAGAAATCGCGCCAGGCACAAATAAAAGGGGCAGGTTGTTTGCTTCCCCGGAATTTCTGGTAACGTCAATGGACGAACAAGCGGTTCTGCTGTATACTTAAAATCATGAGCGAGCTGGATAAAATTAAACAAACTTTAAGGCAGAATAAACCCGCGCTGACGAAAGAATTTAAAGTAAAGCAGCTGGGCGTGTTTGGTTCTTTCGTGCGAGGAAAGCAGAAGAAAAACAGCGACGTGGATATTCTGGTAGAATTTAGCCGCACTCCGGGCCTTTTTGATTTCCTTAAAATGGAAAACCGCCTGAGCGCGATATTGAAAAAACGCGTGGATTTGGTGATGAAGGGGTCATTAAAACCGGCGATCGGCAAAAATATCATGCACGAGGTTGTGTACGTATGATCCGTGAATATAAGGATTACCTGGTCGATATTATTGATGCGATTGAGAAGGCGGAATCTTTTGTCAAAGGAATGAATTTTGAATCTTTCGAAAAAGATGCCAAAACTACGTTTGCGGTCATACGCGCTTTCGAGGTCATGGGAGAAGCCGTCAAGAAAATCCCTTCCAGCGTTCGCAATAAGCATAAGAATCTTCCGTGGAAAGAAATGGCCGGCATGAGAGATAAGCTCATCCACGAATACTTTGGCATTAAACCCCGTGTTGTCTGGAAAACCATCAAGCGAGACCTGCCCAAAATAAAACCCTACTTGCAATCTATCTTAGATAGTCTTTAATCAAGATTTTGGATTGACCAGAAGGTCTGCAATGATCAAGGTTCGTTTAGAAAAAATAGATGGTTATGTTCAGCAGAAGCTCAAACAGAGACCATTCCCAGACACATACCGTAACCCAAATGCCTAAACCCCTCACCAAACCCAACGATTACAAGTCTCTCGTCCGAAAAGTTTCGCAAGAGCTTTCCGAGCTGGAGTTCTTTCTCAAGCGACGGACCGCAGAAGCTTACTGGAAAGTCGGGCGGTATATTCACGAGCATCTTTTGGAACACAAGGACAGGGCGGAGCACGGTACAAATTTTTTTATAAGATTAGCCGAAGATGTTGACTACGACGTTTCCATTTTGCAGCGCTGTGTGAAATTCTACCGCGTTTACCCAATTTCCGCGGCGCCGCGGAAATTGACCTGGGAGCACTACAAGAGCCTGATCACCGTTAAGGACGAACAGGAGAGAAAGAAGCTTGAGCAAAAAGTTCTTCGTCATGATTGGAACACAAAAGAACTCCGGGAATATTTAAACACCAGGCGCGAGCTCACCGCGCCCGAGAACGACGACAAACCCGTCGCGCAACTCAAATTCACCTTTGGTAGGTTGCACGCCTACCAGATTGTCCAGGCCAACAAACCGCTTGCGAAAGAGAGTCCGCTGGTTTTGGATCTGGGGTTTCGTCTGCAGTATCTCATCCCTAAAAATGCCCCGCGCTTTAAGGAAAATGACACGGTTGAACTTCTCTTAAAAGAGGGAGAGATCTCCAGCGTCAAGAAAATCGAGTCTTCCAAAGACGAGCTCTTCACCTATCAAGCCCAGGTCGATAAAATCATCGATGGGGACACGCTGTTAACCTCGTTTGATTTGCATCTCAACGTTTCCATCAGCCAAAAACTGCGGCTGCGGGGCATTGACTGCCCGGAGATGGACACCGAGGAGGGAAGACGGGCCAAGCGCTTTGTCGAGGCCCGTCTGAAGGGCTGTGCTTTTATCATCGTTAAAACCATCAAAGACCGTTCGGATAAATTTGACCGCTACCTCGCCGATATTTTTTACCTGCCCGGCGCCACCGATCCATCGGTCGTTGCCCAAAAGGGAACTTACCTTAATCAAGAGCTTCTCAACGAGCATTTGGCGGTGAGGTATTGATGATTTTATAGTTTTTAGAATGCGGATGAGGTGTTATACTAAAATTCAAGGAGGGCGAGTTTATGACGGCTAAACAAGAAGTCCGGTCTTTGCTTCAAAAATTACCTAAGGACTGCACCATTGAGGACATTCAGTACCATCTTTACGTCATTGAAAAAATTCATAGAGGTCTTCAGCGGGCAAAGCGAGAGGGAGGCATTTCTCAACAGCAAGTTGAAAAACGGTTGACCAAATGGCTCATCAAGTAATATGGTCTCCCGAAGCCGTTGAGGACGTGGAATCCATCGCTCAGTACATAAGCCGTGATTCGTAATTTTATGCCCGGGCTACGCTCTCCAAAATCCTCGATTTCTCTTATAGTATATAGTATCGCCCAATTCCCGTATATGGGTCGCATAGTTCCTGAGTGTAATGATAAGAACATCAGAGAACGATTGGTATATAGTTATCGATTGGTGTACAAGATTGAACGTACAAAAATTCTTATTGTTGCGGTCATTCACGATAAACGATTATTTTATTCTGTTTCCGAACGCTTTATCCCTCCCCAACCTTAACGCCTTCTTTAGCAAAAAAATTATCCCTTGACAAAATTTTTTTGGTTTTGTACACTAGCACTCTATCAGAAGCAGTGCTAATTGAAAATTTTGCTTAAAGATGAGCAAGAATAGTCCAACGGTTCAACTTTTAAAAAATTTAAAAGGAGGTGTTGTAGTGGATATCAAACCATTAGCCGATAGAATTGTCGTGAAGCCTTTGGAGGCGGAAGAAAAGACCAAGGGGGGCATTGTGTTACCGGATACGGCCAAGGAGAAACCCCAAGAAGGAAAAATTGTGGCGGTCGGCAAGGGCAAGGTTTTGGAGAACGGCCAACTCCAAACTCCGGAGGTGAAGGTCGGGGATCGCGTGTTGTATGGCAAATACAGCGGGACTGAGATTACCACCAAGGACGGACAGGAACTTCTTATTATGAAGGAAGAGGATATTTTTGCGGTGGTTAAATAAATGAGCAGGTAACTTACGGAGTCCGCCTTTGGCGGACGACGTAACTTACAAGTGCGAATTTACCCAGCACTTATTTTACGACACGGTATTTAAGCCAAAATAAGTGCTGGGTTATCTAAAAAAATAATCGGAGGGAATAAAAAATGGCAAAGCAATTGTTGTTTAATGAAGAAGCAAGGCGCGCTGTCTTAAAAGGCGTTGAGCAGATCTCCAGAGCGGTCAAGGTGACCTTGGGGCCCAAGGGCCGCAATGTGGTTTTGGACAAGAAATTCGGTTCTCCGACCGTGACCAAAGACGGCGTTACCGTCGCCAAGGAAATCGACCTCGAAGATCCTTTCGAGAATATGGGCGCCCAGATGGTCAAAGAGGCCGCTGAAAAGACATCCGACAACGCGGGGGACGGTACGACCACCGCGATGGTGCTGGTGGAAGCCATCTACCGGGAAGGTTTGAAGAACGTGACCGCCGGCGCTAATCCGATGGCCTTAAAAAGAGGCATTGAACTCGCGGTCGAGGCCGTCACGGGCGAGCTCAAAAAACTTTCCAAAAAAGTCGACAACAAAAATACCAAAGAAGTTGAACAGGTCGCGACCATCGCCGCCAATAGCGACAAGTTCATCGGCCAGAAAATTGCCGAGGCCATCGACAAAGTCGGCAAGGACGGGGTCATCACCGTCGAGGAATCGAAGACCATGGCCACCGAGCTTAAACTCGTCGAAGGGATGCAATTCGATCAAGGCTATCTGTCGCCGTATTTTTGCACCGATATGGAAAAGATGGAATGCGTTTTGGAAGATCCGCTCATCCTCATTTATGAGAAGAAAGTTTCCAACATCAAGGATATCTTGCCGCTTTTGGAAAAAGTGGCGAAGGTGGGGAAACCAATCCTGATTATTTGCGAGGAAGTGGAAGGCGAGGCCTTGGCCACATTGGTCGTCAACAACATTCGTAAAACCTTGTCCTGCGCGGCGGTGAAGGCCCCGGGCTATGGCGATCGTCGCAAGGCCATGCTGGAAGACATCGCGGTTTTGACGGGCGGGCGCGCGATTACCGAAGATCTTGGGATCAAGCTTGAGAACCTCAACGTCTCGGATCTTGGTCGTGCCAAAAAAATTAAGATCGATAAGGACAATACCACGATCGTCGAGGGCGCCGGCAAGACGGCGGACATCAAGGGCCGCATTACCCAGATCCGCGTTCAAATCGATAACACGGATTCTTCTTATGATAAGGAAAAATTGCAGGAAAGGCTCGCCAAGCTCTCGGGTGGGGTTGCCATTATCAACGTAGGCGCCGCGACCGAAGTTGAAATGAAAGAAAAAAAGGCGCGCGTTGAAGACGCTTTGCACGCGACCCGCGCGGCCGTTGAGGAAGGCATCGTTCCCGGCGGCGGGGTTGCGCTTCTTCGCACCATTCCGACTCTTGATAAGCTGCGCAAAGAGCTGAGGGGCGATGAGAGGACCGGCGTTGAGATCATCCTGCGCGCTATAGAGGAACCGGTTCGGCAATTGGCGTTTAACGCGGGACTCGAAGGGTCGGTCATTGTCGAGCATTTAAAGAACGAGAAAAATAACAACATCGGTTATGACATCAATCAGGACAAGTATGTGGATATGTTCGAATCTGGTGTCATTGATCCGGCCAAAGTGACCCGCACCGCGCTTCAAAACGCGGCCAGCATTGCGGCGTTGCTCTTGACGACCGAGGCGTTGGTCACGGAGAAACCGGAGAAGGATAAGTCGGCTCCGATGATGCCTCCGGGCGGAATGGGCGGGGGGATGTATTAATACCGCGTGTTGAAATAGCAGGAATGCCGAGGGGGCCCTGTCCGCCAGAGGCGGACAGGGCCCCCTTGTTTTACCGCCCTTGTTTTACCGTGTAACCCCAAAGGGTAATTCTTGACATGATAAACTCGTTGATTATAATGAGCCCTTGAGGAGTTTTTGAGGGGCTCACCCCGACCCCTCATGATAATAAGCCCTTGAGATTCACATTTGAACGGAAGGGTTGCCGACAATGGCTTTGATTGAATCTGTTCTTGTTCCGCTTGACTCCAAGATGCCCGACTTTGAGCTCAAAGATCCATCCGGCAAACTTTATAAAAGCGGCGATCTTTACGGCAAAAGAGGGTTGTTGATTGCTTTCACCTGCAACCACTGTCCTTATGCCTTGGGGGTTTGGCCAAGATTCATTCGGCTTGCCAAAGCGGCACAGGCCGCCGGTATTCCTACGATTGCCGTTAACCCCAATATCCATCCCGATTATCCCCAAGATGCTCCCGATCGGATGAAAGAGAAAATCAAGGAATGGAAGATTGAGTTTCCCTATCTGGTGGATGAGACGCAAAAAGTGGCCGATGCCTTCAAGGCCCAGTGCACGCCGGATATCTATCTCTACAACAGCGAGAAAAAGTTGGTCTATCATGGCCGCATCGATGACAACTGGCAGGATGAATCGAAGGTCACAAAAGAAGAACTGAAGGAAGCCATCAACAACCTCGCCGCCGGCAGACCTATCTCAAAAGAGCAGAGACCCTCCATGGGCTGTTCCATCAAGTGGCGTTAAACCCCCCGAAGTAATCACCTGAAATAAAAAAATTAATCCTTGCCTTTATAAATTTTAAATGATACAGTGTCTCATTATGATCAAAGCCAAATCCCAAAGTTTATTTACAGAGCGCGTTAAACTTGAGAATTACTTAAAAGGCTCCGGCCTTAAATTTAGCCAAGGCCGGGAGGCTGTTTTTAAGGAAGTCCTTACCACTCATGGTCACTTCAACGCAGAAGACCTCGTCAAAACCTGCAAAAGAAAAGATAAAAAAGTCTCGCGCGCGACGGTGTACCGCAGCCTGCGGGAACTCTTGGAATCCGGCGTTATTCGCGAAACCGCCTTTGGAGACAAACACCATCATTTTGAGCACATTTATGATGAAAAACCCCACCATCATGCCCAATGCCTGCACTGTCATCAATTCATCGAATTTCCCGATCTTAAAGAAGACACTGTGTATCATCCGTTTTTAGAGAATGCGGGTTTTAAAATATTAGGCCATGAAATGCACTTTTATGGGATTTGCAAAAAATGTAGGAGCAAGAAAAATGTATAGTCGAACTATTATCAAAGCAAGTGTGTTAATCCTTGGAATGCTTTGTTTGGCAAGTTGGGCCATGGCCCAGGAACCTTCGCCGCCGCCTTCAGGCCCCAGTAAATCCCAATATCATCTTTTGAATCCCACTCCCAAAGAACTTATGCGGGAGATGAGTACTGACAGGCCCGATAAAACCGAAAGCGCCTATACGGTTGATGCCGGCCATTATCAAATCGAAATGAGTTTTATTGACTACACCTATGATCACCGTAATGTTGAAAACACCGACACCCGCGTGGACAACTTCAGTTCCTTGCCCACGAATTTCAAAATCGGCTTGTGCAACAGTGTTGATCTGCAGTTGGTTTATAGTCCTTTCTTGGATAAAAACAGCAAAGGCCAAGGAGAAAAAACAAGCAAAACCGGCAGCGGCGATCTGCAAACCCGCCTCAAGGTAAATCTCTGGGGAAACGATGGCGGCAAAACGGCCCTGGCGGTGATGCCGTTCATTAAGTATCCTACCAATACGGATGATTTGGGTAACGATGATGTGGAAGGAGGGATCATCATTCCTTTGGCTGTTTCTTTGCCGAAGGAATGGAATATGGGGATCATGACCGAATTCGATTTTAACCGCAGCGCCGATAATGATGATTATTACACGGATTTCATCAACAGCATTACTTTCGGACATCAGATTATTGGCGCGCTTAACGGCTATATCGAATTTTTCAGTAAGTTTAACAACGAGCCGGATTCCACATGGGTAGGTACGGTCGATGGTGGACTCACCTATGCCGTGAATGAAAACATTCAGTTGGACGCGGGGGTTAATATCGGCGTTACCCGCTCAGCCAATGATTTTAATCCCTTTTGCGGAATTTCAATACGCTATTAGCAGGTTAAGGTGACCACGATGTCCAAATTAACCAATAATACTCAAGATTCTCCACATAAGAAAAGAAATATGCGTAAAAAGCTTTTTTCTAAAAGTTTTAGAATATTTGTTTTGATCGTATTTTTATTTTCGATACGAGGGGCACATGCCGACATTATCCTACCAGAAAATTTACATCCTGTTGCCGAAAGTTATCGCCGGATGACTTTTATCCTTAATCTTAATCCCGTCCTTTGGAAAGAAGTAAGAAACGACGCAAACCGAATTGCTGGCGAATTTATCCCACTTTCTCCTCTTGAGGCCGAGACTTATCAGACGAGAATTAATGAACTTATTGATAAAATTACTTCCCGATCTGAAGAACAAGTAGAATCTCTTGACCGCAACAAAACAGCCCAAGAAATTTTTGAACTTTCGACCCGTGCCGTGGCTCGGATTCTTATTTTGAAATTAGAAATGGCAGAAAAATTTCTTTCTGACTATTTGAAGGCCTCCCAAGAGCTTGATACGGCAAGACAAATTTGGGCAAGTTTCGAACACGAAGTCAAAGCAACAGATCATTCCGCATTTCTCAAGATTGGCCAGCTCTGGTTAGAGTTATCAACTGCTTTAGGCAATCCGGCTTTCTTGGGGGTGGGTTCGGTCCCTGCTGATAAGACAACATTTCATCAAAAATCAGGTGAGATTATTAAATACATCAGTACCAATTATGGAGATTCTTTTCAAACACCTGATAAAGGACCCGCACCTCTCGTCTATCATCGATTCTGTCCACTCCCACAAAAGAGTCCTACTTTTGATCCGACAAAAGAAGTACCT
This sequence comes from uncultured Planctomycetales bacterium, assembly GCA_964372915.1. Classification (GTDB taxonomy): domain Bacteria; phylum Omnitrophota; class Gorgyraeia; order Zapsychrales; family JAHFFX01; genus CAYJRN01. Next base: position 80,335 of record CAYJRN010000003.1, read on the forward strand.
GTGAAATTACCACCAGGAAACAATATTAATAAGCAGGTGCCCCGGCCTCGTCAAATTTTGAATATGGTGGATCGAGGAGTGGATGAAAATGAAACAGCCCTCATCGCGCTTGGTGATATGGCTTTTGATAGCAACGTGATTTTTGGAGAACCTGCACGGGTAATTTCCCTTACGTGTAATACATGTCACAACAAATCAATCACGAATCCTAATTTTTTTATTCCGGGTTTATCAGCCCGGCCCGGTGGCGTGGATGTCAGCAGCAGTTTTTTTGCTCCGCATGCCAACAATGGCCATTTTGATCCTCTTGATATTCCGGATCTTCGCGGTATACGTTTTACCGCCCCTTATGGCCGTAATGGTCGTTTTGCTTCGTTACGAGATTTTGTCCGTAATGTTATTGTCAATGAATTTGATGGCCCGGAGCCTGATCCCTTATTGGTAGATGGACTCATTGCCTACATGAATGAATTTGATTTTCTGCCCAATCCCAGTCTTAATCCGGATGGGTCATTAAATGCAAAGGCTTCGGAAAGCGCCAAGCGCGGCGAAAAGATTTTCCATATGCCCTTTGAACAAATGGGCGGAAAAAGTTGTGCCACTTGCCATGTGCCATCGGATCAGTTTCTTGATCGCAAACGCCACGATATTGGTACGGCACATGGTAGCGGGCTGGATTCGCGTGATCGTGCCCTTGATACCCCCACACTTCTTAGTTCCAAATTTACCGCCCCTTATTTTCATGATGGCAGTCAGCCAACTGTACGCGACGTTCTCCAATGGTTTAATCAAATGTTTAAACTCGGCTTGAACGAATCAAAAGTTAGCGATTTAACCGCGTATGTGGAAACGGTCGGCGATGGCATTGATCCCTATGAGGATACATCTTATTTTTTGGATGCTGAGTTGGAGGAATTTAGCTTTTTTCTATCAGCCTATGAAGAACTCAAACGGAAAAATAAACCCGAATTGATGAATATTACTTTTCAAACCATTGCCAATGAAATAAGAAAACATAAATGGCAACTTCAGGATCAGCAGTATTTACCCATCATGGATCAATTAGCCGAATTGATGGATGAGGCCTATAGGGCTAATCGTCATGGCGAAAGAAAAAATGTGGATAGGAAGGTCATGGAATATCGCCAATTATATCAGGAGAATGTCGATCAACTTAAATAACTATTGCTATAATGTGTAAAAGCACATAAATTGTTTTTGGAGGAGAAGAATTATATGGCCACTTTGAATCGTCATAAAAAATTTAATTTCTTCATCATCATTTTTTCTATCGTACTGATTTTTGCTGGCTCCACTTTAGTTCGAGCTGAGGAGGGCAGTTTAGGGCCTCTCAAAATTGTATTTATCGCTTACGAAAATCCTGAACAGCTTATTGAAGATGTTCGGCCCGTCGTTGATTATCTTGAAAAAAATCTTGGGAGGAAGATAAAGTATTTTGTTGCGACCGATTATGCGAGTGTGGTGGAGGCACTTCGTAATGAAACAGCTGATGTCGGATTCATGGGATCACTTCAATATGTCATGGCCAATGCGCAAACAGGGGCTAATCCAATCCTCGGAGAAATCTACAATGGCAAAGCATCGTATGTTTCTCGCATTTTTGTTCGAAAGGATAGTGGGATTAAGAAACTCTCGGATCTCAAAGGAAAAACGATTGCCTTCGTTGATCCTTTATCCTCATCGGGTTATATGTATCCACTGGATCTTTTCAAACAAGAGGGACTGATCAAAGATAAAGACGAGGCCGATAAGTTTTTTAAGAAAATCTACTTTGCGGGCGGTGATGAACAGGTTATTCGCGCGGTCTTAAATAAATTCGTTGACGCTGCAGGAATTGGACAATATGCCTATAGCCTTTTACATCCAGAGGAACGCGACGAGGTCATTTATGTTGCCGAAACAAAAAGTATCCCTTCACATTGTATCGTTGTTCGTAAGGATTTGGATACGCAACTCGTTCAAAAATTGACGGAGGCCTTCTTAGCGTTAAATGAAGGGCCAAATCATAAACTCCTCAAGTACCTCTACGGCGTCGATGGATATATTAAAGTAACACATCAAGACTACGAAGAGGTTGAGGAGATGGCCAGGGATTATGACTTTATCAAAAAGAGGGAACAATAGATGGAGGGAGCGGTAGTTGAACTCAAAGACATCCGGGTATGCTATGGCACGGTATGTGCCTTAAATGTCGGCGAGTTAAAGATAGCGCCGACGGAACGTGTCTTTGTTTTGGGGCGCAGTGGCGCTGGGAAAACAACCTTATCGCAGCTCATCAAAGGACGTCTGAAGCCATCGGAAGGATATATAAAGGTACTTGGTCATAATCCTGTTGTCTCGACGAAAGAACAAAGAGAAAACCAACGCCACATTGCCATGATTGATCAGGATTTTTTTCTTATTCCACGACTGAGTGTTGTCAATAACGTCCTTTTAGGGTGCCTTGGGCGCGTTTCTCCAGGGAAGAGTCTTTTGGGTTGCTATCCCGCCTCGGAATGGGAAAAGGCAGAGGCCATCTTGGTTGAAGTGGGTTTAAAGGGATTAGAGAATCGTCGGGTTGAGACCTTAAGCGGTGGTCAACGTCAACGGGTCGCGATTGCCCGAGCCCTGATGCAAGATGCTGACATCATTATCGCCGATGAACCGATTTCCAATCTTGATCCGGAATTAGCAGAAGAGGCGCTGCGGCTTCTCGTTGATTGTACCAAACGTCGCAGCGAGACCCTTCTCGTTAATCTTCATCAGCCCTCTCTGGCCCGAAAGTTCGCCAGCCGTTTTATCGGACTTTCCGAAGGCAAAGTCGTTTATGACGGTCCTCCAATAAGTTTTACCGCAGATGATGAAGAATTCGTCTATCGTGGTAATTGAAACGGTAAAGGTTCCAGTAAAAAATAATTGATGTCTACCTTAAGAGGACAATGGAAACAAAGGCTTGCTTTTCAATTTGTCATTGGTTGTGGCCTTGGAATCCTGTTGGCTTGGTCGATTGCGGAGTCCCAGTTTGATCTCAAGGCTTTATTGAGTTCTGGTCCTCGCTTTTCAGAGTTTTTCTCTCGTCTAACCAACCCGAACTGGAGCGTCAGTGAATTAATTATCCAGTCGATGGTTGAGACTCTTCTGATTGCTCTTGCGGGAACTTTTTTCGCCGTTGTTCTATCACTACCCTTAGGATTTCTGGCCGCTTCCAATATAACACCAACATGGATTTATCATCCTGTGAAATGGTTCCTTGGTTTCTTACGGTCTATTCCTCTTATTGTTGTGGCCATCATTTTTGTTATTGCGGTCGGGTTAGGGCCTTTTCCAGGGGTATTGGCCATTGCCTTCCACTCCATCGGCATGTTGGGGAAATTTTATGCTGAAGAATTTGAAACAGCCAATCAAGGCATCATCAATGCTGTCAAGGGGACAGGGGCCACATGGCCTCAAACGATCCGATTTGGTTTATTCCCACAATGCATCCCTCAAATAGTTTCATTCACTCTTTACCGGTTTGAAATGAATTTTCGCGACGCTACTGTTTTAGGTTTGGTGGGCGCGGGTGGAATCGGGTATTATATTCAGCTCTATGTCCGATCCTTCCAATACGACAAGGTCGCCGTTCTTCTGATCGTCATTGTCACGGTCGTCACCCTCATTGATTTATTGACTTTTTGGGTGCGTAAACGAATCGCGTAAGATCACCATTCAACGAAGTGTCCTCACGTTTACTTGACACTTTTCCTTAAGATCATATCGATAATAAAATCCCCAAGGGCAGTTTAACCCAAAATTAGGACATTTCTATTTTGGCTTGACACCCACGTGTGATATCTTTGAAGTAGGCAAGGGAAGTTACTATAATGACTTCATCCATCATAATGAATTGAGGGAAAGACGTATGGAATTTATCAGCCGTATTACCACCCAAACCGATTGTCCAAAGGTTATCGCAGAATTGACTGAGGGCTTAAGGCAGGACTTTGATTTAGGGTTTCTGTTTATTTCTTCTTTTAGCAAAACCTCCACAGAAGAGGTCATTGAATTTTTGAGCCGCAGGCTTAAGGTAAAAAATCTCCTGGGATGCACCTGCGCGGGGATCATCGGAAATCAATTGGAGATTGAACGCCGTCCCGCCGCCTCCTTGATTCTGGCCAATTTACCGGGGGTAAAGATCGTTCCATTCAGCGTCAATCAAACACAGTTGGACGGATTGGACAAACCAGAAGACTGGTACAATTTTTTGGAGGTTTACCCGAATGAGCGGCCGATTTTTTTAACCTTGCCGGATCCCTTTCAATTAGACATGAACAAATTTTTAGATTCTCTCAACAAAATCTATCCCAATTGTTCCGTGGTCGGCGGACTTGCCTCCGGGGCCTATCAGCCGCTTGAAAATACCTTAATTTTGAACCAGCAGCGATTCGAAGACGGGCTTGTGGGGGTGAGTTTGACCGGACCGATTTGTGTGGAGACGGTCGTTTCGCAAGGCTGTCGTCCCATCGGCGAAACCTTTATCGTGACCAAGGCCCAGGGAAACGTGATTTATGAATTGGCCGGGAAACCTTTCATCGAAGTCCTGCAGGAGGTCTTGTACAAAGTTCCCGCCAAGGATAAACTCTTGGCGCAGGAAGCGGTGTTTGTGGGGATCGCCATGAACGAATACCGCCATGAATTTAAGCGCGGCGATTTTTTGATCCGCGGGCTCGTCGGCATTGACCGCGGGAGCGGGGCGGGCGCCATCGCGGATTACGTCAAACCGGGACAGACCATCCAGTTCCATGTGCGCGACGCCGAAGCGGCCCACGAAGACTTAAATGAACTTTTACTCGCCCAGCAAAACCGCAAGAACCAAGAGAAGCCCAAAGGCGCCCTGGTCTTTTCCTGCAACGGCCGGGGCGAAAACCTTTTTCGCCAGCCCAATCACGATATCGAGATCATTCAGAAATTCTTAGGACCGGTTCCGGCGGCGGGATTTTTTTGCGCCGGGGAAATCGGCCCGGTGTGCAAGAACAATTTTCTGCACGGGTTCACCAGCAGCATCGCGTTGTTCTATCCTGAAGAATGAGATTGATGGGCCGTTGGGGAACCCTTCCCCAACGGCCCTTGAGTTTGAAGTGTTGCAAAATATGAGCGCTTGTGTTAAAGTTCAATTGGAGCCATGGAAAACACAACTAAAAATCAATTGACTCAAAAAGAAAATCCCAGCCACCTCGTGACGTTGACTGACGCGGCTATCGCGAAGATCAAGTCTATGATGGAGAAAGATGGGAAGGCCGGGCATTTTTTGCGCATCGGGGTTTTGACCGGCGGATGCGCGGGGCTTTCCTATGATATGAGTTTTCAAAAGAAGTCTTTTGACAACGACCTCATGGCGTCCCAAGGGGACTTGAAGATCATCGTCAACGAAGACTGTATCCCTTTCTTGAAAGACATTCAGATTGATTACGTCGATACCCTGAAAGAGAGCGGTTTTAAGTATCACAACCCCAACGCCAAAAGCAGCTGCGGCTGCGGAACATCCTTCAGTTAACGCATCCATCGTTTTTATCACGCCCGCTGATTTTTGTAAGCTCAATCCAGATAAATGACGTGATTTCTGTTGACCCGTCTTGGGGAGGCCACTATAATTGCGTTAGGATCTTATGCGATTAGTCATCCAAAGAGTCAAGGAGGCGCGTGTTGATGTCGACGGCAAGACGGTTGGAACAATCCATCGTGGGATGCTCATCTTTTTGGCCGTGGCTAAGGATGACAGCGAACAAGACGTGGATTTTCTCGTTGGTAAAGTTAGCGAGCTGAGGATTTTCGAAGACACCGAAGGCAAAATGAACCGCTCCATCGGCCAGGCCCAGGGCGAATTTCTGGTTATTTCACAATTTACCCTCCTGGGCGATTGCGCTAAGGGACGCCGGCCGTCCTTTGATAAGGCGGCTGACCCGAAAAAAGGCGAAGAGTTGTACAACTTTTTTGTGGAAAAATTGCGGGCGAAGAATTTTAAGGTTGAGACCGGACGTTTTCGCGCGACGATGGACGTGTCGCTGGTTAACGACGGGCCGGTCACGTTGGTGATGGATAGCTGATTTACGAAGGACGACCGTTCGCTGCGCTCACTGGAACGAAGGACGTGGGACGTCCTACATCCATCGGATCAATTATGACGATCATCGACACCCACGCTCATTTGGATCAGCTAGAGAACCTTGAACAAGCCCTGGCCCAAGCGCACGAAGCGGGCGTGGAAAGTGTGGTGGCCGTCGGTGTCGACTTGGCTGCCAACAAGAGGAATTTAGAGATCAAAAAGAAAATTGAAGTTCCCAAAATTCACGTGGCGCTGGGTATTCATCCCGGTAACATCAACCCCGGCGAAGTGGAAATCACTTTAAAATTCATCCGCGACAACATTCAGGACGCCGTTGCCATCGGTGAGACAGGATTGGATTATTGGTACAAGGGACTCAAGAAAGACGAGGCCAAGAAAGAAGAGCAGCGCAACGTCTTCCGCCGGCAGTTGGAATTAGCGAGGGAATTTAACTTACCGGTCGTGATCCACAGCCGCGGCGCGTGGCGTGATTGTTTGGAAATGACCCGCTCCGCCCAAGTCCCCAGGGCCGTGTTTCACTGGTACAGCGGACCTTTGGATGTGTTGGAGGATATTATCAAAAACGGTTATTTTGTTTCTGCCTCGCCGAGTCTTGCGTACAGTCCGCAATCGCGCGAAGCAATAGTGCACGCTCCCATCGAGCACACGATGATTGAAACGGATTGTCCGGTGTTTTACCAAATGGGTGAGGGGGAAGGTTTTCAGGCGACGCCCAAAGATGTGGTTCGTACGCTCAAAGCTTATGCGGCTTTAAAAAATGTGGAGGAAGCCGAAGCGCTCGCGACGTTTAATCGTAACGCGAAGAAATTTTTTGGTATTTGAAATGAGAAAGACGATAGCCCTATGGGTATTCATTCAACTGCTTCCCATAAATTTTGCACGCGCCGACTGTGGCTGCCCCAACGACGTTGAGAAACCGCAAGCCAAGTACAATCGATCTCGGGTCGTTTTTACCGGTCAAGTGACAAACATTGAACGCTTAGAAGACCAAAGCAACATCGAGTTTCAAGTGTTCAACGTTTATAAGGGGAATCTGGACAAAAGAGTTTTTATTAATACCGTTAATGCCGGCTCGATGGCGGCGGTCTGCGGATATCAATTTAAGACAGGGGGAGAGTATTTGATTTATGCCTATGGGACCGGCAGCGAGGGAACAAAAGACATCTATTATGCCGAAGGATGTTCCTCCGTCAAGAAGCTGTCCCGCGCCCGGGAGGATCTTCAAAAAATTTCTCAATACACGAACATCCGTAATCAACAGTTGGACAATACGACTTTGGCGGATTTAAGTCTTGCCAAGGAATTGGGCTGCCAAGGAGATCGATCGTTATGCACGGTCACGGTTGCCCCGAATGTCGAGCCAAGAGAAGAAAGGTTATGGGAATGAAGAAATCCTTGAGATTTATCATCGCGTTTTTGATCGTGGCCGGTGTGGCTTTTGGTTTTTATTATTATCAGAACGTTATTGCCAAGATCTCGGCGGAAAGCGTCCTGCCTGAGGGGGCGATCCTTTATGCGCGGGCCATCAACGTAGAACAGAATATTCAGGAATTCAAGGCTTCCAAATTTTGGCAGAACGTTTCTTCCATCAACTATCGTAAAATTTTTGAAAAAAGCGCGGTGCCGGCCCAAGATCTCGATACGCTTGATTCTGTCATCAAAGAAATTTCCGATATCCTCAATAGCCCGGCGTTCGGTCAATTCTTCGGTCAGGAAGTGGCGGTGGCGGTTACCCCCGTTGATGTCAGTTCCTTAAGCCCCAAAGCTTTTCAAGAAATTTTGACGCATGTGTGTCTGGTCACCAGACTCAAATCCCGCGGGAAATTGGTCGAATCTTTCGGCGGGCTTTTCCAAAGATTCAAAAAGAATCCGCAGATTCACGAAAGCCAGTACAAGAAGCATAAGATTTCATCCATTGATATTTCTGAGCTGGGAGGGAGTGTTTCCTACACGGTCATCAAAGATGTGATGGTGATGGGCTGGGGCCCGCGGGCCGCGCAGACCGCGATCGACGTCGTGACTAAGGGCAAGAAGTCCTTGGTGGAGGATGCCGTGTACAAAAAAGCCAGCGGCAGTTTTTTGGAGAATGCCGACAAGGTTGGGTATGGAAATATGGCTTATATCGTAGATACTTTAAAACAACAGCTGAACAAGTTTTCTGCCGAACAGCCGGCCCGGATGAGAGAGGTCTATGAGGCACAAATGGCCAAAAGCCTGGCGAACGTCGCGGGATTTCAGGCTTTCAGCTTTTCTTCCGATTACGCGCCGCTAACGAAAGAAAAGTTCGCTTGGTTTTTCGATAAGACCAAAATGGATCTAAAGAAAGCTCAACTCTACAGCTGTGCCCCCAAAATCAACAATTCTTTAAACCTGGTTCCACGAAGTGTCATGGCCTATCAGTGGTCCGCCTGTTTTGATACCACGTATTATTGGGAAAGCATTAAAGAAAAAATGATGGCCGAAGCCGCCGCAAATAGTGATGCGAATACGCCTAGTGCACAGGATGTCCTCAAAGACGTTGAGAGTAGGCTCAAATTGAGCATTGAAAAGGACGTACTGCCGGCCTTCGGCGATGAATTCGGCGGATACTTATACGATGTCGATACGACCGGCAGGTATCCTTTGCCGCAGCTGGTCTTCTTTGTGAAAATCGGCAACCAGGCGGCTTTGGACAAGGTGGTTGACACTTTGACCGCGCAGCCAACTTTGATCATGCAAAACGAAGATTATAACGGCGTTCATATCCGATCTATGAGTCTGCCTCTGGGGATTAAGCTTCTTCCCGCGATTGGTACTATCGGCGATTATTTTTTGCTTGCCTCCGACAAGGATTTATTGAAGAAATCGATTGATGCCTTCCAAAATCCGTCGAGCTCTTTGATGGAAGAGGTTTATTTCAAGGAGGTGAACCAGGGGCTCACGGAGGCGAATAATTCCATGTTTTATCTGAGGATGGATCAGCTTTCGCGCAAGGCCCGTGATCTGGCCGAGTGGGGTTACGGTTTTGTGGAACGGCAGGCCGCGCAGCAAAAGGCATTCATCGAAGGCAGCCGCAAGCGCAAAGAAGATATCGAAAAGGGAATCGCGGAGAAAAAGGCGGAACTTGAAAAAATGAACGCCGGGCTCGAAGGATTAAAACAACAGATTGCCGAGGCAACGGCCCAGGCCGGGGATGTTTCGACGCTCACCACACAACAATCCGATGTACAGATTCAGACGAAGGCCAAGGAGCAGGCGATTGATTTGGCTAACGAGCAGATTAAAGACATTGATGAACTCTTGGCTGGTGTCATGGAAGAAAAGGCCGCGGATCCGGCGATAGTGCGGATGGTCCTCGATGGGGCCGTTAACCCTTTCTTGAAAGGTTTGGAATCGTTTCCCTCGATCGGTTCTCGGGCGCGGTTCCTTGACCAGGATCAACTGGAGTCGATGGTCTTCATCAAGGTCGTCCCTTGAGGTAAAAGACGAAGAAAGTCCTGATTGAAAAACAAAATTCTATGGGCCGGCGGCATTTTTTTACTGTGTTTCACTTTGAATGGTTGCGCGCTTTTGACTTTGCCGTTTAAGATTGCCGGCGAAGCGATCAAGTTCGCCAGTAGTTTACCCATGCCGCCGCCGGGGGTGTTCTTTTAAATAAGCGCACAACTTATGGAATCCGCCAAAGGCGGATGAACATAAGCTGTAAGCGCGAATTTAGCCAACACTAATTTTATAGATATTTGTATCCAGTAAAATTAGTGCTGGGTTACCTCATAACCTATGTCCAAACCACGAAATATTATTGGTGAAATCCTTTCGCTCATTCTTTTCGGGCTGATTCTTTACGCCGGTTATCAAGGATACAAATTCTACGACAGATTTGTCCTCGAGAATAAAATCCTCAAAGAAATCGTGCACCGGCTTCAGGCCGATTCCCGCATCGCGGAGGCCATCGTTGTGGACGTCTTCACGGATGCCAATACGGGTCAAGAACTGACGACGATTAAATTCCTGGAATACGACGCCAAAGGCAGACCCTTGACGCCCAAGCATTTCACTTTTATCGGCAATATCATCCAGTTTCAGTCGCTGGTGGTAAGGTTCGACGACAAATTCGTCCGTGAGGGCGATGCCTTAAGAGGCAAGAGCGCGTACGTTTTTTGGAAGGTTTTTTATTTGGACGGTGTCCGCACGCAAGAATTCGAGATCAGCCCGCTCAACCAAATCCCCGAAGGTTACAAGATCGACGGTCCGGCCACAGCCTTCGAACAGGAATTCTGGACGAAGTTCTGGAATTACGCCCTCGATCCCAAGTTGGCGAAAAGAGCGGGGGTCAAGAACGCCCAGCTCGAAGCGCCCGGTTCGAAATTCATCCCCGGAATGGTGTACACGCTTAAAATCGAGCACGACGGAGGGATTCGGATCGATGCCGCGCCAATCCCGGAAATCCTGCGGGGCGAAAAAATCAAATAGCGCTTTCCTCAAGAAGCTCCCACGCAATTATGAATTCTCGACTTTCGGCAAGAATCTTTGAGGCTAGGAACGCGTATCCCTGGAATGATGAAAAGAAGAAGGTCTTAGCTGTTAGGTCTCAGGTCGTTGGAAATCATATGAAAAACCACGAAGTCGTAAATTTGCTCAACAAATTCGGCACTCTACTTGAAATCAAAGACGAAAATTTCTTTAAGTTTCGTGCCTATTACAAGGCGGCGGAGGCGATCGAGGCATTGGGTGAGGACATTGAAACTCTCGCCGACGAAAATCGTTTGTCGGAAATTCCGGGAATCGGGAAAGCGATTGAGGAAAAGATCACGGAGTTCCTGGCGACCGGCAAGCTGAAGGCGTATCAGGAACTCATCCGGGAAGTTCCCGAGACTTTGCTGGAAGTCGTGACGATCCCGACGGTGGGCCCCAAAAAAGCCAAGCTGTTCTATCAACAGCTGGGCGTGGAAAGCATTAAAGACCTGGCGGCGGCGCTGCAGAAAGGCAAACTCGAGGGGCTGCCGGGCATCAAGGAGAAAACGATTCAGAACATCGCGCGCGGCCTTAAGATCGTTAAGGAAAGCGGCGAGCGGATGAATTTGGGAGCCGCGACCGCGACCGCCGAGCTTTTCATCGAAGATTTGCAGAAACTTCCGGAGGTCAAAGAGATCAGTGTCGCCGGAAGCCTGCGCCGCCAGAAAGAGACCATCCGCGATATCGATATCCTCGTCGATTCTCCCAGCCCCCAGAAGGTTATGGATCATTTTGTCAAGCTCCCGGCGGTCAAATCGATTAACGCCCACGGCGAAACGAAATCTTCCATTCTGACCAACGAGAATGTCCAGGTGGATTTGCGCGTCGTTGATCCCCAAAGTTGGGGCGCGGCGCTTTTGTATTTCACGGGTTCCAAAAATTTCAACGTGAAGCTGCGCCAGCTTGCCATCAAGAAAAGCATGAAGGTCAATGAGTACGGCATTTTTTCTGTCAAAGGACAGAAGGAAACGCTGTTGGCGGGTAAAACCGAAGAGGACTGTTTTAAGGCGCTGGGGCTGCCCTTTATCGCGCCGGAATTGCGCGAGGACATTGGCGAGGCCGAGATATTCGGCGGCAAAGGCGTTCCCAAATTGCCGAAATTGATCGAGCTCTGTGACATCAAAGGCGATCTGCACATGCATTCCACATATTCCGACGGACATCATACGATCGCCGAGATGGCCGAGGCCGCTCGCAAGCGGGGTTACGAGTATGTGGCCGTGAGCGATCACTCCGCGAGACTCAAGGTCGCCGGCGGTCTTTCGCCCGAGGCCCTCCTCAAAAAGAAAAAGGAGATCGATGGGCTGAACGCGAAGTCCAAAAATTTCCGGATTCTGTTCGGCACGGAACTAGAAATAGACACCGAAGGCAATCTCGATTACAATAATAAAATCTTGAGTGAATTCGATTTCGTCATCGCCGCCATCCATAGCGGTTTTGAACAGTCCAGGGACAAACTGACGAAGCGCTTGATGAATGCCTGCGAGAACAAATACGTGAACGCGATCGCGCATCCAACCGGCCGGCACATCGGCAAGAGAGAACCCTACGACTTTGATTTCAAAGAGGTCTGCAAGGCGGCGGTCGATACGAACACGTTCTTGGAAATCAATTCTTTTCCGATTCGCCTCGATTTGGATTCCTCCAACGTTTATTTCGCCCGCTCGCTGGGCGTCAAATTCACGATCAACACCGACGCGCATCACGTCGATCATCTGCAGCTGATGCGATTTGGGGTGAGTCTGGCGAAGCGGGGGTGGTTGCGTAGAGAAGATGTGGTGAATTGCTTGTCGTTGGTTGAGCTAGGAAAAGCGTTGAAAAAGGTGTAGGGTCGAGGGTCTAGGATTAATAATGCATAAAATCCTCAACAAACAGATTATTGCCGCCAACGTCAAACGCATCGACGTGCTAGCGCCGGACATCGCGGCGAAAATCCAGCCCGGGCAGTTCATCATGGTGGCCCCCGATGAGAACGGCGAGCGTATTCCCTTGCCCGTCGTCGATTCCGATTTTAAAAAGGGATCGATGGGTTTGATTTTTCAAGAAAATAGTTTTTGGACGCGGCGTTTGGGTCAGCTCCAAATCGATGATGAGATTCCCGTGGTCTTGGGACCTTTGGGAGTGCCGATAAAAATTTTAAGATTGGGAACGGTCGTGTGCATCGCGACGGGCCTGGGCGTCTTAGCGATCCTTCCGGTCGCGCGCGCTCTTAAGAAGGAAGGCAACAAAGTTATTGGCATCCTGGGCGCCAAAAATAAAAAATCGTTGATGCTCGAGCCGCAGATGCGTCTTATCTGCAATAAGTTGTCGGTGGCCACCGAGGATGGTTCCTACATCAAGCGGGGCTTGGCGACCGATTGTTTTCAGGAAGTTTTAAAGACTGAGGAGATTCATGGTCTCTTTGCCGCCGGCTCCCCGGAGATGATGCGGGCGGTCGCCGCCGTTACCCGAGAGAAAAAAATCAAGGCGTGGGTCATGTTGAATCCGGTGATGCTCGATGGGACGGGATTGTGCGGTTCCTGCCGGGTGACCGTCGGCGGGCGCAGCCTACTCGCGTGCGTTGAGGGACCCGTCTTTGACGCGCAGGAAGTGGATTACGAAGATTTGAAAATTCGAATGAAGGCCTACTAGAGGAATCATGGGACAACCCCCCGTCAATACTCAAAGTCCGCAACGACGAATCAAAAACTTTGAGGAAGTCGCTCTGGGGTTTTCTAAAAGCCAAGCCTTAGACGAAGCCCGCCGCTGCATCCAGTGCGCGAATCCGGTGTGTACGCACGCCTGTCCTCTGGGCATTGATATCCCGGGATTTATCCGCGCGATCCGTGAGAACGAACCGGTGAAGGCCCTGGCGCGCGTTCAACAGAAGAATTTTTTCTCGTCGATCTGCGGGCGGCTCTGTCCGGCGCCGTGCGAAAAGGCGTGCGTGTTTGAACCCGAAGGCGCGCCCATCGCTATTCGCGCGCTCGAGCGTTTTTCGGCCGACAACGGAAAAGAAAAATCGCTGCCCGCGCCTAAGCCCCGCGGAAAAAAGGTTGCCGTGATTGGCGCGGGCCCGGCCGGGATGACGGCCGCCGTGGAATTGGCGCGCCAAGGTTTTCAAGTCACTGTCTTCGATTGTTTGAGCGCGCCCGGCGGGGCGCTGCGTTATGGCGTTCCAAATTTCCGGTTTCCGCGTAAATTATTGGAAACGGAAATCTCCATCATGAAATCTTTGGGCGTTCAATTCCGGTCGAATTTTTTTCTTGGGTCCACGGCGACGATTGAGGAGCTTATCAGCCAAGGCTTTGGCGCCGTCCTTTTAGCGACGGGCGGCCCTGCGGGCCGCCCCGCAAGAGGGGAATTGTTCGAACTTCCGGGCGCGCATTTCGGTGGCGTGTATTACGCTGAAGAATTTTTGATGCGTTTGAATCTTTGGGGCGCCGGGACCTCTAAAAACGCCAGCGCCTTCCATGTGGGCTCCAGAGTTGTCATTGTCGGTTCCGGCTACGCGGCTTTGGACTGCGCGCGCGCGGCGCGGCGCCTGGGGAAAAAAGCGACGGTCATCTTCGCCCACATCGAAGATGAGATGCCGGTGCGCGTGCCGGAAAAAGAATACGCGAAGGAAGAAGGCGTCACCCTGGAACCGCTGGTGAAGGTCCTTGAGATCGTCGGCAACGACCATCATTTCGTGAGCGGCGTCCAATGCCTGCGGATGGATTTTGCCGACCCCGAATCCTCGGGTCAATGGAAATTGATTAATGTCCCGGGTTCGGAATTCACGATTGAGGCGGACACGGTGATTCTGGCCGCTCATCAAAGATTTTTTCCTCCTTATAAAGGCCTTGAGAGTGAAAAGGATGGAATGACTTCGATGCAAGGTGTTTTCGCTGTTCCTTTTGAGGGCGGCTCTTCCATTGTGGAGGCGATGGCCGCGGGAAAAACCGCAGCGCAGAATGTTAAAAATTATTTAGCCGGTGATTAGAAAAATCAGACATGAATCCTCAACGTTTGAGCGTTAAAGATATTTTAGAGAAAAAAAGCCGCCGTGAAAAAATCACGATGCTCACGGCTTACGATTTTCCTTTGGCCGCGCTCGTTGATCAAGCCGGAATCGACATCGTGCTGGTCGGGGATTCGCTGGCGAACGTGGTGCTGGGGTTGGAATCGACCCGTCAAGTCGGGATGGAAGAAATGATTCACCACGCGAAGGCCGCCAACCGCGCGGTCCAAAAGGCGATGCTGGTTGGGGACATGCCGTATTCCGCGTATCAGGAGCGTCCAAGGGATGCGGTGAAAAACGCCCAACGCTTTGTGGAAGAAGCCGGATGCGGGGCCGTGAAACTGGAATGGTTTAACGAGTGCCTTACGGTTGCCGAACAAATTACCCACGCCGGGATTCCGGTCATGGGGCATGTGGGGCTCACCCCGCAGACGGCGGACCTGCCTGCCGGCAGGCAGGACAAACTGGGCGGATTCAGAGCGCAAGGTAAAGATGCCGAATCGGCGCGCGATTTAATCCAGCATGCCAGGGAGTTGGAAAAAAAAGGATGTTTTAGCATTGTTCTGGAATGTATTCCTGATAAAATCGCGGAACTCATTACCCGGGAATTATCCATCCCAACGATCGGGATTGGGGCCGGGGTCCATTGCGACGGCCAGGTCCTTGTGACGCACGATGTCTTGGGATTGTCCGATCGCCTGCATCTTAAATTTGCCAAGCAGTACATTCAGCTAAGTCCCTTGATTGCGCAGGCCTTAAGGCGGTTCCGCGACGAGGTTGTCAGCGGTCAGTTCCCTGACGATCAACACAGCTTTCACATCGCGGCGGAGGAGTTCGAAAAACTGAAACGGATGTAAGTCAAATCAAATTTTTTATGAAAAAATGCCCCTTTTGCGCCGAAGAAATTCAGGATGACGCCATCAAGTGCCGCTTCTGCGGAGAATTCCTTAAAAAATCCCCCTGGTTCTACAGCAATGCTTCCATGATTGTGAGCTTTTTGGTGGTGGGACCTTTCATGCTGCCATTGATTTGGTTTAATCCAAAGTTTAGCCGAACAAAAAAGATTATTCTTACAATGATCATTGGAATTCTTACCCTTTTTCTTGTTAAAAGCACCGTTATTCTTTGGAATCAGGTGAACAAAACCTATCAAGATGTCCTTCGAGGTTTTCCTAGTATATAAACGTTCAAAACTCCCTATGAACTCCTTGCTTTTTGAAGGGCTTTCCGATAAAATATTCCCTCAATGTCAAAAGTTGAACAGTCAAACTTGATGGAAAAGGTCGTTTCTCTGTGCAAACGCAGAGGCTTCATTTTCCAATCTTCCGAGATTTACGGCGGCCTGGGCAGCGCCTGGGATTACGGGCCTTTAGGCGCGGAGCTTAAGCGCAACATCAAGAACGCCTGGTGGAAGACGGTCGTGCACGGCCGGGATGACGTGGTGGGGCTTGATACCAGTATTCTCATGCATCCGCGCGTCTGGGAGGCGTCAGGGCATACTGAGAATTTTAGTGACATTTTGGTCGACTGTAAAAAATGCAAGAAACGTTTTCGAGAGGATCATATTCAAGGGAAATGTCCCAATTGCGGAGGAACCGAATTCACCGCCGGACACGCTTTTAATCTTATGCTGAAGACTTCTTTGGGGGCGCAGGAAGATACGGCTTCTCAAGTTTATCTGCGTCCGGAAACCGCCCAAGGAATTTTCGTAAATTTTTCCAATGTCCTCGATACGACCCGCAAGCGCCTTCCCTTTGGCATTGCCCAAATCGGCAAATCCTTTCGCAATGAAGTGACACCGGGCAATTACACGTTTCGTACGCGCGAGTTTGAACAGATGGAGATTGAATACTTCTGCCGCAAAGAAGACGCCGACGCCATTCATCAGAAATGGATTAAGGATCGTCATCAGTGGTATTTGGACTTGGGGGTGAAGAAGGAAAATCTTCGGCTGCGTCCGCACGGCGCGGACGAACTGGCCCATTATGCCAAAGGCTGCACCGACATCGAATACAATTTTCCTTTCGGGTGGTCGGAATTGGAGGGAATCGCCAACCGCGCCGATTATGATTTGAAACAGCACGCCCAGTTTTCCGGCAAAGACCTTCAGTACAAAGACAACGTTACCGGCGAGAAATTTTATCCCTACATCATTGAGCCTTCGGGCGGGGTGGATCGCGCGGCGCTGGCGTTCCTCGTTGACGCTTATCATGAGGAAAAGGTGGAAGGCGAGACACGCGTCGTTCTTAAATTCAGCAAGGAGCTCGCTCCCATCAAGGTGGCGGTGTTTCCTTTGCTTAAGAAAAACGGTCCAATCGTGGAACTTGCCCGAAAAATCAAGAATGACCTTTTAAAAGATTTTGTTACGGTGTATGATGACACGGCAGCGATCGGGAAATTGTACCGACGCCAGGATGAAGTCGGTACGTTTTATTGCGTGACCGTCGATGTCCAATCTTTGGAAGACAAAGAAGTTACGGTTCGTGATCGGGATACCATGAAACAGGAACGAATTTCGGTAGAGGGATTGCGAACATTCCTTAAGGAAAAATTATTCTAAGATATGTATATAATCGAGGAGGAAATATGTTAATCGAGTACATAGCAGCGGCTATGCGTCATGCCAAGTATGAAGTTCTGACTGATGATAAGAAATATTACGGAGAGATTCCTCAATGTAGAGGGGTTTATTCCAGCGCCAAAAATCTGGAAGAATGTCGTAAACAATTAGCCGAAGTCTTGGAAGAGTGGGTGCTTTTAAGGATTTATCGTCATCTGCGGATGCCGATTTTTAATGGTGTTAAGTTAACCGTCAAGGAATCTGCCTGATGCCTCGTTTCGGTCCGGTTAAGCGTAAGGATTTAATCGGGTATTTGAAACGGTTGGGATTTTCAGGCCCTTTTTCCGGCGGGAAACATCAATTCATGATTAAAGAGGATATGGTCTTGCATATTCCCAATCCGCGTGAGGGAGACATTGGCCGGGATTTGTTGTCCCGCGTTTTGAAGCAAGCCGCTGTTAGCAAACAGGAATGGGAAGAATTATAAATTAGTATCAGAAAGGAAGTTGGCACAATGCCCAAGAAGTACGTGTATTCGTACGGTGCCGGCAAGGCGGAAGCCAAAGGCGAGGCGTTAAGTAAAAATATGCTGGGCGGTAAAGGCATTGGCCTTATGGAAATGACCAGTATCGGCATTCTGGTCCCGGCTGGTTTTACCATTACGGTCCAAACCTGCGAAGAATATTATAAAATCGGCCGCAAGCTCCCCCCGGGGCTGGAAAAAGAAACGCGCGATGCCGTGCTTAAACTTGAAAAAGTCACCGGCAAGAAGCTGGGTGATGAGAACGATCCGCTTTTAGTTTCCGTGCGTTCGGGTGCGGCGCGTTCCATGCCCGGCATGCTGGAGACGATCCTCAACCTTGGCCTGAACGACAAAAGTGTCGAGGGGTTGGCCAGGAAAACCGCGAATCCGCGTTTTGCCTATGATGCGTACCGGCGTTTCATTCAGATGTTCTCCAGCACGGCCATGGGATTATCCAAGCAGCCGATGGAAGACATGATCCATGGAATGAAGCATGAGCTGGGCGTCAAGACCGATCCCGAGATCCCCGCCCAGAAACTCAAGGAATTATGCTCGCGATTCAAAGCATTTTATAAAAAGAACAAAGGCGAAGATTTTCCCCAGGATCCCTGGAAGCAGTTGTGGGGCGCGATCATGGCCGTTTTTAATAGTTGGGAAGCCGAAAAAGCCCAGACTTACCGCCGGGTGGAAAAGATCACGGACTTGAAAGGCACCGCCGTCAACGTCGTGCAGATGGTCTTCGGCAATAAGGGAGAGAAAAGCGGAACGGGCGTGTGTTTTACCCGCGATCCGAATACCGGTGAGAATACGTTTTATGGGGATTATCTGATCAACGCCCAGGGCGAAGACGTGGTGGCCGGCATCCGCACGCCGCTTAAACTTTCCACCCTAGAGCGGCAGATGCCAAAGGCCTATGATCAATTGTGCGCCGTGCGCGCGATCTTGGAGTCTTATTATAAGGAAATGCAGGATTTGGAATTTACGATCGAAGATGAGAAACTTTACATGCTTCAATGCCGGACCGGAAAGCGTTCGCCGGCCGCGGCGTTTCGTATCGCTTTGGATCACGCGACCAATCCGCTTTTAACTAAGCCTCAGGCTCATGACTTGGTCAAAAAAGGTTATTTGCCTAAGAAATATGCCCAGCTCGCCGTCCAATCGGTGATTACCAAAGAACAAGCCGTGGGACGTATTTCTTCCGATGATATCGAACGCCTTTTTTATCCGGTTATCGATACGACCAAGACGAGTATGGATGAGCTCAAGAAAGTGCGCCTGGGGAGCGGCATTAACGCCGTTCCGGGTTCCGCCGCCGGCAAGGTCGTCTTCACGGCCGCCGAAGCGGAAAAAATCGCGGAAGGGGGGGACAAGGTTATTCTGGTCCGTAAAGAAACCAGCCCCGAAGACGTCGGCGGGATGCACGCGGCCAAAGGGATTTTGACGGCCACCGGCGGTAAAACCAGCCACGCGGCGGTCGTGGCCCGCGGTTGGGGGAAATGCTGCATCGTTGGCTGCGAGGCGTTGAACATCAATTACGAATCCAAATCAATGACGGTCAACGGCAAGACGATCAAGCAAGAGGAGTTCATTACTTTGGATGGTTCCACCGGCGAGATTTATGCCGGCGATTTACCCCTCAAGGCGCCCGAACTCCCCGACGCTTATTACACGATTCTTAAATGGGCGGATGAATTCCGTACCATGAAGGTCCGCACCAACGCCGATACTCCCTATGATGCCGCCAATGCCATCAAGATGGGCGCCGAAGGGATCGGTCTGTGCCGTACCGAACACATGTTCTTCGATACGGAAGAACGCCGTCTGGCGATTCAGGAAATGATTGTGGCGGAAACGCTGGAAGCCCGTAAAACCGCGTTGGCCAGATTGTTGCCGTTTCAGACGGATGATTTTTACGGCATTTTCAAAGCCATGAACGGCTACCCGGTGACGATCCGTTTGATCGATCCGCCGTTGCATGAATTCACGCCTAAAGACGCGGCGGGCATTGAAAAATTGAGCAAAATTACCGGTCTTTCTCCCGAAAAAATCAAACACCGTTGCGAGCAATTGCACGAGTCAAACCCAATGCTGGGACATCGGGGCTGCCGTTTGTGCATCACTTATCCGGAGATCCTCGATATGCAGGTGACGGCCATTATCCAGGCCGCGATCAAGTGTAAAAAAGAAGGTATCGCTGTACTGCCGGAAATCATGCATCCTTTGACCATGGATAAAAAAGAGCTTAGCATCCTCGACGAGGAAACCCGCAAGGTTGCCGATCGATTGATCAAACAGGCCGGTGTCAAGCTCGTTTATTTGGTCGGGACCATGATTGAAATCCCTCGGGCGGCGTTATTGGCCGACCAGCTGGCGGAAATCGCCGATTTTTTCAGTTTCGGCACTAATGATTTGACTCAGATGGCGCTGGGTCTTTCGCGCGATGATGCCGGGCGTTTTCTGCCGGTATACGTGGCGACTGAAAAGGACGGCGGTAAAGACATTTTTAAGGATGATCCGTTCCAGAGTTTGGACCAAGAGGGCGTTGGGATGCTCATTCAATTGGGCATTGAACGCGGCCGCTCCACGCGCAAAAATCTTAAAATAGGGATTTGCGGTGAACACGGCGGGGAAGCGGAAAGCGTCAAGTTCTGTCATCGAGTTGGCATGGATTATGTGTCTTGCTCTCCGTATCGTGTCCCTATCGCGCGTTTGGCCGCGGCGCAGGCGCGCCTCGCGCAGACGCCGAAGGCGGCGACGCGGGCGGCCTTAGCCAGTAAAGGTTCGGCGAAAAGAAAAATTAAAACGAAGAAGAGAAAGTAAATGAATAAATAATCCATGGATCCCATCAAAGCCTATCTCAAAGACGTTCGGCCTATCCCGCTTCTGACGGCAGTGCAAGAAATTGATCTGGCCAAGAAGATCCAAAAGGGGGACAAGGATGCGCGGAACAGCATGATCCGCTCCAACTTGCGCCTGGTCATCAGCCTTGCCAAGAAATACATCAACCTGGGCGTTCCCTTTAGCGATCTTATTGAAGAAGGAAACATCGGCCTCATGAAGGCCGTCGAGAAGTTCGATCCCAAAAAAGGTTTTCGTTTCTCGACCTATGCCGCTTGGTGGATCAAACAGGGCATTTCCCGCGCCATTATTGATCAGGGAAAGATGATTCGGGTTCCCGTCTATATGAACGAGGAGATTCTCAAGTACAAGAAGGCTTGCGAGAAGCTTACGCATAAGTTTAAGAGAAAGCCCACCATCGGTGAGATCGCCAAAAAAATGCAAGTCAGCGTCGGTAAAGTTCGTGACTTGGATCGGTCGATTACCAGGATGTCGAGTCTCGACGCGCCCATCGGCGAAGACGGCGAGGGCCAAGTGAAAGATATCATTGAAGATCAGACGACGGCCGCCCCTGACGAGCAACTGGAAACGTTTTTCAACAAGGAACGGGCGATTGGGATGCTGGACATGCTCAACGAGCGCGAGCGCAAGATCATCACTTTGCGTTTCGGCTTGACCGACGGGAACACCCGCACCTTGGCCGAAATCGCCAAAGAATTAGGGGTCTCGCGCGAACGCGTCCGCCAAGTGGAGGCCGCGACCATCAAGAAAATACGCCGCATCCTCAAAAAGAAAGAGGCTCCAGCGCCCCATGACAGCTAAGAAAAGAAAACAGACGTTTGTTCTGGTTGTCCCCACCTTCGAAGATATTTTCCATTCCTTTTACGCGGGAGAGATCATCAAGGGAGTGAGTTTGGCCGCGTCGCGCTTAAAGACCGATGTTCTGATTCATCTGACCAGCCGCGTCGATCACCGCGGGTGGCTGGACTCCACACTGCTCGACCACCGTTATGTCGACGGCGTTATTTTTGCCGATATCGACAATGACCTCAATGTCGTCAAAAAGACGATCCGCTCCGGGATGCCGTGCCTGGTCCTCAATAACATGCTCGCCGAGCCCATCAATTGTATTTCCATCAACAATCAACAAGCCGCCTTTGAAATCGTTGAATATCTTATCAAGTTGGGGCATAGGAAAGTTGCCACGATTGCCGGCGATTTGAATACCCAGGCAGGTCTTATGCGTTTAGAAGGATACAGGCAGGCTTTACAGAAGTATCATATTTCTTTTGATAAGAACTATGTCACGCAAGGAGGTTTTTTGAGAACGCCGTCCCGGGCGGCCGCCGAGAAACTTTTGTCTCTTAAAGATCGCCCCACCGCGATTTTCGCCGCGTCGGATGTCATGGCCATGGAACTCATGGATGTGGCCAAAAAAAAGAATCTTCACGTGCCCGAGGATCTTTCGGTGTTTGGTTTTGATGACAATCCCGTGAATGCCACGTGTTCAGTTCCCTTATCAACGGTGCCGCAGCCTTTGATTGAAATGGGCCGTCTGGGGGCGGAAAATTTGAACGAAATCGCCAGGGGCAAAGCCCAGTTGCCGGTTAAAATCATGTTAACGGCAAAACTCCTTAAGCGTGCCTCAACCGCCGCCCTTGCCGTTTAATCTAGGAGGACGCAACTTACAGAACGAAGTGAATGTAAGTTGCTGTCCGGTTTAGAAATGGCCACCACGATCAAAAAATCCGAGCTCAAAAAACACATCCGCGACATCCCCAATTTTCCTAAAGAGGGCATTATCTTCAAGGATTTGACGACCCTTTTAAAAAATAAAGATGCCTTTAAAAAAGCGGTTGACCTGCTGAGCAAAAAGTTCAAGAAAGAGAATGTGGAGGTGGTTGTCGGAGTGGAGGCCCGCGGATTTATTTTTGGTTCGGTGCTGGCCTACAAGCTGGGAGCCGGCTTTGTGCCGGTAAGAAAAAAAGGCAAGCTTCCGTATAAAACGAAAAGCATCACCTACCAACTGGAGTATGGCTCTGACACCCTCGAGGTCCATGAGGACGCCGTCACTCCCGGCAGCCGCGTCTTAGTCGTCGATGATCTTCTGGCCACCGGCGGGACCGTCAAGGCCGTCATCGATCTTCTCATGGAACAAAAGGCCAAGATTGTCGGTCTCGCGTTTCTGGTTGAATTGTCTTTCCTAAAAGGCAAAGAAAAGTTGAAGGACTATCCGCTCTATTCTGTTATAAAGTACTAGATCACCCTTCCTTATGCCGTTTCCTTTAAGTCGAAAAAAACGTTCCAGTTTTATTCTTGGCGTCGTCTTGATTGCGGTTTTCATTCTGTATTTTCCTTCCTTGCGCAATGGATTCGTCAATTGGGACGATGAGATTCATCTGTTGAATAATCTCGCCATCCGCGGACTGGACTGGGAACATCTTCAATCCATGTTCAATCAGCGCCTCAACAAGATTTATATTCCGCTCACCTCATTGTCCTTTGCCATTGAATACAAATTCTTTGGATTCAATCCCTTTGTTTTTCATCTGACCAATCTGCTTTTGCATTTGGGCGTGACGGCGCTTGTTTTCTTCTTGGGCTGTCGTTTGGGAGTGGGAACCTCCGGCGCCGCTTTGGCGGCGCTTATTTTCGGCATTCATCCCATGCACGTCGAATCGGTCGCCTGGGTGACCGAGCGCAAGGACGTTTTGTATTCCTTGTT
>CAYJRN010000003.1:103659-154789 GCA_964372915.1 uncultured Planctomycetales bacterium
GTGGTCTTTGGGACTTTGAGCATGTTGGCCAAACCCATGGCGCTCAGCCTTCCTTTAATGATGTTTCTGCTGGATTGGTTTAAGGGCCGTTCCTGGAACCGCGCCAGCGTAGTCGAAAAGATTCCCTTGACCGCTATCATCGCTGCGATAGGCCTGGTCACCTATTTGGTCCATGCCCGCGTTCCGGAGTCGGATCCTCTTTCGGCGGGATTGACCTGGGTTTGGACGTTTGTTTTTTACTTGAGGCAATTCTTTTTTCCCACCGACCTGATCCCGATTTATCGGCTTCCTTATCCCGTTTCACTCATCAATTTGGAATACGCCTTCTCGCTTCTGATTTTTGTTCTGCTGTGCGTTCTTGTCTGGCGGTCGCGCAAAAATCGATGGCTGGTATTTGCTTTCGCGTTTTATTTCTTTTCCATTTTTTTTATACTGCGGTGGGATGATATGAGGGATGCCAATGTCGTGGCGGACCGTTTTATGTATTTACCGTCTTTGGGGTTCTGCTGGTGGGTAGCGTTAAGCCTCGAGCGGTTCTTTCGCTCGGCGGCCTCTTCGCTTATCAAGAATGCCATAGCTTTTTTGGTGATGGTCTTGATCGGTGGGCTGGCCGTTAAAACGGTCCAGCAAGTTCAGCTCTGGAAGTCCAGCATCACCCTCTGGCAGCATGAACTTAAAGTTGAGCCCCATGAGTCGATTGCGCTCAATAATCTGGCCACCGCCTATCGCGATGCAGAAGGTTACAAGGATTCCATTAAAAAATATCTCGTCTATTTAGACTTGCGCGATCAAGGGATCGCCGGACCTGAGACTTCCAATCACTTGAAGGTTATGTCCGCGAAAATCAATGATTTGATGTCGATGTACCAACGGGCGATCGCCGCGGATCCGGATTTTGTCGATCCGGTTTACAATTTGGGGCACCTTTACCAGGAATTGGGCGAACCAGAGGCAGCCCTGAAACAGTACGAGCGCGCGATTCAGGTTGACCCGAATTTCAAAGACACGTATTTTTCTTTAGGGAATCTTTACCGGCAGACGGGTGAGACGCAAAAAGCCATCGAGGCTTACTCAAAAACGGTTTTTCTTGATCCGGATAATGCGGATGTTTACGTCAACGTGGTCAAGGTTTATAATGAGGCGCTTAAAAAAGATCCCCAAAATGAGGCCTACGGCCAAGCCCGGATGAGTGTGATGGAGATTTATACGAATAAGGCCTTTGCGGACAGGGGCCATCCCAGAGATTTTTTTAATTTGGGGGTCCTCTATGGGGATATGGGGGATTTCGATCAAGCGATTCGCGCTTACCGCAAAGCCATTGAACTTAAAGTCAACTACGCCTCCGCCTATTACAATTTGGGAAATCTCTATGAAACCATGGGGCAGGAAGAAGAGGCCATCCAATGTTATGAGAAGGCTCTTCAAATCAATCCTCATCTTGTGGATGCTTACATGAATTGGGGCAATGTGCTGGCGCGCCTAGGAAGGACCAAAGAGGCGGTTGAGCAGTATCAGCGCGCCATCAAAGTCAATCCGCGTTACCCGAGCCCTTATTTTAATCTGGGCTTCTTGTATGGGTCTTTGGGAGAGAATGACCAGGCCATCGAATACTACCGGAAAAGCATTGAGCGTAATCCTAGCCAAGCCGAAGCGTATTATAATTTGGGAAACATCTTTGCGAAAGTCGCGGACAATCAAAACGCGCTGAGCTCTTATCAGAAGGCGGTCGTCCTGAATCCTTCTTATACGGACGCGTTTGTCAACCTGGCGCTGGTGTATTATCGCCTCAAGGATTATGAGGCGGCCCTCAAATATTTTGATGAGGCGCGGGTGTTGGGTTATAGTCCTCCTCAGAAGATCCAACAGTCCCTGGAGGCCCACCGTCATCGGTGATTGACGAGGGTAGGATTGAGCGCCCGCACCAAATTGGTGCGGGCGCAAATCTTTCTGGGAAAAACATTATGGAAATTTGCGCCAGTAGCTCAGATTGGCTCCGACGCTCGCTTTCGCTCGGTCGGAGTCCCGACTTCCTTAAAAAATAATTTAGAGAACGTCGGGAATAGAGCGAGGTCCCGACGCTCGCTGACGCTCGGCGCCGACGTTACAGTCGGCGTTCCGATCTGAAAGCGTCGGAATCGGGATTCCGACCCCCGACGCTCACTTTCGTTCGGTCGGGGCGTCGGAACTCTCTAAAATTATGGCCTTTGTCTATATACTCAAGAGTAATTCGAAACAAAGATATTATGTGGGGAGTACTGTTAATCTTGCCAGACGTCTTGCCGAACATCAAGCTGGGAAGGTACTGTCGACCAAGGGTTTATTGCCGTTAGTCCTGGTTTTTAAGCAAAGCTATGTAACTTTTGCTGAAGCTAGAACTATTGAACAAAGATTGAAAAGATTTAAACGGAAAGACTTCATAGAGAAAATCATTGAAGATGGCCAAATTAAGACGCGCCTATAGCTCAAATTGGATAGAGCACGGCTCTCCTAAGGCCGGTGTTGGTGGTTCGAACCCACCTAGGCGCACCAAGTTTTAATGACTAAGTTGGAGAATGATATGTTGTAATACGTTGCTTTACAGCAATTTGTGGAACAATCGGATGAGGATAAAAAAAAATAGAAAAATTCTTGACACCCCATAGCATCCATGTAAGAATAGCGACACTTTACCCCGTAGAGGAAATACTTTTACGGGGTTTACTAACCCAGTGATGATTTCAATTTGACGAGAGAAAGGAGGGATGCAAACTTAAAGTCGCGGAATCATCAACCCCTGGTCTAATAATCGAGAATCACTAGGCCATATATACATAAATTATATAAACCCTAGATTAAAATACAGAAATTAAGCAAGGTGCTTAATCTTAATGGAGGAGAAAATGAATAAGAAAATCCTTTTAGCGATGCTCATGGTGGTTGTTCTCGCCATGCCGGCGTTTGCTAGCGTGCAGAATGTGAAAGTCAGTGGCGACATTGACAACACGTGGCTGATGCGCAATAACTTCGATCTCGGTAAAAATATTATCGGCGATCGAAACCAGAACGTCTTCTTAACCCAAGCCAGGCTTCGCGTGGATGCGGACCTGACCGACAATGTTTCCACGGTCATCGGCCTCATCACCGAGAGATCTTGGGGTGAAACCAACGATCCAACCGCGAACAGCACGGACGTCGACATCAACGTCGCTTACGTCAGATACAGGGAATTCCTGTATCAGCCGCTCACGTTGACCGTCGGTCGTCAAAACGACATCCGTTTCGGTAACGCATTGGTTTTAGATTCGAACGGTTCCAATAACGTTGCTAACACGGGCGGTTCTTTCGCGACCGTTGCCAATGACCTTACCAAGTCAACCGCCTTAGACGGGGTGCGTGCCCAGCTTGACTTCAATCCGCTCACGCTCGACTTGATATATGCGAAGTACGACGCGAATACCAGAACCGGTGCTCCGGATACCAACGATGATGTGGACATCTTTGCCGCCGATGCGACCTATAAGCTCGGCGATTCCATGGATTCAGAAGTCGAAGGGTACTTTGTCGCTAAGATTGACAAGAGTACTCAGGTTACTACTTCCTCTAACAAAGCGGATACAGTTTATACGCCTGGTTTGAGAGCCAGCACCAATCCGATCAAGGGCTTGAATGTCCAGGGTGAATTGGCCTGGCAGGGCGGGAATAAAGTTACAACCACTTCCCTCAAAGCTCCGAACCAAAGGCGTGAGGCTTTTGCGGCTCAGGCGATCGTGAACTATCAGTTGCCCTTCGAGCAAACCGAAAAGTGGAAGCCGGTGGTCACGGGTGTTTATACTCATGTCTCCGGTGATCATGATCCGGACATCGTCAGCGACAATGCCCAACCCAAGAGCCGCGAAAGATGGACGGCCTGGGATCCGGTGTTGGAAAATCAGGGTGGGGGTACCATCTACAACACCTTGTATGATTTGACCAACGCCAACATCTATGTGCTTTCGCTTTCCGCGAAACCGATGGAGGATGTGACGGCCAAGTTTACTTGGACCGGTCTGTGGTTGGATAAGAAGGTCCCTCTCGGTTCGATGACCGTCAGGCAGCCGGATGGTGGTACGCTTTCCTTAACTACCAACAAAGGTAAGAAAGACGTGGGTAACGAATTCGACGTTGACCTGATCTATGATTTGACGGAAGACGCCCAATTCGGTCTCAGCCTCGGATGGTATAATCCGGGTGATCTGTTGACCAGCGCCAACGACGCTACAGCTTCTCAAGCCTTGCTTCACGGTATCGTGAACTTCTAATTGAGAAGATTGTAATTGTAATTAAAGCGCCCCCGCGCCAATTGGTGCGGGGGCGCTTTTTCTTTGCCAAAACAAAAGAAGAAAAAAATAAATATTATATTTTCAAGTGTAATTTTCTCTGCTAAGATAAGCGGGAATTTAAGATTTATAAATCCGGTCTCGCGACCAAAGATCAATCGAATCAGTAGTTTAAATTCAGATTGAGAAAATTGTAAAGAAGCGCGGCAGATGACCAGAGACGAAATTTACGACCACCTGGCGCAAGTGTACTTAGGCAAGCGCGACAGGCTCGATGAAAAGAAAAGAAAACCGTTCAACGCCTGGCTCGTTATCAATATCGTCATTACGCTGATGATCTTGATGAGCACGTTTTACGGATTGACGGCATTTCTTACAAGAAGAGGCGACTATTCCAGAAACAGCATCATCTTCGCTTTGACCAACGGCCCCGTAAGAGTCAACTATAATCTCAATGAGCCGTTCCCCCAGGTGAAGACATTTTCATTTTTAATTCCGGGGATGAACATTGCGAAGTATAGTCATCTGAGCTTCTCTATTCGAGGGCTTGAGGAAGGTTCTCCGGGAGTGGTCAAGGTCATCATGAAGAACAAAAGAAATGAAACGGCCTTCTATTATATTAAGGAAGTGGGGCTTAACTGGCAAGAGGTCGATATCCCATTCAAAGAATTCGACACCATCACGGATTGGACGAGCGTAAGCGAGGTTTCCTTTGTTCTCGAGGCGTGGAACGCCCGGAAGAAAAAAGGAGCGATACTCATTGAAGACGTGTGTTTTGCCAATTGAAGGAAAAAATTGACAAGTGGAGGATGAGAAAAATACAATGAGAGTCATCTCGATCGCGAATCAAAAAGGCGGCTGCGGGAAAACGACGACCGCCATCAACCTGGCATCGTCTCTGGCTCTTAACGGCAAGAAGGTGCTTTTGATCGATCTCGATCCCCAGGCCCACGCTTCTTTAGGCTTGAATATTGATTCGCCGGATAGTATCTACAATACCATCTCCAAACTTACACCCCGTAAGCTCAAGCTGAATGATATCATTACGACGGTAGAAAAGAAATTCGACTTAGCGCCTTCCAATATCCTGGTCGGAACCCTGGAACAAGAACTCGCCGATGAAATCGGCCGGGAATTGAAGCTTTTGGAAGTTATTGCTCATCAAAAGGACAAATACGATTACATTCTCATTGACTGTCCACCCAGCCTGGGGTTCTTGACGATCAATGCCATTCGGGCCAGCAGCGAGCTCATCATTCCGGTGGAAACCAGCCGTTTTTCCATGCAGGGAGTGGATCATCTCATGGATATCGTGGAGCTTATCCGCGATCGCCTCAATCATTCGGTCGTGGCCCGCATTCTGGTGACAATGTTCGATTCCCGTTTGAGGCATTCCTTTTCGATGCTTTCTCAGTTCAGGGAAAAATTCGCGGGCAGTCTCTTCGATACCATCATCCATGTGAACGTGAAGTTGAAAGAGTGCGCGGTCGTGGGCGAAACGGTTGTTAAGTTCGACAAGTATTGCCGGGGCAGCAAAGATTATTTCAGTCTTGCCAAGGAACTGATTACTTCTTTGGAGGGATCCCCCCGGGTTCTTAGTCAAACGACCCAAAGCGCGTCAGTTCCTCTTTCCGATCGTATGCAGGAGTTGATTAAAAAAGAGGCCCGAGAAGTCCTGATGACAACCTTCAGCTTTGAGGCTTCCGGCGCCAAGTCCGTCTATGTGACCGGCAGTTTCAACGACTGGTCGCTGGAGGAATCCTGTCGGATGAAAAACGACAACGGCCGCTGGTCGGTTCAGCTTAACCTAAAACCGGGTTCCCATAAGTACCAGTTTATTGTTGATGGGAAATGGCATGAGGACCCCCGCAATCCCCTCAAAGAGAAAAATTCCTTCGGCGAAATCAATTCCCTAATCGAGGTCAAGGCCAATGAGCTCTCCGTCCACTGAAGATCAAGAAATCTTGCAAGGAAAAATCTACGCGCTTCTAAGTTATCTTTCGGTCCTATGCGTCATCCCTTTGGTGTTTAAGAAAGACAATCGGTTCGCGCTCGCCCATGGAAAACAGGGTCTGGTCATTTTTGTGGCCGAGGTCGCCGTTTTTATTTTACATATTGCCTTCCCAGGATTGCTGCAGATAGGGTTGTTTCTTTTAGGGATCCTGTCTCTGTGGGGAATTGTCGCGGTCTTGAAAGGTCAGTACGTCAAATTACCGGTCGTGTCGGATATCGCCGATAAAATCTCCCTGTAATGACCTTCCTCCCAAAGCTTTTTAGGTTTTTACGGAAAACATTCCTCAAGCCCGCCAGACGTAAGTCATTCCGCCGCCGGATAAAAAAGAAAAAAAGAGTTGTTCATAGACCTAAGGCCAAACCGCCGAAGCTTAAAAAAGACGCGAATGGCGCGCCGGGTGTCCTCATCGGGGAAATCACGCATTTTTTCCCCAAGATCAGCGTTGTCGTCGTAAAAACGACTCACAGCGCTATGAGAGTGGGAGATCGGATTGAAATTGTCGGGCCGCGGACGCGTTTTTCGCAAGTCGTGGAGTCCTTGCAGATCGAGAGCGTTGATGTCCACGCGGCCGGTAAGGGGAAACTGGTGGGCCTCAAAACGGACAGGCCGGCCCGGGCAGGAGATAAAGTGTACAGAGTGAAAAGTCTTGAAGGGCAATCAGCCATCGAATATATGCTGCTTGTGGGCACGGTGATTCTTGTGTTGATCGCGTTTCTTATTCCCGGCGGGCCGTTCCATAATAAACTCAATACAACCGTGACCCAAAGCGTCGATCAACTGGAATCGATGGTCAATGATTTTAACGTCATTCCTTAATTCCTTAACCCTGAGATATCAATGAGCCAGAAATTAACCTTGAACGAAAAACGCTTGGTCCGACGCTATCTGGTATGGTGTTATAAGACCACCAAGGAACAACTCGATAGAGTCGACCGGAAGTTGACCCAGCTTTTGGTGGACCGATATATGCTTAAAGATTTAAAAAGAGGCCATGAGGAGGGGCAATATTATTCAAAACCCGTTAAGGACTTCCAGGAATATATCCGCAAGAAAGAAGAAGAGGCCTCAAAACAGAAATTTGATGATTCGAATCAAGGGGAATTGCAGCCTTCTTATCTGTATCTTCAGCGCCGCCTTCAGGCCGTTGAGAGTTCCATTGTTTTTTTCTTAGGGGAAAAGGAATTACCCTTGATCGAAAAATTTTATGAGGAAGAGATGACGCGGCGGATCCTTGAATCCCGCGAGCATTAGAATTTTTTTTGGTTGTCCCGCATCTTTTGTTGAATATCTTCCATAAGTTTTTGCCGTTTCATTCTCGCGTCTTCGGCGAACTGATGTTCTTTAGCTCTAATTTTTTCCGCTTGAGAGGATGACTGGTTGGGTTCGCTTTTAAAGGTTTTGCTCACTCCTGTTAAAAATCCGAAAAAGACACCCATGACCCAGAGCAAAATAAACACAACCAGGACAAACGCGTAGATATTCATAGTGTTAGCATAGGAGAAAAAATGGGTAAGAGCAATAATGAAACGCATGTATAAAATCATTGCCTTTGGGCTGTGGACAGTATTTTTCTTTTCTTTAAGTGTGGCATTAGGATTGTGCGCTGAGCCGACGGACTGGGAGGGTGTCGATATTTTTACCGATGGCCGGAAATTTGGTTCCATCGAGGACTACAAACACTATCGGATCAATGCCATGCGCGAGGATGTTCTTAAAGTGGAGTCTAGTCCAACCAAAACAAAAACAATAATTTTTATTTCTAAGTATTCTTATTCCCCCGGGCCCTTTGCTCAGCGGTCGTTGTCGGATCTCTTGGGCGACTATCTGCGTAAAATGATTCAAAGTTCCCAGCAAGAAAAACCAGAAGCCTTTTAAAGAGTGATTTCCCTATGTCATTAAATCCCCGTTGGACCCGGTGGGTGAAGGATGTTCCTGTCGGCCGGGATATCTTTTTTCTTCTTACGTTTGCGACGCTTATCACCTGGCAGCCTTTTTATTTGCAGCAGAAGTTAAATCTTTACGAGTTGGGATTGTATTTGCCGGGGATTGATGCGATTCTTAAAGGGCACATTCCTTTTCGAGATTTCTTCCATTTGCGCGGCCCCCTCGAATTATATCTGCCGGCAGCGCTCATGAAGATGTTCGGCGATCACGTTGCCGTGCTCAGTACGTATTTTTACGCTGGGACCGTGTTGACGTTGTGGCTCTGCGTTTTATTGGCTAAAGAATTTTGTCGGACCCGGGTCATTTTTTACCTGATGGTTCTGGTCTTAATCGCCCGCACGTTCCCGCGAGTGGTTTTTACCTATTGGGGCGGGATGAGGTATGCCATTGGACTCCTGGCACTCTGGTTTGCCGTCAAATACTTCAAAGAGGGAAGGGCCCATTGGATGTTCTGGGCGGGCGTTGGATCTTCCTTAAGCCTCTTGACCAGCGTTGAGATTGGGGCTTGTTCCATCCTTGGTGTTGTGTTGGGGTTTTTGTTCGCGTTTTTTGCCAAAACCCACGAACGAAAACCGCTCTTAAAAGGCGCCCTGCGTTACGCGGGAGGTATCCTTGCGGTTGCCGTTCCGTACCTGATCTTTCTTGTCGCGACAAATTCCCTGGGGCCTTACCTGGAATCGGTCTGGACGGTGGTGACCCGGATGGAAAAAGTCATCAACCTGAATTTTATTTCCGAGATCCCCAACAATTCCGGGGAGGCGTTGGGGGCCATGATCAACCCAGCCTCCGCGAATTTCAAGCAGATGACCCCGGGGTATTGTTACCTAGCGTGGGCTTTTTATCTTATTTTTTTCTTTCGGCAGAAGAGTTTGACTCGAATTGATACGGCGGTCGTCTGTTTGGGCGGCTACGGGCTAGTCATGTACAATACAGCTTTTCGCGCCATCCAGGGGTCGCAATTCGAGATGGCCTTGCAGCCGGAAAAAATCCTTTATTTTTTTTTGATAGAGCGGGTTTTGATTTTTAGCTGGGAGCGATTCAGAGGAAAATTTTTCGTCAACGCTTTTAAGATCTGTCTTGCGGTGGTTTTCTTGAGCTCCCTAGGATATGCGATCCAGAGGTACAACCATCGTTTCTACGCTTTTAAATTCGTGAGAAATGTTTTAATGGGGAAAAATACAGAGCTCCTGAAGCCCTTGGCCGGGTATAAAACAGAAATCCTTCAGCTGAAACGGGCGAAGGGCGTGACCGTCCCCGCCGAGCAAGCCCAAGAGATCATGGACGTGGTCGGATTTTTTGATGAGAACACTTCCCCGGGGGAGACGGTCTTTATGTTCCCTGAACTGGGGAGTTATCATTTCTTTGCGGATCGCCCCTTTGTCGGACGTTTCCCGATGGTCACCTTCTCTTGGTTCAAAGACCAGTGGCATGAAGAGCTGCTCACCGTCTTAAAAAAGACCCTTCCGCGCTACGCCGTACTTCTCAAAGATCTGGGGCCATGGTTTCCAGACGTCTATTTCAAAATTCCCAAGAATAAGGCGATGTATGACGAAGTCAGGGATCTTGTTCTTAAATATTACCGTCCGGTCCGAGAAACTTCCTCCTTGATGATTTATCGCCTAAAAAGTTCTTCGACAGATGTTACGAAGCCTTAAATACTCGGCTTTGCCAAATACCTGCCTGTCGGCAGACAGGCTTAACGTGTTTGGCTCCGCCGAGTTTTATCCGTCTGAATCTTTGGACGAAGTCCGCCGAAGCTAAAGGCGTCCTTGTTTTCATTAAAATTTTTAAAGATGAAACAAGGACTGTCCCAACTTTTTCTTAAAAATTTAAGGTAAGCGGGGACGAAAGCTCTTTAGCGAAGGCGGATAAAACTTGACTATTGAAAGTCACCCAGTTATAATATCGACGTTAAAATTGAGAACATAAGTTCAAGAGGCAAGAAGGAGGAAAGTAAGAATTGGCTTTGCTTAAGGAAAAAAAGAACGAAATCATTGATAATTTTAAAGTTCACACGAAGGATACGGGTTCTCCGGTCGTGCAAATCGCGCTTTTGACCGAGAAGATCAATTATCTTTCCGAACATTTCAAGACTCATCGTAAGGATTTCCACTCCCGCCGCGGACTGCTCGTCATGATCGGCCGGAGAAGACGTCTTTTAGCCTACCTAAAGAAGTCTGATCCCCAGAAGTACGAAGAGACCATCAATAAACTCAACCTACGTAAATGAGGTAAATATGAACTTAGGGCGTGTTGAAATTCCCTATGGGGCCCAGAATTTAATTATTGAAAGCGGAAAATTCGCGAAACAAGCCAACGGGGCCGTGACGGTCACCTGCGGCGGAACGATTGTTTTGGTCACCAGCTGTATGTCCAGCCGTCCCAAACAGGGAGCGGACTTCTTCCCTCTCATGGTGGAGTACCAGGAAAAAACCTATGCCGCGGGAAGAATCCCGGGCGGATTTTTTAAAAGAGAAGGCCGTCCAACGGAAAAAGAAATTCTTTCGGCCCGCGTCATCGACCGGCCCATTCGGCCCCTATTTCCGGAAGGTTTTTATTACGAAGTTCAGGTGGTGGCCTCGGTTCTTAGTTCCGATGGAGAAATTGATCCGGATGTGCTCGCCCTCGTAGGGGCTTCAGCCTCTTTGGTTGTCTCCGATATCCCGTTCCATGGCCCCCTGGGCGCCGTAAGAGTCGGCGTTGAGAACGACAAGTTCATCATCAATCCGACGTATCAACAAAGAGAAACCAGTCCTTTGGATTTGACCGTGGTAGGACACAAAGATGGTATTATCATGATTGAAGGAGAAGCGAATGAGGTTCCCGAATCCAAAATCCAGGAGGCCTTGAAGTTCGCTTTCGAAGCCCTGCAGCCGATCGCCGCTATCCAATGGGAATTAGCCAAGTCCATCGGCAAGAAAAAGGCCGATGTGATTCTTAAGGAGCATCACCCCGGACTCTTCAAAAAGGTTCAGGAACTTTCCGCCAAGAAGCTCGCCGAGATTTATCGTTTGGGTCAGAAGGAAGAACGCGAAGAGGCTTTAAACGAGCTTTTGGATGAGTTGACGAGCGACATGGAAGTCTTTGCCGAATTCAAGGACGATGGAAGGGACGAAGTTTCTGCCGGCGACATCAAGATCATCCTTGAGAAGATCGAGTACGAGGAAGTCCGACGCATCGCTTTTCATGAGAAAAGAAGGACCGACGGTCGCGGGTTCAAAGACATCCGTCCCATTTCTTGCGAGGTGAATGTTCTTCCCCGGACCCACGGTTCCGGTCTTTTCACCCGGGGTCAAACCCAAAGTCTGTCGGTGACAACCTTAGGAACCCGCCTGGATGAGCAAATGATCGAAGCGCTCGATGGCAAATCCTACAGAAATTTTATGCTGCATTACAATTTCCCTTCGTTTAGCGTTGGGGAAACCAAACCCATGCGCGGACCCGGCCGAAGGGAAATCGGTCATGGGGCTTTAGCGGCCAAGGCTATTCAACCGGTTCTGCCGACCAAGGATGAGTTCCCTTATACGATCCGCGTGGTGTCAGAAATCCTTGAATCGAACGGCTCTTCCAGCATGGCGACGGTGTGCGCCGGGACCTTAAGTCTTATGGACGCGGGTGTCCCGATTAAAAGTCCGGTGGCCGGAATTTCCATCGGCCTTATTTCCGCCCAAAAAGAGAAAGATTCTATTCTTTTGACCGATATTATGGGGGTGGAAGATCATTTTGGAGATATGGATTACAAGATTGCGGGAACACGCAAAGGGGTGACCGCCATTCAACTGGATCTTAAGATCAAGAGTATCAGCCTTGATTTGTTGGTCAAAGGCATGGAACAG
This sequence comes from uncultured Planctomycetales bacterium, assembly GCA_964372915.1. GTDB lineage: Bacteria > Omnitrophota > Gorgyraeia > Zapsychrales > JAHFFX01 > CAYJRN01. The sequence continues at coordinate 115,749 of CAYJRN010000003.1, forward strand.
GCCAGAGAGGCCCGTTTTGTGATTCTTGATAAGATGTACGCGGCCATTTCGACTCCGCGTCAGGAGCTTTCTTCTTATGCCCCCAGAATTACCACAATCCAGGTCAATCCCGAGAAGATCGGCGAGATCATCGGTCCCGGCGGCAAGATGATCCGCAAGATTATTGAGGAGACCGGTGTCAGCTCTATCGATATTGAGGACGACGGCAAGGTGATGGTGGCCTCTACCAACAAAGAGGCCATGGACAAGGCCGTGCGCTTTATCAACAGCATGACCGAAGAACCCATCGTGGGGAAAACCTACCATGCCAAAGTCACCCGGGTGATGAACTTTGGGGCCTTTGTCGAATTCCTGCCCGGGCGAGAGGGGCTTGTGCATGTCTCGGAATTTTCAAAAGAATTTGTGAAGGATGTCAGTTTGGCAGTTAAAGTCGGCGATGAATTCAAAGTGAAATTGATTGAAATCGATCAAATGAAACGGATGAATTTGAGTAAAAAACAAGCCGAATGAAACAGCAACATATTAACGAAATCAAGGCTATCATTGTCTTGGCCGTCGGTTTGATTCTTCTCGCGAGTCTCCTGTCTTACACCCCCGAAGACCTTTCCTGGTTTACATCTCAGCCTAACGTTCCGGCCCAGAATCTCATTCGTATCGTCGGAGCTTATATGGCCGGGGCATTGCTTTTTGTGTTCGGTTACAGCTCATACGCGGTCGTGGTTTTCACGCTCTTTTGGAGCTGGAACAAGTTTGCCTCACGGGATCTGAATTTCACGTTTTCCAAGCTCGTCAGTTTCCTTGTCCTTTTTTGCGTCTTGAGCGCGCTTTTTAGCATGCTGGGTTCGCAGGTCAATACCTTGCGGTTTGACCGTTCGGGGATCGTCGGTTTTAGCGTCTCTGATTTTCTGATCCAATACTTAGGAAGAACGGGTTCATTCATCGTGCTTTTCACTTTGGGGCTTTTGACCATGATTGTCATCGGCGAATTCCTGGTCTCGCCGCTTTTATTGAAAGTCCCGAACGCGTTCAAAGAATTCGCATCTTTTTTGTCCCGAAGGTTACGAGAAGAGAAGGAAAAGATTGTCACTGTTAAAAAATCTTTGCCGAGGTTCGATCATAAGCAAACCTTTCTTAAACCACCCGTGGCCTCAGCGAGAGGCGAACCCGCGGCTGCGCCCGCGTCGCCGCGAGGCGCGCCGCAAATTAAGATTGCTCAAATCGTTAAGGAAGATCTTCCCAAGAAAGAAAAGGAAAGAGAACAACCCAAAGTCGTAGGGAATTACCAGCTTCCCTCTTTGGAGCTTTTGCAGGATCCGCCGTCGATTGTTGCTAGTAAACTCCAGGATGACCTAGCGCTAGGTGCGAAGATCCTTGAAGAGACTTTGGCGGATTTTGGCGTGTCGGTGCGCGTGGATGACATTGAGCGCGGACCCGTCATCACGCGTTATGAACTGGAACCGGCGCCCGGTGTCAAAGTGGGAAAAATCACAACGCTCGCCGATGACATTGCCTTGGCGATGCGGGCTCAAACGGTGCGGATTGTCGCTCCGATTCCCGGAAAAAATCGCGTGGGCATAGAGATCCCCAACGGCGCTTCCAGCGCGGTCTATTTAAAAGATGTTCTTTCCTTAAGTAAGTTCAGCAATTCCGGATCGAAATTGATGCTGGCTTTGGGGAAAGACATCGCGGGGCAGCCTTTGATCGCGGACTTGGCTGAAATGCCGCATCTTTTGATCGCGGGGACCACCGGTTCCGGAAAAACCGTCTGTGTCAACGGCATCATCATGTCGATACTCTTTAACGCTTCCCCCGACGAGCTTAAATTTCTGATGGTCGATCCGAAGATGGTGGAACTCACCCCTTACAACGATCTTCCTCATTGTCTTTGCCCGGCGGTCACCGATGCCAAGAAAGTTTCCGCCGCTTTGAATTGGGTGGTAGGGGAAATGGAGTCGAGGTATGGTTTGTTCAAAGACACCGGCGTTCGTAATATTAGTGGATATCATGAAAAGGGTTTAAAACTTCCCTACATTGTTATCATTATCGATGAGTTGGCGGACTTGATGCAGGTGGCCGCCAAACAAGTGGAAAGTTCGATTACGCGCCTGGCCCAGTTGTCGCGGGCGGTCGGAATCCATTTGATCCTGGCGACCCAGAGGCCCTCGGTGGATGTTGTTACGGGTGTTATCAAGGCAAATTTTCCGGCAAGAATTTCTTTTAAGGTCGCTTCCAAAGTGGACTCGCGGACCGTTCTGGACATGAACGGCGCGGAAAATCTTTTAGGCAAAGGCGACATGCTTTTTATGAGGCCCGGCGATTCCAAGCCCACCCGCGGCCAATGCAGTTATGTCTCTGATAAAGAAATCCAGAAAGTTATCGATTTCATCAAACTTCAGCAGAATCCTGTCTACGATGACACCATCCTTAACAGCCAAAGTCAATCTTCTTCAGTTGTCATGGGAGAGAAGGACGAACTCTACGACGAGGCGGTCAAGCTGGTCATGGAAACCAATCAGGCCTCGGTCTCCATTCTGCAAAGACGCATGCGCTTAGGGTACACCCGCGCGGCGAGGCTCATCGATCTTATGGAGCAGAACGGCCTGGTGGGGCCTTACGTTGGCAGTAAACCCCGCGACATCCTCATCAACCGCGAGGAGTGGCTCATTCAAAACATGAACCCCAACAAAAAAAATGGATCACCCCAGTCCACAGGCTAAATTTTTAAAAGAAACGCGTGAAAAAAAGGGCATCTCTTTGGAAGCGGTCCACGAGGGAACCAAAATCCCGATGGATGCCTTGAAAGCCATTGAAGAAGGCTACAAGATCCGGACACTCTCTCCTTTTTATTATAAAGGATTCATCAAGATGTATGCCCACTATTTAGGAGTGGACCTGTCCCCCATGAGTGATACGGAGGAGCCCGCCAAAGAAAATCCTATCTACCGTACGTCTATTAAGAATTTCCCAAGGCCATCGGAGGCAGAGGAGAAAAGAGAATTTATTGTTAAGATGGTCACCGGGGCGCTGGTTGTTTTGATTGTTTGCCTCTTATTGTTTAAGATGGTGGCTTTTTTGATGAAGAAAGTTCCCTTTAAGAAATCGGATGTCGCAAATGTGGAGAAAAATATTCGCCAAGGGGCAAACAAAATCAAGAAAGACAAGGGCCCAAAGACGAATCCCGAAAACGCTCTCAAGTCGACGAGTAAACAGACAGTTCCTCCTGCGGCCAAACCAGCAGAAACGTTTTCCTCTGCTTCGACGCCCGCGACAACTTCTTTAGCAAAAACTGCTAAGAAAATCGCTTTGACGGTGCGCGCAAAAAAGAACACCTGGCTTAAGGTGAAAGCGGATAAAGAGACGGTCTTTCAATCGACCCTTAAGAAAGGTGTGGCGGAGACCTGGGTGGCGAATGAATCTATCGAGATTTCCGGTGGGAACATCAACCAGTTGGAATTTGAACTTAACGGCAAAATGCTAGGGAGCTTGGGAAGGGAAGACCGGCTCGCCAATAAAATTGTGGTCACGAAAAATGGACTCTCGGTTAAAAAATAAAAAAGTTCTTTCAACCCTTTCGGCCATCCGTACCACCAAGGATTTCTTCAATGAACGCAAATCCCAGGGCTCGCGTGTGGGGATGATTAATCTCGGCTGCGCGCGGAATCTTGTCGATTCACAGCACATGCTGGGTCGCCTTAAAAAGAACGGCCATCGATTGGTCGACATCAACGATTGCGATGTCGCGATCGTCAACACCTGTTCTTTCATCGAAGATGCGCGCAAGGAATCTATCGATGTGATTCTTGATCTTGTCGAATTAAAAAAACAGGGTAAGCTCAAGAAAGTGATTGTGGCCGGGTGTCTCGCCCAGCGTTATGGTCTTGAGCTCGCCCAAGAGTTCAAGGAAGTTGATGCCTTCCTCGGCACGCCGGCTTTAGATAAGATCAATAATCCCGAACAGGTTTATCTCACCCCATCGCATTTTGCGTACGTTAAGATCTGCGAAAGTTGTTTTAATAAGTGTTCGTTCTGCGCCATTCCTAATATCAAAGGAAAATTTTCCTCGCGCGCTATTGAAACCATTTTGGCGCAGGTGAAGGCTCTCGATGAAAAGGGTGTCAAAGAAATCAACATCGTCGGCCAGGATATCACGGCGTACGGCATTGACATCTACAAGAAAAAATCTCTCGCCCGGCTTCTTCGAGAAATGGCGTCGGGGCTGAAAAATATCCAATGGATCCGTCTGTTGTACGCGTTCCCGGCGCATGTGGACGATGAACTCATCGAGGTGATAGCCTCGGAGCCTAAAATCTGCCGGTACATTGATTTGCCGCTTCAACATATCAGTGACCCGATGCTAAAGGGGATGAACCGCGGCATTACGAAAGAAGCGACACGCAACCTCATTCGAACCATCAGAAAGAAAGTTCCCGGCGGGAGCTTGCGCACGACCTTCATTGTCGGTTTTCCAGGTGAGACCGAGCAGGATTTTACCGAGCTTCTTCAATTTGTCAAGGAAACCCGCTTTGAGCGCGCCGGGGTGTTTGTTTATTCCAGAGAAGAAGGGACGCCCGCGTATGGTTATCCCAACCAGGTGCCAGAAAAAATCAAAAAAGAGCGGCTGGACATTTTGATGCGCGAACAAAGAGAAATCGCCAAAGCAGTTGAGGCGCGTTTCTTGGGAGAGCGTCTCAAAGTCCTCATTGATGAAAAACAAAATGGAACAGAAGGGGTCTATTTAGGGCGCAGCGAATTCGACGCGCCGGAGGTGGACGGCCTTGTCTACGTCCATAGTTCTAAAAAACTCAAGCCGGGAGATTTTGTTGAAGTGACCGTTACGGATTCTTACGAATACGATCTTACCGCAGAAGTGCTATGAACTTGCCCAACCAGCTCACGATTTCGCGGATCATCCTCACTTTTATCTTTATCTATTTCATCGCCCAAAACGGTCTTGTCCCGATGGTCATGGCCGCCGTCATCTTCACAGTCGCCTCATTGACGGATTATTTTGATGGTTACGTGGCTAAAAAATATCGTCTCACCAGCGATTTTGGGAAATTGATGGATCCTATCGCCGACAAATTTCTTATCCTGGCGGCGTTTTTGGCGTTTGTCCGCATGCAGGTTGTGGTCGACTGGATGGTGATTGTGATCCTGGGCAGAGAGATCGTGGTGACGAGTTTACGGGTCTTTGCCTTGACCAAGGGCAAGGTGCTCGCGGCTGAAAAGGGCGGTAAACACAAGACCGTGTCTCAGATCGTGGCTGTTCTTTTTATTTTAGTCTTCATCGTGGTTAAAGAATTTCTGACCAACATGAACAGCTGGTCCTATCAGGTTGAGGGTTGGTGGCGCTCCTGTATTGATGTTTTAATGCTGGTTACGGTCATCTTGACCTTGATTTCGGGGATCTCTTATCTTTGGAATAACCGCAAACTCATCCATGTCGAATAAACTCTCCGCCGTTTTCTCAACGTTTTTTTATGTGGGATATATACCGCTGTGCCCGGGAAGCGCGGCGAGCGCTTTGGGCGTTATGCTGGTGTATTTCCTGTGTCCTCATAAAGACCTCTACGTTCTCTTTTTTTTTCTCATCACATTTTTAGGTTTTATCAGCAGTGATCAAATGGAAAAGCATTTAAAAGAAAAAGATCCGTCCTGTATTGTGATCGATGAGGTCGCGGGGGTCTTCCTCGCTTTTTTTATGCTGCCTTTGACTTGGGGCGTCATCTTCACAGGGTTCTTTCTTTTTCGGGCGCTGGATATGTTCAAAATCTATCCCATCAATAAATTTGAGTCTTTGCCCGGTGGGGCAGGGGTCATGATGGATGATCTTATGGCCGGACTTTACACCAATATTATCATGCATATTGCGCTTGGGATATCGGGCGGTAAATCTTTTTGAGAACCCAGCACTTATTTTGGCTTTAATACCGCGTCGTAAAATAAGTGCTGGGGTAAATTCCGTCACTGACTTACGTTCGGTGTTTCACACGTCCGTAAGTCAGGACGTCATTTAAAGGAGGTTGACCATGGCTATGATGAGGACATCTAATCCGGCACTTAATGATCAGGCGTTTTCATCGGCGCGCTCCTACGCGTCAGGAGAATCGATGACCATTCAGGGCACGGTGAACAAGACGTTTGTGCTTTTGGGATTGCTTTTGCTCACGGCTTCCTGGATTTGGAATAAGGTGCTGCAGGCGCCAACGGTGTTTGATCAAGCCTCGCAACCGGCCGTCGCGGCGGTGGGCGGTTATGTGATGGTCGGGCTTATCGCCGGGCTCGTGTTCGGTTTTGTTACCATCTTTAAAAAAGAGTGGTCGGCGGTAACGGCGCCTCTTTACGCGCTTGCAGAAGGGCTCGTTCTGGGCGGTATTTCCGCTTTGATGGAAAGAGAGTTTGCGGGGATTGTGATCCAGGCGGTGGCCTTGACCTGCGGAACGCTTCTATGTCTTTTACTCGCCTATCAATCGCGGTTGATTCAGGCCACGGAGAATTTTAAGCTGGGGGTTGTCGCGGCGACCGGCGGCATTGCCGTGATTTATCTGGTGACGTGGCTCTTGAGTTTTTTTAACGTTCATGTTCCTTATATCCACGACAGTGGTCCATTGGGAATTGGTTTTAGCGTTGTTGTCGTTGTGATTGCGGCGCTCAATCTGGTTTTGGATTTTGATTTTATTGAAAAAGGTAGCCAGCAAGGAACGCCCAAATACATGGAATGGTACGGCGCCTTTGGCTTGATGGTGACTTTAGTCTGGTTGTATCTGGAAATCCTCAGGCTTTTGGTAAAGATGAGGGAGAGAAAATAGAATTTTATTTTTTGAGTTCGATGTGTTCGAACACTTCGTAGATAAGGTCTTGCTAAGAATAATTTTATTTTTTGCTTTTGGTCTGGGAGTGTTCACAGATCACCTTGTAAATGGTCAATAACAATTTGGCATCCTTAAAGTTTTTTTACTTAGAAGCCTTTTTAGTTCCTTTGAGGCTCCTTCAGCATCTTCCGGCCTGTTTGTCATTGGCTGAAAAAACTCGCTAAGCCGTACTTCCAGCGCCTCCGCAATTTTGTTCAGTGTATCTAAAGTCGGATTCTTTTTCCTGCCATCTGGTAAGGATTTTTTATCGAAAACCTCCTTGCCAGACATGATAACTATCAATCCCAATCAACACCACAAACTATTAGAGTGTATTTTCATAATAAATAATAACCGTTGGTTATTATTTATGTTAAAATTTTTAACTAATGGTTGGGAAAATTTCGATATGGTAAGCGGTAATATCAAAAAATGCGTGCTAGAGGTTTTTAATAAAACTTTTTTAAAACCTTTGGGCATCTTTTTGATAGTAGTATTTGTTTTATGGAAAGCTACCTATTGGAGAATCAGTCATACATACCTTGAGGACGATCTGGTCTGGTTTTTTCCCGTCATTGATCACTTTTTAAATGAAAGAAATTCTTGGCTGATTTTGTTGAAGTCGTTTCATCTGCCTGAACTGACGTTATTTGATGCTTTATATTTCGCATTTCTAAAATTAATCTTCGGATATAATTTCTTTCTTTATCCCCTTCCTGCATGCTTGCTTCATTTAGCCAACGGCGTCATTATTTATCAAATCCTATCGCGGGCTCTTAACTGTTCATTATTTACCTCCAGTATTGCCGGCTTAATTTACTTGACCTTCTATGGACATTATCATGCTTATTTATGGCCGATGGCCACACACCATATCCTCGGTGTATTCTGGATACTATTATTCATTTATAAATATCTTCAAACGCTCAATAAGGAGGGTAGTGCAACACAGGACTTAGGAGGAAAATTGGGCTTGAATTTAAGATTATACGGCTTGGCCTTTCTGGCATCATTCATGAGGTTGTCCGTATTGATTGTCCCACTAATTATTGGAATACATACAGTTTTCACTAGTAGCTCAAGGAAGGATTTTTATTTTAAAATTAAACGTTGGCTCCCATTTTTTCTACTTATTTCATGGTATCAAATTTTAATTTTGATTACTGGGAATCGAGCCGATGTCCTAAGTGCCTTTTTGAACATGGAAAATTTAATTGCATTGAGCGGTTTAATCTTTGTGTTGTGGTCTATGGTTAGAAGAAATTTACAGAGAATATACTATTTCTGGTTAATCATTCCGTTTGCGTTCATTTTATGTCTGTATCTCTGGCTTTTCCCGCAAGACACATTGACCCCTTCCAATATAGCTTTGCGATGGCAGGTTATGCCTCTACCTTCAGGAGCCACAATGTGGATTTTGACTACCCTATCAATGGTGATCATGTATACATTTACCCGCCATGTTATCTATCGTAATAAAAAATTTGGCGTTTTTATTATTTGGTATATGTTGATATTTCCTTATCTTCTTTCCCGCCTTAACGAAATGCCCTCCCGGTATCTGGTCTATCTTTCTCCGATTTTTGCCGTTGTGTTGGCTGTATTTTTAGGCGAGATTATCTCCAATCGCCTTGAAGGATTCTACAAAAGTATTTTTCGGTTTGTCGTTGGCTGTTCATTGGCTTGTTTTGCTGTAATCAATGTTCAAGCTATACATGAACGAAGCATAAGAAGTTTTGCGGCCGATTATCACTGGAAGTATGATGATATTATGATTGCACAGTATATTAAACACGATCTGGCAATCAAGGGAGATTCAATCAATAAAAGTATTTTATGCCTTCAAGGCGTCAGTCGGATGTCGTATTTGGAAAACTGGGCACAGAAATTCTTGAAGGATCAAGAAATGGACGGCTATGAAAGCTTAAGAATAACGTTGGGGTCATTACTAGAGATTCCAAAAGAAAGAATCAGAATTAACGAGACATGTGAGTCCGGGCAAATAACTTATGATTTCAAAAATGATGACGCCCTTTCTAATTTTAGATGGCCTGCCAATCTAAAAAAAGAAGATGCTTGGGAAATATATGGGAATAGCTTTGATGGTGATAGTGAGTCGCTGCGGATTGATAATATACTCCACCGCCAAGTTAATCTTATTGACCAAGGAAAAACATACTGGTCATTAAAACAAGGGCGTCGGGTTGAAAGGTATGGGGGTTTTGATATTTATGATTTCAAAAAATGGTATTTTGCTATCCCGCAAGATGAGTCATTCAATTTAGCCAGATTTAAAATGGGAGATTATCAACAAACCTACTTTGCCAACACCAAATATGAAATCCGACAATGGATTGATTCAAAATTTCCGTATGATCATCATGCTTCAAAAGCGGCACAAGGGGAGCCACGTTATATTCCTCAGGGAGAACACATTTTCAAAATAAAGTTTCTCGGAATACAATTAGGGTATTTGTATCTAAGGAATGAGGGGATATTTCTACGAGATGGCCAGAAGCTTTGCCGGATTTCGATCGAATTAAAGCCTTGGATATGGCTTCAAAGAATCTCGGGGAATCGGATAGGGTTTAAATTGACATCATTGGTAACTGCAAATGATTTATTTCCCGTTGAGTTCGAGCAAACTGACTTAATGAAGCTAAAAAAGGGCAAGCTGGGACGAAAAATAATCTACCACCGTGATGATTTATTTATGGAAAGGAGAGGGTATAAAGAAGACATTGATTTTGATACAAGAGACCCTGTCGCAACAATTTTTTGGACTCTCTCTAATGATTATACGAATCAAACAACTTATAGAACAACCATAAACATTGAGAGGAATCTTTTTGCCTTAGAGGTCATTCCAGTTTTTGTTGAGAACAATAAGACCTTACTCAAGCTAAAAGTTAAATCACTCGACAAGAAGGGCAGAAATCATAACTGGTCCATGATTTTAAATCGCGGGGAAGAAGATCAGGTACCTAAAAGCATAATATTAAAGGTTGGATTGGCCAATTTTTCTATCACCTCATTTCATTAAAACCTTCCAAGAAAATTGAAGAAAGATGGCTTGATATAGCCAATACCGAAAAGAAGAATGTTTATTTCTACGTTGGCAATTTGAAACGGTTCCGGCAGATATGTATAGTGCTGGGTGTATTTTATCCGCCTAAGAACACCTAAGAACAAATGAGTTGCCGATGCGTTTAAAACGGTAGCATGGCCCTAACTTTAAAGATTCTGTATTATACGGCTGGCTCGGCTTTTTTAAGATCAATACAATCCAGCGCTTCGTAGATCGGGCCTTGCGGGGTCAGGGTACTCTTGAAAAGAGAAACCTTCGTAACTTCCTGAATCAAGGGCTGTGTTAAGTTAAAAGCCTTGATCGCTTTTATGAGCGCGAATTTTTGAGTTGAAGTTTTCAGTCTGCCTAACGTGATGTGGGGTGCAAAATCCTGATCGTCTTTTTTAAATCCTGCCTGTTCCAAATTCTGTTCCAGTCGTTTTGTCATGCCTGAAAGATTTTTCTCTTGAGCGTCAATGGCTGCCCAAATGATGCGCGGGTTTTCCACTTTAGGAAACGCCCCCAGATGCGTCATCTCAAATGAAAATGCTTGAAAGCCCAAGAGTGTTTCTTTGAGAACGATTTTTACAATCTCCGCTTTTTCCGGCGAAATTTCTCCCAAAAATTTCAGCGTCACGTGGATATTCTCCGGCTTGACCCATGTAACATCCGCCGCGGATTTTTTGAGATGATCTTGGATGGATTTGAGCTCTTTTTGAATGGCGGGATCTAATTCAACGGCAATGAACGTGCGCAGCATGATTCAGAATTCAAGAAGGATTTTTAGCGCCTGGGTCGTGGCTTGGGTTTTGATTGAGGTTCTTGAACCCTTAAAAAGGAATTTTCGACAAAGGGTTTTCTTTTTGTCCGCAACACAAACGAAGGTTAAGCCGATAGGTTTAGTCTTAGTTCCTCCGGTAGGACCGGCGATTCCGGTAATGCTCACCCCAAAGTCTGTTTTGAAAAGCTTCCGGACGCTTTGGGCCATGTGTTCGGCCACCGGCAAACTTACCGCCCCATGTTTTTTGATAAGCAGAGGAGGAACTTTCAGTAGGCTTGTCTTGACGCTATTGCTGTAGGCAATGACTGCGCCTTTAAAAAACTTAGAGCTACCGGGAATGTTGGTGAGCCGGTCGCTTAGAAGGCCGCCGCTACAGGATTCTGCCAAGCTCAACGATTTTCTCCGTCGGGTGAGCAAGCGGGCTATTGTTTCTTCCAAATACATGAGATTCATTATAGAAGAGGACAAATCGCTTGACAAGGGCTAATAATTAGAATATATTACCACCGCTTTCGGGATATCCTTATGAGTTGCTAAGTTATTGTGCCGCAGCGGCTCAAGGGATTTGGGTGTAATTCCCAGCTGGTAGTAATCCCCCCGCCGTCAGACAGTCGGCGGGGAGTTAAGCCTACGAGCACCCCTACGTCTTACCCCGCTGTTTGCTTGTGCAAACAAGTAACGGGGCTGTAGGGGGTTAGCAGATCGGGTGAGATTCCTGAGCCAATAGTGATAGTCTAGATGGGAGAAAGCAAACAAAAGGGGAGAGGTCTATCCCATAATCCCGAATAGTCTTAATGTTCGGGATTTTTTTGTCCGCCTTCGCTGAATTGCTTTCGCGTTCAGTCCGCCTTCGCCAAGGCTTCGGCGGGATTCCTCCGAAGCTTTAGCGAAGGAGAACTTCGGCGGATGTCGCCCAATAGATTTTTGGCGGATAACCCTGCGAAGCTCCAACATGAAAATATTGAAGCGAAGCAGGGGATAATTTAGAGGCTCCATTTTTAAGAAATTTACAAAAGGCAGGCATATGCTTAACACCATTCCAGAAATTATCCAAGATCTCAAAAACGGCAAGATGGTCATCGTCATTGATGATGAAGGCCGGGAAAACGAGGGCGATCTTCTCATCGCCGCTCAATTCGTGAGGCCCGAGGACATCAATTTTATGGCCAAAGAGGCCCGAGGCCTCATCTGCGTTCCCATGGAAGAAGAGAGGCTCAATGAATTGAATCTGTATCCCATGAAGGATGAGCTCAATCAGAAGCACCAGAAATGCAACACGGGTTGGGCCATCTCGGTGGATGCCGTCCAAGGAGTGACAACGGGAATTTCCGCCTTTGACCGTGCGCAGACGGTCAAGGTTTTAATTGATCCCGCTTCTAAGCCTGCGGATCTTGTCACCCCCGGACACCTTTTCCCTTTAAGAGCCAAGAAAGGCGGTGTCTTGGTGCGCGCGGGTCACACGGAAGCTTCCGTTGATCTCATGGACTTAGCCGGTCTTTATCCGGCTGGGGTCATTTGCGAGATCATGAATCTCGACGGAACTATGGCCAGAACTCAAGATCTTATTGAATGCTCCAAGAAGCATAATCTTAAAATTTGCACGATTGACAGTCTCATTGAATACCGCCGCAAGAACGAGAAATTGGTTGAGCGTTGCGTGGAAACGGTGCTGCCGACCGATCACGGCGAATTCAAGATGATCGGTTATGAATCAAAAGTGGACGGCGTGTGCCATGTGGCGCTGGTCTTAGGAAAAGTCGACGGAACGATTCCGGAACTCGTGCGCGTGCAGTCCGAATGTTTGACCGGAGATGTCTTTGGTTCCAAGCGCTGCGATTGTAACGCCCAGCTGCACGCCGCGCTTAAAGCCATCCAGGAAAACGGTTCGGGAATTCTGCTGTATATGCGTCAAGAGGGAAGAGGCATCGGTCTTGCCAATAAAATGAAGGCGTATAACCTGCAGGATAAAGGCATGGATACCGTCGAGGCTAATGAGGCGTTGGGATTCGCGGCGGATCTGCGGGATTATGGGATTGGCGCGCAGATTCTCGTGGATCTGGGTGTCAAGCAGCTTCGACTGCTTACCAACAATCCGCGCAAAATCGTTGGCTTGGAAGGTTACGGTCTTTCGGTGGCCGAGCGGGTGGCGCTGAAAATTCCAAGTCATGCGATTAACGAGAATTATTTAAAGGCGAAGAAGGATAAACTCGGGCATTTGTTATAATCACCGTGCGCTTTTATGCTTAAAATTTTAGAGGGAAAAATTAACCCTTCGACTAAGCTCAGGATGGCCTCAAGCAAGCAAAGCGCGTCGAAGGCCAACGTCAAAGGCAAGAAAATTGGGATTGTCGCGTCCCGTTTCAATGAATTTGTCACCAAGCGACTTCTGGACGGAGCTTTAAGCGAATTTCGCCGTTTAGGCGTTAAAGACAGTCAGCTGGTCATTGCTTGGGTTCCGGGATCATTTGAAATTCCTTTGGCGGCCGAACGACTTGCCAAGAGAAAAGATATCGATGCCGTGATTGGTTTAGGAGCTGTCATCCGAGGGGAAACGCTGCATTTTGATTTAGTGGCGCAGGCGGCGGCGCGGGGAATCGCCCAGGTAGGCCTTAAGACCAATAAGCCCGTCATCTTTGGAGTTCTTACCACCGATACGGTTCATCAGGCGATGAAACGCTCTCACCCTAAAGGCGACAACAAGGGGCGGGAAGCCGCGGCCAATGCCATTGAAATGATTGACCTCTTGCAGCAACTTTAAATACACCGCTCTTTATGCGCAAAAGAACATTGGCCAGGGACTGGGCCCTTAAAATCCTTTATCAGTCGGACATGATCGGAAAAAATCGCACGATAGAACATACCATCGAACAATTCTACGAGAACGAGGAGACGAAGGATAAAGAAATCCAGGAGTTCTGTCAGCGTCTTGTTCTTGGTGTCCACGCCGTCCTGACGACCATTGATGAGACCATCTCCAAGTACGCTACCAACTGGCAGATCAAACGCATGGCGGTTATCGATAAAAACATCCTGCGTCTGGGTGTTTATGAACTCAAGTTCATCTCCGACATCCCTCCGAAGGTCACCATCAACGAAGCCGTTGAGCTTGCCAAGAAATATGGCGATCTTGAATCCAGCAAGTTTGTCAACGGCATCTTGGACAAAATTTTTAAGACCGAAGTTATTCCCGAGGGAAAACAATTGTGACAGGATTTGCGGATCTCCATATCCACACGTTTTACTCCGACAGCAGTTCATCCCCGGAAGAAGTCGTTCAGGAAGCCCTTAAAAATCAACTCTGTGCCATTGCCATTACCGATCACGATACGATCGACGGTGTTGTCCCTACCCAAAAAGCGGCCCGCCCCGTACAGAGCCCAGAGGGCTTATACGGGGCCCGTGAGCACGAGCTTGAGGTTATTCCTGGGATTGAATTGTCCTCCGAGGTCCAGGGCAAAGACATTCACATTTTAGGGTATTTCATTGACCTTGAAGATGAAGTTTTAAAAGCGGAGTTGGATAAGATTCAGAATGTCCGAGGGGAAAGAATTCGTGAGATGATTGAGCGGCTTAAGAAACAGGGAATTCATAATATTACTCCCGAGGAAGTGTCCGAGCGCGCGCATTCAAAATCCGTCGGCAGGCCCCATTTGGCCGCGGTCCTGCAGGAAAAAGGCTGGGTGACAACGCTGCGCGAAGCCTTCGATCGTTATCTCGGGGAAGAATGCCCCGCCTACGTTCCCAAATTCCCAATGTCGCCGTATCAAGCGATCGCTTTTATTCGAAAATTCAAAGGAGTTGCGGTGATGGCGCATCCGATGATCACTCAGAGGGATGAATTGATTCCCGGTTTCATCGAAGCAGGATTGCAGGGCATCGAGGTGTATTATCCCAATTATTCGAACAATTCCATCGAGTTTTATGAAGGCATCGCGCGCAAGCACAATTTGGTTTGCACCGGCGGCTCTGACGCGCACGGTAAAAACCGGCCCACAACTTACGTCGGAAAAAAGAAAGTTCCTATCGAAGTGGTGGAACGCCTGAAGGAATTAAGGGGTCAATGAGCAAGAATCAAGACGTTGTTTATATGCAAAGAGCCTTGGATCTGGCTTTGCGGGCAAAAGGAAATACCTCTCCCAATCCCTTGGTCGGCGCCGTGGTTGTTGGCGGCGGCAAAGTCGTCGCAGAAGGCTGGCATCATTATTGCGGCGGCGACCACGCCGAGGTCATTGCTTTGAAGAAAGCGGGTGAAAAAGCGAAAGGCGCCACGCTGTACGTGACGCTCGAGCCTTGTTCGCATTTCGGCCGCACGCCGCCGTGCGTGGACAAAATACTCAGCTGCGGAATCAGGGAAGTTGTCATCGGGATGACCGATCCCAATCCTCTTAATAATGGGAAATCGATTAAAGTTTTAAGAACGCAGGGTATGAACGTGAGGGTTGGTTTCCTTGTCAAGGAACTTAAGAAAATCAACGAAGGGTTCATCAAGTATATTACGACCCATACGCCTTTTGTGACCGTTAAGTGCGCGCAAACCTTGGACGGTAAGATCGCCACCGCGGCCGGCCAATCTCAATGGATTACCGCCCCAAAGACCAGGGATTATGCCCACAGGTTAAGGAATGATTTCGACGCCGTTCTCGTCGGTATTAATACGGCTCTTAAGGATGACCCACAATTGAATGCCGCGCGAAAAAATAAACGGCTTACAAAAATTATTGTCGATTCCCATTTGCGATTGCCGTTGGACGCTAAACTTTTTAAAGGAACAAGGCCGGAAGATATTATTGTGGCTACAACCCATAGAGCCTCTAGAGGTCAAAGGGATCGATGGGCACGCCAAGGCGTTTCGGTTTTGGTCTGTCCGATCAAAGATAACGGCGTTGACCTTAAATATCTTTTCAAGGAGTTGGGAAAAAGAGAAATTGCCCATCTTTTGATCGAGGGCGGCGGCCGGATGATTGGCTCCGCGCTTAAAGAGGGGCTGGTGGACAAATTGTTGTTGTTCCTCGCGCCCAAAATACTAGGGGATGAACGGGCGCTTGATTCCGTTGTTGGGTTTCAAGCGAAGCATGTGGGTGAGGCCGTGCGCTTTAAAGATTTGACCATTGGGCGTATTGGGGAAGACATTCTGATTGAAGCTTATCCGGCTTCTAAGATGGGATCGTGACATGTTTTCGGGGATGATCGAAGAACAAGGCGTTGTGACCGACGTTCGCCGTCGAGAAAACCTTTTTGTTTTAAAAGTCAGGGCTCGGAAAATCCTTAAAGGAGTCAAGATCGGGGATAGTGTGGCGGTGGATGGGGTATGTTTGACGGTCACCTCCAAACAAAAAAATTCCTTGTCCTTTGATGTGATGGCGGAAACTCTTCGGGCGACGACTTTAAAATTCTTGAAAGTCGCCTCCAAGATGAACCTGGAGCGGTCGTTTAAAATGGGGGACCGTTTAGGCGGACATTTTGTGAGCGGCCACGTCGATGGCGTTGAGCGCGTTAACAGCGTCATTAAGAAAAGAAATTACGTCGAATTGGTGATCTCTCTTAACAAGGCGTTAAGATGTTACGTGGTCGTCAAAGGCTCGGTATGCGTGAATGGTGTCAGCTTGACCGTGGGGCGTCTTCAAAAGGGACGGTTCTCGGTCTATCTTATCGCGCACACACTGTGCGTGACCAACTTAGGGACTTTGAGAACCGGCGATACGGTCAACATTGAGACTGATATCTTGGCTAAGTATTTTTTTAGCCACGTTGACACTTCAGGGCGGTCAAAGGGTTGACTATCCTAACTTCATCTATATAATTAATTGGGAGAGTATTCTATAAAGGAAAGTTGGGATGAAAAAACGAGTCCTCATAACCGGAGCCGGGATCCTCACCAGTAACGGCAAAGGTCGCGAAGAATATTGGCAGGCGCTGAAAAGTGGCAAGGTCGGATATAAACCGGTCACGCTTTTTGACGCGTCCCAATTTCGTGTCAATCAAGCCGGGGAGATCAGCGATTTCGATCCCAAAGTGTATATGGGAATCAAAGGATTACGCACACTGGACCGCAGCACGACCCTTCTGGTCTCAGCGGCCAAACTTGCCATCCAGGACACGAATTTTACCATCACCGAAGAAAATACCGATGATATCGGCGTTTCCTGCGGGACCACCTTAGGCAGCATCAAAAGCATCGCCGAATTCGACGAAGTGACCTTAAGAGAAGGCCCGCGCTATACGAACCCCGCGCTTTTTCCCAACACCGTCATCAATTCTCCCGCGAGCCAGGTCTCCATCTGGTGTAATATCAAAGGATTCAATACCACGATTTCCACCGGTTTTTGCGCGAGCATGGACGCGATGAATTATGCCTATGATTTCATTCAATATGAACGCGCCAAGCTGATATTTGCCGGCGGGGTCGAGGAGATGTGTATACAGACTTTTTTTGGTTTTTACACTTTAAAATTTATGTCCGGCTCCAAAGAGGGCGAAAGCTTTATCAACTGTCCGTTTGACCGTCGGCGTAACGGGGTGACCTTGGGCGAAGGGGCGTGTCTCTTGGCCATGGAAGAGTATGAGCATGCCAAGAATCGAGAGGCGCGAATGTTGGGTGAGGTCCTAGGATTTGGTACGTGCTTTGATCCTTTCCGCACTAACAAATATAATCCTCGAGCTACAGGCTTGATTAGTTCTATGCGGTATACTTTGGAGGATGCAGAACTCAATCCCGAGGATATCGATTGCATTTTTGCCAACGCCAATTCGACACCCGCCGCCGATAGGATTGAAACCTTTGCCATCAAAGAGGTTTTTGGGGGCCACAGCGCCAAGATTCCCGTGACCGCCGTCAAATCCATGGTCGGAGAGTGCTACAGCGTTGGTCCGGCGTTTGCCGCGACCGCGGCGCTTGCCACGCTCAACGAGAATTTCATTCCTCCGACGGTTAACTACCAAGAAAAAGATCCCAACTGCGATCTGGACTATGTTCCCAACGAAGCGCGGTCAGCACAGGTCAAAAATATTTTGGTCATAGCCTGTGGGCCCAACGGCAGCAATACCTGTATGGTGTTGGGGAAGGTGAGATAAATGGGAGAAATCTTTTATGAGTTTCATTAAAAACAAAGTGGCTATTGTGACCGGAGGCTCCAGAGGCATTGGCCGGGCGATTGTGATGATGTTGGCCCAAGAGGGCTGCCACGTGGCCTTCAATTATCTGCACAGTGAAGAACAGGCCTTAGCCTTGGAAGTCGAGGCGCGCGCCCGAGGCGTTAAGGCCAAGGCCAGTTGCGTGGACATTAAGGATTTCAATCTCGTCAAAGATTGGATTCAAAAAACTAAAGAAGAATTTGGGCGCCTGGATATCCTGGTTAATAATGCCGGTATTATCGTGGATAAGGCGTTGATGCTGATGAGCCAGGAGGATTGGCACGAGGTCATTGCGACGAACTTGAACGGGTATTTCAACACGTCGCGCGCGTGTGTGGTCACGTTCCTTAAACAAAAGAGCGGGGATATCGTCAATATTTCTTCGGTGAGCGGAATGATTGGTCTTCCGCGGCAGGTGAATTATTCGGCCTCCAAAGGGGCCATCAACGCTTTTACCAAAGCGCTTGCCAAGGAGGTCGCGGCTTACGGCGTTCGGGTCAATGCCGTCGCCCCTGGCTATATTGAAACGGATATTCTCACGGGGTTTAATGATAAACAAAAAGAGCAGATTATCAAAAACATTCCTTTGGGACGCGTCGGTCGTCCGGAAGACGTTGCTCATTGTGTCAAATTCCTTTTAAGCGAAGGGGCGCAATATATTACCGGACAAATTATTACGGTCGATGGCGGGCTTACCATGCGCTAGAACCCCACGCTGCTCCTATTCGTCGCAGCTTTGGGGTAAATTCGCGCTTACAACTTACGTTCGCCTTGCAGGCTCCGTAAGTTGTGCGCTCATTTAGGAGACCTATGGAACTCGATGTCCGTGAAATCCAAAAAATCATCCCTCACCGTTTTCCTTTTCTTTTGCTTGATAAGGTCGTTGATATTAAGCCTAACGAAAAACTGACGGCGGTGAAGAACGTTTCCATCAACGAACACTTTTTCGTCGGGCATTTCCCCAATGAAAAGGTCATGCCCGGCGTTCTCATCATCGAGGCCATGGCTCAGGCAGGATGCATCTATTTTTATTACAGCAAGAACATGCAGGGGAAAAATCTCATTTATTATCTCGCCAAGGTAACCGCGAAATTCATGGCGCCGGTAGTACCGGGAGATCAATTAAGAATCGAAGTGAGGACCATCAAAATGTTACCCAAAGCCGGATTCTTGAACACACAAGCATTTGTCGGTGAGAAGCTTGTGGCAGAAGCAGAGATTGGATTCGGCATCAAAGAAGTTTGAAAATCCTTCCTAAAAAAGACACTTTCTAGCCACCCAAACACCTATCAAAACGATTGATTCTTAAGATTGACGATGCTCGGTTGAAATGTTAGACTAACAACTTCAGTCGATTATTGTTAACTACAGAAAATTGTGGCCAGGAAGGGGATTCACGGGGAGTAGCGCAGATGGCTAGCGCGCAACGTTCGGGACGTTGAGGTCGAGGGTTCAAATCCCTCCTCCCCGACCATAAACCACTCGCTTCGTTCGGGTTTATGGTTGACCATTAATATTGAGAGTGGTTTATGAGTCCTGAACCGGAGCGAAGCCATGTACCATACGGCACATGGCAAGCGACTGGTTCAGGATCAAGGAATTCGTTGAGCATGTATTTTGTTTACGTCCTACATAGTCAAAAAGATTGGCAATTATATATTGGATTTACAGATAGTCTCGAATCAAGAATCCTACGGCATCAGAATGGAGAAGTTCCTTCGACCAAAGATAGAAGACCTTTTAAATTAATCTTCCACGAAGCTTATCTAACAAAAAGCGATGCTTTAAGGCGCGAACATTATTTTAAAACTACCAAAGGTAAAACAGCGCTTAAAATAATGCTTAAAGATTATTTTTCTTACCTTAATAAGTAGATAAACCTAAATAAATCTTCTCATGCTTACCCTCGCTCACATTTTTTATTCCGGAACGGTTCAAGGGGTGGGCTTTCGCTATACGGTTAAGCGGTTGGCCGCCGACCTTAAACTGAAAGGCTGGGTGCGCAATTCCAATGACGGCCGGGTTGAGATGGCAGTCGAAGGGGAGCAAAAAACCGTTGATGAACTTTTAAAGAGAATTGATGAGCGTTATGAGGGATGCATCCGGGATAAGCGCATGAATTGGGGAAGCCCTCGCGAAGAATTCCAGGATTTTGAAATCAGGTTTTACTAGCCTTTTCCTTATTGACGATTGTTCCACCAAAAAAGGATTTTTTAAAGAGAACAATCGTCGAGATACTGACTACCACATACGTTTTTGATAAAGAAAAGGTCAGTAATAATGTTATTAGAGGAAGGCAGTACTACTTTTTCTTTTCGTCGAGAAGAATCTATGAAAGAATCTTCTAATCCATTATTGGAAAGGAAAAAGTCAGTAGCATCTACAAGAATTGATGAACGAGAAATTGAAAGCTAAAAAGGAAATCGAAAAGTTAGCGCGGGAGATTGAGGCGCACAACGATCGTTATTACGTTCTTGATCAGCCGACGATTTCCGATAGAGAATACGACCGCCTTTTAAAACGGCTCATTGAGCTTGAAGGGTTCTATCCGGACTTGCGCCTTCAGGATTCTCCGACTCAGCGGGTCGGGACCAAAGTCGCTGTGCAGGCTCCAACCGTTCGGCACAGCCTTAAGATGTATTCTCTGGATAACACGTATTCGTTCAAAGAATTGGAGGAATGGCACAATCGCGTTTTGAAAGGTTTGCCTGGGCAATCCATTGAGTACGTCGTTGAGCTTAAGATCGATGGCGTGAGCGCGGCCCTTACCTATAAAGAAGGTATCTTTGTCCTGGGCGCCACGCGAGGTGATGGCAGTGTTGGCGAAGATATCACGCATAATTTAAAGACAATCCATTCCATTCCGCTCAGACTCAAATCCGATCGCGCTCAGGAACTCCCGGCGCTCTTGGAGGTCCGCGGCGAGATTTATATGGATCGAAAAGACTTCGAGGCTCTCAATAAAGAAAGGAAAAAGACTGGTGAGATTTTATTCGCCAATCCCCGTAATGCGACGAGCGGTTCGGTCAAACTTTTGGATTCCCGCGTCACGGCGGGGCGCAAACTTAAATGTTTCATCCATTCTTTTGGTCTTTTGGAACAAGGAGCAGAGCTCAAGACCCACTGGGAATTCTTGAGGAAAGCCAAGGCGTTCGGGTTTTCCATGAACCCTCAGAGTCGTTTGTGCAAAAGTTTTCAGGAAGTTATTGAGTATTGTGAGGAATTTCATCAAAAAAGAAGTTCCCTGCCTTACGAGATCGACGGGGTAGTCATCAAGGTCAATTCGCTTCAAAGACAGAAAGAACTGGGCCATACTTTGAAAAGTCCGCGCTGGGCGGTGGCCTATAAGTTCCCGGCGTCTCAGGCGACGACGACGGTTAAAGAGATCAAGGTTCAAGTGGGCCGCACTGGCGTGCTCACGCCGGTGGCTGAGCTGGAACCGGTCGAATGCGCCGGGGTTACCATTGCTCGGGCAACGCTGCACAATTTTGAAGAAGTTAAGCGCCTCGGCGTTAAAACCGGAGACCGAATTCTTTTGGAACGGGCCGGAGACGTCATTCCTAAAATCCTTAAGGTTGTCGAATCCTCAAAGAGCAAAGAGGCAAAGCCTTTTAAAGTTCCGAAGAAATGTCCCGAGTGCGGTGGGGAAATCGCCAAAGTCAAAGAAGCAGATGTGGCCTATCGCTGCATCAATCCCAGTTGCGCCAAACAACTGGAAAGAGGGTTGCTGCATTTTGGTTCCCGCTTGGCGATGGACATTGAGGGCCTCGGGGAATCGGTGGTTGGGCAGCTTTTGCGCAAGAATCTGATTAAGGACTTCGCGGATCTCTATTCTTTGAAGAGATCGGATTTACTGACTCTGGAATTATTCAAAGATAAAAAAGCTGAAAATCTTCTGGAAGAGATTGAGAAAAGCAAGAAGCAGCCGTTGTCTCGGCTTCTATTCGCGTTGGGGGTCCCTAACATCGGCCAGAAGGCAGCGTATCTTCTGGCGCAACATTTTGGTTCGATGGATGCTATGATAAAGGCTCAAACGAATGATTTCTTAGAGATTCACGAAGTCGGCGAGACGATGGCGCAGTCCTTGAAGAAGTTTTTTCATCAACCGGCAGCCAAGAAGCTGATGGGTCGTCTTAAGGCTGTCGGTGTGAACTTGAAAGAGCCCAAGTTTGAAAAGAAATCTGATCGTCTGACCGAAAAGAAATTTGTTTTTACCGGAGAACTCGCCGGCCTGACTCGTGAAGAGGCGGGTGAACGCGTCAAGAGTTTAGGCGGCAAGCTCGCAGGGAGTCTCAGTAAGGCGACGGATTTTGTCGTCGTGGGAGAGAATCCAGGTTCCAAGTATACCCAAGCTCTCAAATTGGGAGTCAAAATCTTAAATCAAAAAGAATTCGAGGAGATGACCCATGCATGATGCATTTGGGAGACGAAAGAGGTTGTCGCTTTTGTCGTTGTTGTTGGTGGGGATTTTTGTCAGTACAAGTTTTAGTTTGTGCGGATGTGAAAGTTTGAAGAAGAAATTCATCCGCCAGAAAAAGAAAGACGCGGATGCGGACAACAATTTTGTTCCGGTCCTTGAGCCGGAAGAATACCCCCAAAAAGTTAAAACTCCGGCCCAAAGCTATCGGTATCATTACTCCCTATGGAGAATTTGGCATAAGGACCTGCAGGAGGCCGTTTATATGAGGGGCAGTGATAAGAAACAGTTGTATTTGGTCGACCAGTTGGCCGTCCAGATGGAAGCAATGAAAGGTTTTTTGCAAGGCGATAAACAAACCAGTTTGAACGAGCTCATCAAAACACTCAGCGATATCAAAGAAGAATTGCAAAAGCCGGCAGCGATGCGCCATTATACTGAGATTACGCGGGATTTGAATTTTATTGGCCATGGAATGTTCAACGATTATAAATTCAGCGCGATTGAAAGCAGTTTGAGCCAATGATGTTTTTGGCAAGCTATTAAAGAGGACTTGAAGAGTGAAGGATCTTATTCAGGAATTCATGAATTATATTTCTGTGGAGCGGGGATTGGCTAAAAATACTCTCTTGGCTTACCGCTGGGATTTGGTGAAATATACTCAGTCACTGGCCGACAAAGGAATCAATTCCGCCGCCCAAGTCAAGCGAGAGCACGTGACCGCTTACATGCTTGAGCAAAAGCAAAGAGGGATGTCGGCCACCTCCATCAGCCGGAATCTGGCCGCGATAAAGATGTTCCACCGTTTTTTGGTGAGAGAACGCCTTGCGAAAGACGATCCCACCGCGCTTGTGGATACTCCGAAATTATGGAAAAAAATTCCGGATGTACTTTCGCCTCCCGAGATTGAATTGATGATTAAGGCCTCCGGCGGGCGTCACTGGCAAGATGTTCGCGATCAGGCGATGCTGGAACTCTTGTACGCGAGCGGCATGCGGGTCTCCGAACTCGTCAATCTTAAAGTGGAGAATGTGAATCTCGATATGGGGTATGTGCGTTGCATCGGCAAAGGAAGCAAGGAACGGATCATTCCAATCGGTAGAAGGGCGCGAGGTTCCGTGAAGAAGTATTGCGACCTAACCCGCGGGAAACTGATTAAATCCGAAATCACCAACGCCCTTTTCTTGAGTCGCCTGGGAAAAAAAATGAGCCGGCAGAGCATTTGGAAGCTCATCAAGCGCTACGCCAAGAAGGCCAAGATTAAGAAAGTCATCAAACCGCACACGATCCGGCATTCCTTCGCGACGCATTTGTTGGAGCGAGGCGCGGATTTGCGTTCGGTGCAAGAGATGTTGGGACACTCGGATATTTCCACGACCCAGATTTATACGCACGTTGACAAAGAGCGCCTGCGCTCCATCCATAAGGAGTTTCATCCGAGGGCTTAAAACTATGACTCATTGGTTGAACAGATTTTCGCCGGCGTTCTTGAAGACAGTAAAGGCGATCGGTCAACAAGCACAGCGTCGGGGTTTAAAGGCGTATGTGGTTGGAGGGATTGTCCGGGATCTTATTTTAAAGAAAAAGAACCTGGACTTGGATGTGGTGGTGGAGGGCAATGCCATTGCTTTCGCTCGGGCGCTGACATCCAAGTATAAAGCTTTACTGGTGGTGCATGAAAAATTCGGGACCGCCACCTTAACGTTCCCCAGCCGCCTGCGGTTAGATCTGGCGACGGCGAGAGAGGAATATTATCCTTCCCCGGCCGCCTTGCCGGTCGTGGATCCGGGAACGATCCGCGATGATCTTTTCCGCCGGGATTTTACCATCAATGCCATGGCCATTTGTATCAATCCGGATGACTTTGGCAGGCTGGTGGATTATTATGGCGGGTGGGAAGATTTGTGTCATAAAAGGATCAGGGTTTTGCACAAAGAAAGCTTTCTTGAGGATCCAACGAGAATTTTGCGCGCCGTGCGTTTTGAACAGAGATTAGGATTTCAGCTTGAAGCAGAAACAGGCTCGCTGTTAAAATCAGCCCTGCAGGCAGGGGCGGAACATAAGGTCAAGCCCGCACGGTATTTTCAAGAATTCAGAAAGAATTTTAAGGAAGCGCGGCCTTGGAAAAATATCCGACGGCTTTATCAGTTAGGCGGTTTGAAATTTCTAGGAAAGGGTGTCAAGTCTGACCGATCTCTGGAACGCTTGATGCGCTCGGTGGATGAGCAAAGGGCGTGGCATCAACGGAAATTTAAAGGACAAAATTTACAAGCGTGGTTGGTCCAATGTATGGCATTATTATATGCGGCGCCCCACGCCTTAAGACGGCAAGCGATAACAAAATTTCATCTGAGCAACTACGAAAAAGATAATATTCTTATTTTGCGTAAGGTTAAAAACATAATAAAAAAATTGTCGCGCCGGTCAGTTCGTCCGAGTGAGGTTGTCGAATTATTGAGACCTTGGAAGCGAGAAGCCATTCTTTTTGTTCGGGCGCTCTCGAGATTACCGGCAGTTCGCTCCAGAATTGGGGAGTATTGGATAAAAGGTGAGAATGCCAGGTTGTCTATCAACGGTCACGATTTGAGCCGTTTGGGATTGCAGGATGGGCGCGCCGTAGGTAAAGCGCTTAAAAAATTATTGGCAAAGAAGATAGACGGTGAAATTATTTCGCGTCAGGATGAATTTGCCCTAGCCCAGGAGATGATTTCCCGCGAACGAAAGAGGAGAAGATCATGAGTCGTATCGATAGAATCAATCAAACGATGAAAAGAGAAATCAGTCTCATTGTGCATTCCGAGGTTAAAGATCCGCGCCTGGAATTCGTGTCGATCACACAAGTGGAGGTCAGTCGTGACCTGCAGCACGCGCGTGTTTTTTTTAGCGTGCTGGGAGACCAAAGCCAGGCCGGCAAGGCGGAAGATGGATTAAATAGCGCCAAAGGTTTTATTCGTAAGCTCGTCGGCCAAAGGATCCGTATGCGTTTTACGCCCGAGATCGAATTCATCTATGACCGCTCCATTGAATACAGTGCCCGTATTGAACAAACCCTCGAGGAGATCCGCCATGAGTCAGAAGGCGATTCACCAAGCGATTAAAAAACATAAAATCTTTCTTATCAGCACGCACGTGAATCCTGATCCGGACGCGCTGGCTTCGGAACTCGCGATGGCGCTTTATCTTAAAGCATTAGGCAAGAAAGTTCACGTCGTCAATACCGACCCAGTGCCCTCCCGTTTTCAATTCCTTCCCACCATTGAAATGGTTAAAGAATACAAGGACGGGCAAACCTTGGACTATGATGTCGCCATTGTCTTGGATTGCGGGGATCTTCATCGAATCGAGAAGGTCAAGAATCTTATCTTGAAGGGGAAGGTCCTTGTCAATTTTGATCACCATTTAACCAACGATCATTTCGGGACGCTCAACCTTATCAGACCACAAGCTTCATCGACGGCAGAAGTGTTGTTTGATTTTTTAAAATATGCCAAGGCGCGATTGAACCGGGAAATGGCGCAGCTTTTGTATCTTGGGGTGATGACAGATACCGGCTCATTTCGCTATGACAGCACCACGGTTCATACGCATAAGGTGGCCGGCGAACTTATGAAATTCGATTTTTCTGTGAGCGAACTTTATCGCCGGATTTATGAGCGGGTAACCTTTGAGGATCTTCGACTTTTCACCAAAGTCATCAATCGTTTTGAAACCCTTTATAAAGGAAGGGTGGTCTGTATTGAACTTAAGAAAAACATCTTGAAGAAATTTTCGGAAGAATTTGATGTGAGGGATAAGGTTTTTACCTTTTTAAGGGCCATCCGCGGGGTCGAGGTCATCATCATTTATTCGGATCATACCCCAAAGCAGACCAGGGTCAACTTTCGTTCGCAAGGGAATCGTGTTAACGTCGCGCAGCTCGCTTATGTTTTCGGCGGCGGCGGCCATCGCAAGGCCAGCGGCTGCATGGTGAGCGGAAATATCTCTGAGGCCCGCAAGAAAGTCTTGACTGAGCTTGATAAAATCCTGTGAAAACACTTCCCCAAAATAAAAATGGCATTGTGATCGTTGATAAGCCTTCCGGCATAACATCCCATGATGTGGTGAGTTTTGTCCGTCGGAAATTTCAGATGAAGAAGGTGGGCCATGCGGGGACGCTCGATCCGCTGGCCACCGGGGTTTTGGTGATTTTGTTGGGCCAATCCACAAAACTTTTTAATAAATTTGTCACTTTCGATAAGGCGTACAACGCTACTTTGAGGCTGGGGACAACCACAACCACCGCCGACATCGAGGGCAATGTGATTAGTGAACTTGGCTTTGAAGATATCACCCGCCCGAAAGTGGAGGAGGCTTTCCGTGAATTTACCGGGGAGATCAAACAAAAGCCGCCCATGGTTTCTGCCGTCAAACACAACGGTCAAAGGCTTTATAAGCTTGCCCGCAGGGGCATTGAAGTGGACCGCCAGTCGCGGGATATTAAAATCAGTCTTCTTAAGATTTTGGATTTTTCTTTGCCTTACGTAAAATTCTGCCTGGAATGTTCGAAAGGAACGTATGTGCGCAAGCTTGCGGAAGACATCGGCCAAGTCTTAGGCTGCGGTGGGTGTATTTCTCAAATCGAGCGCACGAAAGTGGGACCTTTTAACATCGACGAAGCGGTTTCTCTTGAGGAGTTAAATGAAAGTCATATCCGTCTCTGGCCAGGTTAAGCCCGCCTTGATGAGCCACAGGCGAGGCAGGCTCAATTTTAAAAAACCCATCTTGGCGATCGGTGTTTTCGACGGGGTTCATCTCGGCCATCAATGCCTTATTCATAAAGTGATTAAGAAAGCGAAGGCGATCGGGGGCACAAGTGTTGTGATGACATTCTGGCCGCATCCGGTACACGTTTTAAAACCCGAACTCAACTCGCCGCTTTTGATCCCGCTGTCTTTAAGGCTCAAGCTTATCGCATCTTTAGGCGTGCAGGTTTGCCTCATCGTCAGATTTACCAAAAAGTTTTCCCGTTGGTCACCGCAAAAATTCGTAGAAAAATTTTTAGGGACTGTGATAAGACCCGCGGAGGTTTTTGTCGGAGATGATTTTCGTTTTGGTCATGATCGCAGCGGTCATTTGGATTTTTTAAAAAACCAGGGAAGGTATCTTGGTTTTAAGGTGAACGTCGTTTCTTCTGTGCATTTGGGACCATACGATGTCAGTAGTACTCTTATTAGGCGCCTCATTGGGGAGGGAAATTTGGCGCAGGCCGCTAAGCTCTTGAATCGAAAGGTTTCGTTCTTGGGAAAAGTTATCAAAGGAGATTCCCGCGGCAAGCGACTGGGATATCCAACGGCGAACCTTAATCCAGCGTCGTATGTGATTCCTCCTCGGGGTGTCTATCTCGCGCAAGTGGAAGTTAACCCTGTGACTCATTCTTCGCCCCCGGGCTTGCCGTTTCGGCTTGCTATGGCGGACAGAGTTGATGCCAAGCGATGGCGAAGCGTCAAAAAAAAGAAATTGAACGCCTTGGTCAATGTCGGATATCGTCCTTCTTTTAAAAAGTCCAACGATTCCGTGAATCTCGAGGTCCACATCCTTGATTTTAAAGAAAACATCTACGGCCAAGAAATTCTCGTGAAATTCCTCAGTAAACTTCGCGATGAAAAAGAGTTTGCTTCTCCTCATGAGCTCATCGCGCAAATCAAAAAAGATGAAATCAAGGCTAGAAAATTCTTTTCTTCCCGTCCGAGCCTTCTTTAATCCCCCCCCATATCTTGTCAATATTTAGAATTTTCCCCAACAGCTGGTATAACCCATAAATTTGTCAATTTTAGTGTTGACAAGTCCTAAATGTTTCCTTAAAATGGCGACATATGGTGAAAAGTGGAGGAAAGTGGTGAATAATGTTCT
Organism: uncultured Planctomycetales bacterium; assembly: GCA_964372915.1. Lineage (GTDB taxonomy): Bacteria > Omnitrophota > Gorgyraeia > Zapsychrales > JAHFFX01 > CAYJRN01. The sequence continues at coordinate 143,885 of CAYJRN010000003.1, forward strand.
ACGGCGAATACACCCATAGCATTGATCGAAAAGGACGCTTGATCCTTCCGGCACGTTTTCGGGAAGTGGCGAAAGAATACGGTATTGAAAAATTCTTTGTCACCCGCGGGCTTGATAAATGTATTTTCATGTTTAGCGAAGACGAGTGGAAGTCGCAGGAACAGAAATTTCGCAATATGTCTTTTACGAAACAGGAATCGCGTAGTTTCAACCGTATATTTTTTTCGGGGGCCCTCGAGGCGATCCCCGATAAGCAGGGGAGGTTTATCATCCCCAACTATCTCAAGGAGTTTGCCGGAATCAAGCGTGACGCGATCCTCATAGGCGTTTCTAATCGCATCGAGATTTGGGACAACGGGGTATGGGAAGAGTTTCGTAAAAATTCCAGCGATCATTTCGAAAAGACCGCGGAGAATATCTTAGGTGTTTAACCATGATTCTCATAACCGAACAACCCGTCAATAAAGATATGGACAATGAAGAGGACTTGCATGTCCCAGTCATGCTGAGAGAGTCGATGGAATCCCTAAGCCTTCAGTCTGGGAACTGCGCCGTGGACTGCACGCTAGGACTCGCGGGGCACTCTCTCAAAATAGCGGAAAAAATATCCCCCACCGGTCATCTCATCGCCATTGACCGGGACGGCGATTCGATCAAACAGGCGCGGGAGAGATTAAAGAATTTTTCCATTCAGATGGATTTCAGGCAAGATGATTTCCGTCATATCGATAAGGTGTTGAGTGATTTAAACATTTCCGAGGTCGATGGGATTTTATATGATTTGGGGATTTCCAGTTTCCAATTGAATGACCGGGAGCGAGGATTCAGCCTCAAATCCGAGGGACCCCTCGATATGCGGATGGATAGGGAAAGTTACATCTCGGCTTATGATCTAGTCAATTCTCTTTCCGAGCGCGAGATTTCTTCGATCTTGAAGAACTTCGGGCAAGAGAGATTTCACAACCGCATTGCCCGTTTTTTGGTGCAGCAAAGGCTGAAGGCTCCTCTTGAAACGACCAAGGATTTGACGGAGGTCGTCTTAAGAGCGGTGCCCAGGAAGTTCCAGAATCAGAGAATTCATCCGGCCACGCGTACGTTCCAGGCTATCCGCATTGCCGTCAACCGTGAATTGGAGGCTTTGGAGATCGCCCTTGAGAAAAGCATCAATTTTTTAAAGATCGGCGGGCGTATCTGCGTCATTTCATTCCATTCTTTGGAAGACAAGATCGTGAAAGAGAAGTTTAGGAGTTTTGCCAAAGCCGGAAGAATAAAAATAATTTTTAAAAAACCCTTGCGACCCACGGAAGACGAGATTCATAATAATTCCCGTTGTCGCAGCGCGCGATTAAGAGTCGCGGAGAGGACAACATGAAACTCATCGGCTTCTTTAAAGCAATGATCTTTGTCACCGTTGTTTCTCTTCTGTATATTCATTTGCAGATGAGAATTTTCGATCTCGCTTATCAGGGAAAAGTGAAAGAAAAACAGATCAAAAATTTGATGGATGAAAACGGTCAAGTGACGTATGCTATCCTAAAGCTTAAGTCTTCTCAGAATTTGGGCGGAAAACTTCTTTCCGACAACTCGGATTTCAGATTTATCAGCCAGAATAACGTCGTCGTCCTTAAAAGCACCGAAACCGTTCCTCTACGAACCGACTTAGCGATGATGAGAGAAACGCAAGAGAAGGCGAACTTGCTCACCTGGCTTTTTGGTCTTAAGGCCCAGGCGGAAACCAGTCGGTAGTTCAGGATTTTTGATTTAATTTTTTTGATTTAATCAGAGAAATCTCCTACAGTGCATACCCGAAAGCACTTCTCCCGCTTCAGCCTCATCTTTCTTTTTCTTATTTTCTGTTTGATTTTTTTCTCGATTCAACTGGCCCTGATCCAGATTTTCCGCTCGTCCTATCTTGCCAAACTCGCAGAGAAACAACACAATTATTTCTTCGAATTGGAACCTGTCCGCGGGAACATCCTCGACCGGCAATTGCGGCCCTTGGCGGTCAATGTCTCGGTCTATTCGCTCTATGCTAAACCCAAGATGATGACCGAGGCCCAGAAAGAGGGAGCCGTCAAACAACTTTCCATCCTGTTTCATCTGGACCCGGATTTTCTGAGGGATCGTTTTTCGCGCAAGAAATATTTCGTGTGGCTGGCCAGGAAAATCCCCATGGAGACGGCAGAGCAGATCAAGGCCCTCAAGATTTCAGGCTTAGACTTTATTAAGGAAAGCAAACGCTATTATCCCAATCAGGAATTGGCGAGCCACCTCATTGGTTTTACCGACGTCGATAACGTGGGATTGGAAGGCTTAGAGAGGATGTACGACCGGTACTTAAAAGGCAAAATGGGCTGGGCGCAAATCCTGCGTGACGCTAAACAGCGGGAACTTTTAATTGAAAAAAGTTACGTGGCCCCGCGCGACGGGTTTGATCTGGTGCTCACAATCGATGAAACAATTCAATTTATCGCCGAGCGGGCGCTGGAAAAGGCTTTTGTAAAACATCAAGCCAAGTCCGCGACGATCATCGTCATGAATCCCCAAACCGGTGAAATCCTGGCGCTGGCCAATCGTCCCACCTATGATTTAAGTCGATTAGACAGCAGTAGTGTTGAAAATCGTACGAATCGCGCCGTCGCTTTTACTTTTGAGCCGGGTTCGGTTTTCAAAATCGTCACGGCTTCCGCCGCGTTGGAAGAAGGGGTCGCCAAAGAAGACGATAAATTTTTCTGCGAGAACGGCAACTATCATATCTACGGTCACATCCTGCACGATCATCACCCCCACGGGACGCTCACGTTTTCAGAGGTTTTTGAGCAATCAAGCAACATTGGGGTCGCAAAAATCGCGCAAAAATTAGGAGCGCAGAAAGTTTTTGAGTATGCCGATCGATTTCGTTTCGGCAAAGTCACCAATATCAACTTACCCGGAGAAGTTCGCGGGAATCTTAAACCCGTTTCCGTGTGGTCAAAAACTTCGATGACGGCCATTCCGATGGGTCAAGAGGTGACGGTCACCTCCATTCAGCTAGTCAGCGCCATTGCGGCTATCGCAAATGACGGCATCTCTATGAAGCCTTATATGGTAAAATACATCAAAGACCAAAATGGAGAAGTCATCAAAGAGTTCCAACCCGAAGTCGTGGCCCAAGTGATCAGTCCTCAAACGGCCAAACGCGCGCAAGCGATCCTTTCCCGGGCGGTTGAAAATGGTACAGGAAAAATGGCCAGGATTGAAGGGGTCCGGGTCGCGGGGAAAACCGGAACGGCCCAAAAAGTCGTGAATGGCGCCTATTCGCATGGAAAATATTTCGCTTCCTTTATCGGTTTTGCGCCCGTCGATAGTCCGCAACTCGCGGTCATGGTCACGGTGGAAGAACCCAAAGGAACGTATTTCGGCGGGACCGTTTCCGCTCCCGTGTTCAAAGAGGTCGTGGAAAACACACTGAGATATCTGGAAGCTAAGAAAGAGCTTCAAACGGTGGTCCAAAAGTTTTGATGCTGCGACATCGCTTAAGCATCAAACTCTTGAGCGACCCATTCGACAAGCTCAAAGTCGTCTTACAGCAAGTGAAACGCGTCGAAGGATGAAGAATGAGCCAAAGAGTTGATTTATGCGTCTAAAGGAATTACTAGAGAATATTTACCAAGGCGATATCCCTTCAACATTTGCCAATTCTCAGGTTCCATCCATCTCTTGCGATTCCCGCCAAGTCATCCCGCAGAGTCTTTTTGTCGCTCTTAAAGGTCCGACCTTAAACGGCGCTGATTTCATCAGCGATGCCATCAAGAAAGGGGCTACCGTTATTGTCAAGAATGAAGGAACCCTGAACGGATTTCACGATTCCAAAATTTGCGTGATCGATGTCAAGGACACCTCCCAATTTTGGCGCGAGATCGTCCGCAATTTTTTCGGTAACCCCTCGAAGAACGTGAAGACCGTCGGTATTACCGGTACCAACGGCAAAACGACCTTGACCTATCTGATGGAATCCATTTTGAACGCGGCCGGTCAAAAGTGCGGCGTCATCGGCACCGTGAATTATCGTATCGGTAAAAAAGTATTGCCGGCCAAGAACACGACCCCGGGGCTTTTGGACAATCAAGGCTATCTGGCCCAACTCGCCGAAGAGGGAATCAAATATTGCGCGATGGAAGTCTCCTCGCACGCGCTTGAGCAAAGACGGGTGGACTTAATTGATTTTGCCGTCGGCGTTTTTACGAATCTTACCGGCGATCATTTGGACTATCATCACACGATGGAGAATTATTTTAAAGCCAAAGCGATTCTTTTTGAAGGTCTTTCGCCGGCCGCCGCGGCGGTCATCAATGTCGATGATTCGTACGGCTGCCGGCTTGCGGGTTTGACGAAGGCCAAAGTGATCAGTTATGGGATTAAAAATCGCGCGGATATCCGGGCTGAAGAAATTCAATTGAAGCCGGGGGAAACGGATTTCTTGATCAAATTCCCCGCCAGAGAGCTCTGGATCCATTCCCAATTGATCGGTGAGCATAATGTTTACAACATCCTCGCGGCAGTAGCTGCGAGTGATGCTTTGGGCATTGATCCGGCGCAGATGAAGATTGGTGTTGAGAAGTTAGCCGGTATTCCGGGGCGTCTCGAGCAGGTTCCATGCGGAAAAAATTTTTACGTTTTTGTGGATTACGCCCACACAGAGGACGCGCTCAAAAATGTTTTGGTCAGCCTTAAAAGGATCAGCCGCGGGCGCGTGCTTCTGGTCTTTGGCTGCGGGGGGGACCGCGATCAAACCAAGCGCCCGCAGATGGGACGGGTCGCTAGTGAGCTGGCGGATTTTTCGTTCGTCACCAGCGATAACCCCAGAACCGAAAATCCTGAGGTTATCATTGATCAAATCCTCAAAGGTTTCGCCGGTAAGAATGTCAAAGTGATCGTTGATAGAGAAAAGGCCATTCAGGCCGCCTTAGAGGAGGCCCGCAAAGAAGACATTGTTCTTATCACCGGAAAAGGCCATGAGGACTATCAAATTTTTAAAGACAAGACCATCCATTTCGATGACCGAGAGGTCGTCAGGGAATATCTTCAATGTTCACGTTAAAAGAAATCATCGCGGCGACCCATGGGGTTTTGATTCAAGGCGACCAGAGAGTCAACGTTCAAAGGGTTTCTTCCGATAGCCGGACCACACAAACGGGAGACCTTTTTATTGCCATCAAGGGAGAACATTTCGACGGCCACGCGTTTGTAAAAAAAGTTCACCACCGTCATGCGGCGGCGGTCATTGTTTCGAATCCCGCACTCATTTTTCCCAAGAAACTGTCGGTCATCCTCGTGAAAGATACCGTGAAAGCTTTCGGGCATATCGCCCGCGCTCATCGGGACAAGTTCAAGATCCCCATCATTGCCGTGACCGGAAGCACGGGCAAGACGACCACCAAGGAAATGCTCGCGCGGGTTTTGGGCGCGCGTTATTCCGTTCTTAAGAACGTCGCGACCCACAATAACCACATCGGCGTTCCGCAAACGCTTTTAAAACTGACGACGGCGCACGATCGAGCGGTGATTGAGTTGGGGACCAATCGCTTCGGGGACATCCGTTGGCTCACCGAAGTAGCCAATCCGACGACGGCTCTTTTCACAAATATCGGCGAGTCCCATTTGGAATCCTTAAAGACTTCCTCGGGCGTTTTTAAGGAAAAATTTGAGTTGGTAAAAAATATGAGACCTAAGGGAGTTGTCATTTTTAACGCCGATGACCGTTATTTGCGCGCTATTCTTAAGAAGAAGTTGTCTCACCGCTTGATCTCTTATGGGATCGACGCCGTAAGCGATTATCGGGCGACCAATATTAAAGTGGAGGGAATGCGCGTGCGTTTCAAGGTGGGAACGCAAGCGTTTCAATTGAGCGCGCCGGTTATTCACAATGTGTATAACGCTCTGGCGGCGATCGGTTGCGCCCGCGCGTTCGGCATGGGTTATCGAGAAATCGCCCGCGCTTTAAGCGCCTTTGATTTTCGTTGCGGCAGGCAGGCCATTGAAAAGGTGGGAGGGTGTTGGGTCATTGATGACACTTACAACGCGAATCCGGTTTCTTTCCGCAGCGCCATTGAAACCTTAAAGTCGCTTAACAATCCAGGCCGAAAAGTGGTGGTCTGCGCCGATATGCTGGAACTGGGCAAGGAATCTCATCGACTGCACTATGCGATGGGCGAGACGCTCGCCCAAGCCCATCCGGATATGGTTCTCTCCATGGGCAGATTTTCAAAATTTTTGCTGAAAGGAATCAAGAGCAATCATAATGGCATCGAAGCGCATCACTGCCGTGACCTTGACATGATTCACAGCCGGTTGAACAAATTTTGTCGCCCAGGGGATGCGATCCTTGTCAAAGGCTCCCGGGCTATGCGCATGGAAAGGACCGTGCAGTTCTTACAGACATCTTTAAAAGGAAAGGCAAAAGTTTAAATGTTCTACTTTTTGAGTGACTTCAAGGAATTCTTTTTTGGATTTAATATTTTTCGTTACATTACGTTTCGCACCGGCATGGCGGCGGTGACGACGTTTTTATTATGCGTCGTCTTGGGTCCTATCATCATCAATAAGTTAAGGCAACTTAAAGTCCAGGAGATCGCCAGGCGCAAGGACGCACCGGCGCTCGATAGGTTCCAGAATTCCAAGGAAGGAACCCCCACGATGGGGGGCGTTTTTATCATCGGCAGCATCGTTATTTCAGTTTTGCTGTGGGCGGACTTGAGGAATCCCTACATTCTGTTGACACTTTTCACCTGCCTAGGGCTGGCGGTGTTGGGTGGTATTGACGATTACATCAAATTGACGAGGCCGGGGCAAAGAGGCTTGAAGGCCGCAACCAAATTGTCTTGGCAAATGCTTTTGGGATTTATCGTCGGCGCGTTTATCTATTTTTATCCGGGAACATCCACCCAGCTGGACGTCCCGTTTTTTAAGAACATCCTCATCGACTTGGGAGTCTTTTACATCCCGTTTGTGGCGATTATTGTTGTGGGCGCGTCCAACGCCGTTAATTTGACGGACGGCCTGGATGGTCTGGCCATCGGCTGTGTTTTAATTGTCGCAATCGCGTTGGGGGCTCTGAGTTATATCACCGGAAATATTAAATTCAGTCAATACCTGCTTATCCCTTTTGTGAGCGGCAGCGGAGAATTGACGATTTTTTGCGCGGCGCTGGTGGGGGCGAGCTTGGGCTTCTTATGGTTCAACTGTTTTCCGGCCAGTGTTTTTATGGGCGATGTCGGCTCCTTGGCGCTGGGGGGTTCTATCGGTGTCATGGCGGTCCTCATCAAGAAAGAACTGCTTTTGGGAATTCTGGGAGGGATTTTTGTCCTCGAGGCGCTTTCGGTCATCTTGCAGGTGTTGTCTTTTAAGATGACCGGCCGGCGTCTTTTTAAAATGTCTCCGTTCCATCATCATTTACAAATTTCCGGCTGGAACGAATCTAAGATCATTATTCGTTTCTGGATCATCGCGATTATTTTAGCCATGATCACCTTGACCACCCTTAAGATCAGGTAAAGAATTCCTCATGGATTTGAGAGAAAAAAAGGTAACGGTCATCGGCGCCAAGCGAAGCGGTTTGGCGGTCGCGGATCTCGTTGAGCGATTGAAAGGTCGCCCGCGGATTTCCGAGTGTGCCACGGCCGAGGCCTTGGGAGGAAACTTACAACAGTCCTTATCCCGGCGGAACGTGGCGTTTGAATTAGGCGGACACACCCGGCGCTTTATTGAGGAAAGTGATCTGGTGGTATTAAGCCCTGGGGTAAGATTCGACGCGCCGCCCGTCCAATGGGCCAAGGCAAAAAATATTCCGGTTTTGGGGGAAATCGAGTTCGCTTGGAAATTTTGCACAAAGCCCGTCATCGCCGTGACCGGCAGTAACGGCAAGACGACGACGGTTCATCTCATCACTCAAGTCCTTGAGAATGCCGGCAAGCAGGTCTGCCTGTGCGGCAATGTCGGAACGGCCTTTTCCCAACACGTTTTGAATCTTAAGAGCAAAGATTACGTGGTTCTTGAAATCAGTTCCTTTCAGCTTGAGTCCATCATCCATTTCAGGCCGCAGGTGGCGGTGTTTTTAAATTTCAGCCAAAACCATTTGGATCGTCACAAAGATTTGGAGGAGTACTGGGCCGCTAAAAAAAGGATCTTCATGAATCAAACAAAAGATGATTTCGCGATTCTTAACGATCAAGATGAGAGCGTTCGCTCGCTCGTCGCGCAAGTCCACTCGCGAGTGTCATTCTTTAATTCCGCCCAACAGATCATTGAGACAGGCATCAATAATCCCAATCATTTGGCGGCTGTGGAGGTGGGGCGGGTCCTGGGAGTTTCTTTGGACAGCTGCAAACGCACGTTCGCGCAGTTCAAAGGTGTCGAGCATCGCTTAGAATTTGTGCGGACTATTGAAGGCGTCGATTATATCAATGATTCCAAATCGACGACGGCCCAAGCGACCCGTTGGGCGCTTGAGCGCGCTTACAAACCGGTGATTCTTATTTGCGGCGGCCGGGACAAGCATATGGATTTTACGGTCCTTCAATCCCTGGTGCGCCAAAAAGTTAAAAAGATGCTTGTCATTGGCGAAGCCAGAGAGAAAATAAAGAAAAGCTTCCAGGATGTCGTGGATGTCGAAGAAGTGCCGGATTTGTCAAAAGCCGTTTGGCGCGCCAAAGAAGTCGGCCGCGAAGGCGATGCCGTGATTTTAAGTCCGATGTGCGCGAGTTTCGATATGTTCACCGATTATGAACACCGGGGCCGGAGGTTCAAAGAAATTGTCAGGAGTTTGTAAAAATGCGTGATCTAAGAATTTCGCTCGCCACGACCTTTAGTATCCTCATCTGCATTGGCATCATCATGATCTACAGCTCAACGAGTATTTACGCTTTGCAGATTCATGGCGAAAGCACCTATTATTTTACCCGGCATCTGATGTTTCTTTTCCTGGGATTTTGCCTGATGGCCATGGGAATGACGATCGATTATCGGGATCTTAAGAAATACGCCAAACCGATTCTCTTCTTAACGATTTTGATGCTCATCCTCGTCTTAGTACCGGGAATCGGTAAAGAAAGTAACGGTGCTCGACGCTGGTTTAAGATTGGTTTTTTAAATTTTCAGCCTTCTGAATTCGCGAAGATAGCGCTTATTGTTTACGTCGCGGAATTCCTTTCCCGTAAAAAAAAGCGGATTTCCGATTTTAAAACCGGTTTCTTGCCGCTGGTTCTGGTGATGGGCATTGTCTGCGCCTTGATTCTTAAACAACCGGATATGGGAACCTCGCTCAGCTTAGCGGCCATCATCATGATCCTGATATTTATCGCCGGAGCGAACGTCAAACATGTCTTGGGTCTTACCTTATTGTCTTTGCCGGCGCTTTATCTGTTGGTCGCGCGAGTGCCGTATCGCATGGCCCGGATCATGGCGTTTTTGGATCCCTGGCAGGATGCCCAAGGAGTTGGTTTCCAGCTTTCGCAGTCCCAGATCGCGCTTGGTTCCGGAGGACTTTTTGGCGTGGGGCTAGGGCAGAGTATGCAAAAACTTTTTTATCTGCCGGCGGCGCACACGGATTTTATCCTTTCGATTATCGGAGAGGAAGTTGGTTTGCTGGGAACGCTCACCGTGGTTTTTTTATTCCTGTGTTTCATTTGGCAGGGAGCGCAAATCGTCAAAAGGACGGCCGACCCGTTCGGCTATTACTTAAGCGCGGGGATCGTATCGATGATCGGCCTGCAGGCGGTCATCAACATCGGGGTGAGCATTGGGGCGCTGCCAACGAAAGGATTGCCTCTTCCCTTTATCAGTTATGGCGGATCCGCGCTCATCTTCAACATGCTTGCCGTTGGACTATTGCTTAACGTGTCCCGGACGCAAGCATCACAGGCCTGTGCATGAAAATCGTTTTGGCCACCGGCGGAAGTGGCGGACATATTTTTCCAGCCCTTTACACGGCCTATCAGCTTCAAAAGTTTGGGCATGAAGTGATTTTTATCGGAGTCTTGGGGGCCTTTGCCGAAAGGATCAAAAAAGGCGGGTTTGAGATTTTTCCGCTCGAGGCGAAGGGGTTGAGCTTTACGTCGTTTAAGGGGTTTAGCATTTTCGTCCTCGGGATGTTAAAGGCGCTCGGACGTTCTTTTAAAATTTTAAAAGAGGTCAAACCCGATGTCGTCTGCGGCTTCGGCGGCTACGGGGCCTTTGCGGTTGTCCTGGAGGCTTTTTTTTTAAGGATCCCAACCATCATCCATGAACAGAACGTCGCGCCGGGGCGGGCCAACAAACTTTTGTCCATCCTCGTCCAAAGAGTCGCCGTCACTTTTAAAGAAAGTAAAAAATACTTTGGCGACGATAAAACCGTTGTCACCGGATGCCCTTGCCGCTCCAGTGCCGCCGTCGGTGAACCGACGTCTTTACGAAAAGCATTCGGCCTGAAAGAGGACACCTTCACGATTTTGGTTTTGGGCGGCAGCCAGGGGAGCCGGCGCATCAACGAGGAATTCTTGAAAACGGTCGGACTTCTTCAAGGCGAAGGGAATTTTCAATTCATTCATTTGAGCGGCAAGAAGGATTATCCTAAACTCAAGGAAAAATATTCAAGCCTGAAGGCCCAAGGATGTGTTTTTGATTTTTGGGAAGAGATGGAAAAGGCTTATGGGGCGGCGGATTTGGTCGTCTCCCGCGCCGGCGCGGTCACCATCTGTGAAATCGCCCAGTTTCACCTGCCGGCTATTCTTATCCCTTACCCTCACGCCGGAGGTCATCAGAAAGAAAACGCGAAGATTTTGACGGAGCTGGGCGTTGCCCGCGTCATCGATGACAACGCCTTGACGGCCGCGGCCCTTCAAGAGGCCATCCGGGATTTGATGCAAGAGAAACTTTCCGGGGAACAAAGAA
>CAYJRN010000003.1:154889-160522 GCA_964372915.1 uncultured Planctomycetales bacterium
CAGAATTTGGGCTTTACGCGTTACAAGAGCTGGTCGTGGGATGAACGGGCCAAAATTTATATTTATCAGGATGAGGAGGATTACGTGAACACCTCCCGTCAAATGAGGTGGTCGCATGGATCGGCTTCCGCAAAAGAAAAAGAGATTCGCACCTTTCCCGCGGCGGCGGGGTTTTTTGATTCGACCTTGCCTCATGAGCTGGGCCACATCATTTTTCGCGAATTCATCGGACATTCCGCCCGTATCCCGCTTTGGCTGGAAGAAGGAGTGGCGATGTACCAGGAAAAGGCCAAACGCTGGGGCGCCAACAGACTTGTGCAGGAAGCGATGGCCAATGGGACATTCCTTAGCTTAAATGAATTGGATTCTCTGCAGCTTACCAGCAATACCGACCAACATCTCATTGAACTTTTTTATGCCGAATCGGCGAGTATGGTGTATTTCATGATTACCGAATTAGGGGAATACCGTTTCGGGAATTTCTGTCGCCGCCTCAAAGAAGGGGATTCTTTTAAGAAAGCCCTGGAATCGGCGTACGTGCGTTTTCACGATCAGGATGATCTCAACAAGGTCTGGGTCGATTATCTGAAGAAATGAATAAATCTTATCACTTCATTGGGATTGGCGGTATTGGGATGGGGGCTATCGCTGCGCTGTTATTGGCGCGGGGCAACCGTGTGAGCGGATCAGACCTCAAAGAGAACCAAGTCACGATACGTCTTAAGGAGCAAGGGGCCAGAATCTCTATTGGACACTCGGCTCAAAACCTGGAGACTTGCGACCGCGTGATTTATTCCTCGGCGATTCCGGCGGACAATCCGGAAATGCTCTCCGCCGCTCAAAAAGGCATGCTCATCCTCAAACGGGCCCAGATGCTCGCGGAATTGATGAATCCGCAGATCGGTATCACCGTGGCCGGCGCGCACGGAAAGACGACCACGACCTCGATGGCCGCGTATCTGTTGATTCGTGCCGGCCTTGAGCCCACGACGGCGGTGGGGGGCATCATCAACGGCGGGTCGTATAGCGCGAATTTAGGCGGCGGAAAATATTTTGTGGCCGAAGTCGATGAGAGCGACGGGTCATTTCTTTATTTTCAACCGCGCTATTCGATTATTACCAACATTGATTTTGAACACGTCGATTACTATGGAAACTGGGACAACATTTTGAAAGCCTATCGCGCGTTTATTGAGAATACGAAACCCGAGGGCACCATGATTGCCTGCGGCGATGATGAACGCCTGAGCGCGCTTTTGAGGGATCAAAAAAGAAAAACGATGACCTACGGATTTGCCCAAACTAACGATCTGTATTCCGAAAACATTTCGTTGAACGGTTACCATTCTTCCTTTGATGGCTATTATCAAGGAAAGAGACTGGCGAATTTTGAATTAAAGGTGCCCGGCAGACATAATGTCCTCAATGCCATGGCCACCTGCTCTTTGGGGCTGGCTTTGGGCATTGACCTTAAAACTATTCAGATAAGCCTCAAGGAATATACCGGGGTACAGCGCAGATTTGAGAAAAAAGGCGAAGTGAACGATATTCTCGTCGTCGATGATTACGGGCATCACCCTACCGAAATTGTCGCCACGCTGAAAACGGCCCAGTCGTTCCATCGAAAAAGAGTCATTGCTGTTTTTCAGCCGCACCGCTATACCCGCACAAAATTCCTGATGAATGATTTTACGGAAAGTCTGCTCAATTGCGATTATCTTATTGTCACGGATATTTACGCGGCCGGTGAACAACCCATTGCCGGTGTGGAGGCGCGGCAATTGGTTGAGAAAATTAAAGATTTGAATAAAATTCCGGCCGTGTATCTTAAAAAAGAAGACATCCTTCAATGTTTGTTGGGTCTGGTCAAGCCCGGGGACCTGGTCCTGACTCTGGGAGCCGGAGATATCACCAAACTTTCGGATGATTTCGTTTCGCTGCTTGCGCGAAAACTTTCGGGTGTCCAAGCAGGGGCAGGATGAGTAAAAATCCCCAAGACTTTGGAACCATCGGCGTCTTGATGGGCGGCGTTTCCTCCGAGCGGGAAATTTCCCTGAAATCAGGCAAGGCGGTGACGGAAGCGCTCCTTGCGGCCGGTCATAGCGTGAAGCCGCTGGATATCACATTTGCCGACGGGAAAAGAATCGCGCGATTCATTCGGGATGCCCGTATCGATGTCGCCTTCATCGCGTTGCACGGCAAATTGGGGGAAGATGGAACCATCCAGTCGATTTTGGAAAGCCTTAAAATTCCTTATCCGGGATCGGGAACCAAGGCCAGCCGACTGGCCTTCAACAAGGCGACCACGCAGAAACTTTTGAAGAACAACGGCCTTCCGGTTGCCGATTTCAAGATATGGAGCGAAGACAAAGAAGGAAATATTCATGAGGAGGGAGGCACCTTCAAGAACCTCAATGGTTTTCCGGTCGTGGTCAAGCCCGCCTGCGAAGGTTCGAGTATCGGCGTGACCATCGTTCACCAGAAAGCTAATTTTGAGGTTGCGTTAAGAATGGCTTTTCGCTATGGTAAAGAGGTGTTGGTGGAGCGTTTTATCCGGGGACGGGAGATGACCGTCGGGATTTTGGATGAAGAGGCCTTACCGGTCATTGAAATCCTTCCCCAAAGCGGATTTTTTGATTTTACCGCGAAGTATCAACCCGGGCTTACGGAATACATCGTCCCGGCCGCGATTGATGAGCGTTTGAGCAAGGACATTCAGGAAATTTCTCTCAAGGCCGTTAGGCTCCTGGGCTGCCGTCATTTTTCGCGGGTGGATTTGATGCTCGATGAGAAGCACAATCCTTTCATCCTGGAGGTCAACACCATTCCGGGTTTTACAGCGACGAGTTTGCTGCCCAAGGCGGCTAAGGCGCGCGGCCTGGATTTCACCCAATTGTGCCTTAAATTGATTGAGTTGGCCTACTCCGAAAGGAAAGAGGCCACGGCCGTCAGGCCGCGGAGTTTCACAAGGAAGTCCGTATGAAGAAAAAAGATAAAAAATCTGATTCGACAAATCTTTTTAAAAAGACTGGATTTCTCATCCTCTGGGCGTTCTTGGCGTTTGTTCTTTACGCGCGCGCCGATGATTGGTTAAGGACCTCGCTTTACTTTAAGATCCGGGAGATTTATTGCGATCCTTCGCTGGAATTTCTTAAGTCCAGTTCTTTGCTCGGCCTCAAAGGAAAAAATCTTTACGCCTTGGACGTCAAGGCTGTACAAAGAAGATTACAGCTTAATTATCCAGAAATTTCGGATCTTAAAATCTTAAAGCGTTATCCGGACCGCCTGCTGGTCGTGGTGCAGCGGCGCGTTCCTCAAGCCCGATTGAACGTGAGGAACCATCAGGTCACCATTGATAGTCAGGGCAGCATTCTTTCTTTGAGCGGGACTTCTTTGGGTCTGCCGATTATCACCGGCGGGAATTTTAGCAAAGTGGACGCGAGGGTGGGCGATCGAATAAGAGGCGGCGATCTTAAACTGGCTTTGAGCATTATCAAGGAGTTCCAGGCGAACGCGGATTTGAACCGCTACAAGATCACCCGCTTGAACATCGACAATCAGTCGGAAGTATTTTTTTATATTTTCAATACTCAAGTTGACCAGAGGGCCATGATGCCGATGGGGGATTTTAAAGGAAGATCCAAAGGTTCAAGGCCCGAAGATCTGAAGATCATCGTGGACGCGGAGACGATCAAGCGCAAGTTCAACGTCTTGGCGCTGGTATTGGATCAGACGAAAAACGATTCAAGCAGCGTCGAGTACATTGATTTAAGGTTTAAGGAGCCTATCGTCAAGAAGAACTAGAAGTTGTTCTACAATTATGCGACGGCGATTCCGGCAGGTCTTAAGCCGGACGTCGTGAGGAGGAGCGGGCATGGTTCCCACACCCAGAAATCATTTTGATGAATCGGCCTTTTTTTTCGCTCAAAGGCGATTTTTTAACGCCAAAGGTCTCTCGGGACTGAGGCACCTGCGGAACTCGCCGGTTTGTCTCTGGACAAACCGACTCAGACATCCTCGGTGCCCCGCCTAGAGAAAGGCGGGGTGCCCTCGTCCCTCAAGCTGCTTTGGCTAAAATCGCCATTCGCTTCAAAAAGGCCGGATTCATCCATCATGGCTGGGTGTGGGAGAGCGACGACGAGCGTTCCGGCGTAAGGCCTGCCGGAAGCGCCGACAGGTCTCAATAATCAATTTTGGAATAGGTTCTAAGGAGAAATCGTGCTTAAGAAAGTGTTAGGCGATAGGATTTTTTGCGGACTGGACTTGGGAACTTCGCGGTTTAAGGCGGGCGTTATCCGGGCGAAGGGGGCTCAGGATTGCGAGCTTCTGGGAGTTTTCGAAGCGCCCACCCGAGGCTTTAAAAATTCCTCGGTGACGGATTTAAAGGAACTCACCGAATGCATCGGCAGCGCTTTGAGCGGCCTGTCGCGCAAAACCGGCGTCAACATCAAGGACGTTCAGCTGGGGATTGGCAGAGAGTTGATTGAGTCGCGCTTGAGCAGCGCGGTCATCCCGCTTTTGGACCGTGGCAGCAAGGTGATCGCGCCTTTGGATGTTAAGAAGGTCAATCATCAAGCGATCCTCTTGGGGGTTAAACTCGAAGAAGAGATCTTGCATAATTTTCCCCAATCGTATCGGGTGGATAATGCCAATCTCGCCCTTAACCCCGTCGGATTGTACGGCCGTAAACTGGAAGTGAATCTGCTTTTGATCTTAGCCCAAGTCAACCGCATGAACAATCTTTTGAAAGCGCTCAATCAGGCCGGTTTCGAGATGGAAAATTGTTTTTTTACCTCTATCGCCTGCGCGGAAAGTTCCTTAAACAAAAAAATGAAAACCGATGGCTGTGTCCTGGTCGACATCGGCTCACAAATGACGGATGTTCTCATCTTCAAGGACGGCTTCTTAAAATATTTGGAATCGATCCGCAGCGGCGGCGACCAGGTGACCCGCAGCCTGAGCCGCGAGCTCAACGTGACCTTTGACTTGGCTGAAGATATCAAAAAGTCTTACGCCTGTGCCCTGACCAGCGAGGTGAATGGCGATGAAGAAATCCTGATTAAGAAAGAAAGCAACTACGCCCCCGTCAAAAAGGCAGTGCTCTGCCGCTCGATTGAAAATGACGTGGAACACATGGTTCAGGCGATTCACCGCGCCATCACTCATTCCAATTTGTATGACCAGTTGGGCGCCGGGATCACTATGGTTGGAGGAGGGGCCCTTCTTGCGGGTCTTAGCGAGCGCGTTGAAAGTATGACGCACCTTCCGGTCGCGATGGGCAAGGTCAACATCGCCAACACCAGAATCAACAATTCCGCTTTGACCAGCAGCGCCTGCATCGGTCTTGCCCAATTAGGAATGAACCGGTATTACAGTTCTTCCCTTGCCTCAAGCGGCCAGCTGCATTGGACCAACCGCATGACGAATAAAATTAAGGAAGTCTATCAGGAGTATTTCTAATGAGCGTTTAAGTTACGGAAGCCCACGGCGACGTAACTTAGAAACGCGAATTACCCTCGAAGAGGGTAATGATGAGTCGCTGTCGGAATTAATCCCCGAAGGGGATAATCAAAAGGCGGGAAGCCCACGGCGACGTAACTTAGAAACGCGAATTACCCTCGAAGAGGGTAATG
>CAYJRN010000003.1:160622-164246 GCA_964372915.1 uncultured Planctomycetales bacterium
ATGAGTCGCTGTCGGAATTAATCCCCGAAGGGGATAGAGCACGGGAACCTTACTCTAGAGTTATGCGTTTTTAGAGACTTGTCATTTAAAGATTTTGCGCCTGCACCAAATTGGTGCTGGCGCAAGTTGTTCTGTAAGAATTTTGTGGTAACTTGCGCCAGTAGCTCAATTGGACGCGCCCCGCTTTTTTCTTAATGTTTTTAGATGAAAGCGGGGCCGCCCCCGAAGTGAAACGAAGGGGGTAGAGCACGTGAACCTTACTCTAGAAATAAAAGGACGTTTTTAGAAACTTGCCGCGAAGATTTGCGCCTATAGCTCAACTGGATAGAGCATTAGCCTTCGGAGCTAAGGGTTAGAGGTTCGACTCCTCTTAGGCGCGTTGATTAAGCAAGTTTCTAAAAACGCATATTTTAGGGAAAGGTTCACGCCTTCGGAGCTAGGTGTTGGGGGTTCGAGTCCCTCCTGGCGCGGATATTTTTAAACTCTACCCACACCCATATTGGAGAAAGGCTTTCGCCTTCGGAGCTACACGAGTTCTCAGACACACACCGTAATCTGAATTGATTAAGGTTTGGGTATGTGTCTGGCGATCAAAAGACTTAACCTATGCCCAAACCACCCGCCTTAATCCGTTTTCACAAACTTGTTGAGGATATTTCGAACCTTTATCTAAGCGCGCGCAAGGTGCAGATTCAATCCCCCGATAATGTTGCATTGCAAAAGACTGGGGATTGACAAGTGTTAACGTGTATGTTAACCTTGTGTCGTGAGCATGAAGGATGAATAAATAGAGAGATACTTTTTTATAGAACCGTAAACCAAAAATGTCTGGTGGAAGATTTTCTGGATTTTCTGCCGCCGAAGGTGGCCCAAAAGGTTTCTTGGGTTTTAGGTTTGCTGGAAGACTTAGACATTATCCCATCGCAGTATTTCTCTAAAATGTCAGGAACTGATGACATATGGGAGTGCCGGGTTAGACTGGAATCGAATATTTATCGGATCTTTGCCTTCTGGGATGGGAACAAAATTATCCTGACACATGGTTTCATTAAGAAAACTCAGAAGATACCGGCTAAGGAAATAGAAAAAGCCGAAAATTATAAAAAAGATTATTTTCAGCGAAAAGGGAGGTAAACTTTATGAGTGATTTAAAGAGATATATTAAGGAACGCAAACAAAGAGATAAACCCTTTGCCTTGAACTATGATCAGGGCTATGAGGATTTCAAGATTGGGGTTGTCTTGCGGCAGGCCCGAGAAGCAGCTGGATTAAGTCAGGAAGAGTTAGCCAAGCGGCTTAAGACCCAAAAGACAGCCATTTCCAGGATTGAAAATCACGCCGAAGACATTAAACTTTCAACTCTTGAGAAAGTCGCTTCGGCTTTGGGTAAACACGTTAAAATCGCGATAGCTTAGTTTATTAAACAGGTTCGAACCTTCTTCAATCCCGCTCTTGCCCAATCTCCAAAACCCGCTATAATCCTCTTGATGTCCAAACCACCCGCCTTAATCCGTTTTCGTAAACTCGTTGACGATATTTCGATCCTTTACGCGAACGCGCGCAAAGTGCAGGTCCGGTTTGCCTGGCAGACGGGCCGGCGCATCATCGAGGAAGAACAAAACGGCGAGATAAGGGCCCAGTACGGCTCGGAGCTTATTCCAAGACTTTCCCAAGCGCTCACGCGAAAATGGGGCCCCGGTTTTTCCGAAACCACTATACGGAAGATGCGGCATTTTTATCTGCTTCACCCAATTCAGGCGATATCGCCTGAATTGGATTGGTCCCATTACGTGGAGCTGTTGCCGGTCAAGGATGAAAAGACGCGCAAACGTCTCGAACAGAGAATCATCAAAGAAGATCTCAGTAGCTTTGAAATCCGGCAGATAGCCCAGAAGGCCCGTTGTGTTGCGCTCAAGCCGCCGGCGAAACTTCCGCCCTTAAAGCGCCCGACGGATCTCAAACTCCACACCTTTGCCAAATCCCCTTTAAAGGTCAAACTTAAGGACGGCGACGTTCTTATCGACTGCGGGTTCTTTGTCAGCTGGCCGGTCAAGAAGGAGGATTTGAAGGATCTCACGATCGCGGACCAGCCGTCCTACACGTACGCAGCAACGATCGAGCGCGTCATCGACGGCGACACGCTTTTGGTATTGATCGAAGTCGGCTTCGGGATCATCGTGCGCGACAAGCTCCGGCTGCGCGGCATCGATACGCCCGAGTTGGGAACGGCCGAAGGCGACCGGGCCAAAAAATTCGTGGAGAAAATCTTACCAACGAGCTCAAAGATCCTCCTCAAATCGCACAAATGCAAGACCGATACTTACGGCCGCTTCGTCGCGGACGTTTTTTACAGGCAAGGTGTGGAGGACGCCCAAGTCATCCTGAAAGATTCCGTGTATCTTAACCAGCAGCTTCTGGATGAGGGTTATGCCGAGCGCATGCGGGAATAAATATATGGAAAGCCCCAGAAAGATGAGTGGAAGTTATTGAGAGCCTAGAGGAAATCCGGAAACGGTCTTAGCGGTTGATGCCGCTAATTCTTTATCAATTAACTTTACACTTCGACGGCCCGCCAAAGGCGGGCCGTCGAAGTGTAACAACCCTGAGCAAGGCCCGAACTTCAGTCCGGCGTGCGTCGAAGGGTTGACAAAAATATAGGATTCTTATATGATAGGGCAAAATTTGGAGAAGAAAGGTCAATAAGCATGTTAGCCGAAACTGCGTTAAAATTCACTCCGCTTAATAACGTCCACCAGGCCTTAAAAGCGCGGATGGTTCCCTTCGGCGGATGGCAGATGCCTCTGCAATATGAAGGCATCCTCGCCGAGTATGAGTCCACCCGCCAGGGCTGCGCGGTGTTCGACACTTCCCACATGGGAGAATTTATCGTCGAGGGCGATTGTCTCAAAAGCGGTCTTAACCAAATCGTTACCCAGACCCTTGCCGACATGCCGCTTAAGACCTGCCGTTACGGCGTTATGCTGAATGATCACGGCGGCACTATCGATGACCTCATTGTTTATCGTATCGAACAAGAGCGATGGATGATTGTGGTCAATGCCGGTACGATGGAAAATGACGCGCGTCATTTTCAATCGCATCTGAAAAGTTCGGCCCGCTTCACTAATATATCTCATCTGACGGGCAAGCTCGACATCCAGGGGCCGCTCGCGAGGGAAATCCTTAAAGCAATTGTTCCAGGCATCGAAAAACTCGAATATTACACCTTCGATGATTTTCATGTGTTTGGGGAAAAGGTGATTGTCAGCCGCACCGGTTACACGGGAGAGCTGGGTTACGAGATCTATTATCCGTGGGAGAAGACTCAAAGGTTGTGGGAGGAGATTTTTAAAAATCCAAAAGTTAAGCCGGCGGGACTGGGCGTGCGCGATGTCTTGCGTATCGAAATGGGTTACAGTCTTTATGGTCATGAAATTGACGAAACGATTTCGCCGCTGGAGGCGGGCTTGAATAAATTCGTCGACCTTGAGAAAGATTTTTTGGGCAAGACCGCGTTGTTAAAACAGAAGGCTTCCGGAATTAGGAAAAAACAGGTGTGTTTTTCCTCGTTGTCCCTGCTATCGGCGCGCGCGAGTCAAAAAATTTTTTCTCAGGACAAAGAAG
>CAYJRN010000004.1:0-6432 GCA_964372915.1 uncultured Planctomycetales bacterium
ACCAAGCTTCCCCGGCATGCCACCTATACACGGTCAACTCAAGTCGAAGCCGTGTCACCCCCAAAATATTAAATATTTATCAACTCACCCTGCTACGCTAAAGTGCTTTCGCCTTTAGCTTCGCAGGGCTGCTTCGCTCATTTCAGGCGAAGACTCTGCGAAGGCGGACCCAACACGAAAGTTGTTGGGCGAAGCAGAGTCGAGACCAATCACCCCCTCATAGATGTAGCAGTAGTATAGCTGAACTTCCTTCATTCTGCAAATTTTTGGAGTCAATGCTGGGCCTGTTTACCCTGCCCACACGGCAGGCGGGCGGCAGACAGGCGTCAGGCAGACTTGCCTCCCTTGCAAACGTTTTAAGATGTTATATACTTAGAGCAAATCCTATTCACTATTCTTATTCTCTGGCAGTAGACCAACGATGGGTGTGCACAGGGAAGTTAGTATGAGGAGCAAATGAGCACCACGAGGATCTCGGGGCAAAATGTCTGGAAAAAGAACTAATCCAAGATTTCAGGTGCAATTACCGGCCCGGTATAAAATTTTGAGTTCACCCTCCGTAGCTTTTGAGGCGACGGTTGTAAGTATAGGAGCGGAAGGATTGTGTTTTCAATTGAAGGATTTATTGGACATTGGTCAAGTGATCGAACTGCAAGTCCATCTGGACCTTGAAGAGAAGGTCTTGTTAAAAACGGAAATCATTTGGATTCAGAGGAGAGATGAGAAAACTTACAGAGCCGGGGTCAAGATTGTGGACGTCCCCTTAAATGAGGAAATACGGTTTATCAAGTTTTACTGCGGGAAAATGTTGTCGCTTTTTGAAAATTGCAAAAAAATTCTAGTTATCGACGATGAGAGAGGCTTAGTGAAATTTCTGCAGAAGGAATTGGAAGAGGAGAATTATAAGGTGGTGTGTGCCTATGATGGCGAGGAAGGGTTTGCCAAATACTTGAGTGAACAGCCGGATCTCATTATATTGGATATAAGGCTTCCTAAACTCAATGGTTACGAGGTTTGCAGGAAAGTGAGGCGAGAGCGTCGAGACCAGCGTACGCCCATCTTAATGGTGACGGCGGCCAGCAACGATGCCGATAAAATTATCGGAAGTGTCGTGGGAGCGCACAAGTATATGACCAAACCTTTTAAAATAGAAGATCTGCTGCACGCGATAGATGCGCTTTTGCAGCCGAAAAGAACGGATGTTTTTTCTCGTTATTGACGATTGTTCCCCTAAAGACGTTTTTTCCAAGAGAACAATCGTCGCCCCTGTTTTCCTTAAAACATATTCAGAGGAAACTGGGGCAGTCCTCGCTTCTTCTAAAAATTTTTCAAAGGAAAGCGAGGGCGAGATACTGGCTACCACAGCTGTATTTGGAAAAGAAAAAGCCAGTAAAGAGCGGATATTTTTAAAAAAGGAAGAGTACTATGAGTTGCAGTAAAATATTGATTGTCGACGATGAGGCTGAGATGTCGGAATTTCTTGCCAAAGAGCTCTCCAAGGAAGGGTTTACGGTGGTTCAGGCCCTTGCCGGCGAGGAGGCCGTTGATAAGGCAGGAAGTTTCCTGCCGGACCTTATCTTAATGGACATCCTTATGCCGAATATGGATGGGGCTGAGGCCGTCAAGGAGCTTAAGAAGGATTTCAGAACCAAG
The DNA here is from genome assembly GCA_964372915.1 of uncultured Planctomycetales bacterium. Taxonomy (GTDB): domain Bacteria; phylum Omnitrophota; class Gorgyraeia; order Zapsychrales; family JAHFFX01; genus CAYJRN01. The sequence continues at coordinate 1,654 of CAYJRN010000004.1, forward strand.
GATATTCCGATCATTTTTATATCGGGCATTATCACCCAAAAGGAGATTAAGGAGATTACCGTCGGTGATAGGCTTTATCCAGCCTTGGCGAAACCTTTTACCTCCAGACAACTGCTGACGGAAATCAGTAAAGTCATGAGTAAAACCTTAAGATAAGAAATGGGGGAACCAACGGCCTACGGCAAAATATGGGAATCCTCTATGCCCTCATTCGCAAGTTGCTTTGAAAGCGACTTGTGGATTTCGTTTTTTTATCTCCTGCAAGTGACCTAGGCCCCGCCTTTGTGGTACAATAGCCCAAGATTTTTATCCGCTTATGAACCGGTCCTGGCTTATATTTTTATTGCTGATTGCCTTTGTTCCATTTTTTCGTGGCTTGGTGACTTTTTTCCTTTTGTTTATTGTGGTAAGTCTCATGCTTACGTTTGCCGGTATCCTGGTGGGAATTTTCTTCCCGGGGCGTCGTTTGCGTCCCAATCTTCGATCGCAATCGCGTTCCACGGGAGATTCTTCACTTTTTGACGATGAAGACGCACAAGACGCGGAATTCAAGGAAAAACAATGAACGCCTTTTCTATTTTTCATCTTACCAAGACTTATGCCAATGGTACACAAGCTTTGAAAGGGATCAACCTTCAGGTTGAAAAAGGTGATTTCTTTGCGCTTCTGGGCGCCAATGGCGCGGGCAAGACCACCATGATCGGAATTATGACGGGGTTGGTAAACAAAACCTCCGGCAAGGTCAAGATTTTTGATGTGGATATCGATGAGAATTTCCCTCGGGCCAAGACATTTATGGGCGTTGTGCCGCAGGAAATGAATTTTAATATGTTCGAAAAAGCGGAGGATATCATCTGTTCGCAGGCCGGATATTATGGGATCGAGCGCGCGCAGGCTTTGGAATATGGGGAAGTGGTTCTTAAAAAATTAGAATTATGGGAGAAGCGCCATATCCAATCGCGGATGCTCTCGGGCGGCATGAAAAGGCGTCTGATGATCGCCCGCGCGCTCATCAATAAACCCAAGCTGCTGATTCTCGATGAGCCCACCGCCGGGGTCGACGTGGAATTGCGCCATACCATGTGGGATTTCTTAAAGGATTTGAACAAACAAGGGACGACTATTTTGCTTACCACGCATTATCTGGAAGAAGTGGAACAGATGTGCCGACGGGCGGCGATTATCAAAAACGGTGAGATCATTGCCAACGACAGTGTGAGAAAATTGGTGCAATTGGTGGAGGATGAAACGTTTGTCGTGCACGTTGAGCATCTCCAATCATTGGATGGACTCTCGGCTTTTAAGCCCAAGATTGTCGATGAGACGACCTTTGAGGTAGACATCAGTAAAAAAGAAAGCCTCAACGAATTCATCGCGAAACTTACCGCCGCCGGGATGTCGGTCGTTGATCTGCGTCCCAAGGGAAATCGGTTGGAGAAGTTGTTTTTGAAGATTTTAAAACAGTAGGGGGCGGGCTGGCCAGCCCGCCCCCTGAGAGCTGGTAATTTTTACAAAATATGACCTTCGCTGAAATCATCGTCGCCTTTTCAACCATCATCCGCAAGGAAGTGGTGCGATTCTGCCGCATCTGGACGCAAACGCTGCTTCCCTCGGTCATCACGCAGACTTTGTATTTTGTCATCTTTGGCAAGTTTATCGGCGCACAGGTCGGCGCCATCAGCGGCATTTCGTATATGTCTTTTATTATTCCGGGCTTGGTCATGATGGCGGTCATCAACAATGCCTTCGCCAACGTTGTCAGCTCTTTTTTTGGCGCCAAGTTCCAGCGTAGCATCGAAGAAATCCTTGTCTCGCCCATGCCCCATTGGGTGATGGTTGCCGGTTACGTCGCGGGAGGGACCTTGCGTGGGATCATTTGCGGGATTCTCGTGTTTCTTGTTTCCATCTTCTTTGAACATCCGGTTGTCCACAATATCATCTTGGTGGCGCTTTTTATGATTCTTACCTCAATTGTTTTTTCGCTCGCTGGACTCATGAACGGCATTTTTGCCAAGAAATTCGACGACGTTGCCATCTTTCCAACATTTGTCCTTACCCCGCTCACGTATTTGGGTGGCGTTTTTTATTCGATCCACGCGTTGCCGGCCCTTTGGCAAAAGGTGTCGTACCTTAATCCCATTTTTTACATGATCAACGGGTTTCGGTTCGGCTTCTACGGGATCTCGGATGTGAACGTGTTTTTAAGTCTAGGACTTTTGATAGCTTTTGCCGTCGGGCTTATCGTCATTAATCTTTATTTATTGAAGAAAGGCCTGGGAATGCGGACATGAATCTTCCTTTTCCCGACGTCAATTCCGCCCAATGGAAAGCGATCAGTCATTGCGGTTCTCATCTTTTGATTATCGCCGGCCCCGGAACCGGCAAGACGCACACGCTGACCTACCGTATCGCGCACGTCCTGGAAGAGTTAAGAAATGAGGAGCAAATCCTCGCGGTCACCTTCACTCGTAAAGCCGCTGACCAAATGCAGGAACGCCTGCGGTTGCGCTTTCCTGATGCCATGCGCCTGGTGACGATTGGGACGTTCCATAGTTTCTGCTTGCAGTTACTTAAAAGATTCATTGAAGCAACAGATTTGCCCGCAGATTTTCAAGTGGCCGTCCCGGAAGACATCGAATCCATGGTGAAGGAATTATGGTCCGACAAAAAATCCTCTGAACGAAAAAAGGCTCTGGAAGAAATTTCTTTTTGGAAATCCAAGAAAGAAGAAGCGGCGTCTCCGCTATCGGTGAAAGAGTATGATCGATTTTTACGTTCCCATAAATTCCTTGATTACGACGATCTCCTCAAAGAGGCGTGGCGATTGCTCAAAGAAAATGCGGATGTTCGCAATGAAGCTCGAAAGATGTACCGCTATATTTTTGTTGATGAGTATCAGGACATCAACGAAATCCAACACGCTCTTTTAAAGGCCCTGATCGGCGAAAACAATTTTTTGACCGTTATTGGGGACCCTAATCAAGCCATTTATGGATTCCGCGGCAGCGATGTCAGATTTTTTGAGAGTTTTAAGGAGGATTTTTCGGGCGCCGCTGTTCTGACGTTGTCCGAAAACTATCGTTCGGCGGCGAATCTTCTCAAAGCCTCGGGGCAAGTGATTGGACAAAATGATCGCTTTGAAATTCCGGAATTGACCGCCAAGATTTACACCGGAGGGAAGTTGGTGATTTACGAAGCTCCGAGCGAAAGGGCGGAGGCGGAATACGTCGTTCATCAGATCGAGCAGATGCTGGGCGGGACGAGTATGTTCTCGATGGATTCCGGACGCGTGAAAGTCCACGAGGAAGCCCAGGCGGGTTTGGCCGATTTTGCCGTGCTTTATCGTCTCAATAGCCAACACCATACTTTGGAAGAGGCGTTCAATCGCAGCGGAATTCCTTTTAAGGTGAGCGGTGACAAACGATTTGATGAGGAAGACATTGTCGAGCGTGTACAGAAGGTGAACTTAATGACCCTGCATGCCGCCAAGGGATTGGAATTTCCGGTTGTTTTTATTGTCGGCTGCGAAGAGTCTCTCATCCCTTTACGGTTGGAACGCCTTGCGGGAGACACAGAAGAGGAACGCCGGCTTTTTTACGTTGGTATGACCCGGGCTAAAGAGAAATTGTATTTAGTGCGCGCCAGGCGGCGTCTGGTTTTCGGCAAGACCTGTCATAATACTCCCTCGCCATTCCTCGCGGACATCGAAGAGCAGCTCAAGGCTTACGAACAGGCCCAACGTCTCCCGGCCAGAAAGAAGAAAAAAGAGACTCAGATCGGTCTTTTTGAATGAATCCGGTCTATAAAACACTCCTTTTTTAATAATCTTAATATTAAGATTGATTAGAGTATAAATAACCTTAGGGAATTTTTATAGGGCTTTACCTTTCTTTGAAAGCGCTTTCAGTCGCTGAGCACTAATCACTTGCGTCTCCCCCCATATGTGCTATATTCCAAGGTGTGAGTTTGTTTCAAATGGTTTAGAAGAAAGGAGGGAACAAATATGATGACCTTTCGTGATGTAATCATCGTTCCTCTACAGGGGATGGTGGACCAGGTGGCTGCCTTCATTCCACCCTTACTCAGCGTTTTCGTCATTCTTGTTCTCGGTTTGATCTTCACCAAGTTAATTCATTACGTGGTGGTACGTTTGTTTAAACAGTTCAAGATCAACAAGATCGCCGATAGAACGGGTTTGTCGGGCGTCTTGAAAAAGGGTGGGATCAAGCACAGCTTCGGTGATTTGGTCGGCTCTTTGGTCTATGTGGTTTTGATGGTTATTTTCGTGCTCATTGCCGTTAAGACTGCAGGACTTCCCGGGGTGTCTGATTATCTGGGTAGGATCTTTGGCTATGTTCCCCACGTATTTACAGCTGTTTTGATTCTGACGTTGGGACACATTTTGGCCAAGCTCGTATCCACGGTCGTGCATATGGTGGCGGGTATGATGGATCTCCCCAAACCAAAATTGCTCGAACGAATCAGCCGCTGGGCGATCATAATCTATGCCGTCACCTTGGCAATTGAGGAACTCGGCTACAGTTCGCTTTTTGTGGGAACGCCGTTTTACATCCTGGTCGGTGGTCTAGCATTGGCCATCGGCTTGGGACTCAAGGATCATGTGTATCGATTCTTTGATAGGAAATAGCGTCCACAAGTAAGCGGTCTGTAAGAAATTGTACAACGAAGGGGCGGCACCCCGTACCGGGGGCCCCCCCCTCCGTTTTTTAGGTAGATAACAACGCTTAAAAACCGGCACATTTTTAAAGTTGGGGGTTT
>CAYJRN010000004.1:6442-8348 GCA_964372915.1 uncultured Planctomycetales bacterium
GCGCCCAAAATTAAGCGTTCTGTAACAATTTTTACAACGATGGGGCGGCACCCCGTAGGGGGTGCCGCCCCTTCGTTGTTACCCTTCCCATCAGCTCCCCAACCCCACACCCAGAATCAAATTTTGGTTCCGGGGTGTGGGGTAAATTCCGGCTCGCACTTACGTCTTAAAGTTCTGTAAGTGCGGCCGTCATTTAAAATAACTCTTGACAAATTAATGAGTTAGTATATACTCTACTTAACCTATAGGGAATTAGGATATATAAATGATTTCTAAGAAGACAAAATATGGATTACGCGCTTTGATTTTTCTCGCTAAAGAATATGAGAAAAAGCTGGTTATTATTTCAGATCTTGCTAAAAGCGAACGAATTTCTCAGAAATTTTTAGAGGCTATTCTTCTGGAATTAAAGAATAAAGGTTTTTTACAAAGTAAAAAAGGTAAGGGCGGCGGATACGCGTTAGCCAAACCTCCCGCTGAAATCAGCATGGGCCAGATCATTCGAATTTTGGAAGGGCCGTTGGCTCCAGTTCCCTGCGTCAGTCAAACGGCGTATCGAAAATGTGATGATTGCGGGGAAGAATCGGTGTGTTGCATTCGCTTAGTTATGAAAGAAGTCCGCGATGCGATGGCGAATATTTTAGATAAAACCACGTTGGCTGATATGTTGAAACGCGCAGAGAGTTTAAATGAAAAGGAAGCGTCGACATATTTTATTTGAGGTTGAGTTCATAGGAGAAAGAAATGAAGGTCCGAAATATACTGAGTGCAATGATCGTGGTCGTGTTGAGTTTTTTGTTGGCGTCCGGTGCGGTGGAGGAAAAGCGGATCACGCTTCTGAATGTTTCCTATGATCCCACCCGCGAGTTCTATACGCAGTACAATCAGGCCTTTGCCAAATACTGGAAACAAAAAACGGGAGAGACCGTTGAAATCAATCAGTCCCACGGCGGCAGCGGCAAACAGGCGCGTGCGGTCATCGACGGGCTTGAGGCGGATATTGTGACATTGGCTTTAGCCTATGATATCGACGCCATTGCCCAGAAGGCGAATCTTCTTCCCAAGAAGTGGCAGGAAAGACTTCCTCACAACAGTGCGCCGTATACTTCCACGATTGTTTTTTTGGTGCGCAAAGGCAATCCCCAGAACATCAAGGACTGGGATGACCTTGTCAAGCCGGGAATTTCCGTGATTACGGCCAACCCCAAGACCTCGGGCGGAGCTCGCTGGAGTTACTTGGCTGCTTGGGGGTACGCGCTTAACAAATGGAACAACGATGAGGGCAAGGCCAAAGAGTTTGTGACGATGCTTTATAAAAACGTTCCGGTTTTGGATTCCGGCGCCCGCGGCTCCACCACGACATTTGTCGAACGCGGGATTGGAGACGTTCTTTTATCATGGGAGAATGAAGCGTATTTGGCCGTTAATGAATTAGGGAAGGACAAATTTGAGATTATTGTTCCTTCGATGAGCATTCTGGCGGAACCGCCGGTTTCGATCGTGGATAGAAACGTCGATCGCCGGGGAACGAGGAAAGTGGCCGAAGAGTACCTCAAATATTTATATTCAGAAGAAGGCCAGGAGCTTGCCGCCAGACATTATTATCGTCCAGGTCTTGAAAGTGTTATGCAAAAATACGCCGACAAATTTGAGAACCTGAATTTATTTACGGTGGATGAGATCTTTGGGGGTTGGCAAAAGGCGCAAGCTACGCATTTTGCCGACAAAGGGATTTTCGATCGGATCTATCAAAACTAAAGGAAAGCGTAGGGGGGGCCGCACCAAATTGGTGGGGCCCCCCCCCGCAAAAAAAAAAAAGGCAAAAAGAACCCGGACTACGCGAAGCCGTCCCCGTTTCCATCTGTCTTTGTGATACACGATCTTTTATATTGGGCTGATCGTACAT
>CAYJRN010000004.1:8358-45954 GCA_964372915.1 uncultured Planctomycetales bacterium
CCCTCTCTCTTTTTTTCCCCTTAATTGTTTTTTACTATCATAAAAAAAAAAAATAGCGACGCGGGTGGGGGGGCCCCCACTTTTCGGGGGGCGCCCCCCCCGCTCAAAATAAAACATGTCAACAATACCGCGCAGAACGCGAACCCTTCCCGGTTTCCATCTGTCTTTGGGATACACGATCTTTTATCTGGGCCTGATCGTCCTTATTCCGCTCTCGATGCTGTTTTTAAAGACCGCCACGATGAGCGCTCGTGATTTTTGGGACGTCGTGACCGCCCCCCGGACTTTGGCCGCGTATCGCGTCAGTTTCGGGGCCGCGTCCATCGCGAGCGGCATCAACGTGGTTTTTGGTTTTCTGGTGGCTTGGGTTTTATCCCGATATTCTTTTCCCGGCAAACGGATCATCGACGCGCTGGTGGACTTTCCTTTTGCTTTGCCCACCGCGGTGGCCGGGATTACGCTGACGACCATTTATTCTCAAAATGGCTGGGTCGGTCAATATCTGGCTCAATGGGGGATCAAGGCCGCCTACAGTTTTTTAGGGATTGTCATCGCCTTGACTTTTATCGGATTGCCTTTTATTGTCAGAACGGTTCAACCGGTTCTGGAAGATTTGGATCCTGAAATTGAAGAGGCGGCCGCGTGCCTCGGCGCCGATCGTTGGCAAACGTTCCTTAAGGTCATTTTTCCTATTTTACTGCCGCCGCTCTTGACGGGTTTTACCTTGGCCTTTGCCAGGGCGATTGGCGAGTATGGCTCGGTCATTTTTATCGCCGGGAATATGCCGATGAAAACCGAAATCGCGCCGCTTCTCATCATCACTAAACTCGAACAATACGATTATACGGGCGCAACGGCGATTGCGGTGGCGATGCTGGCGTTCTCTTTTTTGCTTTTGGCAGGAACCAACTTCCTGCAGTGGTTAAGTTCCAGACGGATTGGAATGGATTAGAGACATGTTTACACCGCTAAAAACAATTTTAAGAAAATCATCCCGTTCGACGCCTATCCGCAGCGAATCAGGTGTTGTGAAATGGATTCTGATTGCTGTGGCGCTTGTGTATCTAGGATTCTTTTTGCTTCTGCCGCTGGTCTGCGTATTTTCCGCCGCCTTTAACAAAGGACTTTTTACATACTTTGCGGCCCTTAAGCAAGCGGAGACCTTGGCAGCCATTCGGCTCACGGTGTTGACGGCGCTTATGGCCGTGCCGCTCAATATGATTTTTGGGATCGCGGCCTCCTGGGCCATCGCCAAATTCGATTTTTACGGAAAGAATTTTCTCCTGACCTTGATTGATCTTCCGCTTTCGGTTTCTCCGGTCATTTCCGGTTTGATTTATGTTCTTATTTTTGGGGCGCAAGGGGCCTGGGGTCCCTGGTTGATAGAGCACGGCATCAAGATCATGTTTGCCCCACCCGCTATTATTTTGGTGACGATCTTCGTGACTTTTCCGATGGTGGCCAGGGAACTCATTCCGGTCATGAAATCGCAAGGCAACGATGAAGAGGAAGCAGCGATGACTTTGGGCGCCAGCGGCTTCAAAACTTTTTGGCTGGTGACCTTGCCTAACATCAAATGGGGTTTGTTGTACGGAGTTATCCTTTGCAATGCCAGAGCCATGGGCGAATTCGGGGCTGTCTCGGTTGTTTCGGGACATATCCAAGGAGTGACGAACACTCTTCCTTTGCACATCGAGATTTTGTACAATGAATATCAGTTCACGGCCGCGTTTGCGGCGGCGTCCTTGCTGGCCATGCTCGCCATCGTGACCCTCATCGCCAAAAGCATGGTGGAGTTAAAATTGCAGCGAGAGAATTCATTATGAGTATCGAAATAAAAAATATAACGAAAACGTTTGGCAACTTCAAAGCTTTGGATCAGGTGAGCCTCAAGGTTGAAACCGGGGAGCTCGTGGCGCTGTTGGGTCCATCGGGATCAGGGAAGACCACACTGCTTAGGATCATCGCGGGGCTGGAGCAGGCCGAAGCGGGCCAGACATTTTTCAGCGGTCAAGATGCGAGGGAAAAGAAGACGAAAGATCGCAATGTCGGATTCGTGTTCCAGCACTATGGACTTTTTCGCCATATGACTGTTTTCGATAACATTGCTTTTGGTCTGCGGGTAAAGCCCCGGGATATCCGTCTCACGGAAGAGCGGATCAAAGAAAAAGTCTTTGAGCTTTTGAAACTTGTGCAGTTGGAGTGGGTGGCCAATCGTTATCCGTGGCAGCTCTCCGGCGGGCAGCGTCAAAGGATTGCCTTGGCAAGGGCTCTGGCGGTGGAGCCCAGAGTTCTTCTTTTGGACGAGCCGTTCGGGTCGCTGGACGCTCAGGTCAGAAAAGAACTCCGTCAATGGCTGAGGAAATTCCACGACGATTTGCATATCACGAGTCTTTTTGTCACTCATGATCAAGAAGAAGCGCTGGAAGTCGCGGATCGCGTGGTGGTGATGAATAAGGGAAAGATTGAACAAGTGGGGACGCCCGATCAGGTGTATCATAATCCAGCCAATGTGTTTGTTTTGAATTTTTTGGGCAACGTCAATCTTTTTCATTTGCGCGTTGAGGGCGGCAAGACCTACATGGGGAATACCGCGATAGAAGTCCCCGGCCTTAAACCCGCTCATATGAAATCCGCGAGCCTTTATATCAGGCCGCATCAATTCGTGATTACGCGCGTCCCCAAAGATAATTCTTCCTTGAAGGCGACGATCAACTACATCAACCCGGCGGGATCGGTGGTGAAACTTGAACTGACCACCGAGGCCGGCCATCCTGTCCAGGCGGAGATTACGCAAGAGGAATTTAGCGCGCTCAAAGCGCTGAAAGGGGAAGAGGTGTACGTGAGCCTCAAAGACATCACCTTTTCCGAATATGAGATTTGATATGGAATATCTCGTGATTGGGATTACGGCATTCGTGGCTTCGGGCTTGACGCTTTTTTCCGGCTTTGGTCTGGCAACCATCCTGATGCCGGCCTTTGCTATCTTCTTTCCTGTGGATCTGGCTATCGCGTTGACCGCGCTCGTGCACCTTTTCAATAATTTTTTTAAACTGATATTATTAGGGAAAGCGGCGGACCGTAAAATCGTTTTGATTTTCGGGCTGCCGGCCATTGTGGCCGCGTTTGCCGGCAGCAAATTCCTTTTTTGGCTGCAGGGTTTACATCCGACAGCGCAGTATGAGCTGTGGGGCCGCCATTTTCAAATAACGCCGGTGAAATCTGTGGTGGCTTTTATGCTCATTATTTTTGTCTTACTGGAAATCCTTCCGGCTTTTAAAAATATGACGATTGACCGCAAGTATCTTCCCGTTGGAGGAGTTTTGAGTGGATTTTTTGGCGGACTTTCCGGTCAGCAGGGAGCCTTACGAAGCGCCTTTCTTATGAAAAGCGGGCTTTCCAAGGAAGGCTTTATAGCGACGGGAGCGGTGCTCGCGTGTTTGATTGATCTCTCGCGGCTTTCGGTGTATGGGACGCATTTTTCAAAAAATCAACTGCCGCAAAATTTGCTTCTCCTTTGGGCGGCCATTCTGTGCGCTTTTGCCGGGGCCTTCTTAGGAAACCGTTTGGCAAAGAAGATAACATTGAAGGGGCTGCAGAAAATCGTGTCGATGATGCTTTTTGCGGTTGCTTTTTTGCTGGGAGCCGGTATCATATAACCTTCGAGGGTTGGATCTGGCGCGTGACTTATGTCGCGAAAGTCGCTCCATAAGTCACGCGCCCATTTGAGGAGATTCCCATGGCAGTGGCAGCGATCTGTCTGCAGATTCTCATCACAACGGCGGCGGTGATTTTAGGTGCGTTTATATACGTTCGTCCGCTGACGGTTATCGAACTTCAGAAGCAATTCTATCGTCTTATTAACTGGCGAATAGAACCGATCTCAATGGAAAAAGAGATCCGCAATACGAAATATATGGGAATTTTTTTACTCATTGCGATTGTCATAATCTGGATGTGGCGATTACGTTAAAAGTTTATCAACTCATTAAAATAAGGGGGAAATATGAAATTATCTAAAAAGGTGTTTTTAACCGCAGTATTTATCTTCTTAACTGCCGTCGCAGTAAAACCCGTCTTCTGTGCCGATGTCTACACCATCGATCCAATACACTCCACGATTGAGTTTTCCGTCAAGCATTTGATGGTGAGCGAAGTCAAAGGGCAGTTCACCGATTACTCGGGAACAGTCACGTATGATCCCAATGACCTGCAGTCTTCCACGGCGGATGTAGAGATCAAAACGGATAGCATCAATACGCTCAATGACAAAAGGGACGAGCACCTTAAAGGCGCCGATTTTTTTGATGCGGAAAATTTCAAAACCATCACCTTCAAGAACGCGAAGTTTGTGAAGCAAGCGGACGGCATTGCAATTACCGGCGATTTTACGATCAAAGGCGTAACCAAAACCGTTACGCTCTTGGCGAAGATTTTTGGACCCGTCCAGAATTCCATGGGGGGAGATTCGGTCATCGGGCTTTCCGGCGAAACGGCCATCAACCGCCAGGATTTTCACGTGAGCTGGAATAAAACGATGGATAACGGCGGAATGGTGATAGCCGATGAAGTCAAGATTCAGGTGAATCTCGAGGCGCACAAAAAGTATTCTGCTGCGCAAAACTAATAGCATTGCCAGTTTTGTCCGCCTTCGCCAAGGCTTCGGCGGGATTTCTCCGAAGCTTCAGCGAAGGAGAATAGTTGAGATGGAGTTTTCTTCATGCTGTTATGGACGGTATTCACCCTTATCATCCTTTTTCTCTTGTACCTGGATCTCTTCGTATTTTTTAAAAAAGCCCATGTCGTTAAGTTTAAAGAGGCGTTGATCTGGAGTATTGTATGGATTGCCTTGGCCCTGGTGTTCAATGCTTGGATTTATTTTGTCTCAGGACCGCAAAGAGCGCTCAACTTCTTCACCGGTTATTTGATCGAGCGGACCTTAAGCATAGACAATCTGTTTGTGTTCTTGATCATCATCAATTATTTTAAGGTTCCGGCGAAGAATCAACACGGCATACTTTTTTGGGGGATCTTCGGCGCGCTTGTGGTGCGGGGCATCTTCATTGTGGTCGGGGTTACGATCATCGGGATGTTCCATTGGACGATCTATCTTTTTGGATTGTTTCTGGTGGTGACCGGTTTCAAAACAGCCATGAAAAAGGAGAAACGCCTTGAATTAGAGAAGAATCCGATTCTCAAGATTTTTCGGCAGTTCGTGCCGGTTACAGAAGATTATGTAGAAGATAAATTTTTTGTTAAAAGAAACGGGCGGGTTTGGGCCACGCCCTTGCTGGTTGCTTTGTTGGTCATTGAGGTGGCGGATGTGATCTTTGCGGTCGATTCCATCCCGGCGATCCTTGCGATCACGACGGATCCGTTCATCGTCTACAGCTCGAATATTTTTGCCATTTTAGGCTTGCGCGCGCTATATTTCGCGCTGGCCGCGATTATGGATATGTTCTGTTATCTGAACTACGGCTTGGCCGTGATTTTAATCTTCATCGGCGGTAAAATGATGCTACAGGATTTTTTTGAGATCCCGGTGGCGCTGACCTTGGGTGTCGTGATCGCGGTTCTGACGTTCTCCATGCTGGCCTCCATTATGAAATCAAAGAAGAAATCCGTACACAACGAAGGTTGAATTTTTAGATAGAGCCATGAATGTCCATTCGCCCATCTCCATCAATATCCCTGACACCAATAAACCGCGCGTCGTCATTGTCGGGGGCGGCTTTGCGGGGATTCAGTTGGCCAAGGGTTTAAAAGGGGAAGATGTTCAGGTCGTTTTAGTGGACCGGAACAATTATCACACCTTTCAGCCGCTTCTTTATCAGGTGGCCACCGCCGGACTCGAACCCGATTCCATCGCTTACCCTTTAAGAAAGATTTTTAAGAAACAACAGAACCTTCTTTTTCGCATGGCGGATGTTTTGAGCGTCGAGCCTGAAAAGAAATCCATTGGTACGTCTATTGGTTCACTCCATTACGATTATTTGGTGATCGCGACCGGTTCCAAGACGAACTATGTCGGGATGGAAGACATGCGAAAAAACGCCATACCCATGAAATCTATTCCCGAGGCCCTTAATTTAAGAAGCCTCACGTTGCAGAATTTCGAAACGGCGCTTTTATCCTTAGCTCTTAAGGAACGCCAAGGCCTTATGAATTTTGTGATCATCGGCGGCGGGCCGACGGGAGTGGAGATGGCCGGCGCCTTGGGAGAGCTTAAGAATCATATCCTGCCCAGGGATTATCCGGAATTGGATTTTAAACAAATGCAGATCCACATCGTGGATTTGGCCCCGAGGCTTTTGCCCTCGATGTCGGAGCATTCTTCCCGAAAAGCGGAAGAGTTCTTAAAGAAATTTGACGTGACCATCTGGCTTAAGACCAAGGTCGTGACTTATGACGGCTTTACACTGACCTTCTCGGATGACAAAAAAATCATCTCTAAGAATGTCATCTGGGCGGCGGGGGTGACGGGCGCGGTTCTCCCGGGATTTAAAAGTGAGGGAATCGTCAAAAGCCGCCTGACCGTGGACGCGTTCAACCGAGTGGACGGCACCAAGGACATTTTTGCTATCGGAGACGTGGCGGCGATGATTGCTCAAGATCTTCCGCAGGGGCATCCGATGTTGGCGCCGGTGGCGATGCAGCAGGGAAGACTCCTGGCGAAGAACCTCATCCGGCTTTTGCATCAACAAGAACTTAAAGCCTTCCATTATCGCAACTTTGGCGTAATGGCCACCGTCGGGAGGAACCAGGCCGTGGTCGACTTGCCGTTTGTCCATCTGCAGGGGGTGATCGGCTGGCTCGTCTGGGTCTTTGTCCACCTCATGGCGCTGGTGGGTTTTCGCAATCGCGTCGTGACCTTCGTCAACTGGGTCTTGAGTTATTTGAGTTACGATAAAGGCATACGCCTCATTATCCGTCCATTCCAAAAATAAAATCCATCTTATTGACGTTTGTACAACCAATAGCAATAAATTCAAGGAAACAAACGTCGCACCAGCTTTCCTTAAAAATACATCAGAAGAAGCTGGTACAGTCCTCACTTCCTCTGTATATTTTTCAAAGGAAAGTGAGGGCGAGATACTGACACCCATAAATGCTATTGGTAAAGAAAAGGTCAGTAGGGCGCTAAGAATTTAATAAAAAATCGTCAATTGGCCCTGCCTAATTTATTATTTGATTTATCGAAAAGCCAGTAATATAATAGGAATCTATTTTTGATTCACCTTTCAAAAGAGATAATTCCTTTAAGAGAATTTTATTTTTAAGTTTAAGGAGGGCAATGATGGTGTTAAGAGCGTTCGTGCTTCTGGTTCTTGTTTTTTTTGTTGTTGGATGTGCGATGACCCGTAAAGCAGCACCAGTGGATGACCTTGAGGTCAGGGTCAAGGATATAGAGAAAAAAGTTCAGGAAAAAGATGAAGAGATGCAAGATCTTAAGGACCAGATCAAAGATTTGAATCAAGAGTTGAAAAAAACGCCGATTTCCGCGCCGACGTTACCGGCCAAGAAGCCGGCAACGGACGTCTCTAAGATCGAGCCGGAGATCATTCGGGTGAAGGCCTCGGTCCAGGATATTCAGACTACGCTTAAGAATGCCGGTTACTATTCCGGTCCGGTGGATGGCAAAGTCGGGGATAAGACCCAACAGGCCATTAAGGCCTTTCAACAAGCCAATGGTCTTACCGCCGACGGGGTTGTGGGGCAGAGAACTTGGGATAAGTTGAAGGCGTATCTGAATCAATGAACCACCACAGTGATCAATTTATACAAAAACAAAAGAGGGCTAAAGTGAAAAACGCAATCAGAGAAAAAAAATTTTCCGGTATTTTGTTAACGGGTGTCCTGCTCTTTTCATTTTTGCAGACGGGCTGCGCTCAAAACCGCGCCGGGCTGCGACAAGAACAAGTCAACGAAACACAAAAGAAATTTGAATGGTGGCCGACCGACGCCCAGCCCGGCCCCGTCCAAGATGAACAAAAAGGCGGTTACTGGTGGTGGCCCAAAACACCCGGCCAAGCTAGACCTTGGGGAAACCGCGGTTACGTCTATGTCTATAAGCTGATTTACGATTATAAAGCAGAAGAGCTTCCTCCCGCCAAGCCAGCAGAATTGCGGCCGTCGCTTCTCATTAAGAAAATCATCAAGAACGTGAAAGTCTATTTTGATTACGACCGCTTTGATCTTCGCAATGATGCCATTGCCGCTCTTAAAAAGGCGGTAGGCACGCTCAATCGGAATCCGGAGACGGAAATATTGGTAACTGGAAATGCCGATCGACGCGGGTCTGAAAGCTACAATGAAAAGCTGGCCCGTAAAAGGGCCGAAGCGGTCAAGGAGTTTCTCATTCAGGAAGGCATTCCGGAAGACCGCATCAAGATCGTCAGCCGTGGGAAGCTCGACGCGGTAGCTCCGGTCACCGATCTTGTGGGAATGCAGAAGGAGCGCAACGCTCAGTTTATGATCGCGGATGTGGAAGAGGTGATGATTCCCTCTCCGGGGCCGGAGGTGGCCAATGCCAAGCCTATCGACGGAGGGAAATACCTCAAGGAGGAAGAACAAGAGCTCGAAGGCGAGGTGAAGGTTGCAACCCGCGAATACACGATTGAAAAGAACGATACCTTAGGAAAGATTGCCAAACAGGAAATGGGTGCGGCCTATCGCTGGAAATATTTGTATGAGTTCAACAATGACCGGATCAAGAATCCGAATAAGTTGCAGGCCGGAACCGTGATTCTCATTCCAGTTGAAGTCAAGGTTTTGGTGACCTCTGGGGGGGAGGGTCCCGTGCCTCAGCCGCCGACTGCGGCTCCTCAAGAACAGCCGGTGGCGGGAGCGACCCGTGAATACACCGTGCAAGCCGGCGATACCTTGGGCGGAATTTCTCTTAAGGAGCTGGGAACCAGCAAACGCTGGAGAGAAATTTTGGACCTCAACAAAGACACGCTTAAGAGTCCTGAAAAGTTAAGGGTGGGCCAGAAAATTTTTCTTCCCGCGCAATAAAGTTTTCTTTCGCGCGTTTGGTAAAAAGAGGGCCGCGCCCCCCCACCGGGGCGCGGCCCACTTTTTACCAGAATCTTATTGACAGTTGTCTATTTGACAATATAATTCGAATTAATAGACAAATTTATTTTTATTGACCACTAATTATTATTAACTACAAGGAGCTTAAAGAAGATGAACAAAGCAGGAGTCGTCGTGGTAGCCGTGGCCTTGACTGTTATCGTGGGCGGTTGTACAAAGAAGGCGGACAAGAACGAAAGCATCGCAAAATCTGAAGAGTTTTTTAAGGAAATCGAAGCGCCGGTGACGGTCGTGGCCAATACTAATGTGCAAACGCCGCAAACGCAGCCCACTGCACAAAATCGGGCCAATCCTCAAGTTCCTCTGTCGGCTCAGGTTGGGGTTCCTGAGAAGCCGACGATTGAAGACATTCAGCAGGCCTTGGTCAATGCAAATTTGTATAAAGGTAAAATCGATGGCGTTTTAGGACCTAAGACCACGCAAGCCATTCGGGAGTTCCAAACTCAAAACAATTTAAAGGTTGACGGGAAGGTGGGTCCTCTCACTTGGACACAATTGAAAGCCTATTACCAAAGCATCGCCCAGATGACCGAGGGAAGCGCGACCAACAGCCGCTAAGCCCTAAGACCAAGTTATCAGACCGGCGATTGATGCAGAGGATTTTATAAAAAAAGGAAATGTGATATGGCCAAAAAGAGAACCGCTAAAAGAACCAGGAAACCGATGAGGGCCTCCGCCAAGAAAAAAGGAATGGGTCGCGGATACGCTTCGTGCGGTTGTTCATAAAGGCCCCGCTCTTATTGACGTTTGTACAACCAATCGTAAGAAATTCAAGAAAACAAACGTCGCACCAGCTTTCCTTAAAAATACATCAGAAGAAGCTGGTACAGTCCTCACTTCCTCTGTATATTTTTCAAAGGAAAGTGAGGGCGAGATACTGACTACCACAAATGTATTGGTAAAGAAAAAGTCAGTAAGAAGAATTTCAGAATTTCGAACGCCTCGTTGGGAATAGGAGAAAAGCTTCAATGTTTCCGGCGAGGCGTGGTCTTTTTAAGATTACAAGTGCCAAGGAGAGAGAAATGCTCAACGACGTTTTTTTGGCTTTCATTCCGATTTTTGTCGCGGTGGATGTCATTGGGACGCTTCCCATTTTTGTTCTTCTGACGCAAGGCGTCGACAAAAAAGAAAAATCTTCGGTGATTTTACAATCGATGCTCACGGCCATTGGTCTGGCCGTGGGCTTTATTTTTTTGGGCAAGGCTGTTTTTAAACTTCTAGGAATCACGATCGCGGACTTTATGATTGCGGGCGGGGCGCTTCTGTTCTGTCTGGCCATCATTGATCTGGTCAGCCCCCGCAAGGATCGGCTGGTTCCGGTGAAGGATTTGGGCGTTGTTCCGCTCGGGACTCCGCTTATCGTCGGGCCCGCCGTTCTCACCACCTCCTTGATTCTCATCGATCAATATGGACTCATGGCGACCTTAGCCGCGGTCCTCATCAATATCCTGTTTGCCGGGCTGGTCTTTTCGTCTTCGGAGGCGTTGATTAAGCTCATCGGGGAGGGGGGAGCGCGCGCCATGTCCAAGGTGACGGCGCTTCTGTTGTCGGCCATTGCCGTTATGATGATTCGAAAAGGCCTGATACAGTTCCTGGGTCCATAGACATTGAAAATGAACGATCAAAACGCTTATCCGGATCCGACCAAGCGCCCCAAAGACGAGTACAAGGAGATTATCGATCTCATTAGTCTCCCGAATTCGCCCGTGGGGATTGATGCGCAGTATACCCACGCCATCGTTATCACGTACTTAAAGCAGATTTCCTTAAAGCTTGATGAGCTGGAAGCGCGGCTTAAGAAGCTGGAGAGCAAAGGCCTGCCTGTATGAATAATAACAAGAAATCGAAGCACATCTTCAAGACCTCCAGCACCATCGGCCTCCCGCCGGGGGCTCTGGTGTACGTCGGGGAGGAAAAGGCCGGAAAGGTCAAGATTACGGTCCTCGACTATGATGAAAACCGCTGCGAGGAAAAGGACATCCAGAGTATCGAGGAATGTTTTCCCTTTAAAGATACGACCACCACCACCTGGATTAATGTCGACGGCATTGATCGATTGGATGTGATCGAGAAGATCGACAAGCATTTCGGCATCCATCCGCTGGTCCTCGAAGATATCGTTAACACCGAGCAGCGGCCCAAGATGGAGGACTACGGGAATTACCTTTTCATCGTTTTGAAGATGCTTTATGAGGACAAAAAATCCGACAAGATCGTCTCGGAGCAAATCAGCATCATTGTGGGTTCGAACTACGTGATTTCTTTTCAGGAAACAGAGGGGGGCGATATTTTCAATCACATCCGGGATCGGATCCGCAACGCCAAAGGGCGGCTCCGCAGGCTCGGCGCCGATTACTTGACGTATGCTCTTTTGGATACGATTGTCGATCACTACTTTCTCATTCTGGAGGAACTGGGCAGGGAAATAGAAGTGGTGGACGAAGAGCTGATGGCGGACGCGTCGCTCATTTCGATGAAAGAGATTCACTATCTTAAGCGGGATCTGATTTTTTTAAGAAGAAACGTCTGGCCGGTCCGGGAGATCTTAAGTAATCTTCAGCGTACCGAATCCAGGCTCATTAAGAAAGCCACCAACATATTTTTGCGCGACGTTTACGACCATACGATCCAAGTTATTGATACCGTTGAAAGCTACCGCGACATGATCGCCAGCATGACCGACATCTACATGACGGCGATCAGCAACAAACTGAATGAGGTCATGAAATTTTTGACCGTTATCACGACGATCTTTATCCCATTATCATTCATCGCGGGCATTTACGGAATGAACTTCAAGTTTATGCCTGAATTGGAATGGCGCGGGGGGTATTTCGTCGTTTTGGGGATCATGATGATCTCGGCAGGACTCATGGTCGTGTATTTTAAGAGAAAGAAGTGGATTTGATTGTTTTGTCACTTTTAAATAATAAATAATAGGAGAAGACCTATGAAATATTTTCAAACGGGTTTAGGGGTCATGGTGATTTTTGCCGTGGCCTTAGTGGCGGGATGTTCCTCGGTCCCCAAAGTCACCCGCGCCGAGATTGACAAAACCATTGACCTCAGCGGCAAATGGAATGATTCAGATTCCCGGCTTGTGTCCGAAACGATGATTAAGGACTGCCTGTCGCGGTCGTGGCTCAATAATTTTAATGAGAAAACGGGCGGTCGACTCCCGGTCGTCATCGTTGGGACGATCACCAACCGCAGCTCCGAGCATATCGATTCGCAGGTCTTCACCAAGGACCTGGAAATGAATCTTTTGAATTCCGGCAAAGTGATTTTCGTTGTCAACCGGACGGAAAGGGCCGAGGTCCGTGACGAACGCGAGGACCAGAATACCAGCGGTAACACCGACCCCGCGACGATCAACCCCAAGGGCAAAGAGACCGGCGCCGATTTTTTGCTTCAAGGCAGCATCCATTCCATTGTGGATGAAGTGAAGGGCAAATTTGTAATCCTTTACCAGGTGAATTTGGAGCTGATTAATCTGACCACCAATCAGAAGGCCTGGATCGGTCAGAAGGAAATCAAGAAGTTCGTTGAAAGAAGCAGATATTCGCTCTGAAGCGATGTATTCCCGCCCCATCAGAAGGCGTTGGCCTTTCCGAGATATCTGTATTCGTTTCACGTTGGCCGGTCTCATTCCCCTCACATCTTCCTGCAGTTCCGCCCCCAGCGTTCAGCCGCAGGTCAACGGCCTGGTCGTTGCCAATCGGTTGGAGATGGCAAAGAAGGTGCTCGACAGTCAGGCGGCAAGCTATGGGCCTAACAATCAGCTTTTGTACTGGCTTGATCGCGGCCTTGTTTTCCATTTTTCTAAAGATTTTGCCGAAAGCATTGAGACCTTTGCGCGGGCCCAGGGGCAGTTCGACGAGCTCTACACTCAGTCACTCTCCAAGATCGCCAGCACATGGCTGGTGAATGATTATATGGCCCCCTATCGCGGGGAAGACTTCGAGTTGGTCCTCGTGAACGTTTTCCAGGCCCTCAACTATGTGGGGCTGGGTCAGATCCAAGAGGCGCTGGTAGAGGCGCGCGATGTTGATACCAAACTCTCCGCCATCAACAGCCAGTATCCTGTCGGCCAAAAGAATGTTTACCGCGAAGACGCCTTTGCCCGGCTTTTGATGGGAATTCTTTACGAGACCTCCGGCGCCCCCGAAGATTTGAACGACGCGTTCATCTCCCTTGTCCAAGCGGCGGATGTTTATGAAAGGGATTATACTTTATACTACCAGACCGGCGTTCCGCGTCTTCTTAAAGAGAATCTTCTGGCGCTCGCCCAGTGGATGGGTCCGTTGGAATTTGAAGAGTATCATGCCCGTTATCGGGACGTCGGATTTGAGAGCTTGAAAGAAAAGCGTGAGAATGCGGAAGTTTATCTTATTCAGGATAATGGCCTGGCTCCTTTAAAGATTCAGCATTCCTTTCCGGTTCCCTTGCCCGATGGGATTGTTTCCAAGATCGCCTTTCCTCAATATAAGGAGAGAATTTATGATACGGCCGCCTCTAAGCTGGTTGCCCGTGATTTCCTGGAAGAGAAAGAATTTTACTCAGAATCGGAACTCTGCGAGAATATTGCCGCCATTGCTATTCAGAACCTTAAGAATCGTAGGCTGAGAGTTTTTGCTAAGGCAGTTTTGAGGCCGGCGGCCAAGTATATGCTGGAAAAAAGCCAGGAGAGCAGTATTCGCCGGCGCGGCGGCGAAGGAGGGTTGATGGCTTACAAGGGCGTGAGCAGTCTTTACAACCTTTCTTCCGAGCAGGCGGATTTACGCAGCTGGCAGACGCTTCCCGCCGAGATCCGTCTGGCACGGCTCATTCTTAAACCGGGCCAGTATGCTCTTCGGGTAGAGAACTTTGATAAGAACGGCAATCGTATTGAAGACGTGAATTTAGGATCGGTCGAGCTTAAAAAAGGCGAGAAGAGATTTTTCGTGATTCGAACGGCTCGATAGGATTTGAGAGTTCGGCAAGAATTGGGAAAAGGGTGGTAGCATTTTCATAGAAACAGGTTATACTGACTTTTGTAAAAGCAATAGAATGATTGCGGTAGTCAGTACTGCCAACGCGGCAATGATTTGCAATAAAAATGCCCATTCTATTGCGAATGCGTTGGTCTGTAATTTGTTCGGAAATCCGGTAATCCGGTCAAGAGTTCCTGCCAGTGGATAAATTCAAGTTGTCTGTGAAAGAATCTCAAGAAACCCATAGCCGCTTTCAAAAATTCGTAGAGACGATGCGCTGCGGAGTCTATATGGCGGATGTCAAGGGGACGCTGACGTACGTCAACAAGGCCTTTGTGGAAATGCTGGGATACGGGCGCAAAGACGAGCTTCTGGGCTCCGACCTCTTACAGGAACTTCACATGGATTCGGAAGATCATGCCCTTTTGATGAAAGAGATCGGACAAAAATTTTACGTTAATGATTATGAAATCAAGTGTGTTTGCAAAGACGGACGGGTGATCGTTCTTTCCCAGACCGTTCAGGCGCTGAAAGACCCTCAAGGGCGGATCGTCGGCATTGAGAGCCTGGCGCGCGACGTTACCGAACGAAAAAAAGAGCAAGAACAAACGAATATCGAGAAGATGAAACTTGAACACATCCTGAGCCTCCATGAGGAAATCAGCTCGATTGTCAGACTCGAAGAGCTGGTCGACTTTGTGATCGCCAAAGCCGTAGAGATTCTGGATGTCCACCGGTGTTCCTTGATGCTCGTTGACAAAGACCGTAACGAACTTGTCATTAAGGGCGCGCAAGGCTTAAGCGAGGACATCATTCAAGATACGCGCGTAAAACTGGGCGACCAAATTGCCGGGGTCGTTGCGATGTACGGAGAACCGATCATGGTCGACGACATCGATGTCAAAAGCCCCATCAACAGGAAAAGCCGTTCCACGTATAAGGGAAAGGCGTTCTTGAGTGTTCCCATCAAACTGGAAAAAAAGGTGATTGGGGTTTTGAATGTGGCGGAGAAAGGCCCCAATCATTCCGAGATTTTTACCGCGTCCGACCTTAAAATTCTTTCGGCCATTATCCGTCAGGCGGCGGTGGCCATTGAGAATGCCAACCTCTACCGCGAACTCAAACATCTTTCCATCACCGATCCTTTAACGGGTCTTTACAATCACCGGCATTTTTCCAAATCCCTCAACCAGGAAATCAAAAGGATCAAACGCTATCCGGCCCCATTGTGCTTGATGATGATTGATATAGACCATTTTAAAACGTACAATGACACCTATGGTCATCTGGAAGGGGATCGGCTGCTCAAGGAAGTCAGCCGTATTATCAGTAAGAATTTGCGCGAGATCGACGTTGCCTGCCGTTATGGCGGCGATGAATTTGCCGTCATTCTCCTGGAAACCAAAATTCATAAGGCCGAAATCGTCGCCCAGAAGTTTCAAAAGGCTGTGGCATCCCTGGATGTCAAGCAGCCAGTCACTTTAAGTATTGGAATCGCCGCGTATACTAACCATCTCGATCGGCATGAGCTCATCCTAAAGGCCGATCGGGCCCTCTATCAGTCCAAAAAGGACGGCCGTAATCGTATCAGTGTTTGTGCTTGACAGATTTTAACTTCCGTCTAAACTATACTAGTATTTTTTTCCGCTTATTATGAGGCAATCACTGAGGAGTTTAATGATGAAATTGAATGTTTTTGAACGGGCCCAAGGCCATCAAGAGAAAAATTGGGATGACCTTAAGAAATTGGGCATCCGAGAATGGACCGAGCTCCATTATAATCTATCTTACGAAGAATTTTTTCGGCATGAGACTGACCCGTCCTTGAATGGTTATGACCGCGGGATTGCTTCCGAATTCGGTGCCGTCTGCGTGGATACGGGCAAATTTACAGGGCGCTCTCCCAAGGACAAATATATAGTGGAAGAACCGAGTTGTCGCGATCAGGTGTGGTGGGCGACCGGCAAGGCCGATGGTTCGGACAACAAGCCGATTTCGCAGGCCACCTGGGATCATTTGAAGGAGATTAGCGTCCGGCAATTAAACGGCAAGAAATTGTACGTGATGGACGGATTTTGCGGCGCGAACTTAAATACGCGTTTGTCCATCCGTTTGGTCACGGAAGTCGCCTGGATGGCGCATTTCTTCAAGAACATGTTTATCCGTCCAACGGAGGCAGAGCTTAAAAGCTTTAAGCCCGATTGGACCATCTTGAACGCCTGCAAGACCAGTTGCGCGGATTTTGTCAAATTCGGATTAAATTCTCAAGTGTTCGTCGCATTCCATTTCGCGCAGCGGATGACGGTGATCGGCGGCACCTGGTACGGCGGGGAAATCAAAAAAGGAATTTTCTCCGTCATGAATTATCTTCTTCCCTTAAAAGGCATCGGGTCTTTTCATTGTTCGGCCAATATGGGAATAAAGGGAGATACAGCGTTGTTTTTCGGCCTTTCCGGGACCGGCAAGACTTCGCTCTCTACCGATCCCAAACGCAAGCTCATCGGCGACGATGAGCACGGCTGGGATGAAGAAGGGGTGTTCAACTTAGAGGGCGGTTGTTACGCCAAATGCATCAACCTCACGCGTGAAAAGGAACCGGATATTTACAACGCCATCAAGGTCAACGCCCTTCTTGAAAATGTTGAGGTGAACGAATCGGGAAAAGCGGATTTTATTTCCAGCCGCAAAACCGAAAATTCCCGCGTTTCGTACCCTATTGATCATATCCATAATATTGTGACTCCTGTTTCTAAAGGGGCCCACCCGCGCACAATCATCTTCCTCACGTGTGATGCCTACGGTGTCTTTCCGCCTGTGGCTAAACTCACCAGAGAACAGGCCATGTACCACTATTTAAGTGGTTATACCGCTAAAGTAGCCGGCACGGAGTTGGGCGTCACAGAACCCAAAGCAACCTTTTCCGCCTGCTTCGGAAAAGCTTTTCTTTTGTTGCATCCCACCAAGTATGCCGACATTCTGGGAAAGAAGATGGACGCCCATGCCACTAGCGTTTATCTTCTCAACACCGGCTGGGTCGGCGGAAAATACGGCGTCGGCAAAAGAATTCCCATCAAGGACAATCGTATTTGTATTGATGCGATTTTAGACGGTTCCCTTGAGCGGGGGGACTTTACGACAATGCCGGTTTTCAACTTCCAAATCCCCAGCTCGGTTCCAGGCGTGACCGCCAGACTCAATCCCCGCGATTCCTGGGCCGACAAGCAGACGTACGATGAGACCTTAAAAAAATTCGCTCAGATGTTCATCGAGAATTTTAAGATTTTCACCGATACCCCCAAGGGCAAGGCCTTGGTCGCAGCCGGTCCGCAGTTGTAGTTTTTTGAAATTAAAATTCTTTACAAAATAAGGAGAAGATCGAATGAAATACGCATTAAGTTTGGTGTCGGTAGTTGTAGTCGCTTTTTGTTTCTTGGGGTCGCCTCAGGCGCAGGATATGATGGTGCCTGCGAATATGGAAGAGATGAATCCGGTTATGAACGGTACGATTAATGCTATGACCAATGCTATGACCAATGCCATGGAGTCGATGGATGACATGATGAATATGGACATGAATAACGAGCAATAGTTTTTGTTTAAGAGTCGGTTTGACGAAGGGGCTGCCCAGCGCTCAGGAATAAAATTTTATTCCTGAGCGCTGGGCAGCCCCTTTCGTATTTATCCAATCCCACAATTTACGCATCGAGTCTTTTGTGATAAGATGTTTTCAAAAATAGTCCAGGGAGTCAGTGACCCAAGAGACTCTAAGGAGAAGTCGATGTCCCCGATAACCAAAAAATCAGCAACCCTATTTATTCTTGTTTTTTGCGTCACGGTGATTGCGACCATCAATCTCGCAAAACGCTACGTGGCCGGACTCGCTTCCGGCGATAGTGCCGCCGCCCGCGTGAAAGGCGACTCCAACGCCCAAGTCAAGATCAAAGAATACATCGATTTCCAATGTCCTGCCTGCGCCAAAGGCTCAAACCTTTTAAGCCAATATTTCCAAGCCTATCCCGGCAAAGTTTACCTCGAGATAAAATATTTTCCTTTGGAGGGGATGCACCAACATGCCATGCGGAGTGCCCGTTATGCCGAGTGCGCCGCTCGTCAGGGAAAATTTTGGGCGTATGAGGAGCTCCTCATCGCCCAACAACCCGCCTGGCGGGAACTGATGAGTGCCGATCTGTTCTTTCAGCAGATCGCGCGGGATGTCGGGCTCGATGCCGTCCAATTGGAAGCCTGCTTGACGAACGATACGGTTAAGAATACGATCTTAGCCGAGAAAGACTTAGGGACCCAACAGGGCGTGCAGTCAACACCGACATATTTCATCAACGGAAAAATAGTCGTGGGGATAAAATCCTTGGAAGAGGAATTAAAGACATTGTTGGGAGGATTACCATCAACACAGCAATCATCGGCTCAACAGTCCTTCATGCAACAGCCATGAACGCTTTAAGCATTTTACGGATTCTTTTGGGGATTTTTTTCGTGATTTCCGGCGGAGAAAAACTCCTGAGTCCTTACCAGAATTTTCTTTATGTGGTGCAAAATTATCAGCTTTTACCTTCTTGGGCAGAAGCCATTGTAGCCCACGCTATTCCTTGGGCTGAATTTATCCTGGGAGTTTTTTTGACCGTTGGACTTTGGCTTCGATGGACGCTGAAAGTGACGCTCGTTCTTATCTCGATTTTTATTGTGGTCGTTGGACAGGCGATGATCCGCAAGTTGCCGATCGATGAATGCGGTTGTTTCGGCGAGTTCATTCATCTGCCGCTTTATGGCGTCCTATTATCGGACAGCATCTTGGGGGTCATTACGGTCCTGTTGCTTTTTAAGCTTGAAAAGACTTCGACCTTGAGCCTGGACCGGTATTTTGTAAAATAGTAAGTCAGCTCCTCATGAAAAAACGCGTTATTACTTTGGTTCTCTTTATGGGAACGTTCTCTTATTCTTATGCCGGTCAACCCCTCAAAGAACCCAACGTGAGCGGGCAATTCTACAGCGACGATCCCGCTCAACTTACCAAAGACATCGACAATTTCTTTGTGCTTTCAGGGCAGAAATCCTTCACTCAAAAAGTGGATATGATCCTAGCCCCCCATGCCGGTTACGTGTTCTCAGGGCCTGTGGCTGCCTATAGCTTTAAGGCCGTGAGTGATAAGAAATATTCGACGATTGTCGTTATCGCCCCCAGCCATTTTTTTTCCTTTGAAGGCATTTCCGTCTGGAACAAAGGGGGGTTCAAAACGCCGTTGGGTGTCGTTTCGGTCGACGAAGATTTCACGGCGAAACTCCTCAAAAAAGGTGAGAACTTCAACTATGAGCCGAGCGTGTTTGAACGCGAGCACGCCGTTGAGGTGGAATTACCTTTTTTGCAAAAGACGTTTAAGGATTTTCAAATTGTTCCCATCCTCATGGGCCGGCCTCAGCATAAGGTCTGCGAGAATCTCGCTTCGGCGCTGAATGATATTATCGGCAATCGTGAGGATGTCCTCATCGTCGTCAGTTCCGATATGTCCCATTATCATGACGATGCCTTCGCCAGGACGATGGACCAAGGGACATTGGCCGCGATCGAAAATCTCAAGGCCGAGGAGTTCTGGCAAAAAAACCTCTCGGGTGAAATGGAGATGTGCGGATTCACCGGCATGATGACGGCCCTTCTTTACGCCAAACACAAAGGATTGAAAGCGGCAATCCTCAAGTATGCCAATTCGGGTGATGCGACGGGGGATACCGCGCGCGTGGTAGGTTATGGCTCAGCGGTTTTTTACGAGCAGCCCAACGGGGCGCTGACCCAAGAGCAAAAAAAGAAATTGATCCAAATTGCCAAAGACACGATGGCGACGTATTTGAAGACCGGCCAGATGCCGGATATTAAGGAAGACGATCCGCGCCTGCTTAAAGTCGAAGGGGCGTTTGTGACGATTCATAAAAATGGCCAGCTGCGCGGCTGCATTGGCAGTATCATCGGCCGTCAACCGTTGGTTCTTACGATCCGCGATATGGCAATGGCCGCCGCGACCCAGGATCCGCGTTTTCCTCCTGTGAAAGCGGATGAACTGGGCGATATTGATATAGAAATTTCCGTGCTTTCGGTCCCTAAAATGATCACCAGTGTCGAGGAGATTGAACTCGGCGTCCACGGCGTGATCATCACTCGAGGGTCCTCAAATCAGGGCGTGTTCTTGCCGCAGGTCGCGGCCGAAACAAAGTGGAGCAAAGAACAATTCTTATCCGAGCTGTGCTCGCAAAAAGCTGGTCTTCCTAAAGATTGCTGGAAAGATCCCTTGACCAAAATGGATGTTTTCACCGCGGATGTGTTTTCGCAGAAAGATGTAAATTAGCTCACGAGCTAAATGATATGAAATTCATTTTTATTCGCAGTACGTTCATCACCATCTTCGTCATCCTCTGGACGCTCGCGTTCCATTATGAGTCGACCAGAGCGTTTTATCTGAATCCTTTGTTTGGCCGTCAGCTTCCCAAGGTGAAATTTCTCTTCCCGCCGGCGGGCTGGATCATGTTTTTCAATGTGGATGATACCTACGGCTGCGCGGAAGTGTATGGCTTTAAAGATGGCCAGCCGCAGTTCATTGATCCGCATCTTATTTTGCAAACAAGGCCTATCGGCTACGACAATATCCATCGGAATGCTTTGAGTGTGGCGCTGGATCAAGGATTGCAGGATTCGTTCTGTCGATTCTTAAAAAGAAAGTTTTCCTATTTTGACGGATTTGTGGTCACCGTGGTGTATTATCCATCGGTGACAAAAACTCCGTCTCTGAGATACCAACGGGTGATGTATCGGTGTCCATAAAAACAGTGTTAGGTGTCAGGTATTAAGTGTCAGGTGTTAAGTCGATACCTGAAAACCCAACTTGACACTTGACACAAATTTATAGCTTTTAATATGACTAAACTCTGGCATAAATTGTTTCTCGAAGAACGGCCTTCCATCGGGCTCTCATTTTTTCGCATATGGGTCGCCGTGACGACCGGTTTTCACGTCATCCCATCCTTTTTCTCTTCACACGATCTGTATTTCTCCGGCGCTCTCAAGGTCCTCAACTATAACTTTTTTACGCCGGGAGTCATTGACTGGGTGCAAAAAAGTCCCGACTTTGCGGTCTTAGGGTTCCTGGCGCTCTTTTGCGTGTCGTGGTTTTTCTTTCTCATAGGTTTCTTAAGCTGGTTCAGCTGCATCCTCATGACGGTGAGCTGTTATTACTTTTACGCGCTTAACATGCTTCACATCGGGACGCTCTCGTGGGATATTTTGCTGGTCGGGCTTTTTTTAATGTGCGTCACGCCGTATCACGGGGATTATTTTTCCGTTGACGCTTTGATTCGAGGCGACAAGGAGGCCTACAAAAGACGTCGGCCGTTTTTTGTGCAAAGACTTTTGCAGATGCAGATCGCCTCAACGTACTTTTATACAGCCGCTTACAAGGTTACCGCCGAAGGAAATTGGATTTCAGGCAATCCGATGTATTATCTGATGAATTATCCGCCCGAGGGGGTCACTAAACTTTTTCTCTTGAAGGAATTTTTGGCTGCTCGTCCGGAGTGGTGTTATGTTTTGGGCCTGGCGATTCTTGCCATGGAATTTTTTCTGCCATTTTTGCTTTTTTTTCCAAAAACCAGGGTTTCTGCGATCATCGCCGGTTTTTTCTTTCACATCGCGCTTCTTCTGACATTCGATGTCCCGGCGATCTTCTTTTTCCTTTTTCCTGCGCAACTTTTACTCTTTATTCATCCCGATAGGGTGATTGGATGGATAGAAAAGAAAAGGGCCTACCATCAAGCCGGGCGGCAAAGTGTGCTTCTTTTCGATGGGAATTGTCAATTCTGCCAAGCGAGTGTGCGTCAGATCCTGGTCATGGATCTTTTCGGCGTCGTTAAGCCAGTGGACTTCCATCAGGTGGCCGATCTTAAAGATCTTCATCCTGGCATGACCAAGGAAAAGGCCGTCAGTCAGCTGCATCTCATCGAACCCGACGGCAGCCTGCACGGCGGGTATTTTGTCCTGCGGCGTCTCGCCTTAAAGTGTCCGATGCTCTATCCCATGCTCCTGGTTTTTTATTTCCCAGGATCGGGCATTGTTGGCCCGGTTGTTTACCGGTGGGCGGCGCAAAACCGGTACTTGCTGCATTTCAATTGGGCGTGTAAAAATAACGCCTGCTTTCGACACCCTATTCGAGGTTTTTTCTTTGCTCTGATTGTTTTTCTGGGAATGTCGGGCCTGCCTGGCCGGCAGGCAGGGCCTTGTGTCTATGCCTATCAACCGGTTCCGGATCATAGGGATGATGAATACATTTACCTTGCTAAAAAACAGGAGGATCAAAAATTCATCCACCAGGCCCAGAAGATTTATAAAGACGCGTTAGTTCTTTACAAGGCCCGTCGTCTTTTTGAAGCCCAGGAGCAATTTAAAGAAGTCGAAAATATTTTTCTTAATTATAAATCCACCCGAAAATATCTAAAGCGTATCGACCGGGAGATTCACAGACAAGAAGACTTATTAACGACTGCTGCATCGATAAAGGAGTTTCCAAGAAAACAATCGCTGAGATCTTGGCCGTCACAAACGGCTTTTGTAAGAAAGAAGCCCATAAGTCGCCAGCCGCGGGGATTTCAGCCGCCGCAGCTTAAGGAAAACGAGCAAAAAGATAAAGTAGCGGAATTCTATCAAGAAGTGCGTCTAGAGAAAATGCGGCGGAACAAATTGCCGTCGGATTCTTCTCAAGAATTTTCGATGGGAGAAAAACCGCCAAGTCAGAACCCCCCTGGCGATTTAGAGGCGGAGGTCCAAAATCGTGAAAACGAATTGAAAAAAAGACAAGACATCATTCAAAAGGCTCTCTCCGCCGGCATCGACCAAAGGACGGAAAAGCCAAAACGCGGCTTTATTGACCTTTCTGCCACTAAATACAAAGAGGAAGTCAATACTGCCTTTTCTTCCAAGGAGAAAGGTCATTATACTGGCCTACCTTATGTATTTGGAAAAGAAAAGGCCAGTAAAAAAGAGGCCAAAGCAAAAGTAAAGGCATCCGCCCCCAAACAGCTTTCTCCCGCAGAGTTAGAAGATACCTACGCGCGCGCGATCAGTTTTTATAACCATAAGCGTTGGTCGGCGGCGCGTAAAGCGTTCACAGTGGTTATTCAACAAAATCCCGACTATAAATTGGCGGGGCGCTACCTGGCGCTTATCGACGGCAAGAAGACCCTTAAAAAATCTGTGACACGAAAGAAGCGAGATTGATGAAAAAAAGATTTGTTCTGATAGGCATTTTTCTTTTGATGTTTGGATCCAGGGCTTGGACCACGCCTCCGTCCCAAATTGAATTGAGTTATAATAAGGAAACAGAAGTTTTGACGATCAAGGTCTATCATCCTTCCAAGAGTACTCGGGCCCACTATATCCGCAGGATTTTCGTCTATAAGAACGATGAGGAAATCATCAAGGAAGGTTTTCCAGCCCAAGAAGCCTGGGGAATGACAAATGAGGTGAAAGTTCCAACACGGTCAGGCGATCAGTTGAGAGTTAAAGCTGTTTGTGTGAACGCCGGAAGCGCGGAAGAGACGATCCTTATCCCTTATTGACCTTTCTACTATTAACGCCGTATTGTGGAAGTCAATATTACCTTTTCTTTCCTCTGGGTCGGAGAAAAGCTTACGGTTTTAAGGAAGAAAAGGTTAATAATTCTCCGTCGATTCTTAAAGAAGTCTTTGTCGAATGTGAACAAGCAAAAATCATATCAGTTATTGAGCCTATTGTGCGTGCTAAGTTTTATCGGCACTTTAAACTTAAACGCTATTGCTGAACCACCCAATCAGGAAAAAAATGAACAGATGTCTCAACACTACAGAAATCGACTAGGGAAGCAGAAGAGCCCGTACCTTTTACAGCACGCCAACAATCCCGTCGATTGGTATCCATGGGGCGAGGAGGCCTTTGAAAAGGCCAAGAAGGAAAATAAACCTATTTTTCTTTCGATCGGTTATTCTACCTGCCATTGGTGCCATGTGATGGAACACGAGTCGTTCGAGAATTCCGAAATCGCCGAGCTTATGAATAAATATTTTATCGCGATCAAAGTGGATCGCGAGGAGCGTCCCGATATCGACGGGATTTACATGACGGCGGTGACCGCCATGACGGGACAAGGCGGCTGGCCGCTCAATGTGTTTTTGACGCCCGACAGAAAACCATTTTACGGCGGAACCTATTTTCCGCCCGAACCTCGCTGGGGCGCTCCGGCTTTTTCCCAAGTCCTTACTTCGATCCACGAGGCCTGGGAAAATCAACAGGAACAAATCCTCAAATCCAGCCAATCTTTGACGGATCTTTTGAACAAAACTATTGAGCCTCAAACGGGTCAGGCCCTTGGGGATGTCAAAACACTGAAGAGCGGTTTTGCCCAATTCGAGGAGAATTTCGATTCCCAGCACGGCGGATTCGGTTCTCAACCTAAGTTTCCTTCGTCTCACAATCTTTCGTTTCTTTTGCGTTATTGGAAACGCACGCTCGCGCCCAAAGCTTTATCGATGGTCGAAAAGACCCTGCAGGAAATGGCGAAAGGCGGGATGTATGATCAGCTGGGCGGCGGATTCCATCGCTATTCGACGGATGAACGCTGGCACATCCCGCATTTTGAAAAGATGCTTTATGATCAGGCGATTCTGGCTAAAACTTATTTGGAAGCCTATCAGGCCACCGGTCATGAGTCCTATGCGAAAGTAGCGCGAGATATCTTCGATTATGTACTAAGAGATATGAAAGACAAGGACGGCGGCTTTTATTCCGCCGAGGATGCGGACAGCGCAGCAGTCCCCGCAGGGGGCAGCGCAGCAGTCCCCGCAGGGGGCAGCGCAGCATCCTTCGACCTTGCTCAGGATGGCCCCGAGCGAAGTCGAGGGGCAGTCCTCGCAGGGGGTAGTTTCCCAGAAACTCAATCAGCAGAAAAAAAAGAAGGGGCGTTCTACGTGTGGAGCGCCCAAGAAGTAGAGGCGGTATTAGGGAAGCAAGACGCCGAAATTTTCAATTATACTTTTGGGGTTGAAGTCAGCGGCAACGCCCAATCCGATCCGCAGGGAGAATTTATCGGCAAAAATATTCTTTATGTGGCCCATTCCGCCCAAGAGGCGGCAAAGCGTTTCAGAAGGACTGAGACTGAAATTGCGCAAATCCTGGCGCGCTTGAGGCAAAAACTTTTAACCGCGCGTGACCAGCGTCCGCGCCCCTCTTTGGATGATAAAATTCTCACCGACTGGAATGGTTTGATGATTTCGAGTCTGGCGTTCGGTTCCCGCGTTTTAGAGGAACCGCGGTACAAAGACGCCGCCGTGGCGGCCGCGGAATTCATCTTAGAAAGGTTGACGACCCAAGACGGCCGCTTGCTGCACCGCTGGCGCGACGGCGAGGCGGCGATTCCCGGGACGCTGGCGGATTACGCGTTTTTCGTCCACGGGCTTTTGGATCTTTATGAAGCGACCTTTCAAGTGAGGTACTTAAAAAGCGCCGATCGTTTCGCGCGCGAGATGATTCGCCTTTTTTCCGATGAATCCTCCGGAGGCTTCTTCGTAACGTCTTCTGATGCCGAGGAGCTCATTGTCCGTCAGAAAGAGATTTATGACGGGGCCGTGCCTTCAGGAAATTCTCTGGCGTGCCTTGACCTTCTACGTCTTGCTTCGATCACCTTGAATGAAGAGTGGCATAAGGAGGCTCAAAAATTCTTTAAAGCCTTTGCCGGTGAGATTTCGCGGCGGCCGGCCGCTTATACACAGACCTTGATGGCGCTCGACTACTTCCTGGGCCCGTCCCAGGAAATTGTTTTGTCAACGGATGGGCCGGCAAAAGAAATCGATGAAATGCTGCGGGCTCTCTATCGGCGATTTCTGCCTAATAAGATCGTCATCCTGCGGGATTCCGCGGATAAAAACCTGCAGGATCTCTTGGCCCTTGCCAGCTTCCTTAAAGAGCAGCCCGTCTTAAAAGGGCGTCCGACGGCGTACGTCTGTCAAAACCACGTCTGCCAATTGCCGGTGAGCGATCTCAAAAAATTCGAAGCCCTCTTGGATCAAGAAAAAAAGCAATCTCCTTCTTTAGATTTAAAATGAAATGGAAAAACTTCTCACTATTATCTTAGTCGTTGTTATTATCATCGGGATTTTCACGGCGATCTTGAATGATCCGGATTTCCTGAAGAAGCTGAGCTTGCATGAGCTCTTGTCTTCTCTGGGTATTCTGGGTGTGCCGCAAATACAACAACAGGAGAAGGACATGTTCATGCAAAAGACTCTCAGAGAAACTGAAATTGCCAGAGAAGAACAAAAAGATATTCTTAAACAGCAAGAGCGCCAGGTTGAAGACCTTAAAAGCAGGAACGATCAACTCACCGAGTCGCAGAAACAGAAAATTGAGGACGCGAGGCGGCAGCAAGAAGACCGTGGGCGGCAAATGCGCGATCAGCTGGAAAATCAGAGAATACTGATGAAAGAAAGAATGCAGAATATGCGCAACCGCTAAAATATGAAAATCCTCAAGCCCATTCTCATTGGTTTTCTGGTCGTCGTCGTTCTCGCGTTTATCGGCGCCTATATCTTCATCAAGACCTTCGATCTTAACCGCTATCGGCCAGAGATTATAAGAGAAGCCACGAAGGCCTTACACCGCCCCGTCGATATCAAGAACCTTAAAGTTGGTCTTTCCTTTGAAGACGGCTTGGCGTTGGAAGCGGAAGGATTGACGGTGGCCGATCTGCCGCAATTTCAATCCGGCCAGTTATTAAAGGTTGATACCATTCATGTGGGCGTTGATGTTGAGGCCTACCTTAAAGATCGGAGCATTCGGACGACGAACGTGAGAGTTATCTCACCCCGCGTGACGGTCATTCGTACCAAAGAAGGACAATTGAATCTTCAAAGTCTATCGACGCCGCCGGCCTCCCTAGCGACAGAGGCAATTTCATCTTCAACTCAATCTGCCCAAAGCGTTCCATCAACCGTTCCGCTGGCGGTGCCGCCCGTACCATCCAGTCTTAATTCTTTGTTTGTAGATTCTATCAATGTGACCAACGGTGTGGTTTCTCTGACTGATCAAAGTTTTAGCCCTGAACTTCTCTTGAATATTACCAAGATCGGAATTAACATCGAGAAATTCTCTCTGGTGAATCCTTTTCCTTTCAAGATGAAGGCTGCTGCCTTGGGGCCGATGGAGAATGTTTTTGTGGAAGGATGGGCGCAATTGGACACTGCCAAGCAAAGCGTGAAGCTTAAGGACGTTAAGATCTCGAGGGATCTTGCGAGTGTTTCATTAGAGGAAGCGAAGAGAACATTTGCCGCTTTTTTAAAAGGCGTGAACTTGCCGGAAGAGCTTAAAGGAAACATGAGCGTATCGATTAAGGAAGCGACTTTAAGTCCCCGGGGGATTGGGTCTTTGTCGTTGGATGGAGCTCTGAGGGAGGGGCTGGTGAAACTCCAGGAGCTCGCCGTTCCCATCTCAGGCATCACAGCGAATATCAATGCCACGCCGTCGGTGGTCACGCTCAAGAATTTCCTGTGCCAGATAGGTTCGGGATCCCTGCAAGGCAGTGGGGTACTCAACGATTATTTAGGAGCTCAAAAGTTTTCTTTGACCGGTAGTCTTGAGGCCATTGAGCTGTCCCAAGCCCTTAACCAAAAGGATTACCCCGTCAAGATTCAAGGCCGACTTTTGGGTCAGTTCTCCCTCCATGGCCAGGGAGTTGCTCCCGGGGCGCTCGCGAAATCCTTGCAAGGCGAGGGCACCCTGAAGATTAAGGACGGCAAGCTGGTGGACCTGAATGTTTTGAAGACTGTTTTCTCCAAGATGTCGATGATTCCAAACCTCGTCGATAAAATCGAAGCGAATCTCCCCGAGCGTTACAGGAAAATCCTTCAGCAAAAAGATACGTCTTTGCGGAAAGTGGAGATGGCTGCAAGCATGAGCGAGAGGTTCCTCACATTGAATAAAATAGAGATGCAGGCGGAAGGATTTTCGCTCATTGGCAGCGGGACCGTTGATTTTGACCAGAATCTTAATTTGAGCTGGTCGCTTTTGATTGAAAAGGACCTCTCCGCGAGTATGGTGGCCGCGGTCCAGGAACTGCAGTATATCGTCACGGAAGCCGGGCAGATCCAGATTCCTGTCCGCGTAACCGGTAAAGCGACGGCACCGGTCATGCTGCCGGATATAGAATACCTGGGCAAGCGGATTCTCGCCAACCGAGGCAAGGAAGAGCTCAACAAAGTGCTCGATAAAGTTTTTGGTGAGAAGAAATCTTCCCCGGACAGTCAAAACCCTTCGGACGGGCAAGAGAAACATCCGGAACGCAAAGTGATCGAAGATATTCTGGATACCATCTTTAAATGAAAAATTCTCCCGGCCCCAGAGGACGCGAGGCCCGCCATAGGCGGCCTGTCGTCCGCTTTAAAGGTAAATTATTGAAACTTGTCGTCGAGAAGCGGCGTTTGCCCAACGGCCATGTGGCAAGGGTTGAAATCATTCATCATCCCGGGGCGGTTTTGATTGTGCCTTTTAAGAGCACCGACAAGGTCATTTTTTTGCGGCAGTACCGACCTTCGATTCGCCGATACCTTTATGAATTGCCGGCGGGGACGCGCAAGTCCAAAGAAAGCGTCCTCCTGTGCGCCCAACGGGAACTCACCGAAGAGACCGGCCACAAAGCGGCAAATATGAAGTATTTGGGGAAGATTGTCCCCGTTCCCGGTTACTCGACGGAGATTATCCACATTTTTAAGGCAACGCGATTGCGGCCCGAGGCGGGAGTTAAGGATTTCGACGAAATTCTTGAGCCTTTGACATTGAGCCGTTCCCAGGTCCGATCCCTCTTTAGACAAAAAAAGATTATCGATGCGAAGACCATCTGCGGCTTGGTTTACTGCGGCTGGCTGTAAGGGAAGTTTCACCTATGGGGGAAAATAAAAACGGTTTTCGTAAAACTAAATATCTTTTTGATCCGCAGTCGAAGAACCCTTTCCGTTTGAGCCGATCGCGGCTTGAAGGTTTCATCAATTGCCCGCGCTGTTTTTATCTCGATCGCCGCCTGGGGGTGGAACCGCCCGGCATGCCGGCCTTCACCTTAAACTCCGCCGTGGATGCGCTTTTAAAAAAGGAATTTGATACGTATCGCCGGCAGCGCAAAGCGCATCCTTTGATGCTGCAGTATAAAATCGAGGCCGTTCCTTTCGCGCATCCTTTGTTGGATGAGTGGCGCGAGCCTTTTAAAGGCGTGCGGTTCCATCATCCGGCCACCAACTTGATTATTTTCGGCGCCGTCGATGATCTTTGGGTGAATGAAGAAGGGGAGATCATCGTCGTGGATTATAAAGCCACCAGCACCGAAGGGCCGATTACCTTGGAAAGCGAATACCGCCAGGCGTACAAACGTCAGATGGAAATTTATCAATGGCTTTTAAGGCAGCAGCGGTTTAAGGTTACGGACATCGGGTATTTCGTCTATTGTAACGGCAACAAAAGCAAAGGAGCCTTCGAAGCCAAGCTGGAATTTTCCGTGGAGATCATTGCTTACGAAGGTCATGATGATTGGGTGGAAAGAGCGGTTGTGGCCGCGCACAAGTGTTTGATGGCCGATGCGCTGCCGGATTATACACAGAGCTGCCGGTATTGCAATTACCGTAAAGCCGCTCGTTCTTTGGAAACCCAAGGGCGGCTGGGACCCGAGGTGCAAGGGGAGTTATTCAGCTTCGAGTAGGGCGCGCGCCGCATGCCGCGTTTTACACTACAATTGTGGCCGCGCGGCCTCAATTGACCCTCCGGTGGCGGGGGCTACCCTTTTAAACTTCTTGTCTTTCCCCTCGCTATCAGGTATACTACAACAAAATTATTTTTTAAAAATAAAAACGAGGACAACCCCATGGAAACCGAATCTAAATCTAAAAATAAAATAACGACCGTTATCGGAATCATCCTTTTGGCGGTTTTGACCGGGCTCATGATCTATGTTTTTCAGGGGCAGAACGATGTATATGAGAACCTGACCGAGACCAGCGATATGCTCGTGGCCTCATCAACGGACCAGGCCGTCCTCTATCAGAATTTTCGTGATCTCTACCGTCATAGTGAAGCGGAAGTAGCCTTGCTCAACACAGAGCTTCAATCGACACAAAATACGCTTGAAGCCACTGAGGGGCTTTTGGCTCAAGCGCGCGAGATGAATGCCGCCTTTCAGGATCAGTTGGCAGCGGTCGGCCAGACATCATTGAGCAATACGATTCAGCAACTCAAGGCCGGTCAATCAAGAGCGATCAAAGAACTTGCGGATTTAAGTGAAATCTTGAAAGATTATCGAGCCGCTGAAGTCGATAGTCCACAAAAAGCTAAGGCGATGATTAAGTTATTTAAAGCCAAGCTTCGGGTCGTGAAAACACGATTGAACGATCTTAAGCGTGCGGCGAATCTCGCCCGGATCGCCGCTCAAAAAGAAGAGGACCGTATCGCATTTCTTGCCGGAAACCGTGGTACTTTAGCGCAAGGGTTTTTAGTCAAGGACGGAGAGTTGACGAAGACTGCCTCTAAAGAACAGATCTCTCAAGGGAAAAAGGTCAATACCGCTGCCGCTAAGAAAATTAATATTGACGTCCAATTTTTAGAAGAATAATTGAGCCGTCAGAGGAGGTAGTCTAAAAAACTCTCTGACGGCTCATCCTTTTTAGATAAGTTGGTAAAAGGATTGAATTCGCCCAATAAACTTACGTCGATGGAGTTCTTCCCAAAGGAATTGTTAACCCTCCGTAAGTTTGGGGCTCATTCAAGGAGAGACTTCCAGTGGCGTCGGTTTTGAATGACAAAGAGAAAATTTTTTTAAAAAGAATACTTAAACATCTCGGCCTTTTACGTTTCCTGGCGCTGGGCATGATCATTCTAGCGATCCTTCTGGAGGGGTTGATGCTCGTTAATCCCGGCCTAGTCTTAGTCGACGTCTTAGCCGGCCCTCACGCGCAGCGGGTTCAGCTGGAACAGTATTTTAACAGCTTGCACCCGAACACCGAACTTGAAAAAGAGCTTTTGACCGCCAACATCCATTGGAACAATTTTGTCTGGAATTTTTTTCTTTTGACGAATGTCCGTATCGCCAGTATGTTCGCGGCGTATCTTCTGAGCGCGGGGATTCTCGTACTTTTCTTTGCGGGTATTTTACAAAGGTTGAAGGAATTCGTTTATAAGATGGAACAGGGGGGCTAAAAATGTTAGACGAACAGATCGTGAATGATTACAAACAGGCGATGAAGGACAAAGATACGATAAAGTCTTCAACCTTAAGTTTTTTAAGATCGCAGCTTAAGTACGCTCTGATCGAGAAAAAGGCGGGCACGCTTAGCGATGCGGATGTCATCGCCGTTATCCAGAAACAACTCAAGCAGCGCCAGGATTCGATTGAACAATTTGAAAAGGGCGGACGCGCGGATCTCGCCGGCAAAGAAAAAGCAGAGCTCAACATCCTCAAAAGCTATCTGCCGCAGCAGATGCCGGAAGATGAACTTAAAAAGCTTGTTGAGGCGGCGGTTAAAGATGCAAACGCCTCTTCAATGAAGGACATGGGCGCGGTGATGAAGGCGCTGCTCCCGAGGGTTTCGGGCAAGGCCGACAGCAAACTCGTAAGTGATTTGGTTAAGGAGCGATTGTCGAGATGAAAAAAAATATCAAGAAAATTCTTTTCTCTGCTATCGCCATCCTGGCGATTTCAGCCGGCAGCTTCTATCTCTGCTTGTCCCGCCATTATGTAGTCCCCATCCTCATGTATCACAGCGTCAACGATACCATTGCCTACGGTATTACTCTGCCCAATGCCAACACCGTTACAGTTGAAAATTTTGAAAAACAGATGATGTATCTTAAAAACCATGGTTACAAGGTCATCACTCTTGATGAGCTTGCGGAAGGGATTAAGCGGCACAAGGCCTTTGACCATAAAAGTGTTGTTGTGACGTTTGACGACGGGTATGAGGACAACTACACCCATGCCTTCCCAATCCTTAAGAAATACAATATCCCGGCCACGATTTTTATGATTTCGGATTCCATTGACCGGCCGGGGTATTTGACGCTGGCCGAGATGAAAGAGATGGATGTGAGCGTCATTGATTTCGGCAGTCACACGCATCGTCATGTGTATTTACCCCAGGCCGGCACCGAATCTCAGCGCGATGAGATTATCAACAGCAAGAAAATCCTCGAGGAAAAACTAGGACACCGCATCGATTATCTCGCTTATCCCTTCGGCGGCTTCAACAAAGAAGTCAAGGCCCTTGTCAAAGAGACCGGCTATAAAGGCGCTTGTACGACCAATCGTGGCCGCCACAAATTCAACGACGACGTTTATGAGTTGAAGCGTATCAAGTTTGTGAATAAAAGTTCTCGCTGGCCGACGATCTGGGCTCAGCTTTCGGGTTATTATAACGTTTTTAGAAGCCTTAGGGCTCCGGATAGCCGAGATCCACGCAAAACTCGAGGCTGTTCATCTCAGGCAAGGAATAAGCACGAATGAAAGAAGTAGCGCCGCAATATTATCTTGATGAGAACGGCCGTTTTGTCATCGAGAATTATAATCAAGCGAAACCCTTCAGCAATTTTTTCCCCGGCATCGCGGGTCTTTGGGGAATCCCCATGTGGGTGTTTTACGTCAATAGGGGACAGTGCATTTCAAGTTTCGGCATCGAGTCGAAGGACAAAGCTATCCTTGAGTTTCAACCTGCCAACAAAGCTTACCGGTTAACTCCTCTGCAAGGCTTTAGGACATTTCTTAAGATCCAAACCGGCAATAAAACTATTTTTTATGAACCGTTTCAGAATAATCTGGATTCGGCCCGCTTTAACATCAGCCAGAGGATGTTCATTACTTCTCACGATCTTACGCTGGAAGAAGAGAACTCCACTTTAGGCCTCAGTGTTCGGGTGAACTATTTCACGCTGCCCGAAGAACCGCACGCGGCCCTGATCCGGCGTTTGACCATCGTCAATGACTCGCGCAAAAGTCAGTTCATGGAACTGATCGATGGATTGCCCGTCATCATCCCTTACGGGACCAATGAGTGGACGCTTAAGAATATGTCTCGCACCGTTGAGGCTTGGATGGACGTGAGTAATCTGAAAAAACGCGCCCCCTACTATCATCTGAAGGGGGGTGTTTCCGATCGACCCATTGTTGAACACATCAAGGAAGGGAATTTTTATTTTGCCTTCGAGCCGGGAATGAAAGGAAAACTCCTGGAACCGATTGTCGACAACTCTTTAGTGTTCGGCGCGTCCAGCGATTTTACTTACCCTCAAGAATTTTTAAAAAACAGAAATTACAAAGCGCCGCGAGAGCAGTTTGTTTCAAACCGCACGCCTTCGGCCATGAGTTTCACCCGTTTTTCTTTGGGGGCCGGCAAAGAAAAAGAAATCGTTTCGCTCACGGGTTACGCCCGCGAGGAAGAAGACTTGAACCGGTTCGTAAAAAAAGTCACGCAGAAAGGTTTCCTCGAGAGAAAAAGCAGCCGTAACCAGGAGATCATCGAGGGAGTAAAAAACTTCGCGTTGACCAATAGTTCCTCAAGAACTTTGAATCAATACGCCGCACAGACCTTTCTCGATAATATTTTGAGAGGAGGTCTGCCGGTCTCGCTTAAAACGAGCGACGGGAATATCGCCTTTAACGTGTTTTCCCGCAAACACGGCGATCCGGAAAGAGACTATAACTATTTTGTGTTACCCCCGACTTGTTTTTCTCAAGGCAACGGCAATTACCGCGACGTGAACCAGAATCGCCGCAACGACGTTTGGTTTAATGCGGACGTCAAAGACAACAGCATCATTAGTTTTTTAAGCCTGGTGCAGGCCGACGGGTATAATCCTTTGATTGTTAAGGGCATGCTTTTTCAGGCGGTCGATCTTAAAAAAATCGATGAGGTCCTCAAGGAATGCGTGAAAGGAGAAGGGGCCCAACAACTGCGCAAAATCCTCCAGGGCGCTTTTACGCCCGGCGAGCTTTTGAGGGTGGCGACATCCCAAGGCGTCAAACTTGAAATTGCGCCGCGCGAATTCCTGGCGCGCATTCTCAGCCTTTGCCACAAGAACGAAACCGCCGAGCCCGGCGAAGGTTTTTGGACGGATCACTGGACGTATAATCTTGATCTTTTGGAATCGTATCTGGCGCTTTACCCGGAGCAGCTTAAAAATCTTCTTTTGGGCAAGAAGGTGTTCAGCTTCTATCATAGTGCCCGGTATATTCTGCCACGCGCTGAGCGCTATCTTTTGACGCCGCAGGGTGTCAGGCAATACCATTCTCTCAAGGATGCCGCCGAGGAAATCAGAACGGTCCATAAAGATCACAAGCTTCGAACCAAACATGGCGGCGGGTCTGCCTATTACACGCATTTGATCTGCAAGTTAGTTTCTATAGTTGCCAACAAAGCCGCGTCCTTTGACCCGAGCGGCGTGGGCATTGAGATGGAGGCCGATAAACCCAACTGGTACGATGCCTTAAACGGTCTCCCGGGGCTTTTGGGATCGTCGATCTGTGAGACCATCGAACTCAAAAGGCTGTGCCGATTTCTTTTGAAATCTCTCGATGAGACGGGCTGCCAGGATGATCTTAAAGTGTCGCTTTTTGAGGAGCTCGCCCATTTTGTGACGGGACTGCGACAGGTATTTTTTTCTTTACCGGATGACTTTACCTATTGGCAGAGGTCCAATGATCTGAAAGAACACTATCGCCAAAGAGTTCGACTGGGGCTTGACGGCAAGGAGGTAGATGTTTCTCTCAAAGATTTGCGTGAATGGTTAATGGAGATTATTAAAAAGGCCGATTCCGCCGTCGAAAAGGCGAAAATAAAAAACGGTTTGCTGTCCGCCTATTTTACGCAGGAGGTCGAACAATACGAACTTTCTGACAAAAAGAATTCCGAAGGACAGAATTTTGTCCGGCCTTTAAGTTTCAAGCGGCACCACTTGCCGTTGTATCTGGAAGGCTTTGTCCATGCCTTGAGGGTGGAAGAGGATCAAAAAAAGGCTCGCGTATTGTATCGGAATGTGCGCGAAAGTTCGCTGTTTGACCGGCAGCTCAAGATGTACAAGGTCAATGCCCCGCTTCATGCCGAATCGGAAGAGATCGGCCGCTGCCGTATTTTTCCGCCGGGGTGGCTTGAGAACGAATCGATTTGGCTGCACATGGAGTACAAGTATCTTTTGGAGATTTTGCGCGCCGGGCTTTACGAAGAGTTCTACAGGGATTTTAAAAACGTCCTCATTCCGTTTATGGACCCCCGGCGTTATGGACGCAGCACTTTAGAAAATTCGTCGTTTCTGGTCAGCAGCGCTCACGAAGATAAGAAACTGCACGGCCAGGGGTTCGTGGCAAGATTAAGCGGCAGTACCGCCGAATTTTTGCATATGTGGCTTTTGATGAATGTGGGCCCGCGGCCGTTTCAGTTGAGCGCCGAGGGTCATCTTAAGCTCACTTTTCGTCCCGCCTTGGCCGCGTGGTTATTCACGAAAGAAGAGACTCAATTGAATTTTCTTGATCCTCAGCAAAAGAAAAAGTCCATCCGTCTGCCTAAAAATACGTATACCTGTATGTTCCTGGGATCAACATTGGTTGTGTATCACAACCCAAAGAGAAAAAATACCTTTGGGAAAGATTCCTGCTTGGTGAGCGAAATCCATCTGTCTTTCCCGGGGAAGAAACACCCCATCGTCGTCAAGTCTTCCACCATCACCGGCCCCACTGCCAAGGACGTTCGAGAGCGCAAAGCCGAACGCATCGATATTTTTTTAAGCTAGATTGTTCAAAGCCAAGACCCTCTCTTGACTTCAAAAAAGGGAAGAATTAAAATAAACAAAGTCTCAAAATCTTTTAACCTAGGAGGATTCTCATGAATAAATCGTTTTTGTACGGATTTCTGTCAGCAGTAATTTTGATGAGCGCTCTGGGGGTTGTTTTGGAAAAAAAGTCTGAAGCCCAATCGGCCAGCTTTTCCGGCGTCCATCCGTTTTGGACCACCGGCGGCATGATGGGATTTTTCGACCAAACCGATGGGCGGGTTTATTTATACGATCAGAATCTGGAAAATTTGTTTATGGTTT
Organism: uncultured Planctomycetales bacterium; assembly: GCA_964372915.1. GTDB lineage: Bacteria > Omnitrophota > Gorgyraeia > Zapsychrales > JAHFFX01 > CAYJRN01. The sequence goes on from CAYJRN010000004.1 coordinate 44,563, forward strand.
CCAAGCTGGAAAAGCTCGGTGAGAAAATGAAGAAACCCTAGAAGTTGTCCAGAAATTACTCGCCAAGAATCTCTTTTCGGTCGATCTTAGGATAACTTCTAGGGGAAAACGAATATGAAAACGCCTGAGACGGGAAATTTAAAATTAAGCAAGGCCACCTTCGCGGGGGGCTGTTTCTGGTGCATGCAGCCGCCTTTTGAAAAGCTCGATGGGGTAAAATCCGTTGTCGTGGGCTATACCGGTGGACGCGACCAGAACCCTAGCTACGATGAGGTCTGCTCCGGCACCACGGGACATTATGAAGCGGTACAAGTCACCTACGACCCGGCCAAGGTGCGCTACGAGACGCTGCTTAAAATTTTTTGGGAGAATCATGACCCCACGGATCACGAAGGCCAGTTCGCCGATAAAGGCAGCCAATATAAGGCGGCGATTTTTTATCACGATGAGGCGCAACGGATCCTGGCGGAGAAGAGCAAAAAAGATTTGGAGGATTCCTGCAAGTTCGGCGTTGCGATCACGACCGCCATCTTGCCCGCTCAAGAATTTTATCCGGCCGAAGAATACCACCAGGATTATTACAAAAAAAATTCTGAGCATTACAAGCGCTACAAAATAGGTTCCGGCCGGGCCGAATTTTTGGAGGAGTATTGGGGAAATCGCTGAATAACAGCGCCCTTGGGCAATCAAAGCGAGAAGAATAAGTATTATGTCACCGGAATTTAATATATAATACAACGAGATTATAAAGATATTAAAAGACTTTGAAAATCATTCCATGCGTTTGACGCAAGAGCGCTTGCAGCATATTCTCGATCATCCGGAAATGAAGAATATGCTTGGTGCGCTTGAAGAGACTTTGATGCACCCGGTCAAGGTGATCCAGTCTGCGAGTGATGAACAGGCAAGATTATATTATCGATTTTACATCGGAACGCTTGTGGGAGACAAATATCTCTATGTGGTTGTGAAGGTCAAAGAGGAAGATGCATTTGTTTTGACGGCATATTTGACTGACAGTATAAAGAAAGGAAAAGTGATATGGCCAAGAAGATAATTAAATTATGGTATGACCGGGAGGGGGATTATCTGGAGGTGCTTTTTGAAAAGAAGCCGGGATACTTCCGCCAAACTGCGAGCGACCAGGTCATGGAGAAGATTGACGAGAACGGAAATGTCCTGGGTTTTTCGGTTATGAAAGTCAGCAAGGTCCGCCGTAAACCATTGGAAGTAGCTTTAAGATAGAATATAGAATAGAGAAACCTAAACCTTCGCTTAATTTTGGGCGGAGGTTTTTTATCCGCCTTCGCTAATGAGCTTTTTTGCCTTTAGCTTCGGCGGATAACCTCTGCGAAGCCCAACACGAAAGCAATTGGGCGAAGCAGGGTGTTG
>CAYJRN010000004.1:46054-138815 GCA_964372915.1 uncultured Planctomycetales bacterium
GGCGAAGCAGGGTGTTGCAGAAAGGAAAAATTACCCAGTTCCGACAAGTCCAATGTCCCCGGAATTTTATGTTGCGAAAAGAAAATTACTATGAACGAAGCTGAAAAGAAGTCTGCATTGTTGGCAATTGCAAATGGGGCGAGTATCACGTCGCTTGGAAAAGTGAAACATCGGGTGGATAGTTCCGTCGTTCATGTTCGGTTCTGTTCCCGGAATCCAGGTGTTGCGGGAAAATTTAAGTTCAATATCAATCCGAATACCTTGTCCGCTGATTGCGAATTGTGGGTTTGTGGAAGCAGTTCTTTATATTACCTTATGCCAGTCGCTTTCGTTCGGGAAATCTATGACACCCCGAACACATACAAAGACCGACACCATCTAGGGATCAAAGTCGTGTCGGTAGATACAACGTCACACATCGTCACATATGCTTCTGGTGGCGTTAACGCAAGTTTGAGGCAATTCCTTGGTGCCAAAGTTTGAATTCCCTCGCCACACACCTTAACCCAAATTACTCATGTTCTCTTTACCTTTTACCTTCCGCTAAACCTAATAAATCCTTTTCAAGTTATTCCGCTCTCCTGAATCAAGTCAAACAAACCCTCATCCTCGGCCAGAATTTTATCGGCTTCATCCAATTGTGCCGGTACCGGCACAATTAGGGAAACAGGCCCTCACAATTCAACCGGTACCGGTTGAATTAAGGGAGTGGAAAGAAGAATAATCATCCCACGCTGCTTCCCCTTTCGGGGACGGCGTTGTGCGCCTATTCGTCGCAGCTTTGGGATAAATTCCTACCTACAACTTATGGAGCACCAATTTGGTGCTCCATAAGTTGTGTACTCATTTAAAATAATAGTTGACAATCCAGGGTGTCTAAAGTATTCTTTTATCAACATAGAAGTAAATAAGTGGAGTAGAAATCTTGTGCCGCGAGGGAGTTTAAGATTCACCCCTGGCGGTTTTTTTCTGCCCCTGCTTCGCTCCAATACTTTCGTGTTGGAGCTTCGCAGGGTAGTTCCCGCGACACGGTTTTTCAGCGGACTGCCATTATTTACTAAATTCGATAGGGAAGGAGGTAGTGAATAATGGCAAAAGGAACAGTAAAATGGTTCAATGACCAAAAAGGGTATGGCTTCATCACCCCTGAATCCGGCGCGGATGTTTTCGTGCATCACAGCGCGATCAAAGGAGACGGCTTCAAGACTTTGGGCGAAGGACAGAAAGTCGAGTTCGATATCACCGACGGCCCTAAGGGACAGCAGGCCACCAACGTGGTCAAATTATAAACCTTAAAGAACATGAGGGCCCCTACAGCTGTCTTGCGACAGCAAGACGTAGGGGCCCTTTTTGTTAAGGATTAAGGATTATATCCCCTTTGGGGATAAGTTCGACTTCTAATTTGCGTCACTAGCAGCGTTCCGCAAATTAAGTCTCACTAAAAATTCTCTTTATCTTTCTTGATTTTGCGATACAATGAAAACCTTACCACAATATTTTCCTAATTATTTTTTAAAAAAAGGGAGCTTTAGATGATTGATGTCGTAAAAACATTAGGTGCTGACGCAAAGAGTTTGCTTGAGCACAAGTGCACAACGATTCCCAGAGCTGATCTCACGTTGCCTTCAGCGGATTTCGTGGACAAGGTCTTTTATCACTCCGACCGCAGCAATAATGTTCTTAAAAATTTGAATTGGCTCTACCACCACGGGCGCTTAGCAGGCACGGGGTATTTGTCGATTTTACCGGTTGACCAGGGGATCGAGCACTCCGCCGGATCGTCTTTTGCCCCAAATCCGATGTATTTCGATCCGGAAAATATCGTGAAGCTCGCCATTGAGGGCGGCTGCAGCGCCGTTGCCTCGAGCGTTGGGGTTTTGGGGCTCGTCTCCAGGAAGTATTCCCACAAGATTCCGTTTGTCGTCAAGATCAACCACAATCAGCTTTTCACCATTCCTGAAATTCATGACCAGAGGTTGTTCGCCTCCGTGCGCCAATCCTATGATATGGGCGCCGCGGGAGTTGGGGCGACGATTTATTTTGGTTCTGTGGAATCCAATCGTCAGATTGAAGAAATTTCCAAGGCCTTTGCAGAGGCTCACCGATTTGGAATGTTCACGATCCTCTGGTGCTACACCAGAAACCCGGCGTTTAAGAAAGACGGGGTCGATTATCACGCGGCTGCGGATTTGACCGGCCAGGCCAATCATTTAGGGGTCACGATTCAGGCCGATATCATCAAACAGAAACTCCCCGAAAATAACGGCGGCTACAACGCCGTTAAGTTTGGCAAGACGCACGCATTGGTCTATGAAAAGTTGACGACGGATCATCCGATCGATTTGTGCCGTTATCAGGTGGCTAATTGTTATATGGGCCGTATTGGCCTTATCAATTCCGGCGGGCCATCGGGAGACAATGACATCGCCCAGGCGGTCAAGACCGCCGTCATCAACAAACGCGCCGGCGGGATGGGGTTGATCTCGGGGCGTAAGTCGTTTCAGAAACCGTTCAAGGACGGAATTGCCATCTTGAATGCCATTCAGGACGTGTATTTGTCGAAGGACGTTACGATCGCGTAAAAATGAATTAAGCGTAGGTCTAGCTCGAGGGTGTAGAAAAAATTTGGGGCACGAATCGCGAAGCGATTCGTGCCCCTTGATATTTTGTCCCAATTCTTTTTAAATTGCGTTCAGTACCGCCTGTGCCGCGCGCTTACTGGCCCCGCCCTCGCCTAAAGCCTCTTTCACTTTCTTAAGCTCCATCTTGATATCCGCGAGCCTGGGTTCGTCTTTGAGCATCGCTTCGATCTCATCGGCGAGCTTTTGGGGCGTGGCCTGGCCTTGAATGCATTCAGGCACGATTTTTTTGCCGGCCACCACGTTGACAAGACCAATATAGGGGATTTTCACAAAAAGTTTGGCAAGCCAATAGGTTAAAAGAGACGTTTTGTAGACGACGACTATCGGTTTTTGAAGAATGGCCGTTTCGAGAGTGGCGGTTCCCGAGGCGACCAGGCACAGGTTACAGGCGTTGATTCCATTGTAGGTTTCATTGGACACCATCTTGATCGGCGTGCCTTCCAGAGTCCGCAGGCATTTTTTGATAAAAAGCGCATTGACCGTCGGAGCGCGAAAGACCAGAAACTGCACTTGTTGAAAACGCTGGGATAACAGTCGGGCCGCCTCAATCATGATCGGCAGGTGGACCTCCACTTCTTTTTGCCGCGAGCCGGGCAGGATGCCGAAGGTCAGCCTCGTTGTATCAAACTTCACGGATTTCAAAAACGTATCGGCGGAACTCATCACCTTAACATCATCCACCAGCGGGTGCCCCACATACTCCACATCCATGCCTCGTTGGGCATAAAAATCTTTTTCAAACGGAAAGAGGACCAGCATTTTATCAACCGTCTGTTTGATGAGCTTGATACGGTTTTCCTTCCAAGCCCAAAGTTGAGGGCTGATGTAGTAGATCACTTTGATTTTGAATTTTTTGAGTTCTCTGGCCAATCTTAAATTGAATCCAGGATAATCCACAAGGATGACGGCGTGCACGCGGGTGGTGACGGCCTTCTCTAATATAAGGTTAAAAATCCTTTTGAAGTCGTCATAATGCTTGAGGACTTCAAGAAAGCCCACGACCGCAAACTTGGTCATATCTTCATAGAGGTCAACGCCGCTTTTTTGCATTTGTGGGCCGCCCAGCCCACAGAATTTGAGCGAGGGGTCGAGTTTTTTAAGTTCATCCACCAGGTGCGCGGCATGGATGTCACCGGAAGCCTCGCCCGCGACGATCAGGAGTGTTTTTTGGAATTTTTCCATATGCGTTGACTGATGTTGAGCGCAACTTGAAGCGCTTTCCGGCCTTCGATGCCGGAGACGATGGGTTCTTGGTCATGACAGACGCAATCGATGAAGGACTCGAGTTCTTTTTTTAAAGGTTCTTCTTTTTCGATTGGGAGACTTGTCTTGGTGATTTGAGTGCCGTTTTTTTTGTATACGAAGGCTTCCTGCCTGACATAATCCAGGGAAATGTAGGTGTCGGGAAGGAAAATCCTGATTTTACGCATCACTTCTTCCGACACGCGGCTGGCCGTTAAGTTGCAGACGCACCCGTTTTTAAAGGTGAGGCGGGCGTTGGCGATATCCTCGAGGGAAGTGAGCACTTTGACACCAACGGCGCGGGTTTCCTTCACAGGCGATTTTACAAGACCCAGAACAATGTCGATATCATGGATCATAAGATCCATGATAACGCCGATGTCAAGCGAGCGATTGGGAAACTGGTTCAAACGATGGCATTCGATGAAAAGAGGATTTTGGGCGATGTGTTGAATGGCTTCAAAGGCGGCATTGAATCGCTCCACATGACCGACTTGCAATTTCAGGGAATTTTTTTTCGCGAGGGCAATCAGTTTGTCGGCTTCGCTCACGTTCATCGTAATGGGTTTCTCGATGAACGCGTGGATATTGTTCTTCAAAAAGAACTGTCCCACTTCAAAATGGGAACTCGTGGGGACACAGATGTTGACCGCATCCACCTTACCTTTGAATTTCTTAAAGTCGGAAAAGAAGGAAACCTTGTAATGTTCGGCAAGTTTCCGGGTACGGTCGGCCTTAAGGTCGCAGATGCCGATGAGGTTGACTTTGTCCGCCAGTTGTTCTTTGTAGACTTTGAGGTGCCGGCTGCCTAAGTGGCCGATACCGATGATGGCGACGTTGAGTTTGCGCATAATTGTGTATAACATTAACAAACTCGTTGCCAAAAGTCAACCGCTATGCTAATATCACCGCAAATATGAAAGATTATTTCAGACTTTTACGTTTTTTGCGCGGTCACGTGAAGCTTTTGTGTTTGGCCACGCTTTTCATGCTCATCTCAACGCTGTTTGAGGGTTTCCAGCTGTCCTTGGCCGTTCCCTTAACCGATAAAATCCTCTCCAAAAATCAGATTATTCTTCCCGGCAAGGTCCCGCATTTTTTCCAAAGTTTTATCGACAAGATCAACGCCACCGACGCCTCAACCCTTCTGTGGGCCATGCTGATTGTGGTCATGGTGATGATTGTGTTGAAGGGATTTTTTACGTTTTGGTACGGGTATCTGATGAACGATGTCTCGCAGCGGGTCATGCGGGACGTCCGCTTCAAAGTGTACGAGAAAATCCAAAATTTGTCGATGGATTACTTCAGCCGGAAGCGCAGCGGTGAACTCATTTCCAGAATCACCAACGATGTTCAAGTGCTTGAGAACGCGGTGTCGTATGGCGTCACCGATCTTATTCGCCAGACTTTTACGGTGATCATGTTTGTCTGCATCGTATTTTTTATTTATTTTAAGGCGGCGTTGGTCGTGTTGATCCTCGTTCCGATGATGGCTTGGCCTATCTACATGATCGGTCAGCGCCTGCGCAAGCTTTCCAAAAGTTCCCAAGAAAAGATGGCGGACATCAATACGCTGCTTCTTGAAACCATTTCGGGGGTGAGGGTGGTGAAGGCCTTCTGTACCGAAAAGTATGAAGTCAACCGTTTCTGGCGGCAGAATCAGGATTTTTACAAATTGAAGATGAAGACCATCCGTCGGACGCTCATCATGACGCCGGTCACCGAAATCATCGGCGGGATCTTTGGCATTGGGATCCTCTGGTGGCTGGGGCGTCAAGTCATCTCCGGACACGTTTCCTTTGGTATCTTTGCGCTTTTTTTTGGTTCCATCATGTCGATCATCAGTCCTTTGAAAAAATTGAGCAATGTCCATATGATCACCCAACAAGCGCTGGCCGCCAACGACCGGATTTATGACGTCCTTGAGGCCAAGCCCACCGTCGTTGAAAAACCGGGCGCTAAAGACTTGCCCATTATCCGCGATAACATCAGTATAGAACAAGTGAATTTTAGTTATGAGGACGAGTCGGACGAGGTCTTGCGCAACATCAATTTACAGATCAAGGTCGGGGAACTCGTTGCGATCGTTGGCCCCACGGGGACGGGAAAATCGACGCTCGTGAATCTCATTCCGCGGTTCTATGATCCCGACAAGGGCTTGGTCAAGGTCGACGGCATTGATGTCAAAGATGTGACCTTCAGGTCTTTACGTCATCAGATCGGCATCGTGGCGCAGGAAACCATTCTTTTTAACGACACGGTGCGCGCCAACATCGCCTACGGCCGACAGGAGGCGAGCGACGACGAGATCAAGGCCGCGGCCTTCAAGGCGTTTGCCGACGGCTTTATCGAGAAAATGCCCAACGGCTACGAAACCGTGGTCGGCGACCGGGGTTTCCGATTGTCAGGCGGAGAGAAACAGCGCGTCGCGATCGCCAGGGCGATCCTCAAGAATCCGCCGATTTTGATTCTCGACGAGGCGACCTCCCAGCTGGATTCCGAATCCGAGAAATTCGTGCAGGAAGCTTTGGATGAGCTGATGAAAGGCCGCACGGTCATTTGTATCGCCCACCGGCTTTCCACGATCAAAAAGGCGACCAAAATCGTCGTTTTGGATCACGGCCAGATCGTGGGGTCGGGGCAGCATGAGGAGCTTTTGAAGACCTGCAACCTCTACAAACGCCTCTACGAAACGCAGTTCCAGATGTGAAGAGATGGCCGGGAAATTGTCCTTGCAAAGAAAAAGCTTATTGGTTATACTACATTTTCACTTCGAGGATTGTTAACGTTTGTACAACCAATAGCAATAAATTCAAGGAAACAAACGTCGCACCAGCTTTCCTTAAAAATACATCAGAAGAAGCTGGTACAGTCCTCACTTCCTCTGTATATTTTTCAAAGGAAAGTGAGGGCGAGATACTGACACCCATAAATGCTATTGGTAAAGAATAAGGTCAGTAGGATATGAATTTCAAAGAATTAACAGAATTCAAGGAGGAAATGTTATGGAGGAGAAATGGCTGAGGAATTAATCAAGAAGTTATTGGAGGCGGGGGTTCACTTCGGTCACCAGACCAAACGCTGGAATCCCAAGATGAAGAAATTCATCTTCGGAGAGCGCAGCGGGATCTACATTATTGACCTTGAAAAGACCATAGAATATCTCAATAAAGCCAGGGATTTCTTATACGATATAGCCGCCCGGGGAGGAAATATTCTCTTTGTCGGCACCAAGAAGCAGGCCCAGGAAGTCGTGGAGAGCATTGCCGCCCAATCGGGAATGTTTTACGTGAAAAACCGCTGGCTGGGCGGACTTTTGACCAATTTTCAGACGGTAAAAAAATCGGTGGAGCGCCTTAAATCCATCGAGAAAATGGCCGAGAACGGCGTTTTTGACAAGTTAACGAAAAAAGAGATTGCGCGGCTTACCAAGGAAAAAGACAAACTTTTGAAAGATTTAAGCGGCATCCGTTCCATGGGGGGATTGCCGCAGGCTGTGTTCATCATTGATTCCAAAAAAGAAGATATCGCCGTCAAGGAGGCCAAGCGCCTCAAGATCCCGGTCGTCGCTTTGATCGACACCAACTGCGATCCCGATTGTATCGATTTCCCCGTTCCCGGCAACGATGACGCGCTCAAATCCATTCGCCTGATCTCGTCGCTGATCATCGAAAGTGTCGTTGAGGGCCGCAAGCAGTATATGACCAGTGAAACTATTCATTTAAAGGATGCCGAGAAACCCAAGGCAGAGGCAGCGGCCCCCGCGGCGGCGGAGCTCGAACCCGCGGCCGTTGAGATCATCGAGACCTACGAAGAGATCGTCGAAATAGTCCCGGGAGAGGAAAAAAAGCGCGTGCCTCCCAAGCCTCGCATCCATAAAGACAAGGATTAAGTTATTGACGATTGTTCCTTTAAAAAATGTTTTTTTAAGAGGACAATCGTCGCCCCTGTTTTCCTTAAAACATCTTCAGAGGAAACTGGGGCAGTCCTCACTTCCTCTGGAAATTTTTTAAAGGAAAGTGAGGGCGAGATACTGACTACCACAAATGCTATTGATAAAGAAAAGGTCAGTAAGCGCATTGTGAATGTCCATTTGAGATTTTTGAAAAGGATTGGCAATGAAAGCAACGGCTGACATGATCAAGGAGTTGAGGGAACAGACCTCTTGCGGGGTGATCGACTGCAAGAAAGCCTTGGAAGAGGCCAAAGGGGATTTCAATAAAGCCAAGGAACTTTTGCAAAAAAAGGGTTTGGAGATGGCCGCGAAGAAAGCCGGCCGTGTCGCCAAGGAAGGCCGGGTCGAAGCCTACATCCATATGGGTTCCAAGATCGGGGTTCTGCTTGAGGTCAACTGCGAAACGGATTTCGTGGCCCGCAGCGAAGTTTTCTGCGCGTTCTCCAAGGACGTTGCCATGCAGATTGCAGCCGTCTCTCCCAAGTACATCAAAAAGACCGATGTCCCGCCGGAAGTTTTGAAGACGGCTGTCAACCAAGACACGTTTATCAAAGAAAATTGCCTCATGGAGCAGCCGTTCGTTAAAGATCCCAAGTTCACCATTCAGGATTATCTCAATTCTTTGATCGCTAAGATCGGAGAGAATATTTTCATCAGCCGCTTTACGCGTTACAAGGTAGGCGAAAGTGAATAAGAAGTCCAGTTATCAGCGGATTCTCCTCAAATTAAGCGGTGAGGCCCTGCAGGGCAAGCAGTCGCATGGGATCGACGCCGAGACCTGCGCTTCGTTCGCTGCCCAAATCAAGGAAATTCATGATTTAGGAATCAAAGTCGCCATGGTTGTCGGGGGCGGCAATATTTTTCGCGGCCGGGTAGAAACGAAAAAATTTGGACTGGATCGCGCCGTTGCGGATTACATGGGGATGCTGGCGACCGTCTTGAATGGTCTCGCGCTTCAGAATGCTCTCGAGAAATTGAATATCCCCACGCGGGTCATGACCGCCATTGAAATGCATCAGGTGGCGGAACCGTACATTCGCCGCCGGGCGTTAAGACACTTGGAAAAAGGCAGAGTGGTTATTTTCGTCGCGGGCACCGGCAATCCGTATTTTACCACGGATACGGCGGCGGCTTTACGCGCCATGGAAATTGAAGCGGATGTTATCCTCAAGGCCACCAAGGTCGATGGGGTTTACACGGCCGATCCCAAGAAAGATCCTAAGGCGAAGAAATTTACTCAACTCAAATTTATCGACGTTCTGAAAAAAAACTTGAGGGTGATGGACGCCACCGCCATCAGCATGTGTATGGACAATAACCTCCCCATCGTGGTTTTCGATCTTACCAAGCCGGGCAATATCAAAAGGGCGGTCTTGGGCGAAACAATCGGAACCATCGTCCACTAATTCTTAAGCCTGGACACTTATCCGGGCTCGCCCATGCTTCGCCAAAGGAGCGGGCAAAGGTCTCGAAGGAGCTTCCCTATGATCAAAGACGTCATTCAACAGACAGAATCTAAAATGAAGAAAGCCCTGGAGTCGGTCTTCCGCGAGTTCAATGAGGTGAGGACCGGCCGCGCTCATTTGGGGCTCATCGAAGGGGTCCACGTCGATTATTACGGAACCCCGACGATGATTAAACAACTGGCGGCAATTTCCATTCCGGATCCTAAAACGATTATCATTCAGCCATGGGATGTTTCCAGTATTCTTGAGATCGAAAAGGCCATTGCTAATTCCAAACTGGGCGTGTCGCCTTCCAATGATGGAAAGATCGTCCGTTTATCCATCCCCCCATTGTCGAAGGAAAGAAGGCAGGAGTTGACCAAAGTGGTTAAGGACATGGCGGAAAACGGCCGCGTGTCGCTGCGGACCATCCGGCGTGATGCCAATGATAAAATCAAGAAGATACAGGCCGATGGCCATCTTTCGGAAGACGAATGTTTCAAAGCCCAGGACGCCGTTCAGAAGATGATTGACAAGCATATTAAGGAAGTTGATCAAATCCTGGAGTCGAAGAACAAGGAATTGACGGAATTTAACTAAAAGTCTTTGAAATCTAAGACCCACTAGCTCATCTGGAAGAGCACTGCCCTTTTAAGGCAGGTGTGCCGCGTTCGAGTCGCGGGTGGGTCATTCTACTTCGCTCGCACATTTTCATGTGCGAGCTTCGTAGGAACATCATTTTTCGCCAAATGAGCTTTTGTATTTGGCTTCGAAAAGACAGGTTCTCCTGCAAGGGGGCTTGCCCCTGCGAAGCTCAAGGCGATTCTACTTCGCTCCAGAATTTTCATGTTGGAGCTACGTAGGAATCGTTCCTTCGAAGCTCAAACATAAGACATTTGAGCGAAGAAGAACGAAAGCACTTGAGCGAAGCAGGGCGGGTGGCGGAATGGTATACGCGCATGCCTTAGGAGCATGTCCCGAAAGGGGTGGAGGTTCAAGTCCTCTCCCGCCCACCAGCGTGATGAAGCTGTAAAAGATTTTTAAGATGAAGTGCGGGCGGCACCCAAAGAATTGAACAAGTGGGTGCTCGCCGCATTTTTCCCTTGGTTAAAATATTGTGGAAAAATGCGGCGGTAATTCAGTTGGCTAGAATGCTTCCTTGCCAAGGAAGATGTCGTGGGTTCGAATCCCATCCGCCGCTTAAAATTGGTTATCGTTTGGGTACAAAATTTTAACCCCGCCGCATTCTTGCAGAATGCAAGAGGCGGGGTCAATTCCGGCTCTCACTTACGTCGTAATCTCCGTAAGTGAGGCCGTCATTGAAGGAGGCATTGCATGAAGATTGGCGATTTTCTTTTGCCGAAGGCGATCACAGCGGATTTGAAAGGTAACACAAAAGAAGAGGTCATCGAAGAGTTGGTGAAGTTGTTGGTCGCCACCGGCGCGATTGACAAAAAACACAAGGCCAAACTCGTCGAGATTCTGATGGCCCGTGAAGCGCTGGGTTCCACCGCCATCGGACAGGGAATCGCGATCCCGCACGGCAAATGCGAATACGTCAATAAGCTCATCGCCGGCCTCGGTATCAGCAGAAGTGGAATCGATTTCGATTCTCTAGATGGAGAACCGGCGCACATATTTTTCTTATTGGTCGCTCCCGCCGATTCCGCGGGGCCCCACCTCAAAGCCCTGGCCAGAATTTCACGTTTGTTGAAAGACAAATACTTCCGAGAACATCTTAAGAACGTCAAAGACGAAAAAATGATCCTGGAACTTATTTCCCAGGAAGATGATCGGGTCCTTTAAAACCCTACAGTCTCATGTCCCAAAATTTCCTTAAGTGGTTTTATCCCCGTTTAAAGATCAAGCGGTGGTTTCTTACCTCTCTGCTGGGAATCCTGATCGTCTGGTTGGGGGCGATCTTCACGACCAAACCCTATTCGATTGTCAATGCCTTTGGGTTTGTCGTTATCTTTGTAGGCATTGCTTTTATTGTCTGGGGAATTTCCGAAACCATCATTTCGATCTTAAGTCTGTTTCTTCCCGGCGGCGTCCAGGAGCTCGTCAACATCCTCTATCAGAGGCGTTACTTGGAGCGAGGGCCTAAAGTGGTCGCGATTGGAGGAGGCCACGGCCTTTCGAATCTTTTATTAGGATTAAAGGGATATACCTCGAATTTGACGGCCATCGTCACGGTCGCCGACAGCGGCGGTTCTTCCGGACGCTTGAGAGAAGAGTTCAACATTGTCGCCCCGGGAGATATCCGTAACTGCCTGGTCGCTTTGGCCGATGCGCCGGCTTTGATGGGCAATCTCTTTCAATTTAGATTTTCCAAAGATTCCCAGCTGCAAGGCCACAATCTAGGGAATCTTTTCCTGACGGCGATGGTTCAATTGATGGACGGGGATTTTGAAAAAGCGGTGAAGGAATGCAGCAAGGTTTTGGCCATTCGCGGGAAGGTCGTTCCGGCGACGGTCAGCAACATCCATTTGGTGGCGGAATATATGGACGGTAGCCGCACCCAAGGAGAGGCCAGAATTCCTAAAAGCGGAGCCAAGATTAAACGTCTGACTTTAACCGACAATGCCAACCCAACAGAAGATGCCCTGGAGGCCATCCGTCAGGCGGAAATTATTGTTTTGGGACCGGGAAGTCTATACACAAGCGTCATTCCCAATCTTATCATCAAGGGAATGGCCGAGGCGATCGCCGGGTCTCGGGCCTATAAGCTTTATGTATGCAATGTGATGACCCAGCGCGGCGAGACGGAAGGGTATTCGGCCGCCGATCACATCCAAGCCATTCTTGATCATGCCAATGGAGGGGTTATGAACGCCTGCATCGTCAATAACGCCGTTGTCCCAAAGAATGCGCTCAGCCGTTATGAAGCCGAAGACTCTTATCCGGTTAAACCCGACACGGAAAAGATTCACGACATGGGATATGAAGTGGTCGCCACGGATCTTTTGACCGTCAACGATTACGTCCGTCACGATTCGAGAAAATTAACCAAAGCCTTGATCAATCTCATTGAAAAGCATCGTGTGATCAAACGTTAACAAGAGCACGGTGTAACAACCCTGAGTCCCTCGACTTCGCTCGGGATGGTGAGCTTGTCGAACCACAAGTCCCGGACTTCCCCGGCCCGCCAGAGGCGACAGCCGGGACGGGCAGTCCGGGGTGTGTCGAAGGGTTGACCGTAATCCATGGACCCCAAGGATGCCCAAGATCGAAAAAGAGATGACAATTATGAATGGCCAGGGACTTCATGCCCGTCCGGCGGCGATGTTCGTTCAGATCGCGGTCAAATACGATTCCAAGATTACCGTTAAGAAAGGCGAGGAAGCGGTTAACGGCAAATCCATTATGGGGATTCTGATGCTGGGGGCACAGCATCTAAATAAGGTGACGCTGACTATCGAAGGCGATGATGCCGAGGCGGCCTTGAAGGAACTTGAGGAGTTTTTAGGAAAAGATGGATGAAGATGAAGTTGTCTTAAAAGGGATTCCGGCGGCACCGGGCATTGCGAGCGGTTCAGCGTTTATCCTCGACAAGCAGGACTTTATTGTCCCGGTCCGGGCGGTGATGAAACAGGAAGTCCCCATTGAAATTGCGCGCTTTGAGGAGGCCCTCATTAAGACCCGCGAGGAAATTCTGGCTATCCAGAAAAAAATCAGCGAGGCGATGGACGGCCAGCATGCGAAAATTTTTGATGCGCATCTGCTTGTGCTCGAGGATCGTATGCTCATTGAAGAGGTCATTAAGGATATCAAAAAGGAAAAACTTTCCGCCGAGTACATCTTCTCCAAGGTTTTGAAGAAATATACCAAGGCGATGTCTAAAATTGAGGATGAGTACCTGCGCGAGCGCACCGGCGATGTGAATGATATCGGGCGCCGAATCCTCAAGAATCTCATGGAGGAGAGCAAGCTCCAGGAGTTCGAAGATCTCACGGAAAAGATCATCATTGTGGCGCATGACCTTTCTCCCTCGGACACAATCACCATGTACCATAAAAATATCATAGCGTTTGTGACTGACATCGGCGGCAGAACCTCTCACACGGCGATCATGGCGAAATCTTTGGGGGTGCCGGCGGTCGTGGGGTTAAAAGATTCCACGCTTAAGATCAACAATCAGGATCATATTATCGTGGACGGCCGTATGGGGCTGGTTATTGTCAATCCCACCTCAACAACGGAGGGGATCTACCGCAACGAACAGAATCGCATTGTGGCCCTCAAGGACCGTTTCGCCGACATCAAAGATCTTCCGGCTCAAACCATCGACGGCAAAAAAGTTTCCATCCTGGCGAATATTGAATTGCCGGAGGAAATCCCGATGGTCAAAAAATACGGCGCCTCCGGGATCGGTCTTTACCGCACCGAATACATGTATATGAATCGGGTGGATCTTCCTCTGGAAGAAGAGCAGTTCAAAGCCTATCAGCAGGTGGCTAAGGCCATGGCCCCTTACCCGGTCACGATCCGCAGCCTTGATCTGGGCGGCGATAAGTTTGTTTCCAGCTTGCAGATCCCTCGGGATATGTCTCCGTTCTTAGGCTGGCGGGCGATCAGGTTCTGCTTGGAACGCCCCGATATTTTTAAGGCCCAACTGCGAGCGATTCTTAGAGCGTCCATGTATGGGAAATTGCGCCTGATGTACCCGATGATCTCGGGGGCCGGGGAACTGCGTCAGGCAAACGCTATCCTGGAAGAAGTCAAAGTCAATTTGAGGGAAGAAAAAATCCCGTTTGATGAACAAATGCCGGTAGGTGTCATGATCGAAGTTCCTTCAGCGGCGTTAACCGCCGATCTTCTGGCGCGGGAAGCAAAGTTTTTTAGTATCGGCACCAATGACCTTATCCAATACACGCTGGCCGTCGAGCGCATCAATGAAAAGACCGCGGACCTTTATGAGCCGGGACATCCGGCAGTTTTGAAACTCATCAAGGCGTCCATCGACGCCGGTCACAAAGAGAATATCAGCGTGGGGCTTTGCGGAGAAATGTCGAGTGAGCCTTCGCTCGCTTTGCTTTTGTTGGGGTTGGGGTTGGATGAATTCAGCATGTCTCCGGGAAGTATTTTGCAGATCAAGAAACTCATCAGGAGTGTCCGTTTCACGGATGCCCAGAAGCTGGCCAACAAGGCCCTGACTATGTCGACGGGACAGGAAGTAGAGGAGATCGCCGTCGCCCGCCTGAAGGAGCTTGCCCCGAACATTTTTACGACCGAGAGGGAAGACTGACGCCATGAAGGTCTTGATTCTTGCCGCCGGCTATGGCACGCGACTTGAGGTCATCGCCAAGGATATCCCGAAGCCATTGTTGTCCATCAAGGATCGGCCGCTCATCGATTATATCGCGGACAAATTCCGCAATCTTTCCGGAATCTCTCAGATTCTCGTTGTGACCAATAACAAATTTTTTCATGCCTTTGAATCGTGGGCCGAGAAACAAAAGGATTTTTCTCAAAAACCGAAAGTCATCAATGATGGTTCCAAGTCTCCGGATGAGCGTCTGGGATCCATGGGCGACATCAACTTTGTTATTCAAAAGGAAAAAATCTCGGAGGACCTCTTGGTTGTTGGGGGTGACAATTTGTTCGATGCCGGCCTTGAGGATTTTATCCGCCGGGCTAAGGAAAATTCTCCTCATGTGACGATCGGCCTGTATGATATCAAAGAGAAAGAAAAGGCGAAAATCTTTGGCGTTGTCGGTCTGGATGAAAAGGGAAAAGTGATTTCCTTCGAGGAAAAACCTTCGCAACCCAAATCCACGCTCATCGGGATGTGCCTGTATTATTATCCAAAGGAATCGCTTGGGCTTGTGGATCGCTACCTCAAGGAATCCAAGAAATCGGATACGGCCGGCGATTATATCAACTGGTTGTACCAAAAAGAAAGTGTTTATGGTTTTAAATTTTCGGGGAAATGGTATGATATCGGGAGCGTTGAATCCTATTATGAGGCGTCGGGGAACTTTAAATGACCCCGTAGACCTATATTCAGAAAGGAAGGAAATCTAAAGTGAAAGAGAAATATTTTATTACTTCAGAATCCGTCGGTAACGGTCATCCGGATAAAGTGTGCGATCAAATTTCTGATGCGGTGTTGGATTGCGTCCTCAAGGACGATCCCAAAGGGCGCGTGGCCTGCGAAACATTTGTCACCGCGGGGCTCGTCATCGTCGGGGGCGAGATCACGACCAAGACATTCGTCGATGTGCACAAATTGGTTCGCCGGGTGCTCACCGAAATTGGTTACACGCATAGTAAATACGGATTCAATTCCGAAACTTGCGCTATCCTCAATGCCATCAACGGTCAGTCGCCGGACATTGCGCAAGGCGTGGACACGGGCGGTGCCGGGGACCAGGGCATCATGATCGGCTATGCCTGCGATGAGACGCCGGAGCTTATGCCTTTGCCCATCATGCTCGCGCACCGTTTGGTCAAGCGCGTGGAAGACGTGCGAAGCAAGATTCTCCCTTACCTGGGGCCGGATTGCAAGAGCCAAGTGACCGTCGAATACAAAGACGGAGTGCCGCAAAGAGTTGATACGGTCGTTCTGGCCTGTCAGCATACGGAAGAAATTCTCGATAAGACCGGTAAAAAGATTACCGATCAAGCCCGTGAGGAAATGATCAATGAGGTTGCCAAGCCGATCGTCGGAAAAATGGCAGATAAGGGTACCAAATATTACGTCAATCAAACCGGAAAATTCATTGTCGGCGGTCCGCAGTCGGACACGGGAATGACGGGACGCAAGATCGTCGTGGATACCTACGGAGGTGTCGTTTCCCACGGCGGCGGGGCTTTTTCCGGCAAGGATCCGACCAAGGTGGACCGTTCCGCAACCTATATGGCCCGTTATCTGGCCAAGAATATCGTCGCGGCCAAGCTCGCCAAGAAATGCTGGATTCAATTCGGCTATTGTATCGGCAAGGCCGAACCGGTGAGCGTCATGATCGACACCTATGGGACGGGAAAAATTTCTGATCAGAAGTTGGTTGAGTTGACGCGTAAGCACTTTGATCTCACCCCCAAGGGTATTATTGAGACACTCAAGCTTTTGGTGCCGATTTACCAAAAAACAGCCGCCTACGGTCATTTCGGTCGTGAGGAATTTTCCTGGGAAAAGACCGATAAGGTCAATCTCTTCAAGAAGAATGCGTAAAAATATGAAGTATGATATTAAGAATCGTTCGCTGGCCAAGAAAGGGAAACTCCGTATTGAATGGGCCGGGCGGGATATGCCGGTCCTCAAGCTCATTGAAAAAAGATTTAAGCAAGAAAAGCCTTTGAAGGGTTTAAAGGTGAGTTGCTGTTTGCACGTGACCACAGAAACAGGCAATCTCGCGCGTGTTCTAAAGGCCGGCGGGGCGCAAGTGGCTGTTTGCGCTTCCAATCCGTTATCCACTCAGGATGATGTGGCGGCGTCTCTGGTCGAGGATTATGGCATTCCGGTTTTTGCCATCAAAGGGGAAGATAGGGATACCTATTACAACCATTTGAATGCCGCGCTTGATATCAAACCGAATCTCACCATGGATGACGGCGCGGATCTGGTGTCGGTCGTGCATCAAAAACGAAGGAATCTCGCCCAGAATATTTTTGCGGGAACGGAAGAAACGACCACGGGCGTCATCCGCCTGAAAAGCCTTGAACAGCAGAATCTCTTGCTGTACCCCATCATTGCCGTCAACGACGCCATGACGAAACATTTTTTTGACAACCGTTACGGCACGGGCCAGTCGACGCTCGATGGGATCATCCGCGCCACCAACCGTTTGATCGCCGGCGCCAATTTTGTCGTGAGCGGTTACGGCTGGTGCGGTCGAGGCGTGGCGAGTCGGGCTGCCGGGATGGGGGCAAGCGTCATCATCACGGAGGTGAATCCTTTACGCGCCCTTGAGGCCATCATGGATGGCTATCGGGTGATGCCGATTAAGCAAGCCGCCCGGGTGGGCGACATTTTTGTGACCGTGACCGGCGATATCAACGTCATCCGCGCCGAGCACATGGTTTTAATGAGAGACGGCGCTATCCTTGCTAATTCCGGGCACTTCGACGCGGAATTGGATTTAAAAGGCCTTACCAAAATCACCAAGGCCAAACGCCTGATCCGTGATTTTGTCGAGGAGCATAAGCTGACCAACGGCCGTAATATTTATATTCTAGGGGAAGGTCGTTTGATCAATCTCGCTTCTGCCGAAGGGCACCCAGCTTCCGTCATGGACATGAGCTTTGCCAATCAGGCGCTCTCTGCCGAATACGTGGCTAAAAACCACACAACGTTACAGAAGAAAGTCTACGGCGTTCCCGAGGCCATCGATCGGATGATTGCCAAGTTGAAACTTGAGAGCCTAGGTGTTAAAATTGATACCCTAACACCCGAGCAAAAAAAATACCTGTCTAGCTGGGAAATGGGAACTTAAGACGTTTGCAAGTTATTGAGAAGAACCCAAGGCTACAGGTGGCGGACGGCTGCTTGTAGCCTTAATCCTTGTTGCCACTGCGCGGCCCGCTTGGCGGGCCGCGCAGTGTAACCCATTCGACTCGCTCCGCTCGCTCATGGCCCTGAGCTTGTCGAAGGGCAACCCTGAGCAAGCCCCGGACTGAAGTCCGGGGTGCGTCGAAGGGTTGACGTTTGTATCATGAACCACGGGAGTGAATCATGCCAAAAATCTATTATGACAAAGACGCGGATTTGAATTTTATCAAAGATAAAAGGATCGCGATTATTGGCTACGGGATCCAAGGCCGGGGACACGCGCTCAATTTACGCGACAGCGGCCTCAAGGTTGTTGTCGGGCAACGCTCCCCGCAAGAAGCCGCGGGGCAGGCCGGAGGGTCTAATTATGAACAGGCGAAGAAAGACGGTTTTACGCCGATGGAAGCGACCGAGGCCGCCAAGAGTGCGGATATCATTGTGATCCTTACCCAGGATCACCTGCAGGGGGAAGTGTACAAGAAATCCATCAAAAAGAATTTGAAGAAGGGCAAGTCGCTCGTTTTCTCTCACGGTTTTAATATCCATTTCAAACAGATCGTTCCCCAAAGGGATGTGGATGTGTTCATGATCGCTCCGAAAGGGCCGGGCTCACTGGTGCGCCGGCAGTATGAAGAGGGCAAAGGCGTCCCTTGTTTGGTGGCCATTCATCAGGACCCCTCGGGGCAGGCGCTTAAAACCGCGCTCGCTTATGCCAAAGGGATCGGGGGGGCTCGCGCCGGGGTCATCGAAACGACGTTCAAAGAAGAAACCGAGACCGATCTTTTCGGCGAACAGTCCGTCCTGTGCGGCGGCACCTCCGAACTGGTGAAGGCGGGCTTTGAAACGCTGGTGGCCGCCGGCTATCAGCCGGAGATTGCTTACTTTGAGTGTTTGCATGAGCTTAAACTCATCGTCGATCTTATTTATGAAGGCGGTTTGACGGGCATGCGCAGGCGCGTCTCCGACACGGCCGAGTACGGCGATTACACAAGGGGGCCCCGCGTCATCAATCAAAGGACCCGCAAAGAAATGCAGAAGATCCTCAAGGAAATTCAATCGGGAAAATTTGCCCGCGAATGGATGAGGGAAAACAAAAAGGGCCGTCCCAATTTTAACGAATTCCGCAAGCGCGACGAGAATCATCCGGTGGAAGCGGTGGGGCGCGAGCTACGGGATATGATGCCCTGGATGAAGAAATAGATCCCTCGGCCGAGCGAGTTTATATGGAATCTAAGGGGCCTCGGGATAAATTCGACTAACAACTTATGTCGTTTTGCTCCATAAGTTGTAGTCTTATTTATGATGCCGTGGATGAAAAAATAGTTATGGCCGTTGAGACAAAAATCCAAGCGCCATTAAAATTGCACTTAGGCTGCGGGACCAACAAGCTTTCCGGATGGGTGAATATCGACTCGGTCAAGGGCTGTGGGCCGGATCAGGTTCTGGATTTGATGCAGCCTTTGCCGTATACAGATGAGAGTGTCGATGAAATCCTCGGCGAGGATTTGCTGGAACATTTTGACAAATACATGCGCTTTGTGGTTTTTGGCGAATGGGCCAGAGTTTTAAAAATTGGAGGGACGATCACCGTACAGGTCCCCGATTTAGAGAAAATTTTATCAAAGCAACGCAAATTCGGTGGTCTTGAGAATTTTATGGATTTTATTTTTGGCGAAAATATGTGGCGCTCCGAAATTTATATAGGACACTTCGGCAATCACAAGTGCGGTTATTCTGACAAGTCACTACAGGAATTTGTATCGCATTTTGGAATTAAAACCGTCTCGTTAGAAACCGTTGGCTTCAATTTGCGTTTGACGGGGCACAAAGCCCGGCATGTTCCAGCGGAGGAACTCGATAAAATACTGATTCATTCCCACGCGAACGCGACCGGCATCGGCCAGGCCGATTTGTCGCTTGGGTTTGTGCGGGAGAAAATTAAACAGTTTCAGAAAAATATAGAAAGCGACTAATTCGTCACAAGTCACAAGGTCACACGTCATAAGTAGTTTTTACTTGTGCCTTGTGTCTTGTGACATGTGACTTTTAAGGAATAACTTATGAAAGACGAAAACAGAGTATTAATCTTCGATACCACCCTGCGCGACGGCGAACAGGCGCCGGGAGCGAGCATGACGGAAAAGGAAAAGCTCGAGATCGCGTTTGCTCTTGAGCGTCTGGGGGTCGATATTATCGAGGCCGGGTTTCCGATCAGTTCCGCAGGCGATTTTAATGCCGTCGCGATGGTCGCCAAGAACATCAAAACGTCCGTTGTGTGCGGATTAGCCCGTTGCATCAAAAAAGACATCGATGCGGCCGGCGACGCCATCAAGGCCGCCAAACGCGGGCGCATTCACGTATTCCTTGCCACCTCGAAGATCCATCTTCAATATAAATTCAAAAAAAGTGAAGAAGAGATCTTTCAGATGGCGGTTGATTCGGTTAAGTACGCGCGCGGCAAGACCGAGAACGTGGAATTTTCTCCCGAAGATGCCTCGCGTTCGGAGAAGTCCTTTCTGTACCATGTGCTCGAGGCGGTCATTGAAGCAGGAGCCACGACCGTCAATATTCCTGACACCGTCGGTTACGGCGTTCCTCAAGAATACGGAAAACTTATTACGGACATCAAGAATCATGTTCCCAACATTCACAAGGCCGTGATCTCGGCCCATTGCCACGACGATCTGGGACTGGCGGTGGCCAATTCCATGGCGGCGATTCAAAACGGGGCAAGGCAAGTCGAATGCACTATTAATGGCGTGGGAGAGCGCGCCGGCAACGCCTCGATGGAAGAGATCGTCATGCAATTAAAGACCCGTCAGGATTTTTATAAGTGCACAACCGGCATTAACACCAAGGAGATTGCCCGCGTCTCGCGTTTGGTGAGTAAGGCGACCGGTTTTATCGTCCCGCCTAACAAGGCGATCGTGGGTGCCAATGCTTTTCGTCACGAGTCGGGCATCCATCAGGACGGAATACTCAAAGAACGCTCGACGTATGAAATCATGCAACCCGAAGATGTCGGGATTGTCGGAACCGGGGGCCTCGTTCTGGGGAAGCACTCCGGCCGTCATGCGTTCAAGGCCCGCTTAAAAAGTCTGGGAGTTGATCTCAGTGATTCGCAACTCGACAAGGCCTTTGAACGTTTCAAAACCGTGGCCGATAAGAAAAAACAGGTTTTTGATGAAGACCTTCTGGCGATCGTTGAGGATGAGACCAAACTGGTTCGGGATACTTGGAGCTTAGTGAGCCTTAAGACCACCAGCGGCACTAATATCAAACCGCACGTGGAGGTGGTCCTTAAGTCCAAAGGCAAAACCTTTGAGGCCAGTTCTTCCGGTGATGGTCCCATCGATGCGTGTTACAAGGCCATTGACAGTATCACCAACATGAAAGGCGAGCTTCTGGATTACTCGATCCAGTCCGTCACGCGCGGCCAAGACGCCTTAGGCGAGGTTACGCTCAAGGTTAAGATCAAGGACAAGAGCGTGATTGTCCACGGCGCCAGCACGGATATCCTCGAAGCCTCTGCCAAGGCCTATTTGAACGCCATCAACAAGGTGCTCTCATAAGAATAGCCGGGGGCACCCCGCACCAAATTGGTGCGGGGCGCCCCCGGCAGTTTTTCCTATGCAAAATCGCAAAGCTGTCTTCGGTATCATCGGGGATCCCCTCAGTCATAGCCTTTCTCCCGTCATGCATAATACGGCATTCAAGGAGCTCGGTTTGAATGCCGTCTACAAGCTCATTCCCTTGAAAGCAGAAGAATTGATGGTCTTTTTCGCGGCCTTGAAGGATGAGGAAAGCGACATCTTTGGGCTCAACGTGACGATCCCCTACAAGCAAAAGGTCGTCGAGTATATGGATTTTTTACAGCCGTTTGCCCAAGAGGTGAAGGCGGTCAACACCGTCGTTGTCTCGCCCAATCGGACCTTAACGGGAGTGAATACGGACGGACCCGGCTTTCTCGCGCACTTGGCGGAACTTAAAGTTGATACGAAAAACAAAAAGATTGCCCTTTTAGGCGCCGGAGGGGCCGCGCGCGCGATCATCGCTTCGTTATGCCTTATTCCTGAAAGACCGTATTCCATTCGAGTCTACAATCACCATAAGGAAAAGACAGACGCGCTCATCAAAGATCTTAAGGAAAGAATGGATGTGAGCTTTGTAAGCTCGGTTGCTACCCGCGAAGAATTAAACCTAGCATCGGCGGATTTGCTCATCAACGCCACTCCCTTGGGACTGAACAATGAGGATCCTTTGCCGATCGACGAGAATCTGATCCATCGGAATTTGCTGGTGTACGACGTGATCTACAATCCTCAAGAAACGCGTTTACTGCGCGCGGCCCAAAAAAAAGGCGCTAAGACCGCCAACGGTCTTGGGATGTTGTTCTGTCAAGGGACACTTTCCTTTCATCACTGGATGGGATTTGAGCTGAGCGATAAAATCAAGATAAAAATGTGGAAAAGTCTTATTGACGATTGTTCCTCTAAAAAGGATTTTTAAAAGAGAACAATCGTCGCCCCTGTTTTCCTTAAAACATATTCAGAGGAAACTGGGGCAGTCCTCACTTCCTCTGAAAATTTTTCAAAGGAAAGTGAGGGCGAGATACTGGCTACCATAACTGTATTTAGAAAAGAAAAAGCCAGTAAAGAAGGAAGGCGGTAACGTGGCGGAACTTGATCTCTTCTTCAAAATTTTCTTTTTTCTCTTTGGCGCGATTGTTGGGAGCTTTCTTAATGTCTGCATCGTGCGTCTTCCTCAAGGACAATCGGTGGTGGCGCCGCGGTCGCGCTGTGTCCACTGCGAGAAAACAATTCCTTGGCACGACAATATTCCGTTGATCAGTTATGTTCGGCTCGGCGGCAGATGCCGGTTTTGCAAAAAGAAAGTTTCGTTCCGTTATTTTTTGGTGGAATCGTTGACGGCCGCCGCGTTTGTTTTATTCTACAAAACTTTTGGGCTGACACCGTTGTTGTTGCCCTATCTTCTTTTGACGTGCGGCTTCATTGCTGCCACCTTCATTGATTTGGAGCACCGCATTATTCCCGATGAAATCACCATCGGAGGAATGTTCGCAGGTCTTGCCTTAAGTATATTCATTCCGCAGATGCAGGATACGGCGGTTTGGACGATTTCCAGCGGACGGGTCCTCATGCGGATTCTGGTGGCAATCTTTTTTGTGGCGTATTTTTTGAATTTTTTCATCAAAAAAGAACCGATCCTCAAAGAGGACAATGAGCTTTTTATTTTTATTGGGATTTTGTTTTTGGTTGATGTCTTTATAGGCCTGTCTATCCGTCCGGGAGATGTCCTTGATGGAATCAAAGCGTACATGATCAACCTGGATGCTTCACTGCTGGGGCTTTTGGTCGGCGGGGGTCTCATTTATTCGATGGGGATGCTGGGTGATTTTCTTTTTAAGAAGGAATCGATGGGCGGCGGGGACGTCAAACTTTTAGCCATGATCGGCGCGTTTTTAGGCTGGAAGTTGGCCGTGCTATCGTTTTTTATCGCTCCTGTCTTTGGGGCCTTAGTAGGTATTGTGATAAAAATCAAGACGAACGAAAGTGTCATCGCCTACGGGCCGTTCCTGTCGCTGGGGGCGCTCATGAGTATATTCTGGGGCGATGCAATTCTAGCTTGGATTTTGGCAGGTCATGGGTTATAGTAACGTAAGAGTTTTCCTCTTCGGCAGCTTCTTTTTTCCACCTCCCAAGAAAATTTGAGTTAGCCGGCATATCTTTTGACAGGTTCTTCCTCTCGTGTTAAAATCTGCCCATATGATAAAGAACATTGTTTTGATTGGATTTATGGGTGCTGGTAAGTCTTTGGTGTCCAATAGTTTAGCAAAAGAACTCAACCGAGAAAGAATTTCGACGGATGAGTGGATCGAGAAAAAAGAAGGAAAGACCATTACCGAAATCTTTCGGGATTCCGGAGAAAGACACTTTCGCAGGCTTGAAGAAGACCTGGTCCGGGAGCTCAGCCATCGAGAGAACCTTATCATCGACTGCGGCGGCGGCGTTGCTGCCAATCAGAAAAACCTCGACTTTCTTAAGAACAATGGAATTCTTTTTTATCTCAAAATTTCTCCGGCCGTCGTCTATAAACGGGTGAAGAATAATCCCCATCGGCCATTATTGCAAGGGGCGGAGCCCCTCAAGAAAATCGAAGAATTGCTCAAAGCCAGAAGTCTATTTTATGAACAGGCTGATTTTATTATTGATACCGACACGCACCGCATCGAAGACACGGTGCGCGAGGTTTTGAGGCTGTTGCCGAAATGAACGAACGTGAATCCATTCTCATCTTAAACAGCATCCCGGGGTTGGGAAATGCTCGGGTCCGAGGACTGATCGATCGTTTTGGTTCCCCCGCAGGTGTCTTGGCCCAATCCCCCCGAGAACTGGCGCGAGAGAAGAGTATTTCTTTTGAACTCGCCCAGAGCATCGCGAGTTTTTCCAAGGATGGATATTTAGAAAGAGAATGTCGCTTTATCGAAAAAAATCGCGTTCGAGTGATGACCTTCCATGATGCCGATTATCCGTCGAGGTTGAAGGAAATCCCGGACGCTCCGGTTGTGCTTTTTGTAAAAGGGGAATTGCCGGAAGAGATCGATTTTTCAATTGCGGTCGTAGGCTCACGCCAGGCGTCCGTTTATGGATTGACCACGGCACAGAAGTTCTCCTGTGACTTGGCCCAAATGGGGATGGTCGTTGTTTCGGGGCTGGCCAGAGGCATTGATACCGCGGCCCACCGCGGAGCGCTTAAAGCCCGCGGCAAGACAATCGCGGTTTTAGGCTGCGGTCTGGCGCATGTTTATCCGTCGGAAAATAAAAAGCTGTTTGAGGAAATCGCGGAATCAGGCGCGATCATTTCAGAGTTCTCTTCCCAAGTTCCGCCGGCGACTTTTAATTTCCCGCGGCGGAACAGAATCATCAGCGGTCTGTCCTTGGGCGTTATTGTTGTTGAGGCTTCTTTAAAAAGCGGGGCTCTGATCACGGCGGATTTTGCGCTGGAGCAGGGGCGCGAGGTCTTCGCGGTTCCCGGCAAGGTGGATAACCCGACGGCCCAGGGCACGCATAAGCTCATCAAGCAGGGAGCGAAGCTCGTCAGTAGCGTGGATGATGTTCTTGAAGAACTGAAAAATGATTTGAAAGAAGAGCTTCTCAAAAGAAAAAGCCTGCTTTTTCCAGCGCCCGTTCAAAGAAATTTCAAAACGCCCGGGGGCTTATCGGCTCAAGAGGTCACAGTTGTTGAGTGCGTTGCCGACGAGCCGGTCCACATCGACAATATTTCTTCAAAAAGCGGTTTGAAAGAGTCTCTGGTCGGCGCGATTTTGCTGCAGTTGGAATTAAAACGCATCGTAAAACAATTACCCGGAAAGATGTTTGTAAGGAACAATATATGATCCAATCGCTTGTCATCGTCGAGTCTCCCGCTAAGGTCAAGACCATCAACAAAATTCTCGGGAGTAAATATAAGGTCGTGTCTTCAATGGGCCACCTTATTGATTTGCCCAAATCGAAACTGGGTGTTGACATTGAAAATGATTTTAACCCGAAGCTGGTTGTCGTCAAAGCCAAACAGAAGATTCTGACCCAGCTTAAGAAAGACGCGCAATCTAAAAAAGAGATTTATATCGCCACCGATCCCGACCGCGAGGGGGAGGCCATCGGCTGGAACATCATCAGTCACATTGGCGATGGGAAAAAATACTACCGTGTGACCTTCCACGAAATCACCAAAGACGCCGTCTTGAAAGCGTTTGAAAACCCCAGAGAGTTTGATACCAAAAAGATCGACGCGCAGGTCGCGCGCCGGGTACTGGATCGCATCGTCGGCTACCAGATCAGCCCCTTACTCTGGAAGAAGGTTGGCTCCCGGCTCAGCGCCGGGCGCGTGCAGTCGGTGGCGCTGCGTTTGATCGTCGAACGCGAGCGCTCCATCAAAAGTTTTGTCCCGCAGGAATACTGGGAGATCGCCGTGGATCTTAAGAAAGACGGTTACGAAGACATCTTGGTCGCCGCGCTTGAAAAGATCGACGGACAGAGGGCGGAGCTAAAAAACAAAGAGTTGACGGAACGTATCGTCGAAGAAATCAAAAAACAGCAGTTCGCCGTTTCTCAGATTACCCAGCGCGAGGTCAAGCGTAACCCCTCGCCGCCTTTGATTACCAGTACCATGCAGCAGGAGGCTTTCAATAAACTGGGCTTCAACGCGCAAAAGACCATGATGATCGCTCAGCAGCTTTACGAAGGGGTTGAGATCGGCTCAGATGAGACGACGGGTCTTATCACCTACATGAGAACCGACTCGGTGAACATTTCCAAAGAAGCCATGGAAAAGGTTCGCGCCTACATCAGCAAGACTTATGGTGAAAAATATCTTCCTGAAAAGCCCAACGTTTACAAATCGAGAAAGTCCGCGCAAGAAGCCCACGAGGCCATTCGTCCGACGGATGTGACGCGTAAGCCCCAGGACATCAAGAATTTTCTCGATGAGGATCAATACAAACTTTATGAACTTGTCTGGCGAAGGTTTGTCAGCTCTCAAATGGTACCGGCGGTTTATCAATATAAAAAGATTGAGATCGTCGCTGGAGTGTTTACCTTTGGGACTTCCGGCTCCACACTTCTTTTTGATGGTTTTCTGGCGCTTTCCGCCGAGGATCGTGAACAGGAAGAGAAGCTTGATTTGACGCATTATGCAAAAGGAGACGCCTTGAGCCTTCAAGAGGTTCATCCTAGTCAGCATTTCACCAAACCGCCGGCCCGCTATTCGGAAGCAAGTTTGGTCAAAGCCCTTGAAGAGAACGGCATCGGCCGGCCGAGCACGTATGCCTCGATCATCTATACGCTGGTCTTAAGGAATTATGTTATGCGTGAACGAGGTTATTTCATGGCAACGGAATTGGGAATGCTCATTTGCGATCTCTTAGTCGAATATTTTCCCAAAATCATGGACATTGGGTTCACGGCGACGATGGAAGAAAATCTCGATCGCATTGAAGAGGGAGACCTCGAGTATCAGAAACTGCTGCACGAATTTTATCAGCCTTTTAAGGAAGAACTCGATTATGCCATGGAAAACATCGTGAAGACCCAGAATTTTATCGACCGTACCTGTCCGCAATGCGGCAAAAAAATGACTATCAAATGGGGGCGCAAAGGGAAATTTTTAAGCTGTTCCGGATTTCCCGAATGCAAATTCGCGGAACCTTTTCGTACCGGCGTCAAGTGCCCCGAACCTAATTGTCCCGGGGAGCTCGTCGAGCGACGCTCCAAGCGCGGCGCGGTTTTTTATGGGTGCAGCAATTATCCGGAGTGCAAGCACATCGAAAACAAATTGCCGGAAAAGCAAGCAAATATCGAGGCGGATGATCTGGACGTTTGAACTGATAATGAACCTATCCGATAACGAAAAACGAGACGCGGTAAAGTTTATTCAGGAAGGTAAACCTTTGTCTGAGAAATATCGATTTTTTCAAGCGGTAAGGCACTTATGAACCGATACCTTGACAAATTTCTCTCTTATCTTGAAATTGAGAAGAATTATTCTTCGCATACGCTTCTTAACTACCGGCTCGACCTTGAGGATTTCTTGAAGTTTTCCACCGAGACGCCCATTGAGAGCGTGGATTACCTTTTGTTGAGAAAATATTTGGCTCACCTGCGCATCAAGGAGCCTCGGCCTCGGACGCTGGCTCGCAAACTTTCCTCCTTGAGGAGTTTTTTTAAATTCCTGCAACGGGAAAATCATGTGAAGGATAATCCGGCGGTGCTTTTGCAGACGCCGAAGCTCGATAAAAAGTTGCCGAAATTTTTGAGTGAAAACGAAATGGTTCAGCTCATCGAAGCGCCGCCGGTTGACAGCTTGAGCGGAAAACGCGACCGGGCGATTTTTGAGGTTCTCTATTCAACGGGAATACGCGTGAGTGAACTGGTGTCTTTGAACATCGACAGCGTGGATTTTATCGGGAATATCGTCAAGGTGATGGGTAAGGGGAAGAAAGAACGATTGGCCCCGATCGGGGACAAGGCCCTGGAGGCGATTCAGGATTATTTGAACAATCGAAAAAATCCATCGACGGCGATTTTTTTGAACCAGAACGGCAAAAGGCTCACCACGCGCAGTATCTTGAATATCACCAACAAGTACATTGGGATTGCAAGCATCAAAATCAAAGTTTCTCCACACGTTCTCCGTCACTCCTTTGCCACACACTTACTCAACCGCGGCGCGGACCTGCGTTCGGTCCAGGAACTCTTGGGACACGTCAATCTTTCCACCACCCAGATCTATACCCACGTCACGACGGAACGCCTCAAAAATGTTTATGATAAAGCTCATCCAAGAGCATAGTTTTTCTTAAAATATGTTCATTTTATACGATATTATCTTCTTTTTGTACATGGTCTTTTATATTCCTTGTCTTTTGATGAGAGGCAAATGGCATTCCGGTTTGTGGCAGCGATGGGGCTTTTTTTCATCGGAGATGAAAAAAAGCCTAAGGCAAAAGAAGAACATCTGGGTGCATGCGGTCAGCGTCGGAGAAGTTTTGTCGGTGGCTGGTTTACTTGAAGAGCTTGCCAAACGATATCCGAATGATCACCTGGTTCTTTCAGTGGTGACTCCAACCGGTTTTCATCTGGCTCAATCCAAGTTTGGCCCCAAGATGACCGTCATCTACGCGCCTTTGGATTTTAGCTGGGTTGTGAGGCGGTACATTAATCTCATCCGTCCGAAAATCTATCTTGTGGCCGAGACTGAGATCTGGCCTAACCTATGGTCGTTTCTGCATCAAGAGAAGATCCCCATCGTGCAGGTGAACGGTCGTATTTCGACGGGCGCGTTTCGGATTTATAGGCAAGTTCGATGGTTTATAAAACCTGTTTTAAGAGGAGTCAGCGCCTTTTGCGTGCAAAGTGAGGGTGACGCAAAAAGGATTATAGAGTTAGGGGCGGATGCCGACAAGATCCATGTGGTCGGAAATATCAAGTTCGATGACCTTCCGCGAGAAATCCCATCGGACTTAAAGGGGTTAGGGTTCAAGATTGCCGATGAACTTTTGATTGCCGGCAGCACGCACAAAGGGGAAGAAGATATCATGCTCGAGATCTTCAAGGCGATTTCTCCTGAGTTTAAAGATTTGCGTCTGGTCTTGGCCCCTCGCCATCCGGAAAGAGCCGCGGAGGTTATCCGGTTGGTCGAACGCGCCGGTTTTGAAGCGGTGAGATTTTCCCAGATCAAAAATTCAAAGATCGAACGCCAGAGCATCGTGGTGGTGGACACGATTGGTCAGCTGCGTTCCCTTTACGCTTTGGGAACAATTATTTTTGTCGGCAAAAGTCTTACCGTTGGGGGAGGGCAGAACATCATTGAGCCGGGATTTTTTGCAAAACCCGTTCTGGTGGGGCCCTGGATGCAGAATTTTCAGGATGTTCTGGAAATCTTTCTTCAATATAAAGCCGTGGTGCAAGTTCAGGATAAAGAAGAATTGCGCGAAGAGATCGAAAGGTTACTTAAGAGTCCTCAACAGATGGAAGTCCTCGGCTCCCAGGCTAGGAGTGTCATCGAAAAATTTAAAGGGGCTAGGGCCCGAACCTCTAACATTATTTCCCAATACATCTAAAAATCTATGAAAGAATATTTATATCGTCTGGCCACGGATCAAAAAAATGGTTTTCCCGCCCGGTGTCTCAAGGCGTTGCTCTTGCCTCTGGCAGGCTGCTATGGGTGGGCTGTGAAATTGGTATATACCTTTCATCGTTGCGGGATTTTAAGAACGCACCAGCTCCCTAAGCCGGTCATCAGCATCGGCAACATCACTTTAGGGGGGGTAGGGAAGACTCCTTTGGTGTTGCTGGTGGCGGAATATCTCTCGAACAAGAGGGCCCGACCGGTTATTCTCATCCGCGGGTATATGGATGAGCGCCCCATCACGCTTAAAGACCCTCGCACGATGAGCGACGAGGCTTTGACGCTCGAGGCGGCCTTGGAAAACGTGCCGGTCATGATCGGCCGCGACCGCCTCAAGAGCGCCCGAAGGGCGCTCAAAGAGCATGGGGTCGACGTTTTTATTTTGGACGATGGTTTTCAGCACTGGCGCTTGCATCGAAATCTCGATATCGTCGCTATCGACACGACCAATCCTTTCGGCAATGGGCAGCTCATTCCCCGCGGGACCCTGCGGGAACCCGTCGACGCCTTGAAGCGGGCCAATCTTTTTGTTCTGACCAAAGTGGATGCGGGAAAAGATAATATTGAGAGAATCATAAAAAAGATTCGTGAGCTTAATTCCGAGGCGCCCATCGTCCAGGCGGTACACGTTCCCGTTGGGCTGATGAGCATCACGCATCCCAAACGGCACTGGGATCTTCAATTTTTAAGAGGAAAGAAGGTTTGTGGTTTCTGCGGGATTGGGGATCCTTCGTCGTTTAAGAATTCACTGCTGGCGTTGGGCGCAGAGGTGGTCGCGTTTATTCCGTTTATGGATCACCATTGTTATACCGAGAGCGATATCCACAAAATACTCGACGAAGGCCTTAAAAAGGGGGCCACGACATTGATCACGACCGAAAAAGACAAAGTTAAACTGGAAGAATTTAAGCATCTTTTTAAGGACGACCAGGAACTGTTGTTTCTTAAGATCAAAATCGAAATCACCCAAGGTAAAGATGAATTCTTTCATCGAATCACTCATATACTATAGCGTCAGAGCTTTCGGTTTTTTTATCCGACTGCTGCCCGTTTCCGTGGCTCTGTGGATCGGACGCGGGATCGGTACCGTCGGTTATTACTACGATGTCCGTCATCGCTCGATGGCCTATGCGAATCTGAAGATCGCTTTTGCCAGGACCAAAAGTCCACAGGAAATCAAGGAGATCACCAAGTCGCTTTTTAAGAATTATGGCCAGAATTTGATTGAGCTTTTGCGCTTGCCGTTACTCACCCGCGAGAATTACAGCGATTTTATCCACCTGGAAGGCAAGGAACATGTTGATGAGGCCATCAAGTTAGGCAAGGGAGTGCTTTTTGTCGCGATGCATTTCGGCAGTTGGGAACTCTCGAGCCTTTCCTGTTCGATGTTGGGCAAATACAAACTTGTAGCGAAACCTCAGACCAAATTTTCACGTCTCGATGATTTTTTGAACTCTTACCGGGCCTGCAGCGGAACCATGACGGTCGCCAAGGGCTCGGGCACTCGCGAAATTTTAAGGAGTCTACGGAGCAACGAGCTCGTTGGCATCGTGGTGGATCAGGGCGGCAAAGATGGGGCCCTGGTTCCTTTTTTCGGCCGACAGGCGTCCATGGCGGTCGGAGCGGTGAGGATCGGGCTCAAAACTGGAGTTCCTTTATGTCCGTGCGTCATCATCCGTCAAGGAGGGCATCGACACCGGATGATCATTCATGAGCCGCTCAAGCTCATCGATACCGGTCATATTGAAAAGGATGTGATGGCAAATCTTGAGAATATTGTTCGCTGGATGGAAGGCTACATCGAAAAATACCCTGCCGAGTATATGTGGTTCTACAAGATTTGGAAATATTCAAAGGAATCAACCACGCTCATTTTAAGCGACGGCAAGATGGGGCACGCGCGTCAATCGCAGGCCGTGGCCAGAACGCTTACGGAGGCCCTGGAGGAACGCGGGATCGCCAGTGAGGCAAAGATCACGGAAGTTAAATTTAAAAGTCCTTTAAGGGCGCGTTTGATCTCGGTCTTAGGGTTACTGGCGAACCGGTTTTGTTTTCAGGGGCGATTGAATTTCCTGCAATGGTTTCTCACGGAAGAATCGTATCGGGACGTTATGAACTTTAAGGCGGATTTCATCATTTCCTGCGGATCTTCACTGGCGAGCTTGAATTTCCTTCTTACCATGGATCATAAGGCGAAGAACATCGCGATCCTTAAACCAGGACTTCTCAACTTCAAGAAATTTGATCTCATCATTTTGCCCAGGCACGACCGGCCGCGCGGAGAACCTTACCCGGGGAGGGTTGTGTACACGCGTATTGCCCCGAATCTTGTCGATGAAAATTATTTGAGCCAGCAGTCGGAACTTTTTTTGAAGCGTTATTCGCACCTAAGAAGCCGCGACAAGATGCGGATCGGGGTTTTACTCGGCGGAGACGCGAAACAATTGACGTTCCGTGAACCGCTCATGAAAATGATGATCAGTCAGATCAAGCAAGCGGCAGAAGAGCTGAATGCCGATATCCTTTTTACGACCTCTCGCCGCACCTCGGCGCGCGTCGAGAATCTCGTTGTGAGGGAACTTAAAAAATTTTATCGCTGCCAGGTCTTCATCATGGCCAATCACAGCAATATTCCCGAGGCTGTGGGCGGAATTTTAGGGCTTTCAGATATTGTTGTTGTGTCGACAGACAGTATCTCGATGATCTCCGAGGCCGTGAGCGCCAAGAAAGCCACGATCGTTTTTGGATTAAAGAACTCGGCGGCCGGCATATTGAGCCCTCGAAACAAGTACGAGCTCTTCGTGGGGACCTTGAATGATGAAGGGTACGTGATATCCGCCGGCGCCAAGAACATCGGGCGGCTTATTCTGGATGTGGCGCGGTGCAAAATTCAAACAAAGATTATCCATGATGAGGGCGTGATTCTTAGCGGAGTAAGACAGATCCTATGAAAGTTTTGCAGATACTGCCGGAGTTGAATGTGGGGGGCGTGGAAACGGGGACGGTGGATTTTGCCAAATACCTCGCGGAGCACGGCCACCGGGCGGTGGTCGTCTCTAACGGCGGAACCTTGGTCGGTGAACTGGAAAAGATCGGGGTGAATCATTATCAGCTTCCCGTGCATAAGAAAAATTTATGGACGATGATTCAATCGGTGCGTAGACTTAAGAAAATCATTATTGGAGAGGGGGTGGATGTCGTTCATGCGCGTTCGCGCGTGCCGGCGTGGATCGCTTACTTTGCGTGCCGTAAGACGCCGGCGGCGTTTATTACCACATGCCACGGTCATTATCAGAAACATTTTTTCAGTCGTATCATGGGCTGGGCCAAATTCGTGATCGTGCCCAGCACCGTGATCGGTAAACATATGATTGAAAGTTTCGGCGTTTCTGCCTCAAACGTGCGTTTGATTCCGCGCAGTGTCGATTTAGAAAAATTCAATGTCCCTCGCCAGCGCGATTCTCAGAAATCCCATTGCGTGATTTCGATGGTCGGTCGAATCACACCCTTAAAAGGCCACGAATATTTTTTGCGGGCGATGGCCAAGGTGATTCGCTATATGCCGTATGCCAAGATTTGGATCATTGGCGACGTGCCCGAGAAAAAGGAATCGTACCGGCAAGAGCTGGAGGTCTTGGTGAAGCACTTAGGGCTATCGGAGCATGTCCAATTTTTAGGAAACCGCCGCGACATTCCCGCCTTACTGGCCAAGACCGATCTGTTGGTGCTCTCAACGGTAACACAGGAAGCTTTTGGCCGTGTGATTCTGGAAGCGCAGGCGGCCGGCGTGCCGGTCGTGGCTACCCGTGTCGGGGGTGTCGTGGAAATCATCGACGACGGCAAAACCGGAATTCTCGTCCCCCCCAAAGACGTCGAGGCCATGGCCCAGGAAGTGATGCGGGTTCTCAAGGATAAAAAGTTAGCGGAAAGTCTTGTGACCGAGGCCCGCAAAAAACTGGAAGCCAATTTTCGCCTTGAGCATATGGCCACAAAGACGATTGAGGTTTACAAAGAACTTTTGGCGTCTTTGAACATCCTGGTTATTAAATTGAGTTCTATCGGCGATGTGGTTCTGGTGACGGCGTCTTTGAGGGCTTTAAGGAAAAAGTTTCCTCATGCCAAGATTTATTGTTTGGTCGGGAAAGAATCCCGAGAGATCCTTATCCGTTGTCCGTATCTTGATGGTCTCATTGTTTATGATGTGAAAAGCTCTCCTTGGGGGTGGACAGCTTTTTTAAAGACGGTAAAAAAGCTCAGGCACTATCAGTTTGATAAGATCATTGATTTTCAAAATAATGCGAGAAGTCATTGGCTGTGTTTTTTAAGTTTCTCCAAGGAAAGTTACGGCTACAATCGCAAGTGGGGATTCTTACTTTCGAATCGGATTAGCGATAACCAAGACCCCCTCGGACCGGTAGAGCATCAATTTGAGGTTTTGAAAATTTTAGGGATTGAACTTAAAGAGGGAATTGCCCTTGAGCTGTGGCCATCAGCCAAGGATGAACAATATGTCGAGGAACTTTTGAGCTCCGAATGGCTGACCAATGCTCAAGCGATTGTCGGCATCAATCTCTGCGCGTCCGAGAAATGGAAGACAAAGAATTGGCCCATCTCCCACGTGGCGCGCCTGTGCGATATCTTAATGAGCAAGAATGTGCGTGTTTTGATTACCGGGACCGGGAAAGATCGGGAGGCGGCCCGGCAACTTTTGAAGTTAACGAAGACCAAGCCCGCGATTTTCGTCGGTAAAACCGATATCCTGCAATTAGCGGCTTTGATCAAACGCTGCAAGGTGTATCTGACGCCGGATTCGGCCCCCATGCATGTGGCCGCGGCCATGGGAACACCCTTCATCGCTTTTTTTGGGCCCACGGATGCCCGACGCCATCTTCCGCCGGCCGCAAAATTCTCGGTCCTTAAGAAATCCATGGCCTGTTCGCCCTGTTACAGCGGAACCTGCCGGATCAAGACGCACGCCTGCATGAAGGAGATCACCCCCGATGAGGTTGCCAAGGAGATTGGGAAATTGATGGGAAGTATCCGATGAACGTTTTGATTCTTTCGACACATTTTCATACAGGGGGAATCACGCGCTACATCCTCACTTTGACCAAAGGTCTGGCGCGAAGAGGGAACCGAATTTTTGTTGTCAGCGCGGGGGGGAATTGTGTCGAGCATTTGTCGCAGTTCGCAGGGATGGCGCAGCATCAATCGATGAACATCCGGACGAAATCCGAACTGGATTTAAGGATTTATTGGGCCTTGCCGGCGCTTCAAAAGTTTATTCGAGAAAACACGATTGACATTATCCATTCCCAGACGCGCGTCACCCAGGTCATGGGGACGTTTTTAGCTTTGATGACGCGCAAACCCTATGTTTCGACAGCCCACGGATTTTTTAAAAAGCGTCTGAGCCGGAAAATCTTCCCGTGTTGGGGGGAGCGGGTGATCGCGGTGAGCGAGCCCGTGCGTGAACACCTCATCAAGGATTTGGGAGTGCCCGGGCAAAAGATTGCGATAGTCCCCAACGGCATCGACGTCAATGATTTCCTTCCCATTGATGACCAAGAGAGGAAAAAGTTACGGCAGAAATATCAGTTGATGGATGATCCGGTGATTGGGATTATCGCGCGGCTTTCCAGCGTCAAAGGCATCGATGTCCTGGTCGCGGCGATGAAAAAAGTGTCGGCAAA
Organism: uncultured Planctomycetales bacterium; assembly: GCA_964372915.1. Lineage (GTDB taxonomy): Bacteria > Omnitrophota > Gorgyraeia > Zapsychrales > JAHFFX01 > CAYJRN01. The sequence goes on from CAYJRN010000004.1 coordinate 81,235, forward strand.
AAAGCCGCAGGCGAAACTTTTGATTGTGGGGCAAGGCCCCGAAGAGCCAGATCTTAAAGCAATGGTGGGCAAGCTGCGTCTGGAGCGTAACGTGTTTTTCTATCCGATCGTCGATAAAACGGCGGAGATCCTGGCTCTTTTGGATGTTTTCGTGATGCCGTCGCGGCAGGAAGGCTTGGGGCTTTCTATTATGGAGGCACAGGCGGCCGGGGTTCCTGTCGTAGCTTCCAAGGTCGGAGGAATCCCAAGTCTCATCGAAGACGGGCGTAACGGCCTTTTGGTTTCGCCTGAAAATCCGGAAAGCCTGGCACAGGCTATCCTGCTTCTTTTGGAAAACAAAGAACAAGCTAAGAAAATGGGCGAGGCCGGACGAGCCTTTGTTGGGAAACATTTTTCCGATGATAAAATGATCGAGGGGACCCTTAAGGTTTACTCCGACGCCAGAAAACTCTATGCACCCAGATAATTGGTTTTCTGGGTCGGAGTTCTATCTTTGAAAAAGCGTCGGAATGAAAGTCTGGTGAAGTGAGCGATGAAAAAGATATTGGTTGTTAATGTCAATTGGATGGGCGATGTGATTTTTTCCGCGCCGGTTTTTAAAGCCTTGAAGAAAGCTTATCCGCGGGCTGAGATCGTCTCTTTGGCGGTTCCACGAGTTGGGGATGTTCTTGCCAGTATTCCTCATATCGATCGCGTTATTCTTTATGATGAAGAAGGCAAGGATCGCTCACCTTTGGCCAAGGGACGGTTGATTTCACAATTAAAGAAAGAACAATTCGATATCGCCTTCTTGCTACACCGCTCCTTCACGCGGGCGCTTTTAGTCACTTTGGCCGGAATTCCCCAGCGGGTAGGATATGACGAAAAAAATAGAGGCCGATTTCTCACGCACAAAGTCAAACCCCTCAATGGGATTGTTCATCGCAGCGACCATTATTTACAGGTGATCGAGTCCTACGGCATCAGAGTTGAAGATCGACGCTGTGAATTGATTTTTACTGAAGAAAGTCAGCGATACGTTGATGATCTTCTTAGGAAAGAGGGTGTTGCCACAGAGGATTTTTTGGCCGTTGTTAATCCCGGCGGGAATTGGGATCTGAAGCGCTGGCCCAAAGAAAAGTTTGCCGAGCTTATTGATCGGTTGCACAAGGATTGTCAGGCCAAGGTTGTGGTTTCGGGAGCTCTTAATGATTTGAATTTGGCCAACGAAATTGCGCGGTTAACCGATCGAAAACCCATCATCACCGCCGGGAAAAGCGATCTCAATCAATTGCTGGCCCTGATGCGCCGCGCGAATGTCGTTATCTCAGCCGACTCAGGTCCGTTACATCTGGCGCACGGCGTGGGAGCGAAGGTGATCGGGGTCTTTGGCCCCACCCGACCAGAGGTGACGGGCCCCAGGGGGAGTGGAAAAAGTTTAATCTTACAAAGGGATGTCGGATGTAACCCTGAGCCATGCTATCATCTTCAGTGTCCCGACAACATTTGCATGCGTTCCATTAATGTGGATGATGTGATCGATGCTGTTCAAAAAATCCGAAATTAAAAAAATTCTCGTCGTCTCGTTAAGCAATCCGGGGGATGTGATTCTCACCTTCCCGGTCGTTGATATTCTTCTGGAGAATTTTCCGGACGCGCCGTTGTCGGTCGTGGCGGGGGAAAAGGCAAAGGAATTCTTTACCGGGAATCCTTTCATCCAAAATGTTTATGTCTTCAATAAAAAATCTTCGTCGTGGGATAAGCTGTCATGGGTTCTTCATTTAAGAAGAGAAAGATTTGATCTTATCGTTGATTTGCGCAATACCGCGATTCCGTTTTTTGCCGGCGGTCAATACCGTACCAGCTATCGGATGTCTAAAAAACCTTTGATGCACATGAAAGAAAAACATTTGAACCGTCTGCGGACGGTTCTGGATTTCAGTCATGAATCGCGGACCCGTCGGGCTATTTATATTACAGCCCAAGATAAGAAATTTGTCGATGACGTTTTCAAAAGCGGGATTGGCGAAGGGGAAACGTTCGTGGTCGTTTCGCCCGGGGCCGCCAATCATATCAAGCGCTGGAGGGAAGAAGGGTTTGCGCGCGTGTGCGAGTCCTTGGCTGCCCGGCATAAGGCAAAGATTGTTTTTGTGGGCGACCAGAATGACCGGGCCCTCGCGCGTTCGATTGCCGCTCAAATGAAGCACCCCGTGGTGGACCTGACCGCTCAAACGACGTTGCTGCAGCTCGCGGAAGTTATTCATCGCGCGAAACTTGTCATCGCCAACGACAGTGCCGTCATGCATCTGGCCAGTTATTTGAATGTTCCAACGTTGGCCATTTTCGGCCCGACGGACGAACACAAGTACGGTCCTTGGAGTGACCGCTCTTGGGTCGTACGCAAGAATCTTTTTTGCTCTCCGTGCGAAAAATCCGGCTGCGCCTATCACCATGAATGTATGGAAGAGATTAGGTCTGAGGAAGTTTTGTCGGTCTTGGAGAAAAATTTCCTATGAAAAAATATCGGAACATCTTGGTTGTCCGCACGGATCGCGTGGGCGATGTCATTCTGACAACGCCCGCCCTCGCGGCGTTGAGGGCGGGTTATCCGAAGGCGCGAATTTCCATTCTCATGGCGCCTTCCAATCTGGAGCTCGTAGAGGGAAATCCGAATTTAGATGAGGTGCTATTCGATGATCGTCAAGGAAAACATAGAGGGTTCATTGGTTTTCTAAAATTGGTGAGAGAAGTCAAGTCCAGGGCCTTTGATGCCGCGTTTATTTTTCACACCAAGAGAAGGACGAATCTGCTTTGCTTCCTGGCGGGGATCCCGGAAACCATTGGTTATAAAAACGATAAGTTGGGTTTCTTGTTGACACGGGGGCTCATTGATACCCGGCCGCAGGGGTTAAAGCCTGAGGCGGAATATTGTCTGGATGTTTTAAGAGCGGTGGGAATTCCCATAAAAGACCCTCAACTCTTTCTTTATGTGAGCCCGGAGGCGGAACGTTGGGCCCGGAGATTTTTTTTAGAAAACGGTATCGATGATCAAGATAAGCTGGTGGCTATCCATCCGGGAGCCAGTTGCATTTCCAAAAGATGGATGCCCGAACGGTTCGCCGAAGTCGCCGACCAGTTGAGGGAAAGGCGCCCCTACAAAATTGTTTTCATCGGCTCCGCGGACAATCGAGAAATCATGCAAAATATCAAATCCGCCTTGAAAATCAAGGCGCTCGACGCGACGGGAATGACGACTTTGGCTCAACTGGCCGGCCTCTTGAAGCGTTGCGCGCTGTTGATCTCTAACGATTCCGGCCCCGTGCACATCGCCGCGGCTCTTAAGGTCCCGGTCATTTCCATCTTTGGCCGCAATCAGGCGGGTTTAAGCCCCTTACGCTGGGGGCCGCTCACCTCCAAGAGTGTCATCTTGCATAAAGAAGTGGGTTGTCCCGTGTGCCTGGCGCACAATTGTAATATTAACTTTAAGTGCTTGGAAGAAATCAAGACCCAGGAGGTTTTAGAAGCTGTTGACGCCCTTTTGAGACTATGATAAAATCAACCCTTGTTTTGTTAACAAATTCTTACTGCCCAAAGGTTTTTTGATGAGACATTATAACGAAATCATCGCCAATTTCCGCAAGAAAAGGATTTTGGTGATCGGGGACATCTTGCTGGATGAATATGTGTTTGGGAGTGTCTCCCGGGTTTCGCCGGAAGCGCCTGTCCCCATCGTGTTGCAGGAAGGGCAGCCCAGCTATACACCGGGAGGGTCTGCTAATGTCGCCAACAACCTGCAATCGTTAGGGGCCCGTGTGACGCTCATGGGAAAAGTCGGCGCCGACAAAGAAGGCGCGATTCTTCTTAAGGAGCTTAAGAAAAGAAAAATCAATACCACCGCTATCATGGTCGATCGCAGGATTTCCACGCCCTTGAAAACTCGCATTGTGGCCCAGCACCAACAGGTTTTACGGCTCGACCGTGAAACAGTTTGCGATTTTTCCGACGCGTCCTTAAAAGAAAAAGTCCGACGCTACTTTAAGTCATCCATCAAGAATTTTGATGCCGTGATTATTTCCGATTACGGCAAAGGGATGATTACCGCCGATCTTGTTTCGCAGGTCTGTTTGAGCGCCATCCAGGCGAAGAAAATCATTACCGTGGACCCTAAAGTCGAACACTTCACGTATTATCAAGGGGTGACCGCGATTACCCCCAACCGTAAAGAAACCGAGAACGCGATTCGTAACATCAAAATCACGCACAGCGCCGGTAAAAAGCTGGATGTCGAACACGATCGTCTGGAAACGGATGCCGACATTAAGCGGGCCGGCGAGGCAATCGTAAAATATTTGAAATTGAAAAGCCTTTTGATTACATTGGGCGAGCAGGGAATGGTCTTGTTTGAGGCGGGAAAGCCTCCGATTTATATCGATACTAAGGCCCAGGAAGTTTTTGATGTGACGGGCGCGGGCGACACGGTGATTTCGGTTTTTACTCTAGCGCTCACCGCCGGAGCGAGTCAGCGGCAGGCGGCGGATATGGCCAATTTCGCGGCCGGCATTGTCGTTGGAAAACGCGGAGCGGCGACCGTCACGCCTCAAGAACTTTTGGCGGCGATCCCATGAGGACAAAAAGCCCCTCGATGATTTCAGCTCGTAATCCTTTAAAGACCAAGGCCACTGCCAAAACGCTGAAGGTCATCGGTGTCATCCCGGCCCGCTATGGTTCCACGCGTCTTGCGGCCAAGGTGCTGGCGGATCTAAACGGCAAACCGATGATCCAGCATGTGTACGAGCGCGCGGCCAAGAGTCAATATTTGGATGAACTTTTGATTGCCTGCGACCATGAACGCGTTTTGAACAAAGCTAAAGAGTTCGGCGCCCAAGCGGTTTTAACGTCGGTCCATCACGCCTCGGGCACGGAACGGATCGCGGAAGCGGTGAAATCCATCGACGCGGAAATCGTCATTAACATTCAGGGAGATGAGCCGCTCATTCATCATTCGGTGATCGATGATTTGGCAAAAGCCCTTTTGGATGATTCCAATTGTCTTATGGCCACGGCCATCAAGCCCGTTGCCGTTGGGAGCAAGGAGTTGGACGATCCCAACATCGTCAAGGTCGTCATTGACAAGAATCACAATGCTTTGTATTTTTCGAGGTCGTTGATTCCTTATGTACGTAAATCTAGCGAAGGTTTGAGGTACTTTAAACATTTGGGGATTTATGCCTACCGGAAAAAGTTCTTGATGGGCTTTAAGGATTTACCGAAATCGCGTTTGGAAGAAACGGAAAGTTTGGAACAGTTGAGAGTTCTGGAAGCCGGATACAAAATTAAGACCGTTGAAACCAACATCGAGACGATCAGCGTCGATGTGGAGGAAGATATCAAGAAGGTCGAGGAGTATTTGAAAAAATCATCATCATCGGCCACAACTTACGGAGTCTCGCCGAAGGCGGACGAACGTAAGTTGTGAGCCGAACTCGACCCAGCACTTATTTTGCGACACGGTGTTAAAGCCAAAATAAGTGCTGGGTTCAATTCCGTCACAGACTTACGTCGCTCCAAATGGGAGCTTCCGTAAGTCTGGACGTCATTGAAGGAACATTAAATGTCACGGATTGTGAATGTCGGGAAAATCAAAATCGGAAACGGGACGCCGCTGGTTCTTATCGCGGGCCCGTGCGTGATTGAAAGTCGCGCCCTTGCCTTCAAGGTCGCTTCCGAAATTAAAAAGATCACCGCCGCTTTGAAGATTCCATTCATTTTTAAAGCGAGCTATGACAAAGCCAACCGGACATCCCTGGCGTCATTCCGCGGCCCCGGGATGTCCCAAGGCTTGGAAGTTCTAAGGGAAATCAAGGAACGACTGGGTGTTCCGGTATTGAGTGACGTGCATAGTTCTCAAGAAGTACAAGAGGCGGCGCAAGTGCTCGATGTGTTACAGATCCCGGCGTTTCTTTGCCGGCAAACGGATATTCTTATTGCGGCCGCTCAAAGCGGAAGAGTGGTAAATATTAAAAAGGGCCAGTTTCTAGCGCCAGGGGATATGCAACAGGTCGTTAAGAAAATCGAATCCGCCGGCAATCGCAACATTCTTTTGACCGAACGAGGGGCCAGTTTCGGTTATAACAATTTGGTCACGGATTTTCGCTCGCTTTCGATTATGCGCAAGACCGGTTATCCGGTTGTGTTCGACGCCTCTCACAGCGTTCAGCAGCCCGGCGGTTTGGGGAGCGTCTCCGGGGGAATGAGCGAGTTCATTCCGTTATTAAGTCGCTGCGCCGTGGCGGCCGGCTGCGATGCTGTTTTCATGGAAGTTCATCCTAATCCTAAGAAAGCCTTGTCGGACGGGCCCAATATGCTCAGGCTTGACCAGCTGAGGAAACTGCTCGTTGATTTAAAAGCGATTGATGCAATTGTGACCTTGTGATTTTTAAAAGCCATGTCTCTTAAGCTTGCCAAAGATGTCATCAAAATCGAAGCCGCCGCGGTGAAAAATCTCGCGCGTGCGGTTGACGGGAATTTTCTCAAGGCCGTTGAAATGATCGTCAAGTGCAAAGGCCGGGTGATCGTGACCGGCATGGGCAAGGCCGGCATCATCGGCCATAAGATCGCCGCGACACTTTCTTCGACGGGAACGCCCAGCATTTGGATGCATAGCGCCGAGGCCGTGCACGGGGATATGGGTCAAGTCACGCGCAATGACATCTTAATTCTCTTGTCGAATAGCGGCGAGACCGATGAAACCAAAAGACTTTTACCTCTCATAAAAAAAATCGGTGCCAAGATCATTGCCATGACGGGCAATACAAAATCAACTTTGGCCAAGCACAGCGATGTGGTGTTAAACGTATCGGTGAGAACAGAAGGCTGTCCTCTGGGGCTCTCCCCGATGGCCTCCACGACGGCAACGTTGGTTATGGGCGATTGCTTGGCAGCGTGTCTCATTGAGCGCAAAGGCTTTAAAAAAGAAAATTTCGCTTTTAATCATCCGGCGGGAATGTTGGGGAAGAAATTGCTCTTGAGAGTAGAAGACATTATGCGCACTGGTCCTACGTTGGCCAAAGTGAAAGAACAGATGCGCGTGAAAGACGTTTTGCTTTCCATTACCCGCGCCCGCTGCGGTTCGGCATGTGTCATTGATGCTAAAGGACGGTTGGTAGGGATTTTCACCGATGGGGATTTGCGCCGGCATCTGGAAACGGACTCGGATCTTTCGTTGCGGAAAGTCAAGGACGTGATGACGCGAAAACCCACGACCATTGAGAAAGACAAATTGGCGACCGAGGCCTTAAGGATTTTGCAGGATAAGAAGATCGACGAACTGCCGGTTGTTTCCAAAGGAAAATTGGTGGGACTCTTGGATGTTCAGGATTTATTGAAAGCCGGACTGGTATGAAGTTCATAATTATTTGTAGTTGCCATCACGATTTTTAAAATAGGAGGTTAAAATGATATCTCCCAAAAAACAAATTGCCAAGATCATCAAAGAACAGCCGGAGGACAGTTCTTATGAGGAAATTCTCCGCGAGCTGGCTTTTGGCCGGATGGTGGATCGCGGGTTGGCCGATTCTAAGGTGGGTCGAACCATCAGCAATGCGGAAATGAAGCAGAGGATCAGCAAGTGGCGGAAATAAGGTGGACCCACGAAGCGCACAAGTGGCTTAAGGACATTCACGATTACATCGCCGTTGATAATCCGATGGCGGCACATAAAGTCATCGAAGATATATTTCAAAAGGTTCAAGTGTTGCGACGTTTGCCTGAAATTGGTTTCCGGTATGATCGGTATCCTGAATTAAACATTCGAATTTTGTTATATGGGCATTACCGGATTGCCTATTGGATCAAGTCAGTCGATCAGATCGATATTTTGGGAGTATTTCACGGGGCACTGGAGATTGATAACTATCTCAAGATGAATTAGCATGCAATCCATGAATATGAAAGAAAGACTTAAAAAGATTAAACTTTTAATCATGGACGTCGACGGTGTTTTGACTGACGGCAGGATCGTCGTTGATGAGCGCGGCCGAGAAACCAAGAATTTTGACGTGCAGGATGGGTTTGGCATCGTTGTCTTCCAGCGCGCCGGTTTTAAAACGGCGATCCTGAGCGCCGCCCGGGCCTCGGCGGTCGTCAAGTACCGCGCCCGCGACCTTGAGATCGACCAAGTGCATTTGAACGCGTATCCTAAGATTGATGCCTACAAAAAGATTTTAAGAGCCCTTAAACTCAACGATGAGGACGCTTGCTTCATCGGTGATGATTTGCCGGACCTGGAAGTTTTATCGAAGGTCGGTTTCGCCGTGGCTGTCCCTTACGCGAGGGCGGAAGTCAAAAAAGTCGCCGACTATATCACTAAGAAACAGGGCGGTAACGGCGCGGTCCGGGAAGTGATTGAGCTCATTATGAAGACCCAAAACCTGTGGCCGAACCCTTCAGGGAAAAGGTGACGATCGTGTTGAACCGAGTGTTTTTCATTATGCTTGTTTTTTTTAGCGGTGTTGTCTTTTTACACGCTGAAGACAGTCCGCAGCAATTCCAGGGATTCACCCTCGATGGGTATACGGATGGGGGGCACAAGGCCTGGGACGTGAAAGGCGATACCGCCGATGTCAGCGGTAATACCATCGAACTCACCAACCCCGATGCGAATTCCTATGGGAAGGATAATGTCAATATCAAGGCGAAAACCGGATCCATCGATAAAGAAAGCGGCCAGATGCATTTAGAGAAGGATGTGGTCATCACCACTCAAAGCGGAGCCAGGATGACGACGAATTCCCTTGATTGGGAACGCGAAAAAGATTTGGTCACTACCAACGATAGAGTGAAGATCACGCGCGACGATATTATCGCCGAGGCGATGGGCGCGATAGCCCATCCCAATCTGCAGACGGGCCAGATGAACAAGGACGTCACTGTTGAGCTGAGACCCAAACCCGATAAGGACGGAAATCCACAGTTGCCCGTGACCATCACTTGCGACGGGCCGCTGGAGATCGATCAATTGAAACAACAGGCGACCTTTAACAAGAACGTGGTCGCGGTCCAGGAAGGCCGGGAACTCAAGGCAGACAAAGTTGAGGTCTTCTTCGATCAGACCACCAAGCAGATTAAACAGATGATCTGCACCGGCCACGTCGCAATCACGCAGGGCGGCAACACGACTTATTCCGAATCCGCCGTCTACACCGCAGGAGACCAGAAGATGATTTTGTCGGGAAGACCGAAGCTCATTTTACAGACGCAAGGAGGCCAATTTGCATCTCCTGGAAACTAAAGGACTCGTTAAGACCTACGGCGGCCGCCGGGTTGTCGACGGCTTAAGTATCTCGGTGGGTCGTTCCGAAATTGTGGGACTCTTGGGGCCCAATGGCGCCGGTAAGACGACGACTTTTTATATGGCCGTGGGGATTGTGAAGCCCGAGGAAGGAAATATATTTTTTGATGAGGAAGATATCACCAAGAAACCCATCCATGAACGTTGCCGTCTGGGCATGGGATATCTCGCGCAGGAACCATCAATCTTCCGAAAATTGACCGTTGAGGAAAACATCCTGGCGATCCTGGAGACTTTGAACATCTCTCCGCGCGAACGCCAGTACCGCCTGCGCTCCCTTTTGGACGAATTGAACATTGCGCATCTGGCTAAGGCCAAGGCCTACACGCTTTCCGGCGGGGAACGAAGACGTCTTGAAATTACGCGGGCGTTAGTGACCAATCCGTCATTTTTGCTGTTGGACGAACCGTTTTCGGGGATTGATCCGATCGTCGTGGCCGAGGCGCAGGAAATCATCAGAGACTTAAAAGGCCGGGGCTTGGGAATTCTTCTCACGGATCATAACGTTCGCGAGACGCTTTCGATCACCGACCGGGCGTATTTGATCGCCGAGGGCCGCGTTCTCATCTCCGGCTCGGCGCAGGATCTTATCAATGATCCAAAGGCCAGGAAGATTTATTTGGGGGAGAAGTTTACGATGTGAGTTGAGCGCACAACTTGCGGAGCGTTTTAGGCGACGTAAGTTGACAGCGCGAAACTCACCCAGCACTTATTTTGCGATACCAGATTTAAGCCAAAATAGGTGCTGGGTAAATTCGCACTTATAAGTTACGTCGTCCGCCAAAGGCGGACTCCGTAACTTATGTGCTCATTTAAGGAGTTAACAGCAACATGAAACTGGAAGTCAAGAAAGTCGACGCGACAAAAAGAGAATTAAAATTTGAGATCCCCAAAGACAGGGTTTCACAAAAGCTGGAAGAAGTTTACGTCGAAATCGCCAAGGTTGCCAAGGTCAGGGGTTTCCGTCCCGGGAAGGCCCCGCGCAATGTCATTGAGGGGGAACACAGCCGTCTGGCGCAGGAAGAGATGCTCAAAAAAATCATCCCCGAGGTTTATCAGGAGGGAATCGATAAAGAAAAGATCGTGCCCATGGACATGCCGGATATTCACGACGTGTCCTACAAGGACGGCAAGGTTACCTTTAACGCGACTTTGGATATCCGGCCTGAGGTCAAGGTCAAGAATTACAAAGGCGTTCAGCTCAAGAGAAAGACCTCTCAGGTGACCGAGGAAGAAATCAACAAGACCCTTGAATTTTTTAAAAGAGGCCAGGGCGAGAAGGAAGTCAATATCGACGATCAGTTCGCGCGCGGACTCGGCTATCCAAACTTGGAGGATTTTAAGAATTTTTTAAAACGCCAGATGGAAATGGACAAGGATCGCCAAAACCGGATGGATGTCGAGAATCAGATTCTTGAGGCGCTTTTAAAAGAATCGTCGCTGGTCGTTCCCGCGTCGGTCGTCCAAAGACAGCTGGAGCATCTTGTTGGGGAAAACATCCGGCACTTAAAGTCTCGTCCCGCCGTTGGCGGAGCAGGCCGAATGCCGGAAGAGGAGATTAAAAAGAAAGAAGACGAGCTGCGCAAGGAACTAAAGTCTGTGGCGGAAAGAGATGTGAAAATTTTTCTCATCATGGAGAAGATTGCCGAGCTTGAGAACATTTCTGTGGGGCCCAACGAAAACATGCCTCATAAGGTTTTGGAATTTTTAATGAAAAACGCTAATTGGGAGGAAACGAAATCATGAGCGAAAAGAATCAAGTTCTGGTTCCTATGGTCATCGAGAAAACCGGTCACGCCGAAAGGGCCTATGATATTTATTCGCGGCTTCTTAAGGATAGAATTATCTTCATCGGGACGGGGATTGACGATACCGTCGCGAACCTTGTGATCGCGCAAATGCTGTTCTTACAGCTGGAGGATTCCGGCAAAGACATTCATTTGTACATCAATTCCCCCGGGGGGTCAGTGACGGCGGGCCTGGCGATTTACGACACCATGCAATTCGTCAAACCCGATGTCTGCACGTATTGCGTTGGGCAGGCAGCCAGCATGGGGGCGGTTCTGCTTACGGCCGGGACCAAGGGAAAACGTTATGCCCTTCCTTTTTCACGGATGATGATCCACCAGCCGTGGGGCGGGATGCAGGGGACGGCCAGCGACATTTCAATCCATGCCAAAGAAATCCTGCGCGTGAGGGAAGAATTGAACCAGATCCTTTCCAAACATACCGGCCAAAATCTTCAAAGGATCCAAACTGATACCGACCGGGATTTTTTTATGAATTCCAAAGAGTCCAAGGATTATGGATTGGTGGATGAAGTCATTGTCAGTTTAAAGAAAGATAAGTGAGGGGTCGGGGAATTCCCCGACCCCTCATCCTGAGCGGAGCCCCGAGGCTACGCCGAGGGGCGGAGTCGAAGGATCAGAAAGGATTGAATGTATGAAACGAAATCTGCTGCTCACCCCGGGTCCCACGCAAATTCCAGATTCGGTCCGCGAAATTCTAGGCCGGCCGATCATTCATCACCGCACGCCGCAATTCCAGGCGGCTTTAAAAGAAGCGGCGGAAGGGCTCAAGGATATTTTTCAGACCCGTAATGATGTCCTCATTCTCACTTCCTCGGGCACCGGCGGGATGGAAGCGGCTGTCTGTAATCTTCTCTCCAAGGGCGACAAGGCGATTTCTGTTGAGGGCGGTAAGTTCGGCGAGCGCTGGAGCGAGCTGTCCCGAGCCTATGGCGTCGATATCCGTGTGATCAAGGTCAAGTGGGGGCAGACGGTTGACCCGAATGAAATCAAAAAGCTTTTGGACGCCCAAAAAGATATTAAAGCGGTATTCGTCACGCTCGTTGAAACCTCGACGGGAGTGACCAGCGATATCAAGGCCATCGGGGACATGGTTAAGAAAACCCCCGCGGTCTTGGTGGTGGATGCCATCAGCGGGCTGGGCGCAACGGAACTCAAAGCTGACGAATGGGGCGTGGATGTGGTTGTGTCAGGCTCACAAAAAGGATTGATGCTGCCGCCGGGTTTGGCATTCGTGAGCGTTTCTTCCAAAGCCTGGGCCTTAATCGAAAGATCCACGAATCCCAAATATTATTTCGATCTTAAAGCGGCCAAGAGAGCGGCAGAAAAAGCCGATACGCCTTACACGCCGGCCATCAATATCATTTTGGCTTTAAATGAATCCATTCGTCTTATCAGGGAAGCGGGGATAGACAAATTGTTGGCCCATTATGCGCGCCTGGCCAAGGCCACCCGCGCGGCGGCCAAGGCTTTGAACCTCACGCTGTTCGCGGATGAGAAATGCGTTTCCAACGTCGTGACGGCAATCAATTTGCCGGCGGGGATCGATGGTGAGAAACTCGTGAAAGTCATGCGCGACACCTATGGCATCAGTGTTGCCGGCGGGCAAGATACCTTGAAAGGCAAAATTGTCCGCTTCTCACAGATGGGATGCCTGGATGAGTATGATATCTTAACGGGAATTTCCTGCTTTGAAAAAGTTTTAAACGAGATGGGGTATAAGTTCACTTTGGGCGCTGGAGTCGCCGCGGCCCAGAAAGTTCTCAATACTCAATAAGCCATTGGAGCGAACGATGAAGATCTTGATTACCGATAAGCTGGCGCAGGAGGGCGTGGACATCCTCAAAGCCGTTAAAGAATTTACGGTGGACTGCAAGTTCGGCATAAAATCCGATGAGCTTAAAGCCATCATCAAGGATTACGATGCCTTGATCATCCGCAGCGAGACGAATCTCACGGCCGATATCATAGAAAAGGCTGACCGCCTGAAAGTGATCGGCCGCGCGGGGGTGGGACTGGACAATGTGGACTTGAAGGCCGCCACTCGAAAAGGGATCGTGGTCATGAATACGCCGGCCGGCAACACGACCTCGACGGCGGAACACACCATGAGTATGATCCTTGCCTTATCGCGCAATATCCCTCAGGCCTGCGCGTCCTTGAAGTCGGGAAAATGGGAACGTTCCAAGTTTACCGGCGTTGAGCTCTACGGCAAGACGCTGGGCGTCATTGGCCTGGGACGTATTGGTTCAACGGTTGCCCGGATGGCTAAAGGTTTTGGCATGAAGATCGTTGCCTGTGATCCATTTCTTTCAAATGAAGTAGCTGCCAAGATGGGGGTCGAAATGGCGGAATTGGAATCGCTTCTTAAGACCTCCGACTACATCACGATTCATATTCCTAAAGGTACGGACAGCCGGAGCCTGATTTCAAGACCGGAATTCGCCCTTATGAAAAAAGGTGTGCGCATCATCAATTGCGCGCGCGGCGGCATCATCGATGAGACCGCCTTGGCTGAGGCGCTTGCCAACAAAACGATTGCGGGTTGCGCCTTGGATGTTTTTGAAAAAGAACCCCCCAGCGCCGGTCATCCGCTCTTAAAGTTCGACCATTGCGTGGCCACGCCGCATTTGGGAGCAGCTACTTCCGAGGCGCAGCTCAACGTGGCCATCGAGATCGCCGAGTGCGCGCGCAATGCTTTATTAGGGAAGGGCATCGTGAATGCCGCCAACTTTCCCTCGGTCAGTGCTGAGGCTTACAAAGTGCTTGAACCCTACATCGATTTGGCGGAACGCATGGGACGCTTTTCCGGACAACTCATTAACGGTCCCATTAAGGAAATCAAAATTACCTATAGCGGGACCGTTACCAATTACAAAGTGGCTCCCGTGACGATGGCGATCGTCTTCGGAGTTTTGTCGCCTATCTTAGGGGAGACGATTAATCTTGTGAACGCCGTCGATTACGCCCGCGAGCGGGGCATCAACGTCCAAGAAATCCAGTCGACCAAAGAAGAGGAATTTGTGAATCTTGTGAGCCTGGAAGTCGTTTCTGACCACGACACGTTTTCTTTATGGGGGACGCTGTCCGCCAATAATAAACCGCGCATTGTCCGCGTCAACAAAATTTACGTGGAGGCGACTCCCGACGGATACATGCTGTTCATCAACAATAATGATAAGCCCGGCATCGTTGGTGCCGTCGGAACTATTCTTGCCCAGGCGAACATCAATATCGGCAGCATCAGCTTTGGCCGTGAGGTGCAAGGCGGACAGGTTGTGAGCGTGGTCAATGTTGATAGTGAAGTTCCCAATGGGGTGATCGAGAAGCTGCGTAAGACCAAAGATATTCTTTTTGTCAAATTGATCGAGGTCTAACCTATGCCTTTTTTTGTGGCCGGGGCCGCCGACGGGACGAATCCTTTGGCGCTTTCAACGCTGGTCATCTTTATTCTGATTCTTTTATTTTTACGGCGTAATCGTCAAGAAGTCTTGATGACCGGTATCATCTTTATCGGTACGATTCTTTTTACTAATTTTTTGGCCAAGAATTATTTTTTTGACGAGCTCTTTGATACGGATGTATTTTATTATATCGCGCAATGGACATATCTTTTTTTGGGTTTGGGCGCCTTGGCCGCCGGGGCGGTGAATCTTTATGACTGGTGGAAGATCAAAACGACCGGCGAGATAAAAGATAGTTTTTTAAAACGTTCGCCGATTTCCACCGTTCAAGCAAAAAAGGTTTCTTTCCGCTGGTTTTTTGTGGCGACTTTTTCTTTTTTCACGGCACTCTTTTTGTCCTTGATTCAATCGGTCTATCCGTCTCCGCCGTACTTGCAGGCTTTGGTCGATGTTTATCTCATCCATAAGCTTAATCAAGAACTGGCGTTTTATCTTTTGATTTACAGCTTCATGAGTGTTCTTCCGCTGGTTTTAGCGTTGGTTTTTGTCCTGATCGGATTTTTTTCTCTGCGATTCACGAATTTTTTAGGCTTTCGGGCCAGGACCGTTAAGATCGCCGCATCAGCTTTTTTTGGAGCTTGGGGACTAGGCCTACTCTATCAACTCAACAAATCCATTTTTGGAGGATAACAGAAGGATCATATGAAAAAAATTTTCTTTGTTCTTTTTGTAGTGTTTCTGCTCTCAGTTTCTCTTTTAAATGCGCAAGAGAAGGGGAAGGTTGCCCCTAAGGAGACCTTAACGAAAACGGCCGCTAAACCGTCTTTAGACCTTTGGGTGATTGTCCCTTCGGATTGTCGCACCTGTCAGTTGGGACCCGTTGTGGACTCCTTGAAATCTTTTTTTCCGGATATTCAACCTCAACTCATAAGTTCGGCGGAACCCTCAACGGTGGAAATGATTAAGCAGTTCAAAATTACGATGCTGCCGGCGTATCTCTTTTCCAAGTCTCTGGACAAAGAGGCGAACTTTGAGAAATTTCAACAAGCCGTTGAGCCCATCGCAGACAAGTACTACATGAAGCCCTCGCTTTCAGGCGTTTCTTACTTTTTGAATCGTCCGTTTAAGGCCGGCAGGCTTGACTTGTTCGTCTTCATTTCCGCTAAAGAAAGTTTGCCCATCTTGAAGATGGTGGAAGGGATCGTGGAGCAAAAGCAAAGTTCCAAGAAGTTCACGCTCCATTTGATTGGCAGAGAGAATCCGCAAAAAAAAGGAGAATTTCTTTCTCCCATGGGCAATCGGGAAGTGGAGGAGGGAAAACTGTTCGCCTGCATTGATGCTTATGCGCCGAAAGCCGCGGGGCAGTATCTGACCTGCCGTATGGCCGATAGCAACAGTCTTTTTTGGGAAGATTGTTTTCAGTCTAAGAGCGCTTCAAAAGATAAAATCAAGGCATGCGTGAAGGGTGAAGAGGGCAAGCGGCTATACTTAGAAAAAATCAAGATGTCTCAGGAGTGGCAGATCTTGTATGGGCCGCTGTTTGCCTTGAACAACGTTGAGATTTTCGGTGTCACGTCCCAGTCCACGATCAACGATGTTTTGAACGCCATTGGACAGTAGTTTCTACTGACCTTTTCCTTTCCAAAGACATTAAGGAAGGCCAGTATCTCGTCCTCACTTCCTCTGTATTTAAGGAAAGTGAGGACTGTCCCAGTTTCCTCTGGATCAATTTTAAGGAAAACAGGGACGATGATTGTTCTCTTAAGAAAACCCTGTTTAGAGGAACAATCGTCAATAAAAGAGGGTTATCCATTCATGAATATTGCTGTTGTGGGAGCGCAATGGGGCGATGAGGGCAAGGGGAAGCTCATCGATATTCTTTCCAAAGATACCGACATCACGGCGCGTTATCAAGGCGGAAATAATGCCGGGCACACGGTCGTTGTCGAAGATGAGGTATATGTGTTTCACCTCATCCCTTCCGCCGTCTTGCGCAAAGGCAAGGTTTGTGTCATCGGCAACGGTGCCGTCATTGACCCTAAGGCTTTGCTGGAAGAGATCGATGGTTTGACTAAGCGGGGAATTCCCGTGAATTCCAAGAAGCTCAAGATTTCCGGACATGCCCACGTGGTCATGCCCTACCATCGGATCCTCGATGGATTACGTGAGTCCAAACGCAAGAATAAAATCGGGACAACGGGGCGCGGCATTGGTCCTTGTTACTCTGATAAAGTGAGTCGCTGCGGGATCCGGATGATCGATCTTTTGAACCCGCGAATCCTTAAGGGAAAACTGGAAGATAATTTAAGAGAGAAGAATGAGATTTTCTCAAAAGTTTATGACCAGAATGATTTTTCCTTGGGGAATATTTACAATGAGTACTTGGGCTACGGTGAAAGGCTTAAAAATTTTGTCTGCGACACGGCCATTTTTTTAAACCGCGAAATCGATAAGAAGAAATCGGTCCTTTTTGAAGGCGCGCAAGGCACGTTTCTTGATATTGATTTTGGGACCTATCCTTTCGTCACTTCTTCCAATTCTATTGTGGGCGGTGTGTCTTCCGGCACGGGAGTTCCTCCCACCAAGATCGATAAGGTGATTGCCTGTGTCAAGGCCTATACGACACGGGTGGGAGAGGGGCCGTTTCCCACGGAGTTCTCTGATAATCTTAAAGAAGATATCCGCAATAAAGGCCAGGAGTTCGGCGCCACCACCGGGCGCCCCCGGCGCTGCGGTTGGTTCGACAGCGTGCTGGTCAAATACTCGGCGATCATCAATGGGATTTCCGAACTCGCCATCATGAAACTCGATGTGTTGGATGATCTTAAAAAAATCAAAATCTGTACCGCTTATAAATATCAGGGAAAGGTCTATAAAGATTTCCCTATGGATCTTGAAGTCTTGAGCCGTGCCGAAGCCCTCTACGAAGAGCTGGACGGCTGGCAAACGGTCATTTGCGAGGTCCGTAAGTATAAGGATCTTCCCAAAAACGCGAGGGGCTATGTCGAGCGCCTGGAGGCCATGGTGGGGGTGAGGATCAAGTACGTTTCCATCGGTTCCAAAAGAGATCAGATCATTATCCGTTAACATTTTACGTGTCAAAAAGATAGGTAATTTTACAAGCCTCGGCTAGAGAATCCTTTGTGATTTTTCATCAATGCTCGACGAGTGGAGGCAGCGCTGACTACCTTAGAAAAATCTTGACTTTAAAAAGTGCGCATGTTATTGTGGGTCTAATTCTTTACCCCTCTTGCGGGGTTTACCGATAAAAATAGGGATTTTTCTTATGAAATTTTTAAAGGCAACGGCTTTCATTGTGGGAGTTGGTCTTGTCTCATCCGGCTGTACAGTTATTTTCCAAAAAGGTCGTCGCGCGGACGTTGAAAAGATCTCCCATCTCAGCGGTCAATTGAGCGAATTGGAGAAGGCAAAAGTCGAACTGGAGGATCGCCTCAAGCAGGAAATCTCCGATAAACAAGTGAAGGTGGAAATGCTCGAGAAGGGGCTCGTCATCACCTTTATGTCGGAGGTGCTCTTTGATTCCGGGAAGGCGCATTTGCGTAACGACTCCTTGTCGAAACTCGATAAAGTGGGAAGTGTCCTTAATACCACCGTCAAGAATTTGAATGTTGGCATCGAGGGACATACCGATAATATCCCGATCAAGTACTCCGGTTGGAAGTCGAATTGGGAGCTGTCCTCGGCTCGCGCCATGAGCGTTCTGCATTATCTCATCGAGAGTCAAAAAGTGGCCCCGGCTCGTTTGGCGGCGACCGGCTACGGGGAATACCGGCCCGTTGCCTCCAATGACACAGCGGATGGCTGTCAGAAAAATCGGCGTGTGGAAATCGTCATTCTTCCAAAGACCACACAAGAAAAAACGGGAACGGAATAATACTCAATGTCCATGAAGCGGAGGGAAAACGTGAGCGATAAGATAAAGAATGCGATTCTTCTTGTGGCAGTGGTTTTGACGATCGGCTCGTGTCTTATAGCCGTCAGTTCCGGCCGGGCGGCTCAGAAGATGCAGCAAAGTTTGGATCAGGAGCGTTATCAACGAATGGTTGCCGAGGAAAAGCTCGAAAAATCATCTTTACAGATTGCCTCTCTGGAATCGGAATTGGACAGCGTTAAGGGCAAAATTCAGGGAATCCAGGCGATCATGCAAGATGGCAACCACGCGAACGCGGATTTGAAGATTCAGCTGGAGAGTATTACCAAAGTGAAGGAATCCCTCGAGAAGCAACTGGAAGAAATGCAAAGAGCGCAAGGGGAAGCCCCGCAGGTTAAGGCGGCTCCTTAAGGCGCCGGCGGAATGGCGGCGGAGGGGTCACCCAATAGGTGTTAGCTATGCTTAACTTTCGCTAAAAGCATTCACGCTTCGATGAAGTTGAGAAGAGGACGTTAGATGGGGGATCACAAATCCCCCATTTTTCTTGTCGGCGTATCCTCAATGTCACCAAAGCGTAAGTTTTAAATAATTTTAGATAAGGAAATACGTTTTGATGAGCTCTAAACATCTTCCCCATCTTCCCCAGCACGTCGCTATCATTATGGACGGAAACGGCCGTTGGGCGCAGAAAAGACGCCAGCCCCGCACTCAAGGCCATCTGGAGGGAGTCAAACGTGTGGAGGAAATCGTTGCGCTCGCGCAGAGGATGGGGATCAAGGTCCTCACTCTTTTTACCTTTTCAACGGAAAACTGGACCCGTCCCAAGAATGAGGTCTCGATGCTGATGCGCACGCTCATCACGGTTCTTAATTCTAAGGTGAAGAGTTTAAATAAACGTAATGTGCGGTTACAGTTCATTGGCCGTAAGAACGGTTTGCCGGATATGGTCGTAAAGAGCATGACTTCCACAGCGGAACTGACGAAAAATAACACCGGGCTCATCGTTAATTTGGCGTTCAATTACGGCGGGCGGATGGAAATCTTGGACGCCGTCAAGAAGATCGCCGCGCGCGTTAAAGGAGGCGAAATTAAGCCCGAGAACATTGACGAGCAACTTTTAAGCGACAACCTTTATACCGGCGGTTTGCCGGACCCGGATTTTTTGATCAGGACCTCCGGTGAAAAACGGATCAGCAATTTTCTTCTTTGGCAGCTTTCGTATGCCGAACTTTATTTTACCGAGAAGTTTTGGCCGGAGTTTGACAAACAGGAATTTAAGAAAGCCATTGCCGATTATCAATCCAGAGACAGACGCTACGGGAATGTGTCGGTCCAATGAGGATATCCATGACGCTCAAGCGCTGCATCAGTTCACTGGTTAGCATCGTCATTACCACGCTGGCCATTCTCAATGAATGGGTCTTTGTGGCGGTGATCGCAGGGCTCACCCTGGGAGGATTGTACGAGTTCTTTTACATGATCAAGAAGAAAGGGATTCCCATTTACAGTTATGTGGGGATCTTTATCGGCTTTCTTATTCCGGCTTCGATTTATACGCGTTTTGAGCTGACCCGCAACTGGGAACTTCTTTTTATCGTCGTCGGGTTGTTGCTTTTGTTGCTGTCGCAATTCGGGCGTCAAGACAATCGCAACGCCATCGTGGGGATTTCCACAACGCTTTTCGGCGTTTTGTATGTTTCGTGGTTTTTTAGTTTTCTGGTTAAGATCCGTTTGCTCATTCCTAATTCCGACGGGACGGCCAGCCTGTATGGAATTAAACTTTTGGGTTTTATCGTCCTGGTCACCAAAGCCGGAGATATCGGGGCGCTGTTGGTTGGGAGTATTTGCGGGAAGCATCCGCTTTTGCCTAAAGTCAGCCCCAATAAATCCGTGGAGGGGTGCCTGGGGAATTTTGTCTTTAGCGTCCTTGCGGCTGTTTTGGGCAAATCCCTGCTTCCGGAATTCTTGAACTTTCCTCTGGTGCAGGTGGCCATGATGGGAGCTTTCTTCGGCGGCATGGGACAACTGGGCGATCTGTCCGAATCGCTCATTAAACGTGATTGTAACGTCAAGGATTCAGGGAAATTGCTCCCCGGCATGGGCGGGGTTCTGGACATTATCGACAGCTTGCTTTTCTCGGCCCCTGCGTTTTATCTTTATATGAGCTCCGCGCTGAACATGAGGTAAACTGTATGGGCCGTAAAAAAGTTGCCATCTTGGGCTCCACGGGTTCGATCGGTATTAATACGCTTAAAGTGATTGACCGCTATCCCGATCTCTTCAAAGTGGTGGCTTTAAGCGCCAATAATAACATTGAACTTCTCAGTGCCCAGATCAAGAAATATTCGCCGGAATTTGTCGCGGTCAATGTCCAGGGTATTGATGAGCTCAAAAAACGGGCCGGTTTTAAAAATTTTAAGTTTTTTAATGTTAAAGACGTGACCAGTCTCGTGGAATGTTCTGGCGCCGGCATCCTGGTTCTTGCGATGAGCGGCTCCGCGGCGCTGCCGCCTTTTTTAAGCGCGGTCCGTCTTGGGATGAGGGTAGCCCCCGCCAATAAAGAGGCACTCGTCATGGCGGGAGACATCATCATGCGCGAGGCCAAGAAATACGGGGCCACCATTATTCCCATCGATAGCGAGCAGAGTGCGATTTTTCAATGCCTCGCCGGCCATGATAGAAATGAATTGAAGAAGGTTTTGTTGACCGCCTCCGGCGGGTCTTTGTATCGCACCAACCCTAAGACTTGGAGTCGAATTTCCGTCCGTGAGGTTTTGAGGCATCCGCGTTGGAAAATGGGAAAGAAGATCACCGTCGATTCGGCGACCTTGATGAACAAGGGTTTTGAGGTGATCGAAGCGAAGATGCTCTTTGGTTTGGAAGTGGATCAGATTGAGGTCGTGATTCATCCGGAAGCGATCATTCATTCGATGGTGGAGTTCAAAGATGGTTCGCTTTTGGCGCAGATGGGCGTTACGGATATGCGGCTGCCCATTCAGTACGCGCTGACCTATCCAAAACGTTTGTCATCGGATGTAAGGCCCATGGATTTCTCTCAGGTGAGCCGGTTGACGTTTGGAAAACCGGACTTTAAGAAATTTCCGGCGCTGTCCTTGGCGTTTTACTGCGCGAAAAAAGGCGGGACGCTTCCCTGTGTCCTCGCCGCCGCCGATGAAGAAGCGGTCTCTGCTTTTTTAGAAGGAAGGATTGGATTTTTGCAGGTTTATTCCGTCGTTAAGAAGGTTGTTTTAAAACACAGGAACGTTTTGAATCCTGAGCTTAAAAATATCATGGCCGCCGATACCTGGGCCCGGGAAGAAGCTCAAAAAATCATCTTAAACTAATGGACATTATTATTTTTTTTATTGTTTTAAGCGTGCTCATCATCGTGCACGAATACGGGCATTTCATCACGGCCAAGAAATGCGGGGTCAAGGTCGAACGCTTTGCTTTGGGATTTGGCCCGAAGCTCGGATCTTTTACCCGCGATGGGACAGAATTTGTCCTGTGCCTCATTCCTTTAGGGGGGTATGTCAAGATGGCCGGGGATGAACGGTCTCAATGTAAAGGCGAGCCTGCAGAATTTCTTTCTCAACCCGTGGGCCGTCGGGCGTTCATCGTTTTTATGGGGCCGGTGGTTAACTATCTTTTGGCGTATGTGTGTTTTGTGTTGGTTTTTTTCTTAGGGTACCAGACCCTCTCGGCCCAAGTGGGAGAAACTATTCAGGATTCGCCGGCACAAGTGGCGGGTCTTTTGCAAGGAGACAGAATCGTGGCGATCGACGATACAAAAATTCTGAGCTGGGAAGATCTGCAGAAAAAAGTTTCCGGTTCTAAGAATGAGGTCTTGAAGGTTAAGGCCCTTCGCGGCGGGCAGATCGTGGAGAAAACAATCGCTCCTCGTATCGAGGTTCTTAAGAATATTTTGGGGCAAGAGGAGAATGTCCGCATCATCGGCATTAAGCCTCAGGAGGATGAAATTATCCTCCTGAAATTTGGTTTGATCGAATCTTTGGGAAAGGCGAAAGAGCGACTGTGGGACATCACTGTCCTCACCTATAAAGCTTTTTACCGGATGATCACCGGGGCCATGTCTCCCCGGGAAGCCATGACCGGCCCCATCGGTATATTCTTTATCGTGAAGGACGCCCTCCGGCAAGGGTTATCCTATCTTTTGTACATCGTCGGGAACATTTCTTTGAGTTTGGCGATTTTTAATCTCATGCCGTTGCCGGTCCTCGACGGCGGCCACCTGGCGCTCTTGGCGGCAGAGAAATTAAGAGGCAGGGCCTTGTCCCCCAAAGTGGATGAAGGTATTGCCCGGGTGGGCTTTAGTCTCATCCTTTGCCTGGCCTTATTTGTGTTTTACATTGATTTTCAAAGATATGGCTGGATCGATAAGATTGTTGGCATCTGGCAGCGTATGGGTCTTTAAACAGCAGGAAGCTGATCAAAGGAGTTTAAATATGGACGATATTAAAAAAGGAATCCATCAATACTTTATTCAAAAAGGCGAATTGTTGAAGATCAAGGACAAGTTGACGGAAGATGAGTTAAGAAAGTATGTGGCCAAAAATATCCATGATTTGTGCGAGGAGCATAATCTGACGCTAGGTGAGAGCGAACGGGTAGCGCTTGTGCGTGAGATCGTGGGCGCCATGGTGAGTTTCGGCCCCTTACGCTCCTTAATGGAAGATCCGACGATCACGGAAATCATGGTCAACGGCCCCCAAAAAATTTACGTGCAAAGAAACGGTAAAATCGAACTGACCCAATACAAGTTCGACGACAACCAACATCTGGTGCATACGATTGAGAAGATCTTGGCCGCCTCAGGTTCGAGTCGCCGCGTGGATGAATCCTCGCCCTACGTGGATTTTTCTCTCCAAGACGGTTCCCGCGCCAATGTTATTCTTCCTCCGGTTTCTTTGAGCGGGCCGTGCATCACGATTCGTAAGTTTGCCACCGACATCGGGACCATCGAAGACCTTTGCAATCGAGCGATGCTGAATAAAAAAATGGCGACCCTTTTGATCGCGGGAATCAAAGCCAAATTGAATATGGTATTTTGCGGGGCCACGGGAAGCGGAAAAACCACGACCTTGAACGTCCTCTCCCGTCATATTCCTGAGGACGAGAGGATTGTCACGATTGAAGATACCTCCGAGCTGCGTCTTATGCAGCAGCACGTGGTGAGCCTACAGACCAAGGCCTCCAACATCGAAGGCAGAGGAGCCATTACCATCAGAGATCTTTTTATCAATTCTTTGCGTATGCGGCCTGATCGCATTATCATCGGCGAAATCAGAAGCGAGGAATGTCTGGATCTGGTCCAGGCCATCAGTTCCGGCCACTCAGGCTCTTTGGCGATTGTTCACGCCGACAGCCCGCAGGACTGTTTCGACCGCATGGTGACCATGGTCTTAATGTCCGGGATTCGCCTGAGCGCGGAAGAGATCCGCCGGCAAATCGCCAACGCCATTGATATGATCGTTTATACGGAACTCTATATGGACGGTTGTCGTCGGATTACCAACATCACCGACGTGGAATTCGTTACACAGAACGACGATATTTGCCTGCGGGACATTTTCCGTTGGGAAACCGCAATGTTCAAGGATCGGAAGATTATCGGGGACTGGGTCATGGATTCCAAGCCGCCGAGCTTTTTAAAGAAATTAAAAAAGAGAAATGTCGATTTGCCGCAAGAATTTTTTGAAAAGCCCTAAAACATAAAGACGACATGGACTGGTCAAAATATCTTATTCCAACTTTGAAGGAAGTTCCCATAGGAACAGAGGTCGTGAGCCATCAGCTTTCGCTGCGCTCGGGGCTCATCCATATGCTGACCTCCGGAGTCTATTCCTATCTGCCGTTGGGTTTGAGGGTCCTCAAGCGCATCGAGCGTATTATTAGAGAAGAGATGAACGCCACCGGCGCTTTAGAGCTTTTTTTGCCGGTGCTGCAGCCTTTGGAGCTATGGCAACAAACCGGTAGGGATAAAACGCTTTCCGAGGTCATGATCCGCTTTGAAGACAAGCGCAAAAGACAAATGTGTCTGGGGCCCACGCACGAAGAGGTCATTACAGATTTAGTGAAAAGTTTTGTGCAGAGCTACCGGCAGCTCCCCTTAAATCTTTATCAGATCCAAACGAAGTTTAGGGACGAAGTTCGGCCGCGCTTTGGAATCGTCCGGGCCTGCGAGTTCATCATGAAAGACGCTTATAGCTTTGACCGGAACAAGGAGGGCCTCAAGAAAAATTATCAATTGATGTACGAGGCGTACAAAAAGATTTTTGCAAGGTGCGGTTTAAAAACTGTTATTATAGAGGCCGATTCCGGTGCGATGGGAGGAGATGTTTCTCATGAATTTTTAGTGCCCACCTTGATTGGGGAGGATTCGATTTTGTTGTGCGGCGCCTGCGGCGCCGCACAGGCGTTTTCGCCTCAACAAGAAGGCGGGAATTGTCCCCAATGCCACAAGGCCAGCTTAGAGAAAAAAGTCGCCATTGAGTTGGGCCATATTTTTCAATTGGGGCTTAAATACAGCCTGGCCCAGCATGCAGATTTCTTGGATGAAGACGGTCAGAAAAAACCACTCGTGATGGGCTGCTATGGGATTGGCGTGAGCCGCCTGATTGCCGCGATTATAGAGGGGAATAATGACGCCAAAGGAATCATCTGGCCCAAGGAAGTTGCTCCTTTTGATGTTGAGATTCTGCCTTTGAAGACCGAGGATGAAATGCTGATGGCCCTTGCCCGTCAACTCGAAAAAGATTTTGTTAAAGCGGGCTTGGACGTTTTGGTGGATGACCGCAATGAAAGCGCCGGTGTCAAATTCAACGATGCGGACTTGGTCGGCATTCCTTTAAGAGTGGTCTTGGGCAAGAAAACAGTTGTGGACAAAACGGCAGAGATCAAGGATCGCAAGAGCGGCGAGGTGAAGATCTTTCCCATCAAGGAAGTCTCCGCAAAGCTTATCGAAATCTCTAGAGGCTAAGTTGATGATTTTCGAGTTGGAAGAGAAAATCAGAATGATCGCAGCGCCTCTTTTAAGCGAATTATTGCTGGAGATCGTAGAAATGCAGATCCGCCCTCAAGGCAAGAGCCTGGTCATTGAAATTCTCGTCGACAAGCCTGGGGGCGGCGTTACCATTCAAGAATGCGCGATTCTTAACCGCAGGATCGGCAATGCCCTTGAGGCAGAGAACGTGATCGCCGGCCAATACCTTTTGGAAGTTTCATCGCCGGGGCTGGACCGGCCTTTAAAGACCAGAAGTGATTTTAGCCGTGGGCTTCATAAAGAAATCAAATTTTTCTTAACCGAACCCATCGAAGAACAATGGGAGTATCTGGGGAAGATTGTCAAGGTGAGCGACGAGGAGGTCGTCATCGAAGTCAAGGGACGGCAGACTCTCCTCCCCTTTAGTAAAATCAATAAAGCCAAACACAATATCAATATAGGAAGGATCTAGTATGGAGAGCGAGTTGTTGGTCATCTTGGAACAATTGGAAAGAGATAAAGGCATTAATAAGGAAATTCTCATTGAGGCCGTGGAGGCGGCTGTCGCCTCGGCCGCCAGAAAGGTTTGGACCGTCGATAAAGAGGAAGAGATCAAGGTGGTGTTGGATCGGAAAACCGGAAAACTCACCGCCTTTGCCGGCGGACAGGAGATTCGTTCGAATGAGTTCGGCCGCATCGCCGCCCAGACGGCGAAGCAAGTGGTCATTCAAAAAATCCGCGAGGCGGAGAAGGACGTGGTCTTTTCCGAATACCAGGCCCGCATCGGCCAGATCATCAGCGGCAGCGTGTACCGTTTTGATAAAGGCAGTATCATCGTTGATTTGGGAAAGACTGAGGCCTTTATCCCCAAGTCCGAACAATCCGGTAAAGAGGAATTCCGTCAAGGCGATAGGATTCGTGCCTATGTTTTGGATGTGAAGCGCGAGGCCAAGGGGCCGCAGATCCTTCTGTCTCGCGCCAATCCCAATTTTGTGAAACGCCTTTTTGAATTAGAAGTCCCCGAAATCTTTGAGGGGATCGTCGAGGTCAAATCCATCGCGCGTGATGCCGGGGAACGGACCAAGATCGCGGTTTATTCGAAGGATGAAAAGGTGGACTGCGTGGGCGCCTGTGTCGGGATGAGAGGCTCACGCGTTAAGAATATCGTCTCTGAATTACACGGGGAAAAGATCGACATCGTCCGCCATTCCTCGGATGTGAAGGAATACATCCAGGCCGCGCTTTCCCCGGCGGAGTTGTCGCAGATCCAGATGAATACCTCAGATAAGAAGGCCAATATTATCGTGGCCGACGACCAATTGTCGCTGGCGATAGGCAAGCACGGGCAAAATGTGCGTCTGGCCAGCCGTTTGATCGGCTGGGAGATCAACATTTTTTCCGCCGAGCAATGGCAGAATCAGAAAGAGGCCTCGGCCGTCCAAGTCCAAGACGGCGCCGCTAAGGCTAAGGACGGCGAAGGCGCTTCCGTTGCCGACCTTCCCGGCGTGGGAGAAAAAGTGCTGGGATTACTTAAAGAAGCCGGTTACGATTCTTTGGAAAAAATCGCCAACGCTTCCGTCGATGGGCTTGTCAAAATTAAAGGATTAGGGGAAGTGAAGGCGACCAAGATGATCAAGGAAGCAAAAGGATTGTTAAAGGAAAAGAAATAATCATTGAGTCCGCTGGGTCATTGAGTCAATAGGCTCAACAGACCCAACAGACGCAGTATAAAAATTTTATCTATGAGAGTATCCGAATTAGCCAAAGAGTTTAATACAACCAGCCCGGTGGTCTTGGAGAAACTTAAGAACTTAAAGCTTAAGGCCAAAGATGAAAACCAGGACTTGAATGCGGCGGTGGTGATTGTTTTGCGCAGCGAACTTAAAAACCTTGTTCCCGCCGGCAGACCCAAACCCGCGGTTCCGGCCGTGGATCCTTCCAGGCGTCCCAAATGGGACAGAGCCGAGGTTAAAGAACCTCTTTTGAAAAAGAAGGAAGAAAAACAAAAGGAACCTACAGTCTTCCAAGACAAGAAAACGCTTAAAAAAGAGGAACACTCCGTTTCCAAAGGCGGAAAGGTCAAGGAAATAAAAGCGACCGCCAAAGCCAAGACAACTAAGCCTAAGATTGCCGCGAAACCGAAGAAAGCGCCGGTAAAGGCAAAAGCCGAAAAAGCCGAAAAAGTTAAAAAAGCCGCACCCAAGGTTGTTCTTCCTGCCGAGATTCTTAAACCTAAACCGATTGTCAAAATCAGCGATGAGCCGTTTGTCAGCCTCAAACCGCTCTTGAAAAAGAGAAGACCGATGCCTCATGGGGCGGGCGCCGGGAAGCGGGGTTTCCCGGGCGAAACCAGGCCCGCTTCCAGCGGACCGTTTTCGACACCGGCAACGTCGGCCGCCCAATTTCCCCCCGGTGGTGAAGACAACCGGATCTTGCAAGACATCGAAATCAAGCTTCCCATTGCCGTCAAAGACCTGGCGGTTAAATTCCAGCAGAAACCCAGCGCCATCCTCAAGCAATTGATGTTCATGGGCCTCCTCGTTAATATCAACCAGAATCTCGATGAGGATGTGGTGAAGAAACTCGCCCAGGATTTTGGGTTTAATCTCATTAAGGTCAAATCGCAGGAAGAACAGCTCGTTGAACTGCACGAAGTGGAAAAAGAGGATCCCAGTAAACTGAAACCCCGCGCGCCAGTCATCACTTTTATGGGACATGTCGACCACGGAAAAACTTCGCTCTTGGACCGTGTGCGCAAAAGTCGTGTGGCCGATAAGGAACATGGCGGGATCACCCAGCATATCGGCGCTTATTCGGTGAAAACCCCTAAAGGGATCATCACGTTTCTCGATACCCCGGGTCACGAAGCCTTTACGGCGATGCGCGCCCGCGGGGCCCACATCACCGATATCGTCGTTCTCGTCGTCGCCGCCGATGAAGGAATCATGCCTCAAACGGAAGAGGCCATTGACCATGCCCGCGCGGCCCAGGTCCCAATCGTCGTTGCCTTGAATAAGATTGATAAAAAGAACGCCGACGTCGACCGCGTCAAAAAGCAGTTGATGGAAAAGGGATTGACCCCCGAAGACTGGGGCGGCAAAACCATTACCGTTGGTGTCTCTGCCTTTACGGGAGAGGGCGTGGACCAGCTTCTTGAAATGATTCTCCTAGAGGCCGAACTTTTAGAGCTCAAGGCCAACTATGACAAAAGAGCCTCCGGGATCGTGGTCGAGGCGCATTTAAGTCAGGGGAAAGGCGCTTTGGCAACTCTTATTGTTCAAAATGGGACGCTCCGCGACACCGATACGATTGTCGTTGGGCCCTACTACGGGCGCGTGAAAGCATTATTTGACGATTACGAGCGTCCTATCAAAGAAGCAGGTCCCTCGATGCCGGTGGAAATCTTGGGGCTGCCGGGTGTTCCGGACGCTGGAGAGCTTTTTTATGTCGTTGAGGACGAGCGTCACGCCCGCGACATTGCCTATCGCCGGCGCGACCAGATCAAGGAACAGAAGATACAGAGTTATTCTAAAATCACGCTGGAAGACCTCTATTCGCAGATCCAGGAAGGCAAGCTTAAAGAACTTAAAGTCATCCTCAAGACCGACGTGCAAGGATCGATGGAAGCCCTGGTGGATTCCTTGAAGAAGATCCCCAGCGACCAGGTGCAGCTTAATATCATTCATACCGGAGTCGGTGAGATCAACGCTTCCGACGTTATCCTGGCGGTCGCTTCCGATGCCATTGTGATTGGGTTCAACGTTGATACAGATACCCGGGGGAAACAGGAACTGGAAAAAAATCCCGTGGACGTGAGGACCTACCGCATCATTTACGACGCGGTCAACGATATTAAAAAAGCCCTTGAAGGGTTGCTCGAACCCAGGACCCGCAAAAAATTCTTAAGCCGCGTGGAAATCCGTGAGGTCTTCAAGCTCAGCCGCTCAGGCGTCGTGGCCGGTTGTTCTGTGCAAAAAGGAAAAGTCATCCGCAGGGCCCATGTCGATGTTGTTAGAAACGGCGAGACGGTATTTTCCGGGACCATCGCGTCCTTGAAGCGGTTCAAGGACGACGTGAAAGAAGTGGCCGAAGGCGTGGAATGCGGTATTACCATAAGCGGCTATGATAAGGTGCTGGCCGGGGATGTCCTCGAAGTGTACGAGATCGAGAAAATCGCCAGGACATTATGAAAAAAATCGTCTTTAGTGCCATGCGTCCCACGGGTAAGCTTCATTTGGGGCATCTGGTGGGGGCTCTCGCCAACTGGGTTGAGCTTCAAAAGCAGCATGATTGCATCTTTGGCATCGTTGACTGGCATGCCTTGATGGGAGAGTACGAAGAGAGCCAAGGCATTAAAGAAAACATCGTCGAGATTGCCATCGACTGGATCGCCTGCGGCATCGATCCGCAAAAATCCATCCTTTTTGTGCAATCGGCGGTTCCCGAACATTTGGAGCTGGCGATAGTCCTCTCGTGCATCACTCCTTTAGGCTGGCTTGAGCGCAATCCGACGTACAAGGAACAATTAAGAGAAATCACCACGCGCGATTTACAGACGTATGCCTTCTTAGGCTACCCGGTTTTGCAGGCGGCCGACATTCTTCTCTATAAAGCGACCGCGGTGCCGATTGGCGAAGATCAGCTGCCGCATCTGGAACTCGCGCGTGAGATCGCCCGGCGGTTCAATCGTATTTACAAAACCGAATTTTTTCCCGACTGCAAAGCCATTTTGACCCAAACACCCAGGCTCTTGGGCGTCGATAACCGCAAGATGAGCAAAAGCTATCAGAATGCGATCAATGTGTCCGATGCGCCGGAGGTTTTAAAGAAAAAAGTTGCCTCGATGGTGACGGATCCAAGACGCATTAAGATGAGTGATCCCGGGCACCCGGAGGATTGTAACGTCTATAGTTACCACAAAGTTTTTGCGCCGTCCCAAAAAGCAGCGGTTTATGATTGGTGCTCGAACGCCAAGAAGGGATGTGTCGAGTGTAAACAGATCTTGAGCGGGCATCTTTCGGATCAGCTTAAATCCATTCAGGAAAAACGTCGTGATCTTGAGAAAAACAAAAATCACATTGAAGAGATTTTAGATGAAGGGGCCAAGAAGGCCCGTGTAATCGCGCAAAAAACGATGGCGGAAGTGAAGGAAGTAATATTCCAGCCATAGAAAAGACCGAATGAATAAATCCCAAGCTCCAAACACCAATAACCAAAATTTGGTGATTGTAACTTGGTAATTGGTTATTAAACCATGACTTATAAACTTAAACTCGACATGTTCGAAGGGCCGCTGGACCTGCTTTTATATCTCATCAAGAAAGATCAGATCGACATTTACGATATTCCCATCTCCCAGGTGACCGAACAGTATATGGAATACATCGAGATGATGAAACTTCTTAATCTCGATGTCGTTGGGGATTTCCTGGTTATGGCCGCGACTTTGATGCAGATCAAGTCCAAAATGCTTTTGCCGCCGGATCCCACCCAAGAAGAGCAGGAAGAGGAGGACCCGCGGGACGAACTGGTACGCCGCTTACTCGAGTACAAAAAATTCAAAGAGATCGCCGAGGAATTGCAAGGCAAAGAGGCCAGCCGCCAGGATCTCTTCCGGCGCGTCACGGATATCGAGAGGCTCAAGGAACTCAAAGAGGACGCCAAGGAAGTTTATGTTGAGGCGAGCCTTTTTGATCTGATCAGCGCCTTCACCAAGGCGCTGCGCAAGGTTCAGGAAAAGGCGGTCTATTCGATCAAGCAAGAAGAATTCACCGTCGAGATGAAGATTCACGCGATCCTCCATTTGCTCCTGGATCAGGAGGCTGTCAGCTTAAACAACCTGTTTGGCCAATGCCGCGATAAAATGGAAATCGTCGTGACGTTTATGGCGATCCTGGAGTTGATTCGCATCAAGGAAATTGTGGTCATGCAAAAACGGATGTTCGATGAGATTGAAATCCTGCGCAACAAGGATAATGTTATCTCTGGTTAGTCTATGCTGGAAGAAACCAAAAAACTTTTTTTAAATCAGGAAACCGAAGAAGACCAGGTCATCAGTCTTTCTCTGCGCCCGGCCAGCATCGATGACTTTATCGGACAGAAAGATTTGGTTTCGAATCTCAAGGTCTCCCTCGCTGCGGCCAAGAGCCGGCAAGAGCCTATCGAGCATATACTCTTTAGCGGCCCGCCGGGGCTGGGAAAGACCTCGTTGGCTTATATCGTCGCTCATGAGATGGGGGCGCGCATTACCGTGACCTCGGGCCCGGCCATTTCCCGCGCCGGTGATTTGATCGGGATCTTGACCAATCTTGAAAAAGGCGATTGTCTATTTATCGATGAGATCCATCGCTTGTCAAAAACGGTCGAAGAGTTTCTGTATCCGGCGATGGAAAGTTTTCAGATCGATTTTATCGTCGACAAAGGGCCGTACGCGAAAACCATCAGATTTAATCTCAAACCTTTTACGCTCATCGGCGCCACGACTCGCAGCGGGCTGTTGGCCTCGCCTTTACGAGACCGCTTTGGCATTTTTCATCATTTGGATTTTTATTTGGTTCAGGAATTAAAAGAAGTCGTTCTCAAATCCTCCCGGAAATTAAACGTCCAGATCGAAGACGGGGCGGCGTTTGAAATTGCCCGCCGCGCCCGGGGGACCCCGCGCATCGCCAACCGCCTTTTGCGGCGGGTGCGAGATTTTGCCCAAGTAAGATCGGGGGGAAAGACGATCAATACGTCTATCGTCGAGGAGGCGATGGCCACGCTTGGCATCGATGAGGCAGGCCTCGATGAAACGGACCGGCGCTTGATCAAGGTCATCAAAGATATTTACAAGGGCGGCCCCGTTGGGGTGGAGGCCCTGGCCGCGACCTTGAATGAAGAAGTCGATACGATCGTGGACGTCGTCGAACCTTTTTTGCTTAAGATCGGATTTTTAAAGCGCACGGCCCGTGGTCGCGAACTCACGGACATTTCGCTCAACCATCTGTATTCATCATCCCACCCTAAATGACGTAGCACTTTTCATCTAAAAAAATATTTAGGAAAAAGTGCGTACGGAATTTACCCCAAAGCTGCGATGGATAAAAGCAGCGTGGGGCTACCATCAAAGAGGACACATGGGAGATATCGGTAAGACCTTGATGTTCGCCGGAGCCATTTTCATGGTCGTCGGACTCGCGCTCGTTTTCTTGGGAAAGTTGCCGGGCGTGGGGAAATTGCCCGGAGATATCTTCCTCAAACGCGAGAACTTCTCCTTTTATTTTCCTTTGACCACGTGTCTTTTATTGAGCGCGTTTTTAAGTCTCATCCTGTTTTTTATGAACCGCAGGTAAAATATGCAATCAGGATTTAAACGCAGCCCGCTTATTCTTTGTCTTCTTGTCTTTTTCTCTTTTTCTGTTGGCGCAAGCCCCACGCAGTCCCCGCAACCCACGATTCGTGTGGCAGTCCTTGAAGGTGCCGTCCAGTTTGAGCTTTCCGTCCGCGGCAAATATGAAATCATTGATGTTCATTCGGGCGAGGTAGTTTTTAGCGGCGCTTATTTACAAAAGGCCCCGGTGTCTTTACAAGAGGACGCCATCCACATCGGCCACCTCAAATACACAGCCGATCGCTTGAGGGTCATTGCCAGGAAAGATGCCGCGATTTTTACCGACGGATGGCGTTTACGCGGAGACATCGAGATCCTAAGAACCAAGAACAAGAATTTCATAGTTATCAACCGCGTCGGCCTTGAGGATTACGTGAAAGGCGTTCTGTATAAAGAAATTTCCAACCGCTGGCCGCTCGCGGCCATCAAGGCGCAGGCCGTGGCCACAAGAACCTATGCCCTCTTTCGCATGGCAAAGAGTAAAGGCGCCGAGTACGATGTCACCAGCGACATCTATTCTCAGGTTTACGGCGGGCGTAATGCGGAAAAGTATCGCACGACGGTGGCCGCCAACCGCACCGAAGGAGAGGTCCTCGCTTATAAAGGGGAAATCCTTCCGGCGTACTTTCATGCCACCTGCGGCGGATTTACCGAGGACGCCGACCAACTCTGGAAGCAGGACCTGCCTCCCTTAAAAGGAGTTTTTTGTCCCTGGTGCCGGACCTCGCCGCATTATTTCTGGCGAAAGAATTTTCGTTCCAAGGACATTCAGGCTCAGTTGAATCAACACGGCTATGAGCTGGGTCTCATTCAGAAAATTCAGCTGGTTGACCGCAACTTAAGCGGCCGCATCCGGAATCTTAAGATTATCGCCCGCGATGGGAAAGAAACCCTGATGGCGGGAAAAGATTTTAGGGAAATCATCGGCCCCAATCTCATCAGGAGCAACAATTATACGGTGGAAATGAAGGGATATTACTTTGACCTCGTTGGAAAAGGCTGGGGGCATGGGGTAGGGATGTGCCAGTGGGGAGCGAGCGAAATGGCGCGCCTGGGCAAAAACTATAAGCAGATTTTGAGTTATTATTATCCGGGGGCGGATTTAGTGAACTTCTCGGAAGTGAAATTTTGATCTATTGAAGTCAACCCCAGCTCAATGAATGCAAGAGACCCAATAATCCCATCCTATGATCAGCCTCAAAGACTTCCACTACGACCTTCCCAAAGAATTGATCGCTCAAAGACCGCTTGAAGAGCGCGATCGCTGCCGGCTTATGGTTATTGACCGGCAAAAGTCCCGAATCACCCACGATGTTTTCGCGAATATCGGCCAATATCTTCCTCAAGGCAGCACGATTGTCCTTAATGACAGTAAAGTCATTCCCGCGCGGCTTTTGGGGAACCGCGCCACCGGCGGAACAGTGGAGGTGCTGCTTTTGAGGCGTTTGTCTGATGGATATTCGTATGAGTGTCTCATCAAGCCTTTAGGGAGGCTGAAGCTTGAAGAAAAAATTATTTTTAATGGGAGCGCAGTATACGCAGAACTCAAGGATCATCAGAAAAAAATCGTTCGTTTTAACAAAAAGAATATTGGTTCCTTTTTGAATCGCATCGGACATATGCCGCTGCCGCCGTACATCAAGCGGACGGATGAGCCAAAGGACCGCGAATTTTATCAGACGGTGTACGCGAGGAAAGAGGGCTCGGTGGCGGCTCCGACCGCGGGGTTGCATTTCACGCCGGAGCTTTTAGAGCGTCTTCAAAAAGACGGTCACAGAATTGAGAAGGTGACGCTGCACGTCAATTACGCGACGTTTAAAATAGTCGAGGAAGAGGACATTACGAAACACCAAATGTATTTTGAGGATTACGCGGTCTCGGCGAAAACGATGAAAGCTCTGGGGCCCCGCCGACTGTCCCGCCTTGGCGGGACGGTGGGGCCCATCGTCGCCGTCGGCACCACCAGCTGCCGCGTCCTGGAGACGCTCGTACGCACGCAACAATCCCAAGGCAGCACCAACATCTTTATTTATCCGGGACTTAAATTTCAGAGAACGGACGTCCTCATCACCAATTTTCATCTGCCCAAAAGCACGCTGTTGATGCTTGTCTATGCCTTCGGCGGAACCGAGTTGATGAAGAGAGCGTATCAAGAGGCCATCGAACAAAGGTATCGGTTTTATAGTTACGGGGATGCGATGGTGATCCTTTAGTTGACTTTATCGCGGCAGGCCGGTATACTTAACGTAGATACAGAAGTATCTACAATGGAAGGGAGCAAAATTATGAGTATAGCCATTAGCCTTTTGAAAGCCCCACACGTGGGTATCCGGGAGCTTAAGCAAGGGTTGTCTGATTTTCTTAAAAGAGATCAACCCCTCATCGTTACGGATCGGGGTGAGCCGACCAATGTCATTTTGCATTATGATGATTTTTTGGAACTTGTGGATATTATTGAAGAAATCAACGACCCGCGCACAAGAAAACTTGTAGCCGAGGGACGCAGATTCATTAAAGAAGGTTCCTTAGGCATTCCAGTTTTTCCCGTCAAAGCCCTCAAACGCAAATGAAGTACGTCGCCAGGTTTCCTGCCGCCGCCATCGAGAGACACTTTCATAAAGCCTTGGAGGGTTTATCCCACGAAACCCATGAGAAAATCATGGAGGCCATTGCTTCTCTGCAAGATAATCCAAGACCTTTTGGCGCCAAACCGTTTACTCAGCTTAAACCTTCGGTGCATATTTATGATTATGTAGCACAATATCGGCTGCGCATCAGTGATTATCGTGTACTATATGATGTGGATGATCATAGAAAGATCGTCTGGATTCTTGCTTTAAGAAAGAGGAATGAAAAAACATATTAAACCATCAAAATTAACAAATAAGAGGGAAGATTTAAAAGAATTTGCCAAGCGCGCCCAAGAGCCAAGCATTTCTTTTGAAGAATTTCTAAAGAAACTTAAAGACGAAGGAAGAATATAGGGTAGGTGTATCAGGAGGTCGCAATGCAGATTCATTGGAACAAAGACACCCAGGAGAAATTTAAAAAGATGATCGAGAAAATTCCGATTTTCCTGCGCGCTATCGCTGAGGACAAAGTCATGAAGAGAGCGGAAGGTCTCGCCACAAAAGACAATCGTTCGCAGGTGACCGAAAAAGACATGGTCGACGCCTTCTTTGCCGAAACCCCTTTCGGCTTTCATGGACCGATGAAGTGTGATATGGAAGAGATTGGGATTGATTATAAGAAGTATGGGTATGACAGTTGAGGATTAGAGGATTAAAAATCAAAGTTGACAAGCATACGCCAATGGCGCATACTGGTATCAGGATATGACCATCATTGAGACACCAATCTTTACTAAGAAAATCGTTGAGTATGTCTCGGATGAGGATTATCGAAGCCTGCAATTAACATTGATAGAACGTCCATCGGCCGGAAGCGTTATTCAAGGCACGGGCGGCTTGAGAAAATACCGTTGGGCCCATGAGGGGAAAGGCAAAAGCGGCGGGTTGCGAATCATCTATTTCTGGGACCCCAAGCATGAAGCAATTTACATGTTGCTGCCTTTCCGTAAGTCTGAAAAGAAAGATTTGACATCGGAGCAAAAGAAAATTCTCAAAAACGTGATAAAGGAGTATTTGACATGAAAAATCAGGAATTCAATGAGTTGGTTCAAAGCATACGCCAGGCCGGAGAGATCCAGAAAGGCAAACTTAAGGCCGGGCGGGTCTTCAAATTTCATCCTTTAGTGGTTAAACAGATCCGACAAAAACTGCATCAATCGCAGAAGGATTTCGCGGAGATGATCGGGGTCAATCTTGCCACTCTGCAGAATTGGGAGCAGGGGCGTCGCCATCCGGAAGGGCCTGCCTTGACGCTGCTTAAAGTCGTCTCTAAAAATCCTCGCGCTGTTCTCAAAGCACTCCACGCGTAGATTAAAATGATGGTCATTATTGAATGCATGGATGAAATGATTCGGATTCGGGAAATAGTTTCCAATCTCAAGAGGAAAACTGTTTCATACCTGCTTTCCTTGATATGTTTTTAAAGATGAAGCAGGTACGTACCATCTTCCTTCTGGATAAAGTTTGCTGTGGAAAAGATGGTACGAAGTCAAAGGGGAAAGCGGGATTTACACTACAATTGTCGCCGGCCGGCAAGAATCTTGAATTTCGATGGTGCGTGTCCACGGAATTCCAAAGAACGATGAGCCAATTGTCGATGATGAATCAAAACTTCAAACTTTTCAAGAACGATCCATTCACTCGTGCCCGTCGTGGCGTCCTTACGACTCCTCACGGCACGATCCAAACGCCGTTTTTTATGCCGGTCGGTACCAACGGCACCGTGAAGACGCTGTCTTCCGAAGACCTGCATGAAATGAATTCGCAGATCGTGCTGTCGAACACCTATCATTTGTTCATTCGTCCCGGAACGGATGTCATCAAAAACGCCGGAGGCTTGCACAAGTTTATGAATTGGGACAAGCCGATCTTGACCGACTCGGGTGGATATCAAGTATTCAGTCTTGCGCAATTACGCAAGCTCACCGATCAAGGCGTTGAGTTTCAATCTCACTTCGACGGTAAAACGCATTTCTTAACCCCGGAAGATGTGATTTCTATTCAGCGTATTCTTGGTTCGGATATCATGATGCCGCTCGATGAATGCGCGCCTTTCCCATGCGAGCGCGACCATGCGCTTGAAGCTTTGGAACGAACGACGCGGTGGGCAAAACGGTCGAAGGAATTCTATTTTAGCGATTCCGACTGGCCTCTCGCCGGAACGCTTGCCCCGCCCCAGCGAGGCGGGGCTACGCTCGACGCTCGGACTCGCTCTCCCCGCCTTGCGGCGGGGAACCATGCCCGCTCGTCCTCACGACGTCCGGCTCAAGGCCAGTCGGAATCGCCGTCAGATCAATATCGTCAATTTTTGTTCGGCATCATCCAAGGCGCGGCGTTCAAGGATTTGCGCGAGCGCTCCGCCCGTGAAATCATCGACATAGGTTTTGATGGTTATGCCGTCGGCGGCGTGAGTGTGGGCGAGCCCGTGGACTTGATGTTCGAGACGCTCGAGTGGGTTGAACCGCTTTTACCGGAAGATCATCCGCGGTATTTTATGGGTATTGGTTATCCGGATCAGATCGTGCGCGCGGTGGGGATGGGGATGGACATGTTCGACACCGTGATCCCGACGCGCTTTGGCCGTAACGGCAGCGCGTTCACGGACCGAGGCCGCTTGGCCATGCGCAATGCCGAGTACACCAGCGACACGCGGCCTTTGGATGAAAACTGCGCGTGTATTGTCTGCCGAAAATATTCCAGAAGTTATATCCGCCACCTTTTAAACGCCGGAGAAATCTTAGGCCTTAAACTGCTTGCGTATCACAACGTTACCTTCTATATTCATCTTATGGAACGGATGCGCGGAACAATCGAAGCGGGGACGTTCAAACAGTTTCACGATAATTTCTTGGCGAATTTTAAGCCGAATTCGGAAGGGCCAATTTGAGAGGAAAAACTTCGCTCGACAGAAACCCCTCGCTCACCCCGACTTTTCGTCGGGGTTCCGTGCCCGCTCGGGGTTTCTGACGTCCGGCTTAAGAAACATTCCGGGCCTGCAGCTAGACTTATTAGAAAAATAGGATAACGGATGCTTCAATTTGATATTATTACCATTTTTCCCGATATGTTCGCGCCGATTCTCAACGAATCCATCATCAAGCGGGCACAGGCAAAGAAAAAGGTCGTCATCAAAGTCCACGACCTTAGAACATTCACCAGCGACAAATACCGCAAGGTGGACGACCGGCCCTTTGGCGGCGGACCCGGGATGGTCATGATGCCCCAGCCCATTTTCGATTGCGTCAAAAAAATCACAGGCCGTAAAGTCAGTAAAGGCAAAAGAAACGCCCAGGTGATTTTGCTCTGCCCGACGGGAAAACCTTGGACGCAGACGCTCGCGCGCAAGCTCGCCAAGGCCAAGAATCTCATTCTTATCTGCGGCCACTATGAAGGCGTGGATGAGCGCGTGCGGGAAGCCTTGGCCGATGAAAGCGTTTCGATCGGAGATTATATTTTGACCGGAGGCGAGCTGCCCGCCATGGTTTTGGTGGATTGTCTCACGCGCCTGGTGCCGGGAGTTTTAGGCAAGGATGAAAGCCTGCGTGCGGAATCTTTTGAAGGAAATCTCCTCGAGTATCCGCAGTATACGCGGCCCGCAAATTTTCGTGGAAAGAAAGCTCCCAGTGTGTTATTATCTGGTCATCATAAAAACATAGAAATCTGGCGCAAAGAACAATCTACTGCTAGAACAAAAAAGTTTCGACCTGATTTGTTGAGAAGGAAAGTCTAATGACGGCACAACTTACGGAAGTTTGTCTGCCGATAGGCAGGCGATAGTGACGTAAGTTGTATGCCGGAATTAGACCCAGCACTTATTTTGGCTCAAATGTTGTGTCGCAAAATAAGTGCTGGGTTCAATTCGCACGGCAATTTACGTTCCGTGCTTCGCACGTCCGTAAATTGCCGTGCTCATTAAAGAAAAAATGAGAGGTTCGCCCCATGGTTGCCAGCGCGCAGGATAAAATTAAGCTCATGGAACAAAAATACGCCCGCCAGGATCTCCCGGACTTTAACGTCGGGGATACGGTCGCGATGAAGATCAAGGTGGCCGAAGCCGACAAGATTCGCCTTCACCCTTTCGAAGGCATGGTCATCAGCAAGACCAATAAGGGAGTTAAGAGCTCCTTTACGGTCCGCAAGGTTTCCTTCGGCGAAGGCGTGGAAAGGATTTTTCCGCTCCATTCCCCGGTCATTGAAAGTTTGAAAGTCGTGAGCAAAGGCCAGGTCCATCGTTCCAAGCTGTACTATTTAAGAAAAATGGTGGGCAAGAAATACAGAGTCCAGAAAGATCAATCAGCGGAACAATCTTAATTTTATGCCGGCGCCTGCAAACCCTTCCCAGCGTCCTTCAGCAGTCTCACATTCTCAATCTCGTCGAAAGCCTTCTTGGCTTCGAGCGGAAAGTAAGGCCCGAAAGCAAGGCTTCCGTCTTATTATTGGCATCGATGAGGCCGGACGCGGGCCACTCGCCGGACCGGTTGTTGCCGCGGCGGTCCGCCTCAAAGAGAGTCGTTTCCACAACAAAATCGCGGATTCCAAACAGTTGAACGCGTTCCAGAGGGAACAAGCGTTTTTAGAAATCCTTTCGAAAGCCGATATCGGGGTAGGCATCGTTTCCGAAACGGTCATTGATACGATCAGTATCTTGAAGGCCACCCATCACGCGATGGCGGTGGCGGTATTGGACCTTATGGGACGGCTTTCGGGGGAAGCGTCCTCTTTGGAAAATGCTTCCCGGGTTAAGCTTCTCATCGACGGTAATAGTTTCGAATCCGATCTCGAATATTCTTTTGATACGATCATCCGCGGGGATCAGAGGTGCTTTTCCATCGCCTGCGCTTCCATCGTCGCCAAAGTGACGCGCGACCGGATCTTAAATACCTACGATAGAGTTTTCCCTCAATGGGGTTTTGGCCGGCATAAAGGTTATCCGACGGCCGGCCACAGAGCTTCGATCAAAAAATTCGGCCTTGCTCCCATTCACCGAAAGTCCTTCAAACCTTGCATGAAGATTCTTTATGACCAAAGAACGAATCGGCTTGGGAGCCGAAGGCGAGGCAAGAGCCCTTCAATTCCTCAGCGTCTCAGGGTACAAAATCCTCGAAACGAATTATCGCAATAAGCTGGGCGAAATCGACATTATCGCCCGCGACCGAGATACCATTTGCTTTATTGAAGTGAAGACGCGCGCCTCCGAGGCGCAGGGCACGCCTTTCGAGGCCGTCACATTCTTCAAAAAGCGCAAACTCATCAAGGTGGCGCGGTGGTATCTGAAGGCAAAGAAGCTCGAGGACGTAAAAGCGCGTTTCGATGTCGTGGGCGTCAAGGGTGTCTTGCCGGAAGACATCTCGATTGTTAAAAATGCGTTTGATTTGAGCGAGGTTGGGTTTTAAGATAATACGGTGAAAAGATTTAAAAGTACCACTCTGCAAAAATATCTGGATCAATTGTCTTTGAAGGCTCCCATTCCCGGAGGCGGTTCGGCCGCGGCTTTAAGCGCGGCTTTGGGGGCGGCGCTTATTTCCATGGTCGTCCGGTATTCCCAAGGAAAAGGGAAAACGCCTGTCGTTCAAAGAAAACTCCAGGCAACGCTTAAAACAAGTGAGCGTTTAAGAAAAAGATTTTTGCGACTGGTGGATCTAGACGCCCAGGCGTATTTAGGCGTCGTGAAAACACGAAAGGCAACTAAAAAACGCAAAAAGGCCGCGCTCAAACACGCACGGGAAGTTCCTCGGGAAGTCTGCAGGCTCTGCTGCGAGGCGGTTGAACTCACGCCGTTTTTAGTCAAGGAAGGCAGCAAATACCTTTTAAGTGACGTGAAAGTGGCCCTGGAACTTTTGCTGGCCGCGTTTCGTTCGGCTCAAATCAATATGGAGGTGAACGTATGACAACGGAGCCTCTGATTAAGAAGTCGGTGACGCAGTTCCCGCAAGGGGCGGCCCAGCTTTTAGACGGCAAGCTCCTCGCCGCCCAGCTCAAAGAGGCCTTGAAAAAGGAAGTAGCCGAACTTAAGAACGAGACCGGCCGCGTTCCCGCGCTTGTCAACATCATGGTCGGCGAGCCCGCGAGCGGCGGGGCGAGCGCCTATGCCAATTCGCAAAAAAAGGCAGCCGGATATATCGGCATCAATTATAAGCTTACCAATCTGCCTTTGGAAATTTCGCAGCGGGACCTCATTCAATTCATTGAAAAATTGAATAAAGATCCAAGTGTCAACGGCATTATGCTTCACAAGCCTGTTCCCAAACAGATTGATTACCGGCTGGTTGCCAATACTGTCGATCCGGCCAAGGATTTAGAAGGCATTAGCGTGGCCAATATCGGGAAGATGATTTTAGGCGAGACCAAAATTCTTCCCTGCACGCCCGCGGCGGTCATGGAACACATCAAGGCGAGCGGCATCAATATCCGCGGCAAAGAGGCCGTGGTCGTGGGGCACAGCGAGATCGTGGGAAAACCTTTAAGCCTGATTTTATTGGAACAGTACGCGACCGTCACGGTTTGCCACATCGCCACCAACGAAGCGGGAAAATTGAAAGAGCACGTCGGGCGCGCCGAAATCTTGGTCGTGGCCGTCGGTAAGCCGTCCTTGATCAAGGGCGACTGGATCAAGCCCGGCGCGGTGGTGATTGATGTTGGGATCAATCAGGTGGGAGACAAAATCGAAGGGGATGTGGAGTTCGCCTCGGCGCTTAAGCGCGCGGCGTTTATAACTCCCGTGCCCGGCGGGGTGGGGCCGGTCACGGTTGTGATGCTCATGCGTAACGCCTTGGAAGCCTTTAAGTCGCAAGTAAAATCGAAAGAGCTATGAAAAAAATCGTCTGTTTAGGGGCATCCATTGCCGGCCTCAAAGCCCTGGCCCAAATCCGTCAAAGCGACGCGGAAAGCGAACTGGTTGTCTTCGCCCTTCAACCGTTTTATCCTTTTCGCCGTGAGACGCTCGCGGATTTCGTGGCTCAAGATATTCCGGAAGAAAAAATTTATTATCAAGCCAAAGAATTTTACAAAGAGAAACGTATCGAGTTTATCTTTGACCAGCGCGTGAGCCGCGTCAATTTTAAGCGTCATCAAATCATGACCGAGGATAAGGGTACGATGGCTTTTGATACTCTTCTCATCAGTGAATTGCCGCAGATCAAATTCCCCGATATCAAAGGGACAGCCAAGGCCGGCGTGTTTTCCATCCGCACCTTGACGGATATCAAGAATATCCTGCAGGTGTTACCCTTGGTGGAAACGGCGGTCGTGGCGGCTGACACGATTGAAGGCGTGCAAATGGCCTGCGCGTTGCGCCGCCGCGGTAAAGAGGTGTGTCTCATTGTTCCATCGCTGGCTCTCCTGCCCGATATTCTCGATCAGGAATCGGCGGTTGTTCTCAAGCAGTCTTTGGAAGAGGCCGGCATCCGCTTGTTTAACGATAATGAAATCGTGGAAATCTTAGGCGAGGGTGAAGTGAAGGCCGCGCGGCTTGCGACCAAAAAGGTCATTTCCGCCGAAATGCTGATTTTCGACGACGTTTCCGCGGATCTGCGGATTTTCGAGGATTCTTCGCTGGCCATCAATAACGGAATCATGGTGGATGCCGCGTTTAAGGCAAGCGCTGAAAACGTTTATGCCTTAGATGGTGTTTATGAACAGGTGACGACTTCAAGAGTTGGTGTCT
The DNA here is from genome assembly GCA_964372915.1 of uncultured Planctomycetales bacterium. Taxonomy (GTDB): domain Bacteria; phylum Omnitrophota; class Gorgyraeia; order Zapsychrales; family JAHFFX01; genus CAYJRN01. The sequence goes on from CAYJRN010000004.1 coordinate 124,332, forward strand.
TTCCGGGAACAGAGTCTCTTGAAGAAGAGGGTAAGGCCGTGGCCGCGAGCATCCTGGGCCAGAGTTATTCCGGTTCTAAACCTCCGCGTGTCTGCCGCATCAAACTTTCAGAAAGCTCGGCGGTGATTTTGGATTCACGAAAAGTGCATCGAGTGTCACCGGAGGAGCTTTCGAAAGTCGTTTAATTTTTTCTTGCCAAAAGAAGTTTTATGTATTATCTTAATCTTGACAAGTTTATTGAAGCAGCACAGCGGAACTTCATCGCACTCCTTGTTTTCGCCATTTCTTTTTTCTCCTGTCAATCAGAAGCAATTCGTAAAATACTCACCATTATTCCAGAAGATCCCAAAACCAATTCCTAAACAAAAGCCGCAAACACAAGATGTTCTTCATTCAATAGAAATAAAGTTTCTTCATGTCTAGCCCTAATATTGAGCTACCGGCCGAACGGCTTTTTTTAATCGATGCCCACGCTCTGTGTTACCGTTCTTATTATGCGATCAGGAATTTGGCGACCTCCAAGGGGCAGGCCACCAATGCCGTCTATGGTTTTGTGTTGACCTTAAAAAAAATCCTGCGTGAGCAAAAACCCGACTTCTTGGCGGTGTGTTTTGACGCCGGCAAAAAGACCCTCAGGCAGGAACGTTACGCCCAATACAAGATCCACCGGCCGTCGATGCCGGAGGATCTCATCACCCAGATTCCTATTATCAAGGAGGTGGTGCGGGCCTACAATCTACCGACCTTTGAGATGGAAGGCTTTGAAGCCGATGACATCATCGCCACGCTGACAAAAGTCTTTAAAGATAAAATGGAAGTCGTCATCGTGAGCGATGATAAGGATATGCTGCAGCTCGTTGAGAATGGAATCAAAATTTATAGCGTGCGCAAGGAAACGATCTTAGGCGCCGTGGAAGCTCAGGAGCTTTTTGGCATCGATCCTAAATACATTACCGATTACATCGGACTGGCGGGTGATCATGCGGATAATATCCCCGGGGTTGTCGGGATCGGAGAGGTGACGGCGCGCAATCTTATCAACGAGTTCGGAAACCTTGAGAATATTTTCAGCCATTTAGAGAGCATTAAGCAGGAAAAAGTTCGTGAAAAATTGGAGGAGCAGCACAAGATGGCCGTTTTCAGCAAAGAATTGGCAATCCTGGATGACAATGTCCCCATCGATGTGAACGTCAAAGCTTTTAAAGTGAGGGAGGCCGACACCGAGCGGCTGTATGAATTATTCAGGGATCTTGAGTTCAAGAAGTTTTCAGAGGAACTGGCCCTGCCGGTGAATGAACGAAATCCCCTGAAAGTCAGGAAAATTGAAGGAAAGGACCAACTGGAAGGATTGATTGTCTCTATAAAGAAACAAGGGGCTTTTGCTTTTTTGATTGAACCCCAAGACAACGAACCGACCTTGACAGACCCCCAGATGATGATGGCCTTAAAGGGGGGGGAGGTCTTTGCGATTTCTTTCAAAACTCTTAAGTGTTTGAGCGAAGTTTTTTTGGACCCTAAAGTTTTAAAAATTACCCACGATTTTAAAAGTGCCCTTAAAGTTTTGACTTCCGAAGGCGTAGTGTTTTTGGGAAAAATTTTTGATGTGATGCTGGCCGGTTATCTTTTGTCACCGGCGCAAGTATCGTTTGCGGTTGAAGCGCTTGCCTGGGTGTATCTTAAGGCTTCGCCAAATTCCAAGAATCGCCTGGCGGAAGAAGCCGATTACGTTTTTCGTTTATATAAGTTGTTGAACGACGAACTCAAAGACAAGGCCCTTTTGAAATTATTCGAGGATATCGAGATTCCGCTTTCCAGGGTGCTCGCCAAAATGGAAATGGAAGGCATTCGTTTGGATCTGGATCTGCTGCAGGAGCTCTCCAAGGACGTCGACCGTAAGATTACGGATCTCATTGGAAAAATTTATAAACTGGCCGGGATGGAATTCAATTTGAATTCCCCCAAGCAGCTCTCGCAGGTGTTGTTTGAAAAATTGAAGCTGCCGGTCATCAAAAAAACCAAGACCGGTTTCTCAACGGATGAGGATGTCCTGGGGAGACTCGCTCGCCTCCCGGCCCGCGGCCTCGCCGCGAGGCGGGTGGAGCCGAGGACCAAAGGCCATGAGATTCCAGCGCTTATTTTGGAATACCGGCAGTTCGCGAAGCTCAAATCCACGTACATCGACGCGTTGCCTAAGCTGGTGAATCCCAAAACCGGCCGCGTGCACGCGTGTTTTAACCAGACGGGCACGCAGACAGGACGTTTAAGTTCCAACGATCCCAATCTGCAGAATATTCCGATCCGTACCGAGCTGGGCAGACAAATCCGCAAAGCCTTTGTTCCTTTAAAGAAAGGACATCTCATTGCTTCGGCGGATTATTCGCAGATCGAGTTGAGGATCTTGGCGCATCTGTCGGAAGACAAGAATTTGATCAAGGCTTTTAAAGAGGATGAAGACATCCACAATTACACGGCCGCCCAGATTTTTGAAATCAAGGAAAAGGATGTGACGCCCTTGATGCGCAATTCTGCCAAACGCGTCAACTTCGGCATCATTTACGGGATGAGCGCCTTTGGGCTTTCCAAAGATTTACAGATTCCGCAAGACGAGGCCCAGGAATTCATCGATAAGTATTTCTTACGTTATCCCGACGTCAAAAAGTTCATGGAAAACGAAATCAAAAAGGCAGAAAGAGACGGATTTGTCTTGACACTTTTGAAGCGCCGTCGCTATTTGCCGGAAATCAAGAGCCCCAGTGTTCACTTAAGACAATTCGCTCAGCGTCAGGCCATCAATACCCCGGTGCAAGGCTCGGCCGCGGATCTTATAAAACTTGCCATGATCAATATCGACAAGCAAATAGAACAAAAAAGTTTGAGTTCCCGCATGATCATCACCGTGCACGATGAATTGGTGTTCGATGTCTTGGTCGATGAAAAAAAGTTGATGGTTGATCTTATTCGTCAAGAAATGGAAAACGCCGTTAAGCTTCAGGTGCCCATTAAGGCGACGATTAAAATCGGAGACAATTGGCTGGACACCAAGGAGCAAAAGGTATGAGGGTCGCTTTTTGCGCCTCGGAAGTCGTTCCTTTCGCCAAGACCGGCGGTTTGGCGGATGTCTGCGGGGCTCTTCCCATTGCGCTCAAAAAAGTGGGGGTTGAGCCGGTTATCTTTTTGCCGCGGTACAAAGCGATCGATCCTAAGAAGTTCAAGGCTCAAAAGGTCACAGACAAAGCCTGGCTCACACACCTTGATGAGGATATTCCTGTTTATTTGATTGAGAATAAAGAGCTCTTTGACAGAGACGGGCTTTATGGGGACGGCAAAGGCGATTATCCGGACAATCTCGCGCGGTTTTATTTCTATTGTTTCGAATCGCTCAAGTTAATAAAAGAACTAAAATTATCGGTCGATGTCGTTCACACCCATGACTGGCACGCGGCTTTGATCCCGGTGCTTTTGAGGGCGCGATTTTCTTCTGACCCATTTTACAGAAAGCTCAAATGCCTCCAGTCCATTCACAACATGGCTTACCAGGGCGTTTTTCCCCAGAGGCTTTTCCCGAAACTGGGGATCGACAAGAAATTCTTTTCTTTTGACGGCTTGGAATTTTATGACCAGATCAATCTCTTGAAGGGGGGCCTTATTTTCAGCGACCGCCTGGCGACGGTCAGTCCCCAATATGCCAAGGAAATTCTCACCCCCCAATTCGGCTGCGGCCTCGAGGGAGTTTTGAAAGGACGCGAAGACAGAGTGGTGGGAATATTAAACGGCTTGGATGATCGGTTCTGGGATCCGCGCAATGATCCGTATCTTGAAAGAAAATATTCCTTCGACAGTATTGAAAACAAATCCTTTAACAAAACAAGGCTGCAAAAAGATTGTGGCTTGAAATTTAATAAAGACGTTCCGCTGGTCGGTTTCGTGGCCCGTCTGGCCCATCAAAAGGGATTGGACCTGATTGCTCAAACGTTAGATCGGATGATCGACATGGATCTGCAAATTGTTTTTTTAGGAGTGGGGGAGGCCCGATACGAAGAGATTCTCAAAAAAGCAGCGCTGAAACATCCCGGCAAGATATTTTGCAGCTTTTCATACGCGGAAGACCTGGCTCACCGGATTTACGCCGGGACGGATTTGTTCTTGATGCCCTCCCTCTACGAGCCGTGCGGATTAGCTCAGATGATCGCCTTAGGTTACGGCACGATTCCCATTGTCTATAAAACCGGCGGCTTAGCGGATACGGTCACGCATTTTGATCCGACGACAAAGCGAGGGAACGGATTTGTTTTTGACTCATACAATGAGACGTCTTTCTTGACGTGCGTCAGGTCGGCCGTCGAGTGCTATAAAAACAAAAAAGTTTTTCATGGGCTCATTCAACGCGCGTTCACTTTTGATTTTTCGTGGGAACGCTCAGCCCGGGAATATCGGAAGCTATACGACGAATGCTTATCTTAGGTTTGACGGGCAGCTTAGCAGTGGGGAAATCGACCGTGGCCCGGATGTTCCGGCGGCAGGGCGCCATTGTTCTTTCCGCGGACACGATGGCACACGCATCGATGCGCCGCGGGAAACCCTGCTACCAAAAAATCGTCCGCGCGTTTGGGAAAACCATTTTAACCCAGGGAGAGATCGATCGTCGGAAATTGGCACACATCGTTTTTAATGATCCACGAGCTCTCAAGAAATTGAATCGTATCGTGCATCCAGCGGTCATTAAAGACATCAGGCAAAAATGTGTTCAGCTTAAGAAAAAGAAGGGCATCATCGTCGTGGACGCGGTACTCCTGATGGAATCAGGCCTTAACCGATGGATGGATTATTGCGTGGTGGTAACGGCGACGCGCAAGGTTCAACTCCAGCGAGCTTTAAAACAAAGGCCGATCCGCCCCGCGGACGTTTTAAAGCGGATCAAAGCGCAGATGAGTCAAAAAGAAAAGCTGCAACACGCCGATATCGTCATTGACAACAATGGCCCGTTAAAGAAAACACGGGAACAGGTGAAAAGAATCCGGCAGAGATTATTGACGGTTGTACCACCAATAAAGGTTTTATCAAGGGAACAACCGTCGAGATATTGGTCTTCCACAATGACATTGGAAGGGGAAAGACCAATAAGAGCCAGGGAAAAATAGCCGGTTTTTTATTGACCTTTCTACCACTAAAAATAGAGTGGAAGTCAATACTGCCTTTTCTTCAAAAGAAGAAAGGTCGTTATACTGGCTTCCTTTATGTATTTGGAAAAGAAAAGGCCAGTAAAAAAGACAAGAAAGCCTTCAAAGCGAGGAGAACAATGACAACTAAAATCAAAAACGGTAATAGCAAAGAAACGAAAAAAACCAACGAGGGAGAAGAAATCATGGAAAAGACCGCTTCCAGAACTGTCGAAAGAACATCCGAAAAAACCGGCAATGAGGTCGCTCAGCTGGACATCACCAAGCTCAAAGACATGAAGATGTCGGAGCTTAACAAGATGGCCCGGGAGATGAATATTAACGGCTTAAGCGGCATCAAAAAGCAGGATTTGATTTTTAAAATCCTGCAGGGCCAGGCTGAAAAAGAAGGGCTGATGTTCGGGGAAGGGACGCTTGAAATCCTCCCCGAAGGATTTGGCTTTTTAAGAAGCGCCAAATACAACTACCTGCCTTGTCCCGACGACATTTATATCTCTCCGTCGCAGATCAGGAAATTCGATTTGAAGACGGGGGATAGTGTCAGCGGCCACATCCGCCCGCCTAAGGAAGGGGAAAAATATTTTGCCCTGCTTAAGGTCGAAGCGGTCAACTACGAAGACCCGGAAAAATGCAAAGACAAAATTCTCTTTGATAACCTAACGCCTTTGTATCCCCATGACCGACTTTTGCTAGAAACCAAACCCGAAGAGGTTTCGACCCGCATCATGGATTTGATTACTCCCTTGGGCAAAGGTCAAAGAGCCCTCATTGTAGCGCCGCCTTACAGCGGTAAAACGGTGCTTTTGCAAAAGATCGCCAATGCCATCACGGAGAACAATGCGGACACGATCCTCATTGTTCTTCTTATTGATGAACGTCCCGAGGAGGTGACCGATATGCAGCGCGGCGTGAAGGGCGAGGTTATTTCTTCGACTTTCGACGAACCCCCCGAGCGCCACGTGCAGATCGCCGAAATGGTTTTGGAAAAAGCCAAGCGCCTGGTTGAACACAAACGCGATGTGGTGATTCTTTTGGACAGTATCACGCGCTTGGCCCGCGCCTACAACACCGTTGTCCCTCACAGCGGAAAAATCCTTTCCGGCGGTGTCGACTCCAACGCGCTGCATAAACCTAAACGCTTCTTCGGCGCGGCCCGGGCCATTGAAGAGGGGGGAAGCCTCACGATCATCGCAACCGCTCTGGTCGATACCGGAAGTCGCATGGACGAAGTGATTTTTGAGGAGTTCAAAGGAACCGGCAATATGGAATTGCAGCTTGACCGCAACCTTTTCCAGAGAAGAATCTATCCGGCCATCGACATCAAGCGTTCCAACACCCGCCATGAGGAGCTCTTGACGGATAAGGACGATCTCTCGAGGATCTGGCTCCTTAGAAAGGCCATCAATGACCTCAATTCTGCGGAGGCCATGGAGCTTTTGATCGACAAGATTGGGAAATTCAAGAGCAATAAAGAGTTCTTGCAAAATATGAACAAGTAGAATGACGACGCAACTTATGGAACAAAGTGACATAAGTTGCTGTTGGAATTCTCCCAGCACTAATTTCCATGCATTATTTATACGTTTTGAAAAATTTAAACAAGGGAGAGCTTTATTATGGTTATACTTATGATCTTAAAAGAAGGCTGAAAGAACATAATGCTGGAATTGAGCGTTGGAAATTGATATACTACGAAGCTTATTTGGCGGAAAAAGACGCCAGGGCCAGAGAAATCAAATTGAAGCATTATGGTCAAGCAAGAACCCACCTGAAAAATCGTCTTAATGATTCATTAAAGGTAGGAAATTAGTGCTGGGTTCAATTCGCACAGTGACTTATGTTCGCACCAATTTGGTGCTCCATAAGTCACGTGCTCAAGAGGAGTAAAACCATATGAAATTGAATATTCATCCGGCCTATGAGGAAACCACGATCACCTGCGCGTGCGGCAACGTGATCCACACACGCTCGACGAGAAAGAACATCAGAGTCGAAATCTGCTCGAGTTGCCATCCGTTCTTTACCGGCGCCAAGAAGTTCGTGGATACCGCCGGCCGCATTGAACGCTTTAACAAAAAATTCAAAAAAAAAGCCGCATGATCGAAAATGATCAAAAAGCTTGAAAAGGTAGAAAAGCGCTACCATCAGATCGAAAATCTTCTTGCCGACCCCGAAGTGAGCGCGGACCAATCCCAGGTGCAAAAGCTGGGTAAAGAACTCTCCGATATCGCCCCGATTGTTGCAGCGTTTAAGGTTTACCGGGAAACCGAAAATCAGATTACCGATCTCAAAAAACTTCTGGTTGAGAAGCACGACAAAGAGTTCGAGGAGCTGGCGAGAACCGAGCTTAAGGACCTCGGAGAAAAAAAACTTAAGCTCGAAGCCCAACTCGATCGGCTGACCAATCCGGCCCATCAAGAAAAAGACAAAGATATCATCATCGAAATCCGCGCCGGCACCGGAGGCGAAGAGGCGAGTCTCTTTGCCTCGGATCTTTACCGGATGTATACAAAGTATGCGGATTCAAAAGGCTGGCGTGTCGAATCCATCAGCAGCAGCCCCTCCGATACCAAGGGTTTTAAGGAAGTCATCTTTAGCATCAGCGGCAAAGGCGCGTCCCGATTTTTAAAATGGGAAAGCGGGGTGCATCGCGTCCAGCGCGTCCCCGCCACCGAAGCCTCGGGCCGTATTCATACCTCAGCGGCGACCGTCGCGGTTTTATTTGAACCCGAAGAGATTGAACTCACCCTGGACCCAAAAGATTTGAAGATCGATGTGTTTCGGGCCTCGGGTCCGGGCGGGCAAGGCGTCAATACAACCGATTCGGCGGTGCGCATCACCCACATTTCCTCGGGAACCGTCGTCGTGTGCCAGGACGAACGTTCGCAGATGAAAAATAAAGCCAAGGCCATGCGCGTTTTAAGAGCGAGGCTGTTGGACAAGGCCAAACAGGAAGCGATGGCCAAGGCGACCCAGGAGCGGCGTTCCAAGATTGGGTCGGGGGATCGCAGCGAAAAAATTCGCACGTATAATTTTCCCGATCGACGGGTGACTGACCACCGTATTGGATTTACCACTCACCAGCTTCCCAGTGTCATGGAAGGCGGCCTTGATGAGATCACCGGGGCTTTATTGAAAGCCGAAACGAAAAGCGAATAAGGCACGATGACGGAAACCGAACTTTTTTTGACTTCGATTAAGAATTGCCGGCGCATCGATCTTTATGTTGATGCGCCGCCCCTATCCCTCCAAGAGAAGAATCTCCTTTCTTCTATGGAAAGGAGGCGTACAGAGGGCGAGCCGTTGCAATACATCTTGGGCTACACGGAATTCTATGGCCTTAAGATCCTCGTGGACACTCGCGTTCTCATCCCTCGTTTTGAAACAGAACTTTTGGTGGATGCTGTTTTGAAAATCGTAAAAACGAATAGTCGACGGCCGTCGACTATTTTGGATGTCGGCACAGGCTCGGGCAACATCGCCATTGCCCTTGCCAAAAATATTGAAGGATGCCGTGTCGTTGCTCTCGACATATCAGAAGATGCGCTTGATTTAGCCCGTCAGAATGCTAAAATCAACGCTGTCGAAAACAAAATCGAGTTTTTACAAAGCGATTTATTGAGCGGGTTTCCGACGACTGGCCGCGTCAATGGGAAGTTCGATATCATCGTTTCCAATCCACCGTACATCAAAAGCGGGGATTGGGCGAAGCTTCCCGGGGACGTTCAAAAAGAGCCTTCTCTGGCGCTGGACGGCGGCGTTGACGGCCTGGTTGTGTATCGCCGACTGATTGCCGAAGGCCAGGTGTTCTTAAAATCCGGCGGGTTTCTGATAGTGGAATGCGCCGATGGGCAGGGAGCCGCTATTAAGGAAATATTTCAAGAGCAGGAAGGTTTTGAGCCCATCGAAGTGCGCAAGGATTTTAATCAACAAGATCGGATCATCATAGCGCAGAGGTTTTAAGTAATGGATAAACTGGTCATTGAAGGCGGACATTCTTTAAAAGGGGAAGTCCGGGTGAGTGGTTCCAAAAATTCGGCGTTGCCGATTTTGGCGGCGACCTTACTCACCGATGATGAATGCGTTTTTCGTAACGTGCCGCGGCTGTGTGATACCCTAACAATGATCAAACTGTTGCGTTCTTTAGGAAAGACCGTGGATATCGGCCGGGACACAATCACCGTTTCAACCAGAAATGGTCAGGCCATCAATCACGTTGCCGAATACAAACTTGTTTCAACAATGCGCGGATCGTTTTGCGTCTTGGGCCCGCTCTTGGCGAAACTGGGGAAGGCCAAAGTCTCCTTGCCCGGCGGATGCGTGATTGGGATTCGCCCGGTGGATCTGCATATCAAAGGCATCAAGGCGCTCGGGGCGAATGTCGGGTATGAGGCCGGCTACATCCTTGCGACCGCCAGACGTTTGAAAGGCAATCACATGTATTTGGGGGGCGGATTTGGTTCCTCGGTGTTGGCGACCGCGAATGTGATGATGGCGGCGACCTTGGCTCAGGGAGAAACGATGATTGAGTCTGCCGCCTGCGAACCGGAGATCGAGGATCTCTCGGATTTTTTGATTGCGATGGGCGCTAAGATCAAAGGCAAGGGCACGCCGCAGCTCGTCATCACCGGCGTCAAGAAATTGCACGGCGCCACGCATACAGTGATTTCAGATCGTATTGAGGCCGGGACGTTCATTTTAATGGCCGCCGCCACCAGAAGCAACATCACCGTGAGAGACATCAACTACATGCATCTTCTGGCTCTTCTGGATCGCTTGGAAGATGCGGGAATGAAGTTCGAAAAGGAATACAATTGCATCAAGGTGAACTGTAGCCGTACGCTGAAACCCACGAGCCTCACGACGTTTCCCTATCCGGGTTTTCCGACGGATTTACAGGCGCAGTTTATGGCGCTTATGGCCATGACCCCGGGGGTGAGCGTTATCACGGACAAGGTTTATCCGGACAGATTTATCCATATTGCGGAACTCAATCGTATGGGCGCCAACATCCGCCGCGAAGGCACCAACGCGATCGTCGAAGGCGTCAAGACCCTTTATGGCGCGCCGGTCATGGCCTCGGACTTGCGTGCCTCCGCGGCTCTGGTCGTCGCCGGACTCGCCGCTAAAGGCAAAACCGAAGTCCATCGCATTTATCACCTTGAGCGCGGGTACGAAAATCTCGATGAAAAGCTTAACGCCATGGGGGCGAAGGTGTGGCGGGAGAAAGAATAAAGATCGTCGTTCGTCGTTAGTTGCTCGTCGTTCGTCAAATTTACGAACGACCAACGACGAAAGACGAACGACAAAATGAGTGTTTTTCTATGATCCTAATGATCGACAATTATGATTCCTTCACCTATAACCTCGTGCAGTATTTTGGGGAACTCAAAGCGCGACTCAAGGTTTTCAGGAACGATGCCCTTTCTTTAACCGACATCAAAAGTCTGAAACCGGAACGCATTGTGATTTCTCCCGGGCCCGGCCGGCCCGAGGATGCCGGCATTTCCGCGCCGCTGATCAAAGCCTTTGCCGGGAAAATTCCCATTCTAGGGGTTTGCCTGGGGCATCAGGCGATTGGTTATGTCTATGGAGGCAAGATCGTTGGGGCGAAGCAGCTCATGCACGGCAAAACCTCGATGATTTATCACGACGGCAAAGATCTTTTTAAGAATATTGATGTGCCTTTCGAAGCCACGCGTTATCATTCCCTCGTCATTGACCGCAAGACCCTTCCGGAGTGCCTGGAACTCACGGCTTGGACTAAGGACAAACAGATTATGGGGATCCGCCACAAAACGTTTCCTTTATGGGGGGTTCAATTTCATCCCGAATCCATCCTCACTAAGGTCGGGAAAGAGATCCTCAAGAATTTTCTTAAACTGCCATGAAACCCGTCCTGCAGAAATTGAAAAATAAGGAAGACCTCTCAGCTGCTGAAATGGAAAAGGTGATGCAGGCTATCATGTCCGGGAAAGCGGAAAAGGAAGAAATAGCCGCGTTTCTTTTGGCCTTACGCGAGAAAGGCCCGACGGTCGATGAAATCACTGCCGCCGCGCGCATCCTGAGGCGTTTTGCGCTCAAAGTTGGCACGTGCCGCGACATCGTTCTGGATACCTGCGGGACCGGCGGGGATCAAAAGAATACGTTCAATATCTCGACGATCGCCGCGTTTGTCATTGCCGGGGCCGGGGTCGCGGTCGCCAAGCATGGTAATCGGTCGGTTTCCAGCAAAGCGGGAAGCGCGGACCTTTTGGAGGCTTTGGGCGTCAACCTGAATGCCGAGCAGGAGCTTTTAAGTGAGTGTCTGGATGAAATCGGTATCGCGTTTTTGTTCGCCCAGAAATTTCATCCGGCGATGAAAAATGTCGCTGCCGTGCGCAAAGAATTGGGCGTTGAAACCATTTTTAACATCCTGGGGCCGCTCATCAATCCGGCTATGGCCACGCACCAGATGCTGGGCGTTTATCGCAAGGATTTATTGTCGCCGATGGTACAGGTTTTAAAGAATTTGGGTTTAAAGCGGGCCATGGTCGTGCACGGCTTAAATGGCATGGACGAAGTCACCACGACCGGCAAAACGTTCGTTCATGAATTTAACGGCCAAAATATCATCGAATATGAAATCAACCCTAAGGATTTCAAAATAGCCCCGGCCCAAGAAGAGGATTTACAAGGCGGGGATCTTAAAACGCACGTAAAAATCGCTCAAGAAATTTTGAAAGGAAAAGGCGGCCCCAAACGCGACATCGTGATTCTTAATGCGGCCTGTGGGCTTTATATCGCCGAGAAGGCCAAAGACATTGCCGAGGGCATTGCGCTCGCTAACCAATCCATCGATTCCGGCAAGGCCTTGGAAAAGTTGGAAGCTCTTCAGGAGTTTACCGGTGTCTGATTTTTTGACAAAAATTCTGGAACACAAGCGCGGCCTTCTTTTGAGCAAGAAGGCCTTTTTTGACTCGCTCAAGAAAAAATTCAGCAAGGATAAGTTCACGCGGAATCATGTGTTCAAGAAAGCTATTTCAAAGCCGGGACAAGTGAACTTGATCGCGGAGATCAAAAAGGCTTCGCCCTCAGCGGGACTCATCGCCGAGCGCTTTGATTTGATGAAACTTGCGAAAATTTACGCTGAAAATGGCGCGGTCGCGTATTCGATTCTTACGGAAGAAAAATATTTCTTAGGCAAGCCCATGGATATCAAGAAAGTGAGCGAGAGCTATAATCTTCCCATCCTCACTAAGGATTTCATTATTGATGAGGGACAGCTTTTCGAGGCGTTTTATCATGGGGCGAGCGCCGTTCTCTTGATTGCAGCGATTTTGACCGACAGTGAGCTCAAACAGCTTATCACAGTGGCCGCGCAGCTCGACATGGATCCACTCGTCGAGATTCATAATGAGAAAGAGCTTCAGCGCGCGCTCAAAGCCAAGGCCGAGACTATCGGCATCAACAACCGGGATTTGCATACGTTTAAGGTGGATGTGACGACAAGTCATAGAATCATTCCAAAAATCCCTAAAGGCAAAATCATCGTTGCCGAAAGCGGTTTGAAAACGCATAAGGATATTGAAACGCTCAAAGGCCTGGGCGCGCACGCGGTTTTAATCGGAGAGACGTTCTTGAAGGCGCCGGATGTGGCGCAGAAGATGAGAGAAGTGATGTTTGGATAGGGATTCGTTGTTCGGTTTTCGTTGTTCCTCAAGCGAGCACCGAGCACCGAGCAACGATTTCGGATATAAAGGGGATCTAATGGTTCGAGTCAAAATCTGCGGCATTACAAATAGAGAAGACGCTCTTAAAGCGGCCGAGTTAGGCGCCTGGGCCTTGGGATTTATTTTTACCAAGAAAAGTCCGCGCTATATTTCTCCTTTTAAGGCAAAAAAGATCATCGAAGCGTTGCCGCCTTTTGTGACGCCGGTGGGGGTGTTCGTCAACCAGAGTGAAGGGGCGATTAAAGACATCATGAATTTTTGCGGAATCAGCACGATCCAGCTTCACGGCGATGAATCGCCGCAGATGTGTGGGCGCTTGGGCAAAAAATATAAAGTTATTAAGGCGTTTCGTGTCAAAGAAGATTTCAATATCAGCGGGCTGGGTGAGTATCCGGTGGCCGCGTATTTGATGGATACTTTTGCTGAAGATTCTTTTGGCGGCAGCGGCAAGACGTTTAACTGGGATATTCTAAAAGGGCGGACCTTACCAAAACCGGTTATTCTTTCCGGTGGACTTAATCCTGAGAATGTCGCTGCTGCGGTCGAAGCTCTTCATCCCTTTGCCGTCGACGTTTCCAGCGGCGTTGAAAAAGAGCCGGGGAAGAAGGATTTTGGGAAGATGGAAGAGTTTTTTAGTGGGATTTCATGATGCAGGATGTAGCTGTGGGAAATGTCATGGAATTTCGGAGACGTAGTGCTTGACTTGAATCGTTCTTTGAAATTTTTGTCTCAAGGTGCTCACAATGTGTTACCACCTCAGTCTTCAAGATCACAATCTATGATCTTGAACGTGAAGCCTTGAGATCACATCCCCTTCGCTTTGCTTCGGGGACAAATTCGCCTCGCCATTTATGTTCACTGTCGTTCCATAAATAGCGGGCTCATTTGATTTGTGACCTCAAACAGGCGCTCCTCCCTGCGTCTTTTTAATCAACAAATCTATCCCAGGTAGAAAGGGAGGTTGTGATGAAGCAGAAAAAACTAGAGATCATCGCGCAAACTTTGATTGAAAGGAAGATTTATTGGATCCGAGGTCGCAAAGTCATGTTAGATAAAGACCTGGCAGAATTGTACAATGTAGCAACAAGAAGGCTCAATGAGCAGGTACGGTGAAATTTAAGGCGTTTTCCGGAAGATTTTATGTTTCAATTGATTGAAGATGAAATGAAGTCTTTAAGATCGCAATTTGCGACCTTAAAGAGAGGGCAGCACCGCAAATATCTTGCGTTAGCTTTTACGGAGCAAGGCATTGCCATGCTTTCTAGTGTTTTAAATAGTGAGCGAGCGATTGAAGTCAATATACAGATTATGCGGACGTTCACAAAATTAAGAGAAATGATGCTCTCTCATAAAGATCTTCAACATAAAATCGAAGCGTTGGAAAGAAAATATAGAGAGCACGATGAGAATTTCAAAGTTGTTTTTGACGCCATTCGTCAATTCTTGGAGCCACCACCCGAAAAATCGAAAGGACAGATAGGATTTAAGCCCGGTTAAGGCGTTCCTCCCTGCGCCTTTTTAATCAAAAAATCTACCTCAAAGTAGAAAGGGAGGTTGTGATGAAAGGTAGAAATAGTTTTGAGCTTGAACAAGAA
>CAYJRN010000005.1:0-90936 GCA_964372915.1 uncultured Planctomycetales bacterium
CGATTTCAATCCAAAATCTTTGCCGCAGATATTTCTCGATGACAAGAAGAAGCACTAAGGCCTTCTGTTGTGAAGCATCAAAAAGAAAATCCTTAAAAAGAATGACCGGCAAGATTTTTCGATGGACAAAGGAAAACTTTTGGGGATCAAAGTGTTTGCTTTTTAAGGGGGAGAGCGCCGCGTCCTTTAAAAACGGCATGGGGGTATGCCGGATTTTCTGCAGCCGCAACTCGCAGAAACTTTCCCGTCCGGCCTCGCGCCATTTGCGTTCAAACTTGGTGTCAAACTGGGTCTTCACGTCTTTGGTCTGTATCTTAAATCCCGTATCGCTCACCTGTTCCATAATCCAATCCCGGTAAGGATAATGATCGGTCACAATTTTAAACTCACCCTTTTCCACTAACCGGCTGTTAACAAGCTTTAAGAATTCCCGCGAAAACAAACGGTGCTTGGCATGCCCCTTCTTAGGCCATGGGCAGGGAAAAAGGCTGTACGCCTGTTCGACCGAGCAAGGACTGAGGAATCGCTCAAAAACCACCCACGCATCCAGTTGAATGATTTTCACGTTCACGACGTTTTCTCTCACGAGACGACGAAGCGCTTTTTTAAATCGCTGCCCGTCAATCTCGATTCCTAAAAAGTTTTTCTGTGGCTCTTCTTGGGCCTTACGCGTCAGGAATTCCCCCAAACCAAAACCGATTTCCACCTCCAAGGCCGCGGCCGTCTTAAAATACCGGTGCCCCGCGAACGGTCTTAGAGTCTCATGAGGAATTAAAAGCGGATTGGAATCGTTGGAAAAATCATTCATCGCGGTTTGATGGTCTTTAAAAACGCCCAGCCTTGACCGGCCAGCCGACCGTTTTTAAAGACCAGCGGCGTTAATTCATCATCGGAGATAATACCATCGGGCTGATTGACTTGCGTGAAATAATACTCAACCTCCCAAGTTTTCCAACGGGCCTTGACCACTTCTGTGCGCTGCGGATTGGGGATGGTGATGGGCGTAAAATCGGCCGACGGAAAAGATTTTTCAAAACCAATCGTCACTGAAGGCCCCATCAGCCCTTTGACTTCTTCCTTGGTCATACGCAAAGAAACCCGGCTGATACTGGTCAATTCTCTGACAACTGACTTTGGGGCGGATTCTACGGGCGGCGGCGCGGTTCTCTCCGGCAGCATAATGCAGCCCGTCAGAAAAAATAACAAACATACCCACCCGTATCTTCGCATAACAGCCCCTTTGTGTTAAGAAGGTAAAATCATACCACAAATTACAGAGATTTCAAAATCTCGGTAAAGAACTTTTTCATCATGGGAGTCCTAGAAGAACGGTTCGATTTTATCAAGGCTTTCGGGATGTGTCTATAGATTGTTTATGGGGAGAAAGTCAATGGACCCCGCCCGAAGACGGCGGGGTTAATTCCGGCAGCAATTTATGTTCCCCCGCCATAGCGGGGTCCATAAATTGCGCCGTCATTAATAAACCAAAACGGATTCACGCCGGCATCCACGAACATCATCCAGCCGGTGGAGACCAGGCTCATGACCTGGGGGTCATGGGAATTCCATCCGAAAGGGATCCATCCTCGTCGGGAAGAATAACTGTACGCCGATTGTGTGTCAGAAATTCGATGGCGCAGCGTTTCCATGGATTGGCGTATCGTCAATTTATCTTTAAAAAGTTCCTGGGCCAAGACAGGTTGTGTTCCCAGATAATACTTAACCAATTCCTCGAGAGCCACCATGGCGCCCGCGCTCCATTCCACCGAAATCCGATCATGCTCGTCCGTATAACCGACACCCAAAATTTGCCCCCGGGCATCAAAGACTCCGGCGTGTTGTTTGGCTGCCTGCCAAATCCTATAGGACGCGCCTTCCCCAAACCAACTGTCAAGCATCCGCGGCCCCAAACAAGCCACGGCCCAGGTTTGAACATCCAAGGCAAAATGCTCGCGGGCGAATATCCACTCTCCCCGAACCTGATAGACCCCTTGATGGAACAGGCCGTTTTCTTTGTCCCAAACAAAATGCAGATACCTCTCAATGCCTTGCATGGCTTTTTTGTAATCGGCATTGCCCGTCACGTCATACAACATGCGCAAAGCCGCGTACCATGAAAGATTATTTTCCGTCGAGATATGGTTATACCACCAATTATGTTCATCAAAATCCTTGTGCTCTTCTTGAGTGAGAGTGCGGTGGGTGCCCATGGGGGCCATGCGGATGCCGCCGGTCTCGGATTGAAGGATCAAAGCGGCGCGCGCCAATTCTTCACTGAGCTTTAGCTCAACACTGTCCGGCTGATGAACATAGGCGCGAGTATCTTCATCATAATATTTTTTATGATACATCTGCATGGCGGCGATAACCACCCACGCGTTTTCGCCGGCCACCGGCTTCCAATCGACCCAGTGCAGGCGCTCCTGTTCAGGAAAACCGGCAAGCGTTTTTTTGCCGTCTAAAGGATCGGTTACCAAAAATTTTCCATCGGCATTAATGAGACGAAAAATAAACCCGCGCTCCCCGTAGCGGTGAGCGTTTGAACTCACGGCTTCAGGATTGCGGGCATCATAAACAAAAAGATTGATAGGATAACCTGAGCGGACGTTCCAAAGGTCCCCCACGGATCCTTGCCAGTAATACGCCAGAGGAAGAAAAGCTCGTTGCATGTTCTCCGGTCCGCCGGCCATGCTTAAGACAATTTGATACACGGCCCCGTCATAAATATCCAGCCCGCCTTGGGTGATCGTCCGTTCAATAGCACCATTGACGGCGCCGGAGGCGTCCATGTTTTGATAAACGAGATCCTTGGCTTGGTCAGGAATATAAAAACTGTAAGGAAGCTGGGTCGTGGGACTGATGTTGGATTTAAACCAATTGAGAAGGTGGGAATCAATGCTATTCCCCGCGGGGAAGTTGGCCCCCAAAGGAGCCACCGGGATCATGGTCAAGCAGAGATAGATGAATATGGAAAAAATTCTTTTCATTGTACCCTCCACGGAAAAGCCGGATCTTTTCAAAAGGCCGCGGGTACCGTGGACAGAGAAGGCACAATAATCATCTGTATTTTTCGGTAACCAGGCAGTCCTTTTCAAGGATCCACGGTTTTGCCATTGCGTAACCTATTGTTGCGCAAGGCCTTACTGAACCTTCCTCAGGTCCGGTAAGGGCCCCCAGGTCACCCTGGGTTTGCCTTTATCGTTAACATTTTTTAAAAGAGCGCTGTTTGACCTAAACGAAGTATATACGATGTTTTTGCAATTTGCAAGGTAGCGCTTTCAAAAAAACCCTAAAAATACAAAACCCTCTGCGAGCTATTAAATCGCAAAGGGTTCATTTCTGTAGCCCCAACCGGATTTGAACCGGTGTTCTCTGCCTGAGAAGCAGACGTCCTGACCAGGCTAGACGATGGGGCCAAATTTTTCTCAATAATAACACAATCCTCCTCGGAATCAACAAAAATTATTGACACCCCCAATCACAGTGGTTAGAATATCATAGAATTCTACCCAAGGAGTTTTAAAAATCATGGCCACCCATATTGGTATCGGATTCAGCGAAGAAGTCAATACCGCCCAGGCCATCCTCACCGCCGCTTCCCAGGCCAAAGAACAGATCAAAGATAAAAAGGTCCATCTGGTCGTCATTGTCAATACCATTCATTACAGCCCCTTAGAAACTCTTTTGATAGTTCGCAAGGTTTTAAATCCCGAGCGGCTCATCGGCAGCTCCTGCGCCGGAATCATCCTCTCTGAGCTTATTTCCTTAAGAGGGATTGCCATTCTAGCTATCAGTTCTGACGAAATGAACTTTGGGATCGGTCAAGTCAGTGATATTGAGGCGTCTGATAAACGTGAGGCCGGCGCGGTTTTTGCTCATAATGCGACTTCGAATTTCGGCCACCATCGCCGTCAAGCCTTCATTTTCTTTATCGATGGACTTCTCGGGGACACCTCTCCTTTCATCAAAGGCGTGCAGGAAGTCTTTGGGAACGTCTTTCCCGTCATCGGGGCCGGCAGTATCGATGATTTTCATTTTAAGAAAACCTATCAATATTTCCAAGATAAACCCCTGAGTGGTTCGGCGACCGGCGTCCTTTTGGGCGGGAGCTTGCGTATCGCGGTGGGCAGTAAACACGGTTGGAAACCCTTGGGGAAACCGCGGTTCATCACTCAAGTGAAAGGGAACATCATCAAGACCATCGACGATAAAAAAGCCGTCAGTATTTATGGAGAATTTTTTGGAGAAGAAGCGAAGAACCTACAAGGATCGCAACTGACCCAACTGGCCATCCTCTACCCTTTGGGAATCTACCTCTCGGAGGAAAAAGATTATTTGCTGCGCAACCCCGTCGAAATACTGGCAGATGGAAGCATTGTCTGTCAGGGAGACATCCCTCAGGACGCAGAAATTCATTTGATGATCGGCAACAAGGACGCCTGCCGCCAGGCCGCGGCCGCGGCCGCCCAGGAAATCAAGGACACCCTGGCCGGACATGCGCCCAAGCTCCTCATCATCTTCGAATGCCTGGGACGCCAGAAACTCTTGGGGCGCGGCGCATTCGGCGAAATCCAGACGATTAAGGAAGTCCTCGGGCAAAACATTCCTATTTTTGGCATGTACTCTCACGGAGAAATTTCTCCTTTGAGTTCTTACGAAGTCACAAAAAAAACCTATTTACAGAACGAAACCATCGTCATCTTAGGGATAGGGTAATTATGGATAGCCTAACGCAAATTTTAACGCAAATTTTGAACAGCCCAGACCTTCTGGGGATCTTCACTCTCGCCGGAACGATCCTTTTGATGATCCTCGCGGTTCTCGTCTTTTTTCTTATCATCAAAAGCGACCAGGTCAAAACACTCGAAGGCTCTTTGAATAAAATGACGCGTTCGTTCAACGAACTCGACGAGCAGGCAAAGCTCATTGTCAAAACGGATCTGGAGCTCAACAAGGCCCAGGAAGAGCTGGATAAACGTTTGAATGGTTTAAACGCCCTGCAAAAAACCTCGCGGCTTATCAGCACGACCCTTGATGAGGAGGAAATCTTCCGGCGTCTGGACCAGCCGCTCATGAGCGAGCTTGGATTCGAAAAAAACCTCGTTCTTATGTACGACGCCGATAAAAAACTTCATTGCCGCATCGAATCCGGCTCTTCAAAAGAGGAAATCAGCGCTATCATTTCTCAACTTGAGAAAGATCGAAATCTCTCGAGCGCCCTTAAAGAAGGGCACACGTTCTCTTCGCTCTCTACGCCAAAGCAACATAAGGAAAAAATCACGCAATTATTCGATGTCGAGCATTTCATCCTCGCCCCTATCCTGACACAGGACGGCATCATCGGCGTTGTGTTCGTCGGGAACCGCTCCGACACCTCGACAGTAACCGAAGGCGACGAAGAATTGCTCTCGATTTTGGCCAACCAAATCGGACAGTCGCTCGAAAACGCCCAACTTTTTGAACAGGTGTATCGTTCCCGTCAAGAATTGGAGTCCAACATTCAGGAACGCACAAAACAACTCGCCTCGGCCCTCGAAGAGGTCAAAAAGATTTCTAAAATGAAAACCGACTTCATTTCCGCCGTTTCTCACGAATTAAGGACTCCTTTAACCTCCATCAAGGGATACGCCTCGCTGCTTATGTCCGGAAAGATTGGCAGCGTCCCTCCGGAGGTCAAGGACCGGCTGGGCAAAATTAACAAACATTCAGATAACCTTGTCAAACTCATCAATGATCTTCTCGATATCTCGCGTATTGAATCAGGAAAAGTGGAGATGGTCTTCGCCAAGACCCCTGTGGCGACGATGCTCGAGAATGTTCGCGACCTTCTCACGCCGCAAATGAAAGACAAGAACATCCAGTTGATCGTCCAGATCGCAGACAATATTCCTCCCATAACGATCGACCGTAGCCATTTCGAGCGTGTCTTCATCAACCTTGTTGGAAACGCCATCAAGTTCACCCCGGAAAACGGTAAAATCACCATTGAGGCTAAACTGGATCAGGAGAATGTCATTTTTACAGTTACCGACACCGGTATTGGTATCAAAAAGGATGATCTGGAAAAACTTTTCGATGAATTTTATCGCGTCGATAATGAGATCAACCAAAATGTCAAGGGGTCCGGTCTTGGACTTTCACTCGCCAAAAACATCGTTGAGGCCCATCAAGGCACAATTTGGGTCACCAGCAAAGTGGGGATAGGAACCACGTTTCACTTTAGCATCCCTCTTGAACGCAAAGAGCTAAAACCGGAAACAAAAAACGAGAAGGCTTAAGATCTTCCCATTAAAAATTATGCACAGAGAAAGAATCCTAACCATTGACGACGATCCGGACATCCTCGATGTCCTCCAAATCACTTTGTCCGAGCACTATGACATACTCCAAGCTCACAACGGCTTAGAAGGGTTACAGCTGACTCAAACGAAAAATCCGGATTTGATCCTCTGCGACTATACGATGCCGGTCATGAATGGACAGGAATTTTTAAAGGCCGTGAAAAAAGATATTCTCTTAAGGCATATTCCCGTCATCATGTTGACCGGCAAAGGCGAGATCAAGGACATGGTGGGCGGCATTGAGGCCGGGGCGGACGACTACATCGTTAAACCTTTTGAACCCGACAGCCTCATGGCGCGCATCCGGATGATTTTAAGAAGAACCGTCCGAAGCCTCGACGCCAATCCTCTCACTCACCTGCCCGGCAACACCTCGATTATGGAAGAATTACAACATCGGATTGATGCCAAACAAACCTTCGCCGTCGGCCATGCGGACATTGATAAATTCAAAAATTACAATGACAAGTACGGCTTTGAAAAAGGCGATGAGATCATCCGTTCCACCGCGCGCATCCTCATTCAGACGGCGCGGGAACAAGGCGGCCCCGACGGATTCGTGGGACACATCGGGGGGGACGATTTCGTCTTCATCGTCGAAGATTCCAAGGCCGATGGTATCTGTGAAACGATCATCAAAGAATTCGACAAGATGGCGCCGCACTTTTACAGCGAGGAAGACCGCCGGAAGGGCTTCATCCTTGGGAAAGACCGCCAAGGCAATGAAATTAAGCTGGGATTACTTGCCGTTTCGATTGGTTTGGTCAGTAACGCCAGACAAAAAATCACGCACGTCGCTCAAATCAGCGAAATAGGCGCCGAGCTCAAAAAATTCGCCAAAGGCGTTGAAAAAAGTAACTACGTCAGAAACCAACGCAAAGAATAATCCTTATTGGCCTTTTCTCATCCAATAACATTAAGGAAGGCCAACATCTCGCCCTCACTTTCCTTAAAAAATATACAGAGGAAGTGAGGGCTGTCCCAGTTTCCTCTGAATCAATTTTAAGGAAAACAGGGACGACGATTGTTCTCTTGAAAAAAACGTCTTTTAAGGAACAATCGTCAATAAAATCGTCGAAAGCGGTTATTGTCCCGGTGGAGGAGGTACGAGATCTTCCGGCGGCGGGGGAGGACACGGCCCGCAATCCACAAGACAGGTAAAACACTGTTCTGGGGGATCACACTTGTTGTCGCCACAAACCAACGGGGGGGTAGCGGGGGCTGCTGGAGTAATCGGCTCGGCCGGTTTTCCCATAATGCCTTGGGTGGCTTTATTGAAAAATTGGTTGGAGGTGCCTTCGACACGAGGTAAAAGCCTTTGAAAGCCGACAAAAACAACGACCGCCGCGATAGTCAAAAGCAATAGATACTCGACAGCGGTCTGGCCATGCCTGCCTGCCTGCAGGCCTTGCCGAAAAAATTTATCAAACATTTTGCGAACTTTCCTCATCCCCTCGCCCTTAGTTCCTTCAATGCCTTCACCAAACTTTTAGGATCAAGAGATCCGAAAAAGTAACTGGCCGTGACCAGAATATCGGCCCCGGCTTTGACGGCTTGGGAAGCGCTCAAGGCGTTCACGCCTCCATCCACCGAAATATTTCCCGAATACCCTTTTTTTAATTCCTGAATCTTCAAAAGCGCCTCGGGAATAAATTTCTGTTTGGTAAACCCCGGGTTGACGGACATGACCAGAACGCCATCCACCTCCTCCAAAAGCGGTTTGATGCATAACGGTGTGCCCGGATTGACCGCAATGAAAGCTTTCTTGCCTTTTTGCCTAATCTTTCGGATATCAGCCAAAGCCGCCGGGGCGTCTATCAAATCCACCTCCTTGGGGAATTGTCCGGGCAAACGACAATTTTCTTTTAAGGGTCCATAACACTCCGCGTGGATGGAAACGATATCCGCGCCGGCGGCCATGAAGGCGTCAATATATCGCGTCGGGTTTTCGATCATGAGGTGGGCCTCGATCGGTAGTCTTGTCTTGGATCGGATCGCCTCGATAATAACGGTGCCAATGGAAATGTTGGGAACAAAGTGGCCGTCCATCACGTCCACGTGTAAACTATCGACCCTGGCATCCTCACACTTCTTGATCTCATCCCCCAGGCGGGTAAAATCACAACAGAGAATGCTGGCGCTCACCTGTGTCGTCTTTTTCATCAGTTACGGGCTCTTTAAGACTGCAAGTTTCGATTCAAGGTTATTTTTCAAATCATTATAAAGAAAATACATAAACGCTGTCATATAGATAACGAGATTCACCTCGACCGTGACAAAAAGCCCTTCTCCGATAAAAGGAAGGATTCTCACCTCTCCTTCTTCGTTAACGCCGAAAAGGCCGGCCAGCCAGATATTGGCAAAGAAGAAAAGCAGCAGCATGAGAATAAAAACAATCAGCGTATAACCAATAACGTTCCTCGCATAAAGCTGCATAATTTTTTTACTCAAATCCAAGGCGTCCCTGCCCCGTTTGCCGTCGATCGTGAATGCCAACGGTGACAGAGAGTACATCATGGAAAAATAAACCCCGGGAAGAATAAAACACAAAGACCACAAAAAAATTTTCACAAAGAGTCTCATGCAAAAAAGAAAGTAAGGCCCCAAAAGCGCGAAGGCTTCTTGATAAGCCTTAAAGCTGGACATATCTCGTTGACGGGCCCCGGCATCGATTCTTTTCATTAAGGCGATTTGACAAAGAATAAGAGCGATAAAGGTGAGAATAATCGCGCAGAAGCTCATCCCAAGATACCCTTCGCTATGAGATATCTTTTTTACAATAAGCAGATACATGAGCTCGACATCGACGGGTTTTGTAAAAAATTGCTCGATAGCGCGGTAGAACGCGATCAAAGGAACAAGCGGGAGAACGACAATGTTCAGAAGACCAAGGAAGTTTTCTTTGTGAAGGACAAAACTCTCTTGAAGGAGGATGTCCAACTTTTTAGGGTTAGCTGTCATGGGATGAATTTAATGCGCGGGGAGGGACTTGAACCCTCACGGGTTACCCCACACGCCCCTCAAACGTGCGCGTATACCAATTCCGCCACCCGCGCTCTACTTCGCTCAAATGCTTTCGCGTTTGAGCTTCGTAGAAGCTTACACTACGAAGCTCTGAATTTAGATTGTACCGCGATTCCTTCGAAGCCCGAACACGAAAGTGTTCGGGCGAAGAAGAACCGCCACCCGCGCTCTACTTCGCTCAAATGCTTTCGCGTTTGAGTCCACCTTCGTCAAGACTTCGGTGAGATTTCTCCGAAGCTTTAGCGAAGGAGAACTTCGTAGAAGCTTACACTACGAAGTCCTTTAAAACTTCTCTAAAAGTCTCTGCGCAGCGGCCACATGAAAATATGGCCGCGAAGCAGGACAAAACCTCATAACATTATACATACCCAATGAAAAATTGCAACGGGGCTTAAAAACTCTCCCTTAAGTTGACGCGGGAGACAATTCTTTTTTAGACACAGAGACGGCGGCCTTGATAAAATTGCGGAACAGAGGATGGGCCCGGTCCGGTTTTGACTGGAACTCGGGATGGAACTGACAGGCCACAAACCAAGGGTGGTCTTTTAATTCAATAATCTCAACCAGTCCCTTAGGGCCATAAATACCGGCGAAGATCATACCGTGCTTTTCGAATAAATCCTTATATTCATTATTAAACTCATAGCGGTGGCGATGCCGTTCGGTGACCGTTTCTTTTTTGTACGCCTGATAACTCTGGGAATCCTTGTTGAGTTGGCAAGGATACGACCCTAAACGCATCGTGGCGCCTAAGTTCTTCACGTCCTTTTGTTCCTCCAAAAGACTGATCACCGGATCTTGCGTTTCTTTATCAAACTCCGTCGAATTGGCGTCTTTACGTCCGCAGACGTGTTTGGCGAATTCGATACTGGCGATCTGCATTCCCAGGCAGATGCCAAAAAACGGAATGTTTTTCTCGCGGGCGAATTTGACCGCCCTCACTTTTCCCTGAACCCCCCGGGAACCGAACCCGCCCGGGACCAAAATTCCGTTGGAATCGCCCAAATATTTCTCCACATCCCCATGATCAAGGTCCGAGGAATCCACGCGGTTCATGACCACCCGGCAATTGTTGGCAATCCCGCCGTGCACCAAGGCCTCATAAATCGATTTGTACGCATCCGGAAGAGTGATGTATTTCCCAACGACCGAAATCTTAACTTCTTTCTGAGGGTTACGCACACGTTTGACGACGAGCTCTTCCCACTCTTTGAGATCGTTATCTTCGCTTTTGATATTGAGTTTCTTCAAAATAAGATCGTCCAAGCCCTCTTTTTTAAAAGCGAGCGGCACCTCGTAGATGTGCTTGACATCGGCCGCTTCTATGACCGCCTCTTTGTCGACGTTGCAAAAAAGCGCGATCTTTTCTCGTTCTTCTTTTGAAATATGTTTTTCCGTGCGGCACAATAAAATATCGGGAGCGATCCCGATCTCTCTTAAGCGCCCAACACTGTGTTGGGTGGGTTTGGTCTTCTGTTCTCCGGCGGATTTGATATAAGGAAGAAGCGTCACATGGATATTGAGCGCATAGTTGGCACCGAGCTCCCATTTCATCTGACGAATCGCTTCCAAAAAAGGCAAGCTCTCGATATCCCCGACGGTCCCGCCAATTTCCACGATCGTCACGTCCACATCGCGTTCCTTGGCGACCTTCCGGATGGAATTCTTAATCTCATCGGTGATATGGGGAATGATCTGGACGGTCTTCCCCAAATAATCGCCCTTCCTCTCCTTCATGATCACGGAATAATAGATTTTTCCGGTCGTGATGTTATTATCCTGGCTAACGATCGCGTTGGTGAAACGTTCATAGTGCCCTAAGTCCAAATCGGTCTCGGCGCCGTCGCTGGTCACGTAGACCTCGCCGTGCTGGTAAGGATTCATCGTGCCCGGATCAACGTTCAAATAGGGATCGCACTTCATTAGAGTCGTCTTAAGGCCGCGCGCTTCCAGAAGCTTGCCGATGGAAGCGGCCGCGATGCCTTTTCCCAAACTTGAAACCACCCCGCCGGTGATAAAGATGAACTTGGCCATTTACGCCTTCACTCCTTCGAGAAGATACTTGCTTTGATTCGTGGGGATCTTAACCGGATACTCGCCCGTAAAACACGCGTGACAAAAATCTCCGGAATTCTTCATCACCTTCAACATTCCTTGAAGGCTTAAGTATTCCAGCGTATCCACCATGATAAAATCCGCGACCTCTTTGACCGTCTTATTGGACGCGACCAATTCCTTGCGGCTGGGAAAATCGATCCCATAAAAACAAGGGAATTTGATAGGCGGACAACTGATGCGCATGTGGATTTCTTTGGCCCCCGCCTTCCTTAACTCCTCGATGCGGCTGCGACTCGTGGTCCCGCGGACAATCGAATCCTCGATGACGATAATCTTTTTGCCTTTGAGAACACTGCTGATGGGGTTAAGTTTCACCCGGACCCTAAAATCCCGCAAAAATTGCGACGGCTGGATAAACGTGCGGCCGATATAGTGGTTACGGATCATTCCAATTTCAAGGGGTAGATTTAATTCCTGGGCATAGCCCAGCGCCGCGTAACTGCCGGAGTCGGGGATTGCCATCACGAAATCGGCTTGGGCCGGATGTTCTTTGGCCAGCTCGGCGCCCAAGCGTTTTCTCACCTGATAAACGTTGTCGTCAAAAATATTACTGTCCGGACGGGCGAAATAAATATTCTCAAAAATGCACTTGGCCTTTTTGGCTTTTTCACTTCCCGGCAATTTATGGGACTCGATTGTATCGCCTTTGATAAAAACCATCTCTCCGGGTTCAATCTCACGGATGAACTGCGCCCGGGTCAAATCCAAAGCACAGGTTTCGGAAGCGAGGATATATCCGTCATCTAACTTTCCTAAACACAAAGGACGAAAACCGTGCGGATCGCGCACGCCGACAATCGTATCTCCGATGAGAAACACCACCGAATACGCCCCCTCCACTTGGGAAAGCGCGTGAGTGAACCAATCCTTGAGGTTGCCGTTTTTGGTGCGGGCCAAAAGATGCACGAAGATCTCCGAGTCCATCGTCGTCTGAAAGATAGCCCCCTCTTCTTCAAGCTTTTTGTATAATTCTTCCGTGTTGGTAAGATTGCCGTTGTGAGAAACCGCGATGGGTTTGCCTTTATGCATGGCAAGAAACGGCTGGATATTCTTGATGTTGCTTGAGCCCGTCGTCGAATAACGCGAATGACCGATGGCGACAGTCCCCTGGAGTTCCTTGATCGCCCGCTCATCAAAGGCATCCGCCACCTGACCCGGCGCCTTGATGATATGGATGTCCTTGCCGTCGTAACTGGCGATGCCGGCCGCCTCCTCGCCGCGATGTTGAAGAGCATACAGCCCCAAAAAAGCAATCTTTGCGGCCTCTTCATGTTTGGAGACGCCGATTATACCGCACATGAAACACCTCTCTCGTTTTTGTCCGCCTTCGCTGAATTATTTACGTGTTCAGTCCGCCTTCGCCAAGGCTTCGGCGAGATTTCTCCAAAGCTTTAGCGAAGGAGAACTTCGGCGGATGTCGCTTCAAAAATTCTCAGCGGACAACCCTGCGAAGCCAAACACAATAAGTATTTGGCGAAGCAGGGTAAATCTCTAAACCTGCATCTTTTCGTGCTTGGCTCCATAATACTCTTGCAGCGACTGTATGGTGAATTCCTTGGCGAGGCTGGACTCGATGCCGTTGACGGCTGCCCACGCGCCTTGCAAGGTCGTAATGCATGGAACGTTGTGCAAAATGGCCGCTGCGCGGATGGCCCGCATATCCGACTGGCTCCTTTTCCCGGAAGGTGTGTTGATAATCAAATTTATCTCATTTTTCTTAATCAATGTCAATAGATTGTTTTTTCCTTCGCCATGTTTGTCCACCACTTCCACCGCAACGCCGCTGGTCTGTAAAACTTTGGCCGTTCCTTTGGTGGAGACAATGCTGAATTTTAAATCCGCCAAGCGTTTGGCTAAAAACGCAATATGGCGCTTGTCGAAATCATTGACGCTCACAAAGATCTTTCCCTTTTTGGGAAGGGCGGAATTGGCGGCGGCCTGGGACTTGGCAAACGCCGCGCCAAAGGTCATATCGATGCCCATCACTTCCCCCGTCGATTTCATTTCCGGTCCCAAGACAATGTCGACGCCGGAAAAACGCGAAAACGGTAGGACCGATTCCTTGACCGATACGTGCTTGAGCTCATCGAGAAACGGAAAACTGAAATCCTCGAGCTTTTTTCCGGCCATCAGCTGAGCGGCAATCTTAGCGAGCGGCACGCCGGTCGCCTTGCTCACAAAAGGAACCGTCCGCGAGGCTCGAGGGTTAACCTCGAGGACAAAAACCTTGCTTCCCTTAATCGCAAATTGAATATTCAAAAGTCCGACAACTTTAAGCCCCAGAGCGATCTGACAGGTAAAATCTTTGATCCGCTCAATAATTTCTTCACTTAAAGTATGCGCTGGCAAAACGCACGCAGAATCCCCCGAATGAATACCGGCATTCTCAATGTGTTCCATGATCCCAGCCACATGGGTCTTTTCCCCGTCGCAGAGCGCATCCACATCCACCTCCATCGCGTCTTCGATAAATTTATCGATGAGAATCGGAGCCCCTCGGGAAACGTTGCGCGCTTCTTCAATGAAGAAAAGAAGAGATTCTTTATCATAAACGATGCGCATGGCCCGCCCACCTAAAACAAAGGACGGGCGGGCCAAAACCGGATAACCGATACGCGCGGCGATCTCGACGGCTTCTTTGGTCGAGGTGGCGCTGCCGTTTTCCGGTTGAGTTAATCCCAATTTTTCAATGAACGCGGCAAAAAGTTTTCTGTTCTCGGCCAGATCAATGGAATCCACGCTGGTTCCGATAATGGGCACGCCGGCCTGGTGCAGACGCCGCGCCAGATTCAAAGGTGTTTGCCCGCCGAACTGGACAATGACGCCGCTCGGTTGTTCGACCTCAATAACATTCATGACGTCCTCAAAGGTCAAAGGCTCGAAATACAAACGATCCGAAGTATCGTAATCCGTCGAGACGGTTTCAGGATTGGAATTGACCATGATCGTTTCATAACCCATGTCCTTAAGGGCGAACGCCGCGTGACAGCAGCAATAATCGAACTCAATGCCCTGGCCGATGCGGTTGGGCCCGCCGCCTAAAATCATGATCTTTTTGCGCGGCGCCTTCGCCGCCTTGTCCATCCTTTGATTATTCAAAACCGCTTCGTCTTCGGTTTCATACGTGGAATAATAATACGGCGTGTAGGCCTCGAACTCGGCGGCGCAGGTATCGACGACCTTGAAGGTCGCCGTGATTCCCAGTTCCTTACGCAAACTCCGCACCGTGCTTTCCTTGGTGTTCATGAATTCCGCCAGTTGCGCGTCGCTAAAACCGTATTCCTTGGCCTTGCGTAAAAGTTCCGGCGTGATATTTTTGTCGTTGCGGTACGAAGCCCGCAGTTCATTTTCCAGTTCGATGATCTGGGCGATGTGCGCGATGAACCAGGGATCGATTTTGCTTAAAGTCGAGACTTTCGCGATGCCCCAGCCTTTTTGCAAAGCATATTTGACGTAAAAAATTCGCGAGGCATTAGGTTCTTTAAGGCGCAGCTCGATCTTTTCATCGGGAATCTGCCGGTAATCCTGCTTGTTATCAAGCCCCGTGTGATCGATCTCAAGACCACGCAAACTTTTTTGTAAAGCCTCCTTGAAGGTGCGGCCGATAGCCATGGTTTCCCCGACGGATTTCATGGAAACTCCCAAGATGTCCTTGGCTTCCGGAAATTTCTCAAAGGTAAAGCGCGGGGCTTTCACCACGACATAGTCAATCGTGGGCTCGAAGGAGGCCGGTGTCTCGCGGGTGATGTCGTTTTGGATCTCATCGAGCGAATACCCCACGGCGAGTTTGGCCGCGAACTTAGCAATGGGAAATCCGGTCGCTTTGCTCGCCAGAGCCGAGGAACGCGACACGCGCGGATTCATTTCAATGACAACCATTCGCCCTGTCTTGGGATCGGTCGCAAACTGAATATTGGATCCGCCCGTCTCGACACCAATCTCGCGGATAAGCGCGAGCGACGCGTTACGCATGGCTTGATATTCGCGGTCAGTAAGCGTTTGGATCGGCGCGACGGTAATGCTGTCACCCGTGTGTACGCCCATCGGATCGAGGTTTTCAATCGAACACACAATGACGACGTTGTCTTTATTGTCACGCATCACCTCGAGCTCAAACTCTTTCCAGCCTTCGATGGATTCTTCAATCAAAACTTCATGGATCATACTGCTCTCGATTCCCAAAGAAGCAATACGCTCCAGATCTTCCATGTTGGTGGCAATGCCGCCCCCCGTTCCGCCCAAAGTATAACTGGGACGGATGATCAAAGGAAAACCGACCGTCTTTGACGCGGCGATTGCCTCCTCGACGCTGTGGGCAAACGCGCTGTTGGGGACATCGAGCCCGCACTTTAAGACCGCTTGTTTAAAGCATTCGCGGTCTTCGGCCTTTTTAATGACTTCATAGGTGGCCCCAATCATTTTGACATTGTATTTTTCCAAACTTCCGCGCTCCCACAATTGCATGGCGATGTTGAGGGCCGTCTGACCGCCGAGCGTAGGTAGAATGGCGTCGGGGCGCTCTTTCTTGATGATAGCTTCGACGAAATCCGGCGTTAAAGGTTCAATGTAGGTGTGATCGGCTGTTTCCGGATCGGTCATGATGGTTGCCGGGTTGGAATTGACCAAAACGATTTCAAACCCTTCTTCGCGCAGCGCTTTGCAGGCTTGAGTGCCGGAATAATCGAATTCGCAGGCCTGGCCGATGACGATGGGGCCGCTTCCGATGAGCAAAATCTTCTTTATGTCAGTGCGTTTGGGCATTGTTTACGTACCATATTTTTCCATCATCTGAATAAATTGTTTAAATAAATATTGGGCATCCGAAGGGCCCGGGGCGCTTTCCGGATGATATTGGATGGAAAATACCGGAAACTTTTTATGGCGTAATCCCTCGACAGTGTTATCGTTCAAATTCATATGGGTCACCTCGACCTCTGCAGGATTAAGGCTCTTCATGTCCACGCAAAATCCATGATTCTGCGAGGTGATCCCGATGCGATTAACCTGCATATCCTTGACAGGGTGATTCGCACCGTGATGACCAAATTTGAGCTTATAGGTTGTTCCGCCTAAGGCATGCCCCAAAATTTGATGGCCTAAACAAATCCCAAAAATCGGGAGTTTGCCGAAAGATTTTCGAACCGTATCAATCACACAGGTAACCACCGCCGGATCGCCGGGGCCGTTGGAAAGGAAAAGCCCGTCGGGCTTGATACTCAAAATGTCTTCGAGATTTGTCTGCGCGGGAAACACATGGATCTCGCAGCCCAAGCTGGCCAAGATCCTTAAAATATTGAATTTAATACCGCAATCGATCGCCGCAACTTTAAAACGAATAGTTTCCTGCGCCGGCCAAACATATTTCTCTTTGGTGGAAACGGATTTGACCCAGTCGTAACCGACCATGCTGGGAACGGCGTCGAGTTTTTTCTTCAAGGAGTTAGGATCAAAATCTTCCGTTGAGATCATTCCCTTCATCGCCCCAAAAAGGCGCAAATGACGAGTCAACGCGCGGGTATCAATCCCCTCAACGGCAAGAATTTTATTTTTATTGAGATACTCAATGAGGCTTTGGGTGGCGCGGAAATTGGAGTGGTGCCGGCAGAATTCCTTGACGACAAAACCTTTGACGTGGACTTGTCTTGATTCGACGTCTTCTTCGTTGACGCCGTAATTGCCGATCAAGGGATACGTCATCACGACGATCTGGCCGGCGTAGGAGGGGTCGGTCAAAATCTCTTGATACCCGGTCATGGCGGTATTGAAGACAAATTCCCCGGCGGTTTCTCCTGTGACTGAAAGCGACTCACCCGTAAAGGTTTTACCGTCCTGCAGATACAGAATTGCCTTTTTCATGGCCGACCGACACGCATGAGAGGTGGAAAAATTAAAAAATTTTTCGAAATGATTGAAATACTGCGGGGTGGGAATACTTTCTTCCTGCTGCCCCAGTAACTATACCATCGCTTAAACTTTTGTCAAGAATTAATCTTCACCATCTCCTCGATCACCCGACGGCATTGCTGCGTGGGGCACTCGAGATACCCCAACGACAGGCGCCGGTCAATAATATCTTCCGGCTTTTGGGCCATCTCGACCTTGAGCGCATAAACTACCTGCGCCTTGATCGCCAAAGAACACGAGCACAGCCGCGCCTTCAAAAAAGGATCACCGCGGGTCAAACGCAAAACATCCGTGTACCGCGTTCCATACTTGTCCATGAGCATTTGGACGGTTTCGGTATCCAGATCATACTCCAGAGCCGCCTCTTCCGGTCTTTGAACAAAGGTGCCGCTGCCGTACAGAGGATACTCGGTCGATTCCTCGGAAGATTTCACTTTGAGGACGCGGTTCACCGTCTCTTGCGCGATTCGCCGGTAGGTTGTGTACTTGCCGCCCATCACAAAAAGAATTCCGCCGAATGTTTCTAGAATGGCGTGCCGGCGCGAAATCTTGGAAGGCGCCCCCTCCTCCTTGACCAACGGCCTTAACCCCGCAAACGTGGTAATGATATTTTCTTTTTTAAAACCCACCGCCGGGAAGACGCGATTGGCCTCGTTCAAAAGATAATTGATATCCTCTTCTTGCACCGAAACGCCGTCGGGACTGCCCGAATAATCCGTGTCGGTCGTGCCGATCAAGGAATTTCCCATCCAGGGAATGACGAAAAAGACCCGGTTGTCTTTTTGAGAGGTCATCAAAAGCGCGTGCGTGGAAATTTTTCCTTTATAAACGATATGGATCCCCTTGGTCAAGCGCACTTTTTCCATGGACCGATGATTTTCCATCTTTAAAAGCGCGTTGGTCCAAGGGCCGCCGGCGCAGACCACTTTTTTCGCGCGCGCCTCAAACGTCTTGCCGCTTAAAACGTCCTTGGCCGCCACACCCACGGCCTTGCCGTTAATTTTGATAAATGAAACAACCTCAATATAGTTGGCAACCACCGCTCCCTTCCCTCGGGCGGAAAGAACATTCTCCAGAACGAGCCTGGCGTCATCCATTTGAGCATCGTAATACGTGAGGCCTCCCGCCAAACCTTCCTTCTTGATCCCCGGCTCCAGGCGCAGGATTTCCTCAACACTCAAAGAGCGGTGAGATTGTATTTTATACGGACCGCTTAAGACGTCATACAAAAAAACTCCCAGTCTCATCATCCACAACGGCCTTCGATCGGTTTTATAAACGGGAATGATGAGGCCCAAGGGCTTGACCAGATGGGGAACATTTTTGAGCTGAATAAAACGCTCTTTGAGGGATTCCCGGACGAGATCAAATTCGAGATTCTCAAGATAACGGATCCCGCCGTGGATGAGCTTGGTGGATTTGCTCGAGGTGCCGGAGGCAAAATCGTTCTTCTCAAGAAGGGTAACCTTAAGACCCCGCCCGGCGGCGACGTTGGCGATCGCGGCCCCGTTAATGCCTCCGCCGATAATCAAAAGATCGAATGAGCCTTTGGTAAACTGCGTAAAATCCCTCAACATGTCCTTATTGACCTTTCTTCGATTAACGCCGTATGCGGAAGTCAATATTACCTTTTCTCTCCCCAAAGCTGGAGAAAAACTTACGGCTTAAAGGAAGAAAAGGTTAATAAGGTCCTTTGGACAGCCCGTTGCCAGCCGGCATACAGCCCTTCCCGCGTCTTAGCGGCCATCGACGGAAAGAAGATCCTGTCGGTTTCTTGAAGTCTTTTGAAATCCGCAGCGCCTTTCCATAATCCAACGCTGACTCCGGCTAAAATGGCCGCGCCCCGGACCGTGGATTCGATACCCCGAGGGCGAACGATTTTTGCGCCCAGCACATCCGCTTGGAACTGCATCAAAAAATTATTCTTGCAAGCGCCCCCATCCACCTTCAACTCCTTCACCCGATGATGGAATTCCTCTTGCATCAGGTCAAAAACATCCCGCGTTTGATAGGCAATCGATTCCAGCGCCGCCCGGATTATATGTCGCACGTTTGAGCCCCGGGTCAGCCCCGCGATAAGGCCGCGGGCCGCAGAGTCCCAGTAAGGCGCGCCCAAACCCGTGAACGCGGGAACAAAATAAACGCCTTGCGTGTCGGAAACGCCGCGAATCGCGCGTTCAGACTCCGACGAGGTTTTGAGGACTTTTAATTCATCGCGCAACCACTGTATCGCCGCCCCGGCCACAAAAACCGAACCTTCCAACGCATAAACGGGATTTCCTTTTTCATCACAGGCAATGGTTGAAAGCAATCCTTTTTTGGAATAAATCAGTTTCTTGCCTGTATTTAAAACCATAAAACATCCCGTCCCATACGTATTCTTAACGGTGCCGGATGTAAAACAGCCTTGTCCGTACAGAGCCGCCTGCTGATCACCCATCACGGCCGTAATCGGAATGCCGGAAGGCAATCCGGCGACACCGTCGGCGGTCTTGCCGAAGGAACTGCCGGATTTTTGTACGCACGGCAAGACCGCCGACGGGACATTCAAAATCCTCAAAATTTCCTCATCCCATTTGAGCGTGCGGATATTAAAAAGCATTGTGCGCGAGGCATTGGTCATATCGGTCGCGTGAAAACGCCCGCCGGTCAGTTTCCAAATGAGCCAACTGTCGATGGTGCCGAAGGCAATCTCGCCTTTAAGGGCTCGGTCCCGTAAACCGGGGACACGATCCAAAATCCATTTGATTTTGGTACCGGAAAAATAAGGATCAATGACCAATCCGGTTTTAAGACGCACTGTGGCGGCATGGCGCGCCAGGCCTTTGCAGATATCGGCTGTCCGACGGCATTGCCAGACGATCGCGCGATGGACAGGTTTTGAGGTTTTGCGGTCCCAGAGGACGGTTGTTTCCCGTTGATTGGTAATTCCGATGGCGAGAATCTTGGAGGGATTGATCTTGGCTGCTGCGACGGCTTTGCGGATTACAGTTTCAACCGAACGCCAGATCTCCTCGGCATCGTGCTCGACCCAGCCGGGCTTGGGATAATACTGCTTGAACTCGCGGGTGGCACTTCCTGCGATGCGGCCCTTGGAATCAAAAACATAGGCCCTTGAACCCGTGGTCCCTTGATCGAGGGCGAGGATATACTGTTTTTTCAAGGCAAATTTTAATTTCAAAATTTTGTTTCCGCCAGCAGATACTGATGAATCCCTTCGGCGGCCGCGCGCCCCTCGGCAATGGCCCAGACCACGAGCGACTGTCCGCGCGCCATGTCCCCGGCGACAAAAACCCCGGGAACACCGGTCATCTTGTTCTTATCCTGCTTGACGTTGCCCCGCGCGTCGAGCTCTACTCCCAATTCTTCCAGCATGCCTTTTTTGACCGGGCCCAAAAAACCCATGGCCAGAAGCACCAGGTCGCATTCCACTTCGAATTCCGAACCCGGGATTTCCTTCATCGCGCTTCTGCCGGTCACGGGATCCTGGGGGCCGAATTCCAATCGTACGGCGTGAAGTTTTTTGAGCTTTCCGTTTTCACCGCTGAATTTTTTGGTCAGGATGGAATAATCCTGCTCAACGCCTTCTTCGTGAGAACTCGATTTTCTTTGGACAAAGGCCCATTGGGGCCAGGGATTATCGAAGGATCGATCCTTGGGGGGCTGGGGCAGCAATTCAAATTGTTTCACCCACACAGCCCCCTGACGATTGGACGTTCCTAAACAGTCGGAGCCCGTATCGCCTCCGCCTAAAATGACAACTCTTTTTGCCTGGGCCGTAATACTAGCCTTGGGATCGACAGGCTGCCCCAAATTTCGACGGTTCTGCTGCGGCAAGAAGATCATGGCCTGGTAAATGCCCTCGAGCTCACGCCCGGGAATCGGTAAATCGCGCCAATCTTCCGCTCCGCCGCACAAAACCAGCGCGTCATATTTTTTCCGCAATTCTTTCGCGGAAATGTTGACACCGACGTGAGCGCCCGTCTTCAATTCAACGCCTTCCTGATGCATTCTCTTGACGCGCCGCTCCACAATCCACTTTTCCAGCTTGAAATCCGGAATTCCTAAGGTGAGAAGTCCGCCAATCACCTCATTTTTTTCATAGACCGTCACCTTGTGGCCCATCTTATTGAGCTCATCCGCGCACGCTAAGCCCGCGGGACCGGAACCGACGACGGCAACTTTTTTGCCCGTGCGGTGTTTGGGAGGATGGGGCTTTACCCATCCGTGTTCATAAGCCTTGTCAATGATCGCGACTTCGATATTTTTGATCGTCACCGCCGGCTGGTTGATGGCCAACACACAGGCGTTCTCGCAGGGGGCCGGACAGATACGACCGGTGAACTCCGGAAAATTATTCGTTTTGTGAAGCCGTTCAATCGCTTCCTGCCAGCGATCATTAAAGACGAGATCATTCCAGTCGGGAATGATATTGCCGATAGGACACCCGGACTGACAAAACGGAACGCCGCAATCCATGCAGCGTCCGCCTTGTTTTTTTAACTCTTCTTCCGGCAAAAGAACTGAAAATTCTTTCCAGTGCTTTAATCGTTCTTCAACGGGTTCTTTCTTGAATTCCTTACGATCATATTTCATGAACCCTTTAATATCACCCACAATACATCTCCATATTACTTTTAGGCATCGACCCGGCGTTCTTCATGTGTCCCAATATTTACCTGGGGTACATCAGCCGGGGTTAACCTCTGAAAATCTTCCCTTGTAATACCGCTAAGAAAGCTCTGGATATGCGTAACGGCATCGAGAATATGCTTTAAATAAATTTCATTACTTTTCATAAACGACTTTCATGGAATGCAAAATATCATTTTTGAGATACGGACTAAGACTGTCCATGGTCAGTAAATCGACTTTCCTGTGAAATATCTTCTGCATCTCGCTTTCCGCATGAATTAAATCAATCAAGCTTTTTGTCTGATTGGCGTCAAACTTAATGAGCACATCAAGGTCACTTCTTCCTTTCTGCTGTTTTCTGACAAACGACCCAAACAACGCCATAAAAGTAATACCGTTGGCCTCGCAAAGATTTTGAATTTTTTCTATGATAGACTTTTTTCTAAATTGAATCGGCAGGGAATTGATCTTAACCATTTTCTACCTCCAATGCTTCATGAACCCTTTAATATCGCCATGTAGATTTATCATCCCTTCTTCCATGAATCTTTATTTAAAAGGAATATAAACTTGAAATGCCGCAATGATCGTTAAAACTATTGTCAAAACCACTAAAACCCATGTCAACTGAACCAATCTTTCATTAGCTGTATTTTGCGTTTTGATATACCGTCGCTGAATTTCTGCAATAACAACAGAAAATTTATCAGTGGAATGTGTCCATTCGCCTATCCGCTCATGAACATACTGCTTGAGCCAATCTTCCAGTTCTTTATCTGTATATTCTGTAAAATCCTTACGAGTCCCCACAACCTATCCTCCAGACCATTTAAACACTTACTCCCGTCATCAGCACTTCTTGAAAAAAGCTCGCCGGGAATGCTTTATCGTTTTATATCTTCCGTTAGCGCCATCTCAACTTGAAATTCTTTGTGTCCGCCAAACAATTTGGCCGCGTCGAGGAATTCAATCCCCACCGGTTTACCTGCGGTATCATAATCAACTATGACACCTTCAGCAATTTCGTCGCTTTCTTCAATTTTGGATTTTCGCAATCGAATATATAAAACATCTGCCTTAGAAGCATAGCTTATTTTCATAAATTCTTAACCGGCAATCGTTTCAAAAGCCACTTTCAAGTGATCCAGCTTGGCCACTTGAAAATTCAATTTTTCAAAACCCAGCACGTGTCCTTTTTTGTCTTTCATAAGAACAACCTCTTCCGCGGTTTCTTCACAAACATACTCACGCTTGGGTTCGCCAAACCAAACCGTCAGGGTATTGCCGGTACGATCATAAAATACCTTTACTTGGGCCATATTTTTTCTCCTGCTTTGATAATATCCGTTAAATAAGCTGTTATAAGAAATCCTTCTCCGTTAAGCCGTTTGCTCACAGCGCATACCCACTTGCCTTTATGGTAAGTCTTATAAAACAAATAAACAGCCGAATCTGTTTTACTCCTTCGGATTTCTTCGGGGTTCTCAAGAGTAGCCTTGACTTCTTTCTCATGTCCAGCCATCAACGGATGCTTAATTCCAACAATAATCTCCCAATAAGAACGGCTGACATGCACACGAAAACCAAGCGGCGTTAAAACATCAAACCGTACACCTTTCCCATTCTGTTTTTCCATCTTTAGACCTTTATCTTTTCACCATTTTGCGCGGCGATTTTTTGGGCCTCTTCAATCACCCGACGGTAATCTTTCGGATAAACCTTGATGAACTGGCTTAAGGCCTTATCCCAATGACTCAAAATCTCTAAGGCCACGGTGCTCTTGGTGAATGAGGCATGTTTCTCGATGAGTCCTTTAAGCTCGCGAATGTCTTCTGATTCCTCTAGAGGCACAAGGTCCACCATCCCCAGGTTGCAACGCTTGGCAAACGTTCCATCCTGGTCCCAAACATAGGCCAGGCCGCCGCTCATGCCGGCGGCAAAATTGCGGCCCGTTGAACCCAAAATGACCACGCGTCCGCCGGTCATGTACTCGCAGCCGTGATCGCCGATCCCTTCCACCACCGCCTTGGCGCCGCTGTTGCGCACGCAGAAGCGCTCACCGGCTAACCCTCGCAAAAACACCTCCCCGGAAATGGCACCGTACAAAATGACGTTGCCAACGAGAATATTTTCTTCCGGCACAAACGTGGAGCCTTTAGGCGGATACACGATGATCTTCCCGCCCGAAAGGCCTTTGCCCAAATAATCATTGGAATCGCCTTCAAGCGTTAATGTCACTCCATGAGAAAGGAACGCTCCGAAGCTCTGTCCGGCCGAACCGGTGAACTTGATCTGAATCGTGTTCTCGGGCAAGCCCGCCAAAGCGTAGCGACGGGCAATCTCGGAGCTCAGCATCGTCCCGACGGTGCGATTCGTATTTTTGATCGGAATTTCAAACTGGATCGCCCTTTGATGCTCAATCGCCTCGCCCGAGCGCTTGATGAGTTCATTGTCGAGCGCGCGCTCGAGCCCATGATCCTGGCGCGTCGTGTGATGAATGGCAATACTCGCCGGCACATCCGGTTTATGCAGGATGTTGGTAAAATCCAAGCCCTTGGCTTTCCAGTGGTCGATGACCTCCTGGGTCTCGAGCCTATCCACGCGGCCGACCATATCTTCAAATTTTCTAAAACCCAGCTCCGCCATGATCTCGCGGCACTCTTCGGCCACAAAGGTGAAAAAGTTGACCACGTATTCGGGTTTGCCGGTGAATTGCTTCCGCAATTCCGGATCTTGAGTCGCAATCCCGACGGAACAGGTGTTCAAATGGCATTTCCTCAGCAAAATGCATCCCACGGACACCAACGCCGCCGTCGAAAAACCGAATTCATCGGCGCCCAGCATCGCGGCAATCGCCACATCGCGTCCGCTCTTAAGCTGCCCGTCGGTCTGCACCCGGATGCGGCCGCGCAAATCGTTCATGACCAAAACCTGCTGCGTTTCGGCAATCCCCAACTCCATGGGAAGCCCCGCGTGTTTAATGGAGGTCTGCGGAGAAGCTCCGGTTCCGCCTTCATAGCCGCTGATTAATACGTGATCCGCTTTGCCTTTGGCCACGCCGGCGGCGATCGTCCCGACGCCAATTTCAGAAACCAGCTTGACGCTCACGTCCGCTTGTGGATTTGAATTTTTAAGATCGTGGATAAGCTGTGCTAAGTCCTCAATGGAATAAATGTCGTGGTGCGGTGGAGGGGAAATCAATCCAACCCCCGGAGTGGTGTGGCGGGTCCGAGCGATCTCTTTGCTCACCTTATGTCCGGGAAGCTGACCGCCTTCACCGGGCTTCGCCCCTTGGGCCATTTTTATTTGCAATTGATCGGCGTTCACCAAATATTCAATGGTCACCCCAAATCGTCCGGCGGCCACTTGTTTAATACGGCTGCGCCGCCAATCGCCGTTAGGGTCTTTCTTGAAACGCTCGGCGTCTTCCCCGCCCTCGCCGGTATTGGAAAACCCTCCCAAACGGTTCATCGCGATCGCGAGGGTCTCATGCGTTTCCTTGGAAATGGATCCGTAGCTCATCGCGCCCGTGGCGAAGCGCTTCACGATTTCGGAGGCCGGTTCGACCTCGCTCAAGAGAATGGGCTCGGCCTTCTTAAATTTCAGCAAACCGCGGATGTTGGCCAAATTCTTTGACTGCGTGTTGATGAGTTCCGTATATTTTTTGAACAGTCGATAATCATTCGACTTCACCGAATGTTGCAACATCGCGATCGTCTGCGGATTGAATTGATGGTGCTCGCCGTCATGGCGCCAATGATAATCCCCGCCCTCATCCAAAAATTTTTCGGCTTCCATGAACTTCGGGTACGCCTTCTCATGCCGGCGTAACATTTCTTCGGCGAGGGTTTCAATGCCGATCCCGCCGATGCGCGAGGGCGTGGCGGTGAAGTATTTTTCAATAAGTTTCTCACCCAGGCCCACGGCCTCAAAGATCTGCGCGCCGCAGTACGACTGGATCGTCGAGATTCCCATTTTAGAAATAATCTTAAAAAGTCCTTTACGGGTCGCCTTGATGAAATTCTTCTCGGCGTCTTTCAAGTTCACTCCGGGTGGAAAAGTTCCTTTCTTGATTTCGTTTTCGATGGTTTCGAAAACCAGATACGGATTGACCGCGTTGGCGCCGTAACCGATGAGGACGGCAAAATGATGCATCTCGCGCGCCTCCCCCGTCTCGATGACCAAACTCACCTTCGTGCGCGTTCCTCGACGGATGAGATGATGATGCAGCCCCGAGCAGGCCAAAGGGGAAGGCATCGGAACATTTTTAACGTTCACGTCGCGGTCGGAAAGAATCAAAATCGTGGTGCCTTGCTCAATCGCTTGATCAGCTTCGATAAAAAGTTTTTCCAACGCCTTTTCCAGACCCATTGTCCCATTGACGGCTGAAAAAACGGTGGCCAGGGTTTTAGTCTTGAGGTTTCCTTTGTTAATCCTACGAATTTTTTCAAGCTCCATATTGGTGACGACCGGATGTACCAGTTTCAGCCGGTGCGCGTGGCCAGGCGTTTCATCCAAGAGATTGCACTCGCGTCCCAAAAGCATGTCCTCGGCCATGATGACCTCCTCGCGGATGGCATCGATAGGAGGATTCGTGACCTGCGCAAAGAGTTGTTTGAAATAATTGAAAAGAAGCTGCGGGCGATAAGAGAGCACGGCCAACGGCGTGTCCGCGCCCATGGACCCGACGGCCTCTTCGCCGTTCAGCACAATAGGGCTCAGAAGAATTTTTAAATCTTCCAGCGTGTAGCCAAAGGCTTTCTGCCGCGAAAGCAAGGTTTTTTCATCAAGCCCATGAACTTGTCTTGGCTCCGGCAGGCTTTTCATGTCCACGATATTTTCCTTAAGCCACCGGCCGTAAGGTTTGCGCGCGCTGTAGAAAGCTTTAAGTTCTTTGTCATCGATGATGCGTCCTTCCTTCGTGTCGATGAGGAACATCTTCCCCGGCTCCAGTCTTCCCTTTTTAAGAACGTTCTGTGGCGAAACGGGAAGAACGCCCGTTTCCGAAGCCATAATAACGATGTTATCCTTGGTCAATAAATATCGCGAAGGCCTAAGACCATTACGGTCAAGAACTGCCCCGATATAACGCCCGTCGCAAAACGCGATGGACGCGGGCCCGTCCCAGGGCTCCACAAGACAGGAGTGATATTCATAAAATGCTTTCTTTTCCTCCGACATGCTTTCATGACCGCTCCAGGCCTCGGGGATCATCATCATGACCGCGTGCGGCAAAGAACGTCCCGACAGGATAAGCATCTCCAGAACGTTGTCGAAGGTCGCCGTGTCGCTGCCGTGCGGCACGACGATGGGCAGAACCTTCTGAATGTCATCGCCGAAGGTTTCAGAATCAAATTGCATTTCGCGGGCATGCATCCAGTTGATGTTGCCTCGCAGCGTATTGATTTCGCCGTTGTGCGCGACGACCCGATACGGATGCGCTAGCGCCCACGTCGGAAAAGTGTTCGTCGAATAACGCGAATGGACCATGGCCATGGCTGAGACCATGACGGGATCCGCTAGGTCGGCAAAGAAACGGTCGAGCTGCTCGGCCATAAGTTGCCCTTTGTACACCATGGTCTTCGCAGAAAGACTGCAGAAATAATAATAGTTGCGCTGCGCCAAAGTTGAAGCCTGAACTTGGTTATAGAGACGTTTGCGGATGACGTAGAGCTTTTGCTCGAATTTCTCCGGCAGGGTGTTGTTTCCGCGGCCGATAAAGATTTGTTTAAATTCCGGCATCACCGAGCGGGCCACTTTGCCGATTTTCGTGGGGTCGTGCGGAATTTCCCGCCAGCCCAAAAATCTCTGTCCCTCTTCGCGTACCAAATGCTCGGTCCATTCCTCGATGATATTGCGGTCCCCGAGGCTCGGCGGCAAAAAAACAATCCCCGCGCCGTAATCGCCTTCCGCCGGCAAAGTGATGTTGATTTTACTGCATTCTTTACGCAAAAATACGTCGGGCATCTGGATCATGATGCCGGCCCCGTCACCGGTTTCCGGATCACAGCCGCAGGCGCCGCGGTGCGTCAAATTTTCAAGGATCTGAATGCCGTTGCGGATGATTTCATGAGACTTATGGCCTTTTATATTAACAACAAATCCCACGCCACAACTGTCGTGTTCAAAACGCGGATCATACAATCCTTGGGCGATAGGCATTCCCGGAACAATTTGAGGAAGAGCTTTGGGGGGATGAGTTCTTTTTTTCATCGAAATTTCTCGATATAAATGTTCAACTTTCTTATTTTAGTTAAATCTTATCCATTTTAACGATTCTAAGGAAATGTTCAATTGAAAAGTTACATGAAAAGTCACATGTCACAATGTCACAATGTCACAAAAAACACTTCTACGGTGACGTGTGACATTGTGACCCCATCAAAATTCCTTATATTTATTCGTAATCGGCAACCTCCAATCTTTGCCGAAAGCCCTGGGGGTGATTTTAACCCCCGGCGGTGATTGCCGGCGTTTGTATTCGCTCCGGTCGACCATTGTGATAACCTTCTTAACGATGTCGCCCGTAAATTTCTTCTTACTGATATCAACAAAAGACCGGTGTTCCTCGACATAGGCCTTAAGCATCTCATCCAAGTCCTCATACGGCGGCAAAGAATCCTGATCGGTCTGGTTTTCCTTAAGCTCCGCCGTGGGCGCGCGAGTAAAAACACTTTCCGGAATCAAGCGCCCGCCCTCTTCATTGTTCCTCATCTTCGCCAATTCATAGACTTTCGTCTTGGGGACATCTTTAATGACCGCGAAACCTCCGGACATATCACCATAAAGCGTGCAATACCCGACGGCAATTTCGCTTTTATTGCCCGTCGTCAACACCAGCCACTCGAATTTATTAGAGAAGCCCATCAAGAGGTTCCCGCGGATACGGGCCTGCAGATTCTCTTCGGCCACGTTGCTGGGATATCCGGCAAAAGGCTCTTTCAAAGTCGCAAGATACGCGTTGAAGATTTCTTCGATCGGAACTTCCAGATATTTTATCCCTAAGTTCTGGGCGACACTTTTGGCATCAGACCGCGTTCCTTTCGAAGAGAACCGTGAGGGCATCGAAATCCCCACCACATTCTCCCTGCCAATGGCATCGCTGGCAATGAGAGCGACCAGCGAGGAATCAATGCCGCCGCTTAAACCAACCAGAACTTTTTTAAAACCGTTTTTCTTAACATAATCGCGCGTGCCCAAAACCAGGGCTCGATAAACACCCTCCAATCGAGTCAATGGCTTGGCTTTCTGTGCCGTGAGTGGAATTTTCGCGGCAGTACCCGCTCTTAAAGAAAGAATGGCCGTCTTCGCGTTCTTTTTCTTGGCCCGCGCTATTTCCAGATCCGCGACCAAAAGGTCCTCGTCAAACTCTTTGCCTGCGGCGAGCAATCGGCCTTGGGGGTCAAAAATGAGGCTCGCCCCGTCGAAAACCAATTCATCCTGACCGCCCACAATGTTGGCATAGCAAATAAAAGATTTGGTTTCAAGCGCGCGGCTTTTAAGCATTTTCTTGCGAACTTCGAGTTTACCCTCGTAATAAGGAGAGGCGGAAATATTAATAAGGATTCGCGCGCCGGCCTTGGCCTGGCGCAGATACAACCCGTCGTGGATCCAGATGTCTTCGCAGATATTGACGCCAAATATTGTTTTGCCAAGGGCGAAAACTTTTTCGTTTTTTCCGGGCGTGAAATAGCGTTTCTCGTCAAACACGCCGTAGTTGGGCAATTGCTCTTTATGACAAACGTCTTTAAGTTTCCCGTCGTGAAGAATAGCCGCGGCATTGAAGAGCTCGCCTTTTTTTCCTTTGTCGACAAATCCAATGATGGCTGTGAGATCAGAGGTCTTAGGTGCCAAAGATTTAAGCGCCGCGAGATTGTCGTGGACAAAGTGTTGTTTATACAAAAGGTCTTCCGGCGGATAACCGCAGACGGCGAGTTCCGGAAAGATCACAAGGTCGGCTTGCACCTTGCGCGCCTTTTCCAGATACCCGGCGATTTTCTTGGCGTTGCCGGTTAAATCGCCGACTGTTGGATTGATTTGGGCGATGGATATTCTCATATCTAGCTATTTTCTGATTCTCACTCCGCCAGCCAGCGCGTATAAGATAAAAGCGTTAATAAAAACAAAAAGTAAATAAAAAACATACGCCAATGCCCCCCAAAGCCTTGAATACGCGACGGACTTGGGGACCATCAGGATCCACGGCAAACAAAACGGAAGCAAAACGATGCTGCTTTCGCCGGAATCTGCGACATTCGTCTTCACCGAATACAAATGCCAACATAACGCCCAAATCGCCAACACCACGAATATCCCCGCGACGATAAAACCTGTTATAGATTTTTGCAATTTCATACTCATAACTTACTTTTGTTCTGCTGCGCCATCTTTTTGTGGTGCCTATTTTTTAGGCAGGGCACATTAAAAATTCTTACA
Organism: uncultured Planctomycetales bacterium; assembly: GCA_964372915.1. Taxonomy (GTDB): domain Bacteria; phylum Omnitrophota; class Gorgyraeia; order Zapsychrales; family JAHFFX01; genus CAYJRN01. Next base: position 30,459 of record CAYJRN010000005.1, read on the forward strand.
CTTTGACGCGGCTATCAATCGTGATCTTCATAAAGTTATCATACATCTTCCGGGCTGTCGCGCTCAAGGTTTCCTATTTCTTTTTGTACGTCTCAAGTCTCTCTTGGGCCTTCTGTTTGAGCGCCTTCTTGATAAAAACATCCTCGTCTTTGAGAAATGAAAACTTGTCCTCTATATTAACAAAAAGCCCAAGAGTTTTTAAGCTCCTGGGCTTTTATTTGCTTTATTTCTACTGGGCTTAATTCATCAGGAGCATTTCCGCGTATGACGGCAGCGGCCACTTGTCCGCCGGAACCAAATTCTCCAGCGCGTCCACGGCCTCACGAAGTTTCAACATACCCGCGTTGGTCTTGGCGGCATCGTGCTTGGCGATCGCGGCCTCGAGCGCATCAGCGGCACCGATAGCGGCTTCCGTCAAAGCGGCGACTTGCCTTAACAGGCCCTTAGTCGCCGTCGTTTTACCGAAGGTACCGACGATCTTGATCGTTTCCGCCAATTCTTTTTCAAACGAAAGCGCGGCTGGGATAATCTGCGTACGAGCCATCGTTGCGGCGCAGTTACCTTCGATTTGAACCATCGTCTGGTACCCGTGCTTATAAATTTCGTAGCGGGATGCGGTTTCCCGACGAGAAAGGACCCCGTGCTTTTCCAAAACGCGGATGTTTTTATCCTCTTTGAACTGTTCTAACGACTCGGGAGTCGATTTTAAATTCAAAAGACCGCGCTTTTTCGCTTCTTTCTGCCATTCCTCGATGTAGTTATCGCCGTTATAAATGATCCGCTTGTGTTTCTTGATAATCTCCTGAAGGACTTTCTGCAAAGAGCTGTTGAAATCCTTCTTGGCTTTAACATCCGTCTCGAGCTGCGCGCAGATCTGATCCAAGGCCTCCGCCACAATCGTATTCAACACGACGTTCGGGCCCGAGGGGCTCATGTTAGAACCCACGGCGCGAAACTCGAACTTGGCGCCGGTGAAGGCAAAAGGAGAAGTTCTGTTCCTGTCGGTGGCATCACGAGGAAGGATGGGCAAAGAATCAACGCCGATATGAATAACACCGCCTTCCTTCGAGGTTTTCGGCGAACCTTTCTCAATCTGTTCGATGATATCCGTCAGCTGATCCCCAAGAAAAATCGAGATGATGGCCGGCGGAGCCTCGTTGGCCCCCAGACGATGATCGTTGCCGGCGGTTGCCACGGACACTCTTAAGAGCCCCTGATACTCATCGACGGCTTTGATGACGGCGCAAAGCATCGTCAAGAACTTCGCGTTTTCGTGCGGGGTCTTGCCCGGATACAACCAGTTCTTGCCATCGGGCCCAACGATTGACCAGTTGTTGTGCTTGCCGGAACCGTTGACACCGGCAAAAGGCTTCTCGTGCAACAAACACGTCAAGCCGTGTTTATCGGCGGTCTGTCTCATCACTTCCATCGCAATCATGTTGTGATCAACGCCGAGATTCAGTTCTTCGAAGACCGGAGCGATTTCGTATTGGGCCGGGGAGACTTCGTTATGACGAGTCTTGGACGGAATACCCAATCTCCAAAGGGCGCGATCCAGATCTTCCATAAAGGCCATGACCCGCGGTTTGATGGCACCAAAATAATGATCTTCCTGCTGCTGATGCTTGGCAGGTTTGCGGCCAAACAAGGTACGACCCGTTTGGACCAAATCCATACGAGCTTCGTAGTAAGCCTTATCGATGAGAAAATATTCCTGCTCGGGTCCTAAAGTCGCATACGAACGCTTGCCCTTGACATCAATGCCAAAGAGCTTGCCTAAACGCGAGGCCTGCTTGGAGAGCGCCGCCATGGAACGCAGAAGCGGTGTTTTCTTATCGAGCGCTTCCCCGTGATAACCGCAGAAGATCGTTGGGATGCAAAGCGTGGCGCATTCCGGACCTTCCTTAATAAAGGCGGGGCTGGTGGGGTCCCACGCCGTGTAACCGCGGGCTTCAAACGTCGCGCGCAAACCGCCCGACGGGAAACTGGAGGCGTCGGGTTCGCCCTGAATCAATTCCTTGCCGGAAAATTTGAGCATCACTCCGCCTTCTGTGTCCGGAGAAATGAACGCGTCGTGCTTTTCGGCGGTCATGCCGGTCAAAGGCTGGAACCAATGGGTAAAATGGGTCGCCCCTTTGGCCAACGCCCAATTCTTCATGGCCTCGGCCACTTCATCGGCGATATTGGGATCCAATTTGCCGCCTTCTCTAATAGTGGTACTAATCGACTGGAACGCCTTCTCTGAAAGATGCTCGCGCATGATCTTCAAACCGAAGACATTCTCGCCATAGATGTCGGCAATCGTTTTTTTCGCTTCCCCATTGCCCGTTTCACCCCTAATGCTCTCCTTCAAATTGAAAACCGTCTGATCAAAATCCTGCATCAGTTGCCTTCTTTTTTTGTTCACTTCATTCATGCCATTCTCCTCAATTTCCTAACCTCCGCGGACTCACATCCGTGGAGGTTCCTTGTGTCTTTCGCTTACCGTTTTAAAATCCCCCCGCCTGTCCGCCTCGCCGAAGGCTCGCCGAGGCGGACAGGCGGGGCGCGAAGCGAGATTAAACATCGTAATACAGATGAAACTCGTAGGGGTGCGGCCTTAAACGGATGCTGTCGATATCGACTTCGTTCTTGTATTCAATCCACGTGTCAATCACGTCATCCGTAAAAACGCCGCCGGCCGTCAAGAAGCCCCGATCCTTATCCAAGGCCTCCAAGGCCTGTTCCAGAGAACGAGGAACAGTTTTGATCTTCTTGGCCTCGGCCTCAGGCAACGCATAGATGTTCTTGTCAATCGGCTGACCCGGATCGATCTTGTGCTTAATGCCGTCGATGCCGGCCATAAGCATCGCCGCCATCGCCAGGTACGGGTTGCACGACGGGTCCGGCGGACGAAATTCGATTCTTTTCGCCTTTTCGCTTGCGGAATACATCGGAATGCGCACTGCCGCGGATCTATTCCTTTGCGAATACACCAAATTCACCGGCGCTTCATAGCCGGGAACAAGACGTTTGTACGAATTCGTCGTCGGCGCCGCGAAGGCCAAAATCGCATGGGCATGCTTCAGGAGTCCGCCGATATAATGCTTGGCCATATCGCTCAAAAGCGCGTAACCTTTCTTGTCATAGAACAAGTTCTTACCGTCCTTCCAAAGACTTTGGTGGACGTGCATCCCGGAACCGTTATCCTTGAAGATGGGCTTGGGCATGAAGGTCGCCGTCATGTTATTTTTCTTGGCGATATTCTTAATCACGTACTTGTAGATCAAGAGATTATCGCACATCCTTACCAGCGGACTATAGCGGATGTCGATCTCGCACTGACCGGCGGTCGCCACCTCATGGTGATGAACCTCAACGGGAACGCCCACCTTCCTTAACGTGAGCATAATCTCGCTACGAATATCCTGCAGCGTATCATGGGGCGGCACCGGAAAGTAGCCTTCCTTATATCGCGGTTTGTAGCCGAGATTCGGTTTCTCGTCGCGACCGGTGTTCCATTCCCCTTCATTCGAATCGATGTAATAGTAACCGCTATTTTCCGTCTGATCGAAACGGATGTCGTTAAAGAGAAAGAACTCGGCCTCCGGCCCCCAGTAACTGATGTCCGCGATCTTCGTCGATTTTAAGTATCCGGCCGCCTTTTGCGCGATATACCGGGGATCCCGGGAATACGGATCCTTGGAAATAGGATCGTACACATCGCAGATAATGCTGAGCGTGGGCACCTGGGCAATGGGATCCACGAAAGCGGTCGTCGCATCCGGTCTAAGGATCATGTCGCTTTCGTGAATCTTCTTAAAACCGCGAATACTCGAACCGTCAAACCCAATCCCCTCCTTCCAGATGCTGGATTCGGCATCCAGATCTTCCGATGGAATTGAAAAATGCTGCCAAAGACCGGGCAGGTCGTTGAATTTGAAATCAACGACCCTGATCCCGTTCTTTTCAATCAACTTTGATACGTCTTTTACATCCTTGGGATGACCGTTTTCATCCTTTTTGGTCACCAGCGTGGTCATAGCATTCTCCCTTCTCAAATATAATAAACTTACGCCCTATGTGCTTTTGAGGATCAACGATGACCAGCGCCGCGCGCGGCTCATTGCGCTGGTCATCGTTAAAACCATCTTTTAACCAATCGCCTGCGGACCTTCGTCGCCGGTCCTGATCCGAATGCAGCGCGGCAGATCCACGACAAAAATTTTTCCGTCGCCGATCTTGCCGGTGCGGGCACCTTTGATAATCGCCTTGACGGTCGGCTCAACGAAATTCTCATTGACCGCGATATCCAGACGGATTTTTCTCAAGAGGTTCCCCGATTCCTTGGAACCGCGATAGAACTCATCGACACCTTTTTGGCGGCCGTGACCCAAAACCTCACTGACCGTAATCAGATTCACATCCGCTTCATAAAGCGCTTTTTTGACTTCCTCCAACCGATGCGGTTGAATAATGGCTATAACAAGTTTCATGGAATTTCCTCCTCATTTCCCTCGAAAGACATAGAAACATCTTCGAGAGATTCAGTTTTATGAATTATTCTAAGATAGTATATGCTCTCTCGTGATGCTGCGACAGGTCAAGACCCAAGACTTCGTCTTCCTGAACGGCTCTCACCCCGACGATCATATCCACCACCTTATAAATGATGAGAGTGACAACGAATGAATATACGAGCGTCACTCCCACGGCTGCTGCCTGAATGAGGAGTTGCTTCGGGTTCCCTAAAAGCAGGCCGTCTGCGCCGGCCGAGTTGACGACTTTGGTGGCAAAAATCCCCGTCGCCAAAGCGCCCCACATACCGCCGATACAGTGAACGCCGAAAGCGTCCAGTGAATCATCGTAACCGAATTTTGGTTTGAGGATACTCACCGCCAAGAAGCAGAAGCAGCTCACCAGTAAGCCGATCCAAATCGCGCCAGTCACATCGACAAAACCCGCGGCCGGAGTAATCGCGACCAACCCGGCGACCGCGCCGGTGGCCATCCCCAGCATCGTCGGCTTGCCCGAAAAAATCCATTCCACAAGCGCCCAGCTCAAGCCCGCCGCTGCCGTTGCCACGTGAGTCGTCACAAAGGCATTCGCCGCAAGACCATTGGCTGCTAAAGCGCTGCCAGCGTTAAAACCGAACCACCCGAACCACAGCAAAGCCGCCCCTATAACCGTGAACGGCAGATTGTGAATCGCCGTTGCCTTATTTTCATAACCATGACGGGGACCCAAAACCAAGGCTGTCGCCAAGGCCGCGATACCGGCGTTGATATGAACGACCGTACCACCGGCAAAATCCAAGGCGCCCATGTTCCTTACCCAGCCGCCCACCGCCCAAACCATGTGGCAGATCGGATCATAAACGAATGTCGCCCACAAAAGAATAAAAAGAATGTAGGCGGAAAACTTCATGCGCTCGGCAAAAGCACCGATGATGATAGCCGGCGTAATGACCGCGAACATCATCTGGAAAATCATAAAGGCCTGATGAGGAATGGTCGCCGCATAATCGGCATTCGGGGTAAGTCCTACGTCTTTAAGCATGAACCAATCCAATCCTCCAATAAAAGGATTCCCCTTACCAAAGGAAAGGCTGTAGCCCAAAACCACCCACTGCAACGAAAGCACGCACATCGCGGCAAAGCATTGCATGAGGACACTCAAAACATTCTTACGTCTGACCAGGCCTCCGTAGAAGAAGGCCAAGCCAGGAATCGTCATTAACATGACCAGGGCACTGGAAACCAGAACCCACGCTGTATCTCCGGCATTGATTTGATCCATTTCGCTTATCTCCCTTCGCTTTTAAAATATTTTTGAAACCATTTGCCTTAAACCCAACCTCTGATTCTTAGGACCTCATTGCCCTTCTTTCTTTAGCGAATGAGGCAATAAAAAATCCGATTCGAACCCCCGGATATTAAGATGGGTTCTCGTCGGACTTCTATGCCCAATCACTAAATTTCTGCTGATCCAACAACTCTCAGCCTCTTGTGCTTGAAGACTTCATCGCCTTCAAAAGACGAAGAGAGTATAACTTTTGTCTTTTGGCTTGTCAAGAAAATTTTTAGTGAGACTTAATTTGCGGAACGCTAGTGAACGCAAATGAGAAGTCGAACTTATCCCCGAAGGGGATTAGCAAGGCTTAACCCCCGCCCGCCGGCGGCGGGCCAATTGTGGCCGCGCGGCCACAATTGTAGTGTAAAACGGCATGCGGGGGAACGTAAGTCACTGTGCGAATTACCCCCGAAGGGGGTCGAAGGGTGTTAAAAATCTTTGCAATGAACAACTTAAACCAGCAAGCGATAAATCCCCAGATAAGAAAAGATACCGGCAAAATAGCCGACCAATGTCGGAAAGCTGATCTTTTTCAAATACCAAAAAAAATTGATTTTTTCCATGCCCATGACCACCACCCCGGCCGCCGAACCAATGATAAGAATGCTTCCCCCGGTGCCAACGCTATAGGCCAATAGTTCCCAAATCTTGGAATCCGTTGGGTAGGAACTTAAATCATACATCCCCATGGTTGCCGCGGTTAAAGGAACATTATCGATGATCGCGGAAAGTAACCCGAGGATCGTCGCGATGATGTCTTTATTTCGAAAATACTGATCCATGCCTAACGCTATACTTTTCAATATTCCCGCCGTTTCTAAGGCCGCGACCGCCAAAAGAATCCCCAAAAAAAACAAAATACTGGAAAAATCAATCTTGCGAAAAACATAGGGGACCTTTAGATGCTCCCGTTCTTCCCGGTGCATCAAATCCGTTAACACCCAGATGGCCCCCAGTCCCGCTATCATCCCCATAAACGGAGGCAGATTCGTCATCGCGCGAAAGATGGGAACAAATATCAATGCCCCCACGCCCAAACACAATATTCTCCGGGCGCCGGGCTCCGCGCGGATATTGTCCGAAACAAGGGTTTTGGATACCAATTCGCTCTTCATCAAAAAAGAAAAGTAAACGAGCGGAACAACCATGGATACCAAGCTGGGGATAAACAACGTTAGCATCATTCTGGTTGTCGAAAGCCTTTCTCCGATCCATAACATCGTGGTCGTGATATCGCCGATGGGGGACCAGGCCCCGCCGGCGTTGGCGGCGATAATAACCATACTGCTGAAAATGAGACGATCCTCGCGGTTATGGATCAGCCGGTGAAGGATCGAGACCATCACAATGGCCGTCGTAAGATTATCCAGAACGGGTGAAAGAAAAAAAGTCAGAAAGGAAATCACCCAGAGCAATTTTCGCTTACTCTTGGTCCTGATAAAATCCGTGATGATTCTAAAGCCGTTGTGCGAATCAATGAGCTGAACGATCGTCATGGCTCCCATCAGAAAGAGGACTATCTGGGCAATGCCTTGAAGATGCTCGCCCAGGGCCGCGATGGTCTCTCTGGTGGGCACGCCGGGGATAACCTTAGAATATTCCTCTATCGTCAGCAGCACCCAACAGATAACCGCCATCAATAGAACTGTTGCCGTCTTGTTGATATGGATTTTATGCTCTGTCACAACGGCTAAATAGCCGACGATAAAAACAATAAGGATAAGAGTATTAGTCATGTGTCGGTCGCCTTTCCCCGATATCGATCACCTCCTCTATTATCTGGTTTAAAAATGAAAAAGCCCAGTGTTAATTTTCATTTTTTATACCGCTTTATGCCGCAAAGGTTTTCTCCCGCTTGTGCGGCTAGCCGCGTGACTTCGACAGGCTCTCCTACCCTTAATACCCCCTCGCGCAATACCTTCGCGTAAAAACCGCACCGGCCAATGATCGCTTCTTTTAATCGGGGATGAATCGAATCCAAAACGTAACAGGGTTTTCTCTCTTTGGTTAATTCCAAGACTACGCCTCCGAAGAATTCCAAAACGGTGCCGACCGATAATTTTTGAACGTTTAAAGAACAGACCGTGAGATTTTCTCCGATAGTCCCAACCGCAAGCTTGAATCCTTCTCTATGAAGGGCCTCCAAAATCTCCCAATCCATAAGACAAACCGCCTGCAACGGATTGTTGTGCTTTTCGTGGTTGTGCCCGTCGCCTTCCAGGCCGTTAAAATGAACACGAACGCTTAATTGCGGTAACTTCGGGATACCGCCGGAGGAAATACAAACGGAAGCAATACAAGGAAGCTTCTCTATATTATGGTAAGGTATGATCATTTTTGAACCTCAACAACTCAACGACCTACTGACCTTTTCTTTACCAATAGCATTTATGGTAGTCAGTATATCGCCCCGGTTTTCCTTAATGTTCTTTTTAGAGGAAACTGGGGCTGTACCAGCTTCCTCTGATTCTTTTTTAAGGAAAGCTGGCACGACGTTTGTTTCCTTGAATTTCTTGCTATTGGTTGTACAAACGTCAATAATAACCCAATGACTCCATAGACTCAATACGGCCGATGCGAAACGTTGGCGGCGCATATTTTATACGAAGGCTGTCGCGAAAACGGGTCAAACGCCGGAAAAGTCAATTTGTTCGTTTCTTCATAATGCATCGGCATAAAGATCTGTCCGGGTTTGACCGTCATCACCGGCACGGCCCGCGCCTTCACCACAGCTCTTTTCGTTAAAACATACACCCATTCATTGTGCTGGATGTTGAGCCGCGCGGCGTCTTTGACGTTGATCTCAACGTAAACCTCCTGCGGATACATTTGCCGCAACACCGCTGATTTTGCGGTGCGCGTCTGCGTATGCCATTGAGCCGAGGTACCACGACCCGTCAACAAACAAAAAGGATACGCGTCATCCGTCGGTTCGGGAATGCTTCCGACCTCCGCGAAAATAAACCGGGCCTTGCCGTCGGGATGATAAAATTTCCCGTCCTCGAACAACCGTCGTTCGGTGAGGGGCGCCCCGCCATGGCGGGGCGCCCCCGGCGTCGCCGCATTTTCTGGAAACGGCCACTGAATTCCACCCATCCGATCGATCATCGCGTAGTCTTCAATTCCTGTAATATCGCAGGGGGTTCCTTTCGAAATCTCTTTTAAAATCTGAAAAACCGCCTCCGGAGACGACCAGCGCTTCAGAAGCTCCTCGCATCCCCAATATTTCGCGATGAGTTTAAAAATGTAGAAATCCGCCAAGGCCGCTCCCGGCGCCTGTGCCACTTTCTTGAACAATCCGATCCGGCGTTCCGAATTGATGACCGTCCCGTCTTTCTCTCCCCAGCCGGCCGCCGGCAGAATAAGATCAGCCAGCTTCGCCATTTCCGTCGTATGATACATGTCCTGAACCACCAAAAAATCCAAATTGCCGATGAGGGCCCGAAAATCCCTTTGATTGATCCAGGAGTGCGCCGGATTCGTTGCGATAACCCACAGCCCTTTAATCTTATTCACCGGAATCTGCTCCAAGATTTGGTCGTACGCCAGGCTGTTTCGCGCGGGGATGAGCGTCTCCTCGATTCCCAAAATAGCAGCAATCTTTCGACGATGTTCGGCGTTCAAGAAGTCGTGTCCGCCCAAAAGATTCGTGGTATTGCTAAAAAGCCGAGAGCCCATCGCGTTGCATTGGCCGGTGATGGAGTTGGCGCCGGTCCCGGGGCGGCCGATATTGCCCGTCATCAAGGCGAGATTAATGAGGGCCTGGGCCGCGCGCGTGCCCTCATAGCTTTGATTAATGCCCATCGTCCACCAGAAGGAAACGCGTTTACCCTGATGGATGGCCGCGGCGAATTCGTAAAGGTCGTCGGCGCTCAAACCCGTCGCCTCGCTCACGCGCTTAAGAGAAAATTCTTTGACGTGCTCTTTGAACTGATCGAAATCGCGCGCGTGCCTTTCGATGAATCCCTCATCGATCCAACCGTTTTGAATCAAAATGTGCGCGAGACCATAAAAAAGCGTCAGATCGCTTTTGGGTTTAAGCGCATAGTGCCTCGTCGCCGCCATCGCCGTCTCAGTTTTCCGAGGATCCACGACAATGATCTGCGGATTATGCCGATTCATACACACCCGCTGCCACATGATGGGGTGCGCGATGCAAGGATTGGCCCCCACAAAAACCAACACATCCGATTCCTCAAAATCTTTATATGTATAAGGCGGCGCGTCAAAACCAAACGACTGTTTGTAAGCCACCGCAGCGGTGGCCATGCACTGGCGCGTATTGCTATCGGTGTGCACCATCCCCATGCCGAATTTGGCCAGGGCTCCCAGAAGCGCCATTTCTTCCGTGCAGAATTGACCGGTACTTAAAAACGCGACGCTTTCTTTTCCATACTTTGTTTGAATCTTTTTGAAGTTATCGACGAAAGCCTTTAAAGCCGTATCCCAATCGACGGGTGTGAGCCGTCCCGCGCGATCCCGCAGGCACGGGGTCGTTGCCCGGTCCGGCGCTTTCAGCGGCGTCAGGGCTTCCCATCCCTTGGGGCATGCCTCTCCCAGGTTCACCGGATAACCGCGCGCCGGCGTCAAGTTCACCGGCTGCTGATCTTTGATGTGCACTGTGAGGGCGCAGCCCGTCGAGCAATAGCCGCAGATCAAATCCGTGGTTTTATCCGGCATCAGACGCTTGGGCAGCTTGCCCAGCCCCAAGGCAGAGGCCCCCAGCGCCAACTCCCGGGTCAATGGACCGTTGGTTTGATAAAAGACACTGTTAATTTTTTTCATATTCTTACTTATCTAATTTCCACCGGGCATTTTGAGAGGGACCACGGCCCTAAAAAACAAATATCGCTCGGCGAGCTCTCCCAAAAAGGAAAAAAGAAAGATGCCGACCGCTAACAATAAACCGACTCCGGCGCTCATGGGCCCGGTGAGGGCTAAAAACAGAATCGGAAAAATAATACCGCCTAAAGCCCCATACATCAAACGTTGCGCCGCTGCGTTCTTTAACACGCCCGTCATCAAAAGAGCGGTTTTTTTAAGCGAGGTCAATTCTCGATCTCTTAAATGGAAAAAAATGATTGTTTCAAAAACGAGCTTAACGATCGTCATCATCACTAAAGCCGCGCAAAGATTTTTCCCGTATTCCTTGTGAAAAAAATAAACGCTGCCCTGCGAAGAAAACGTAAGCAACACCATCGTCGTCACAAGAATCGTGGCGATCCCTAAAATCGCGGCGGTCAGAAAAAATTTGATCGCCGTTAAAGGGCCGCTCCAAAAAGGCCGGTGGGTGTCTTTATAAACCATCACCGAACAAAAAACACCCAAAATCCCCGTGGCCGCCGCTGTAAACGCCAATAATAGAGAAGAGCCGTTGCTTCCGAAATCCGGGATGCCATGGAAAGCATAAATAGCTGAGAAGACGGCGAACGCGCCAAACGCGACAATCTCCCGGCTTAACCACGATCTTTTAAGGCCCAACACCGCGCGAAACGCGTACAACGGCCGCCCCAGATGAAAAACACTCGCCCCCATCGCGAGCACGCCCGTGCCCAATGCCACAAAAACCTGATACGTCGCCAATGTCCCCGAAAAATAATCCGCCGCGGTATTTTGAAGCCACAACACCGCTATAAACGCACCGGCCGACAATTGTGTAAAAATAAGCATCAGGATCAGCGGCCAATGGGAATGTTGGGCTTTAAGCCCCAAAAAATCCATGGAAATCATGTCGGCCGGCAGTTCTTTCGCGCTCACGTAGCGGGTCGTCGGCAAAGTATAGCGGGAGTCGGGCGCCTCGGGAATTCGCACAAAGTCTTGAGGATTCTTTTTAACGGACGCAGTTTCCACTAAACTGATTCGAATGGCGCCGCTCGGACAGGCACGCACGCACGCGGGTGGCTGTCCCACCTCCAAACGACTAATGCACATATCGCACTTGTGCACGATACCTTTTTTCTTGTTGTATTTGGGAACATCGTAGGGACAGGTGAATATGCAATACTGACAACCAATGCACTGATCCTCGAGGTGTTTGACGATCCCTGTCGCTGCATCTTTCTCATAAGCATTCACGGGACAACCCTTGAGGCACCCCGGCTCCAAACAGTGATGACAGGCGCTGGTGACATGCTGCAGCGCGATCCCCTCTTGGGACACTCCCCTCAAAAGCCCCACCGAGCGCCAGGTTTCGTCTTCCTCTAAACCATTCTCGTTGTGACAGGCCGTGACACAGGCCTTACAGCCAGTGCACCGGTCAAGATCGACGGTAAAAGCGTACTGCTGGCCGGGCCCAGGCGTGCTCTTTGGAATTAATTCTTCATACAGACACTCTCCCGGTGGCAATTGTCTCAAGTCGTGCTGAAGAGTGAACTTCTCGACGGCCGTCAGGGCTTGCTGATCCTCCAGGTAGGTATCAATAATATTTTGCGCCATCGTGACAAATTCCCTCAAATGGGCTAAACGGCTTGCCAGTTGATCTCTCGGGCCCACGCCGATTCTATTTCTGTTTCACTTTCTTTCTCATCTTCCAAAGAAAATCTCACCAGAAAACAACACAACGAGGAACAAACGACCAACATCCCCAGAAATAACAGGGCCGTCGAATAGGTCAATGTTTCCGCTCGGAAAAGAAAGCCGAATAAAACACCACCCGCATTGCCTCCGGCGCCAATAATGCCAGCCACGGCTCCTAAGGCCTTTTTGTTAATAAAGGGAACGACCGCGTACGTCGCACCGTTGGCCATCTTGATAAAAAGCGCGAAGAGAATCATGGAAGCGATGGCCCAGAACAAAATTTTCGCGCACGAAAAAAGCATAAGGGCCAATCCGCCCATCAATAGCATGCTTCCCAAATACAGAACCCTTCCCTTGAGTCCCACTCGACGGGCAAAGTGATCAGAAAAAATTCCGCCCAAAGCCCGGGCAAAAAGATTCATTGCGCCAAAAAGACCGGCAACTAACCCCGCTTGAGTCATCGGTAAAGCGAACTGATCGGTAAAATACAACGCGGCAATATTATTAATCGTAAGCTCCACGCCAAAGCTGGCGGCATACATCACAAATAACGCCCAGACACGGTAATCCGTAAGCGCCGCCTTGAACGCCCCATTGACTTGTTTTTTAGGCAAGATTTTCCCTTGTTCCTGCAAGATATTAAGATTTCCTTCCGGGAAATCTTGGGTAAAAAAATAATATAAAACTCCCATGACCAAAAGTGCCGCGCCCGGAACAATCATACTTAAACGCCAGCTGAGAGATGAACTGAGACCAAAACTCAAGAACACCGACAAGATAAGAGGCATCACCATTTGAGTGATTCCGCCTCCGAGATTTCCCCATCCAGCCGTTGTTGCATTGGCTGTACCGACGCAATTGGAATTGAACATGACGGACGTGTGATATTGCGTGATCACAAAAGAAGCACCAATAGCACCTATCGCCAGACGAAATAAGAGGAAGGATCCGTAATGATGCGCAAGGCCAATTCCCATAATCGGCAAAGATCCGAAAACCATCAAAATTGAATAAACCCGACGTGGGCCGATGCGATCGCACAACCATCCGATGATGAGCCGCACAAGAACCGTGATGGCCACCGAGGCGATCATCGTATTGCCGATTTGTTCCTTGGTGAGTCCCAGATCTTGGCGCACCAAAGGCATCAGTGGAGCAACGGCAAACCATCCGAAGAAACACAAAAAAAACGCCATCCATGTCATATGAAACGTTCTCATCGGGACAGTATTAAAATCCAAAAGATGAATACGGCTCGCTTTATACGATCTCATCATTCTCTCCTTATCAGACAGCGCATGCCGGTGTTGGGATCTTGGAGAGGGCTTCCCATTTCAGGAAGATCTCTCCGTGTTCTTCCCACGCCTTGAATGTTTTCACGCATTCCTGCGGCTCGACGCCTTTGCCGGTCGCAAGGTCGAACTTATGCCCATGCAACGGACAAATAACTTTCCCGTCGCCGATGACTCCCTCCGAAAGCGGCCCCTTACGGTGCGGGCATTGATTTTCCAAAGCAAAAATCCCGCCGCTACGGGTACGAAAAACCGCGACTTCTTCTCCCTGGACCACGAAGCAACGGCCTTGCCCGATAGGAATTTGATTGACCTCTCCTAAATTTGCCATCATCCGTTTATCCATAGATTTCTTCTTCCTACCCATTGTTTTCCGCTTCCTGAAGAACCTCGATGAGCTTGGGCCCGTCGAACTGTCCTGTGTAGGCTGGAATCTCCGCCTCTTTCCAGGGATCTTTATAGGCTGACACCGCTTCTTCAATGCGCTCGTCGAGTTGGGCGCAAATTCCGAGAGCATCATCAATCAAGACGCTTTTTAAAACATCGATTCCGATCCGGGCGACGAATCCATACGTTCTCTCTAAATATTTCGCATGTTCGCGATAATACTGAATAAATCGGCCGATAAATTTCAGCACGGCCTCGTGACTGTCGACCGTGCACAGAAGATCGCCCTTTCTCACCGTGCTGCCGGCCGCGCCGCCGACATAAATCTCCCAGCTTCCCCCTTCGATCGCAACCGCCCCGACGTCCTTGACGTAGGCCTCCGAACAATTCCGCGGGCAGCCGGCGGTTGCAAGTTTCATCTTATGCGGGGACTCGACACCCTGAAAACGGTATTCGATCTTTTGCGCGAGGCTGATGGAATCTCCGACGCCATAACGGCAAAAGTCCGTTCCCACGCAACTTTTGCAGGTCCGGAAGGCCTTGGTATACGCATGACCGCTGGGCATCTTTAAATCTTTCCAAATGCCGGGGAGGTCTTCCTTTTTAACCCCCAAAAGATCGATGCGCTGGCCGCCGGTGATTTTAACCATCTTGACTTTGTATTTAACCGCCGCCGCGGCAATACGCATCAACTCCTCTGGTGTTGTGACACCACCGAAAATCCGCGGCACCACGGAAAATGTCCCGTCTCTTTGGATATTGGCGTGCACGCGGTCGTTGATGAACCGCGCGTCGCGTTCGTCTTCGTATTCGCGCGGCCAAATAGTTTTCAAAAGCGAAGCTAATCCAACCTTGCTGTCGGCATCCTCCTTGCCGCCGATCAGTTCCCGGAAAACCGCGCTCACGGAAATGAGTCTTCGGTTCCTAATCTCAGCGACCAGTTGTGATTTTTCCAACGGAACGCCCGGCACATAATAATGTTCGCTCGCATCGTAGGACACCTGACCTAAGCAATCTTCAAGGAGCTGCGCAATCAACCCGCGGCACGAGCCGCAGCCTTTACCGGCTTTGGTTTTGGTGCCGACGGAGGCCACGGTTTTGCACCCCTCGTTGATCGCGTCACTGATCGTTTTTTTACACACGCCGTTGCAATTGCAAATCTGCGCGTGGTCAGGAAGATCGGCGACTTTAATCATGGATGTCCCGGTCACGGACCCAAAAAGGAGTTCCGAGCGATTTTCCGGAACTTTTTGTTCCTGCATAAACAAACGCGTAAGACTGTCGGCAAATTCGGTATCACCGAGCAAGATAGCGCCGTGGATTTTTTCCCGACGAATAATGAGCTTTTTGTAAATACCCCGATTGGGTTCGCGATAAACGACCACTTCGTCATCGGGCTCGTTCGGTTCTTTTTCTCCTAACGAAACCAGTTCAACCCCCATGACTTTCAGTTTCGTACCCGTCTTCGATCCTATATACGCGGCCTCTGGACGACTTTCCGTAATAACATCCGCGAGCGCCCGGGCCTGTTCCCAAATCGGTTCGACCAAACCGTACAATTTACCGCGATGCTCAATACATTCTCCGAGCGCGAAAATGTTTGGGTCGTTCGTTCTCATCTGATCGTCGCACACAATCCCTTTGTTCACTATGAGCCCTGAACTGGCCGCGACTTCCGTGATGGGACGAATCCCGGCGCTCACCACCACCATGTCCGTTGCCAAAAAGGAACCATCCGCGAATTGGAGCGAAACAATCCTGCCGCCTTCACCTAAAATACGGGCAGTCTTGGCATTAGTCAAAACCCGAATACCCATCGCCTCCATGGTTCTTCTTAAGATTTGGCCAGCCTCCTGATCGAGCTGAGCGGACATTAATTGCGGAACAGCTTCAATCACGGTCACCTCAACGTTGTGGGTGAGAAGCCCGCGCGCGGCTTCCAGCCCCAGCAATCCTCCGCCGATCACCGCCGCCTTGCGGCAGCTTTTCGCATACTCGGCGATTCGGCGACAATCATCCAGCGTGCGGAACAAAAACGTTCCCGCTTGACCGAAGCCTTCCATAGGAGGCACAAAAGGACGCGAACCCGTGGCGATGATGACATAATCATAGGATTCAGCGATTTCTTCCTGCCCGGACAAAATCTCATCGTTATTCGCGTAAGCCACGTCTTCCCGGGAAAGACCTCTGCCGATAACGACCTTTCTCCCGCGATCAATCTTGATTGCCTTCATGCCCGTATGCAAAACGATATTCTTCTCACGGTACCAGTTTAAAGGGTTAATGAAAATCTCGGTGGGTTCCTGGGTCTGATTAAGAATATTGCTAAGCAGGATGCGATTATAATTCCCGTGGGGTTCGGCCCCGAACATCACGATGTCGAACTTGTTCGGCGCGCATTTTAAGATCTCCTCCACCACGCGCGCGCCCGCCATGCCATTTCCGATCACAACCAGCTTTTTCTTGATCACATTGATCATCCTGTCTCCTTTTCCAAAATTTTTTCATTGGGTTTCATTCTCTTGGCTCCTTTTTTGGAAAATCCAAAAAAATAAAAACCCAGTCCGCCAAAAATTGTGGCGGACTGGGCGTCAATGCCTAAATAGCTATCCCCTTCGTTTCACTCCGGGGATTAATTCCGTACGCCCTTTTACTTTAAAATGTTTCAGAGGTAAAGGGCTACGTCATTAAAAAATCCTCTTTCAAAAAGACTTCCGTGCCTTTTTAAAAAGAGGACATCATTGCCCATCAGAAATTTTACAACCGAACAGAGTATAAAATCGCTTACAATAATTGTCAAGATTTATTTTTGTAATTCATCCATCAGCATCACCGACTCGGCGATGTCTTTCATCGAACGGCAGGAATCCATGCTCTTTTTGTGGATGAGCCTGTAGGCGGCCTCTTCCGAAAGACCGTTCATCCGCATCAGAATGCCTTTGGCGCGTTCGATGAGCTTACGCGTTTCCAAGGCCTCCTTGGCCTTCAAGGTCTCTTCCATGAGTTTGGTATTCTCGACGGCCACGGCCGCTTGGTTGGCCACCATCTGCAAGGCATCAATTTCGTCTTGAGTAAAATGATGAGGATTTTTCGTGTAGACGTTGATGATCCCTATGACCTTTTCTTTAACAATCATTGGGACGGAAAGCATGGAGGTCAAATCTTCTCTGACCGCCAAGTCCCGATATCGATAACGTTCCTCCTTGCGGACATCATAAACGGTCATGGGTTTTCTTAACTTAATCACTTCTCCGCTTAAGCTATTATTGACCTTGATGTTAGGCTTTTTCTTGTATTCTTCACTCAAACTTTGTGTCGCTTTGATGGCAAGTTCTTCTTTCTTTTCATCCAAGAGCATAATGGAACAAATTTTGGAATTCAGCATTTCCGCGGTCACAACCACAATGAGGTTTAAAATTTCATCCAGATACCGCTCTGAAGAAATAGAGTGGCTGACCTTGATGAGGCTGTCGAACTGGGCGGCCTTTTTTTTGGTCTCGGCATAAAGCCGGGCGTTTTCGATAACACCGCCGATTTGTTTGGCGATCGTGTGAATCAAATTAACGGTACTGGCCGCGTATTCATGGGAATGCTTGTGCTGCACGTTGACAACGCCGATCGCCTTACCCTGATAATTGATGGGAACGGAAAGAAAGGCCTCGTAGCGGTCTTCCGGCAGCACGTCGAAACCTTTAAACCGCGGGTCTTTATAAGCGTTCTTCTTGATGGCCACGAGTTTATTTTCTTTGGCCACCCACCCCGTGATGCCCTCGCCGGCCTTTAAAATAATTTTGCCCAGCTCCTTCTTATGCGGCGTTTTCGAGGCCATCAAAACAAGGGTGTCCTTTTTCTCATCAAAAAGATAAACGAACACCGAATCGGCCGTCATCACATCCGTCACGATCTTGACAACCTCTTTTAAGATCCAGTCCAGATCCAATACGGAACTGGTGATGTCGACGATCTTGCGCAAGAATTTAACTTCTTGGGATTGGCTGAGCTTCTGTCTTTTAGCGTTCGGATTCTGAAAAACGGCTTGAGAGTCTGTCATATTAAGAAATCCTTTCGAGGGCCACCGCCACCGCTCCCCCGCCGCCTAAATAAATACAGGCCAGGCCTCTCTTCTTTTTTTGATCCTTAAGAGCGTTTAAGAGGGTGACAAAAATCCGCGCGCCGGCGGCTCCCAGCGGATGCCCGAGGGCCAGATCCCCTCCCCAGATATTCAGCTTTTCCTCGGGAATTTTCAATTCATTCCGGGTAATGATGACCGGGGCCGCGAAGGCCTCTGCCACTTCAAAAAGATCGATATCCTTAAGAGTCAGCCCCGCGTCTTTCAAACAAGTTTCAATGGCCGGGGTCGCCGCCATAAAAGTCTTGCGGGGTTCCACCGCGATGGACGCATAGCCTAAGATCCTGGCTTTGGGGGCGAGCTTGGTATTCTTCACGTAATCCGCTGAGGCAACGCCCACGACCGCCGCCCCATCGGAAGGATGCGAAGAATTTCCGGCCGTCACGGTCCCTTGTTTTCCAAAAACCGCGGGAAGTTCTGACAGCTTTTCCAAATCGATATTCTTGCGGGGCCGTTCATCCACGGCGTACATTTGTCCCGTGTTAAGTTGAACCGGGACAATTTCTTCCTTGAGCTTGCCCGCGCCAATCGCCCGACAGACCTTCCTATGACTCTCTAAGGCAAACTGATCCTGGGCGTCTCTGGTCACACCAAATTTTTTAACAACATATTCGCACAATTCGCCCATGTGTTTCTCCGTCAACTGACAATACAAACCGTCGTACACCAAACTATCGACCATCATCGTCTCATCGCCGCTTTCTTCGCCTTTTTTAAAAACAATTTCCGGGGCCAGCGAGGCGCTTTCCGTACCACCCGCCAAACACAAATCCGCATCCAAAGAACGGATCGCCCGGGCAGACTGAATGAGCGCCGAAAGACCGCCGCCGCAGACATGATTCAGCGTATAAGCCGGAATGGAGGCCGGCAACCCGCCCAAGATGGCGGACTGCCGTGCCAAATTTTGTCCGGTGCCGGCGCAAACGGCATTGCCCAAAATAACTTCATCAACCCACTCTTCGGCGATGTTGTTTCGTTCAAGAAACTCCCGGATAAGAATGGCCGCGAGCGCGGCCGCGCTAAAATCCTTAAAACTCTTGTTGGGGCTTCCGATCGCGGTGCGCAGCCCATCGATGATGAAAACATCTTGAGCGGATTTCTTTTTTTCGCGAGTCATATTGACAGTGTCCCAGACGCCCAGCGACCTTGGGGCCCCGGACGCTAGGTATCCTTTCGTTAAAGCTGCTTCAATAGCGTCTTTGTATCCACATACTTCTTAACCAGCCTCCCGGCCTCGGCAATTTTATCCTTATCGGTCTTTTCGATCTTGCAAACTAACGATTCGATTTTTCCCGCGACGGTATACGTGTCGTCCATAGAGGACAAGACCGGAATATTACTCTTCTTTAAAAGGTGAACGATCCGCCGGTCCGGCACCATGCCGCCGGTCAGAATAATCCCGGCGAGCCTGAATTTCCTGGCCCGATGGATGAGGTGCGAACTGATGGTCACCAAAATATTGTCGATGCGATCGCCCGAGGTGATGACCAGCGTCCCGTCCTTAAGATACGTCAAAACGTTTTGCGGCTCCATGGCGGCAACAATCGTGTTCAAGACATGCGTGTTCAATTGACCCCGGCCGCACACCAGCTGCAAATCGAGCTCTCGCATAATTTGTTGAACGGTCGGCGAGCTTAAGATGGGGTCAAGCGGAATCACGCCCAGCAATCGAATGCCTTTATTTTTTAAACCTTGAGCCAGGACCTTCTGAATACGATCGTATTTCTCCGGCAGGACCTTGTTCACAATGACGCCCAGCACTTCGACTTTTTTAAGATCAAAGAGCGCTTTGTTGAGCATGATCTCATCGATACTGCGCCCGATGCCTCCCTGCGAAATGATGATGACCTTGGAGCCTAAGAGGCTCGCCACATCCGCGTTGGAAAAATCAATGACGGAACCCACCCCCGCGTGGCCGGTTCCCTCGATGATCAAAGCGTCCTTGCCGCGGCTTAAACGCTCAAAAGATTTTTCAATTTTCCCACGCAAAATTCCCCGCCGCGGATTGAAAATGTATTTCTCGGTAAACCCGCGCTCCAAAGTGATGGGGCTCATTTCCTTGAAACGCGAATAACAGTGATAGACCTCGCCGATAAGATACGAATCCTTATCGACGTGCTGGTTCTTGACCGTGACCACCCGCTGGCCAATGGGTTTCATGAAGGCGGCTTTATAATTCCGCTCTTTGAAAATTTTGTACAACCCTAAGGCAATGGTGGTCTTGCCGGCATTCTGGTGAATAGAGGAAAGGAAGACGTTCTTAAATTTCTTCATTGTTGAATTTTTCTTGAAGCCGCCGCGGGATCTCATCGGGAAAATCGACGACATCAACACCGGCTTCCTTCAAAACTTTCACCTTGCTCGCGGCGGTCGAATCTCCGGAAGAAATGATGGCCCCGGCGTGACCCATCCTTTTACCCGGCGGCGCAGTCTTGCCGGCGATGAAACCAATGATGGGCTTGGTGGCCTTGGCCTTGATGTATTCCGCCGCCGCTTGCTCATCGCCCCCGCCGATCTCGCCTACCATCACAATCCCTCGGGTTTCCGGGTCTTTCATAAAAAGATCCAGAAGATCGGTAAATAACATTCCGATCACGGGGTCTCCGCCAAGCCCGACGCACGTGGACTGACCAATGCCATTCATGGTAAGATTATAAACCACTTCATAGGTGAGTGTCCCGCTCCTTGAGATCACGCCGATCTTACCGGGTCTATGGATGTGCCCGGGCATGATACCGACCTTACTTTTGCCCGGAGAAATAAGCCCCGGGCAATTCGGTCCAATCAAACGGCTTTTGGTCCTTTTCAAGGCCGCCTTGACTTCAATCATGTCGAGGATCGGAACACCTTCAGTGATACAAACGATCAGTTCAATGCCCGCTTCCAGGTCTTCGATGAGCGCGTCCTTGGCAAATTTTGCCGGAACGTAAATGACGGCCGTATTGGCCCGCGTTTCTTTTTTGGCATCCTTGACCGTGTTGAACACCGGAATCTCGTCGATAAATTGACCGCCCTTACCCGGCGTCACGCCAGCGACCACCTTCGTGCCGTATTCCTTCATTTTCTGGGCGTGGAAAGACCCGTCGCGGCCGGTGATGCCTTGGACGATGACTCGCGTGTTTTGGTCGATTAAAATACTCACTTGAACAACCTTTGTGTTATCGCTCGTGACCAATGTCCCGGGTCACGCTTCACTCTACGCCGCCAACCGGATCGCCTCGCAAACGGCTTCACGCATCGTGGTAAACGTCGTCATGGTGTTGGCGCTCAAGAGTTCCCTGGCTTCTTGTTCATTGGTCCCCGTGAGTCGAACGACGAGCGGGACCGGAATTTTCCATTGCCGACGGGCCTCTAGGATTCCTCTGGCAATGTCATCGCAACGGGTGATCCCGCCGAAGATATTAATAAGGACGGACTTCACTTGCTTGTTACGCAAAATGATTTTGAGCGCGTTCAAAACTTTTTCCGGACTGGAACTGCCGCCCACATCCAAAAAATTGGCCGGATTCCCGCCTAAGAGCTTCACGATGTCCATCGTCGCCATCGCCAGGCCGGCGCCGTTGACAATGCATCCGACGTTGCCGTCCATCTTGACAAAGCTCAAATTCTTTTCCTTCGCCTCGATCTCATCGGGGTCTTCATACTTCATGTCTCTCAACGACTGGACATCCGGATGACGGAAAAGCGCATTATCATCGAGCTCCATCTTGGCGTCAAGAGCGCAAAATTTTCCGGAAAAGTCAATAATAAGCGGGTTGATCTCGGCCAACGTGCAATCGTATTGGAAAAAGACGCTCAAAAGGCTTTTGAAAATCTTCCTGGCCGATTCCTGCAGGGCAACGTCGGAGAAAACCGCTTTGATAAATGCTGACCAATGGTCACTGTCCGACTCTTTTTTCCCCTGCATATAAAACTTGTGAATTTTCCCCGGGCTTTTTTGGGCTGTTTCCTCGATATCCACTCCGCCTTCGGAGCTTGCGATCAACACAACATCATCGATAGTGTAATCGATCGTCACCGCCGCGTAATATTCCTTCTTAATCGGGGAGGCCCGCACCAAAAGGACTTTGTCGACGGAATAACCTTGGATGATGAGGTTCTTGACCTGAGGGAAAAACCCCTCGAGTTCTTTTAAATCTTTGGCGATTTTGACGCCGCCGGCTTTGCCGCGGCCACCGGTTAAAACCTGCGCCTTGATGACCAGAGGAAAGCCGATCTGGGGGGCGACCGACTTTGCCTCTTCAAGGGTGGTCGCGATTTGGCCGTCAATAACCGGCAGGCCGCCTTTTTTAAAAAGTTCTTTGGCTTGATATTCGTGAAGTTTCATATTGACAGAAATCCTATCACGCGAGTTTATCTTTGTAAATACAATAAACCTTCTTTGTTATCCCGTGAGGTGGGATTTTTTTATGTCAGCAATCACTACCCAAACGTAAAGGCATACACCAAATCTCCCTCATTCTGAAATTCCAAACGAAGGAGGTGCGACTCGACCTTACCTTTAAGATCGATCAGATGGTAAAGCCTTCCCTCATCGAGCAGAAGCCCTGCGTCTTTCACGTCTACCCCGGCGTTTGAGTCCTCCACGGGCTCACCGTCGACAAATAGCTTGATGCGGTCATTCTTGGCCCGCGGCCCGATCACAAGAAACACTTTGTCCGCTCTAAAGCGGATCTCTAAGGCTGCTCCTTTTTGAGCGGCCGCGAATTCCCCGGAAATTTCCCAAGCCCCTTCGTAAGCGAAATGATCTTCCGGAATGACGGAGGGGTGGCTGAACGTTTGTTTTCCGCCGGCGACCCTCTCACGGGAGGCAAAGCGTTCCAGGCGGGCTTGTCCTAAATACGTTTCAGGAGTTCGAGAATAGCGCGGGGTGAGATCTTTCAAAAAATTCGAATTCCCATCAAGGATATTCCCGGCTTCTTCTAAAAGCTGTCGGATCGCCACCTCCATTTGATCATAATGCCCCTCGCCAAAATGGGTCCGGCGGATATGTCCTTGGGCATCGATCAGGTATTCGGCCGGCCAATAATTATTTTGATAGGCCTGCCAGGTTCGATAATCGTTGTCTTGCGCCACCGGGTAACGGATCTTAAATTGCCCGATGGCATTTTGCACATTCTTTGTTTCTTTTTCAAACGCGAACTCCGGCGTGTGAACGCCGATGACGACAAAGTTCTTATTTTTATATTTTTCATACCAGCCGGCCACGTGCGGCAGGGTCCTTACGCAATTAATACAACTGTACGTCCAGAAATCGATAAGAACGACCTTGCCTCGCAGCCGCGCCATCGAAAAAGGTTCCGAAGTGTTGAGCCATTGGCTAATCCCGATAAATTCCGGGGCCGCGCCTAGGTCGGGGAGACGTTGCGAATCTTCAAGAATTGCTTTGGGGGTCTCTTTTTCTTGGCGCAGAGCGCTGAGTTGCTTGCTCACCGTCTCATTATTCTCAATTGTGTTCAAAAAATTCCCGTAGGAAGGAAACACGCTGAGGATCTTAAGCTGGAGGACTTTGTCATAATTCGTATAGATGAGCCCGGCGGCCACAATCATAATGAACCCGAAGATTTGTTGGATGCCTCCGGTATATAAGGAGAAGCGTCGCATTCGGCTAAAGCCCCATGACCCGGCCAAAGAAAAAACAAAAAGCGGAATTCCAAGGCCCAGAATATAAGCGAGCGTGACCATCACGACCTTCGTATTCACCGCTTGGGTGGCGGCAAGCGTTGCGATCGTCGCTAAAATCGGACCCGCGCAGGGAGCCCACACCAAACCAGCGGAGAATCCCGTCGCATACCCGGCCATAAACCCTGTTCCTTGCTTTTGGCCGCGGCCTTGAAAAGGACTTAAAATACGGTTGATGAAATTTTCGAATTCTGTTCCCAGCCGAGGAATCATCATTGACAAGCCTAATAACCCGATCATGATGACCGCGAGCAAGCGAAACGTATTCGCATTGATGTGAAGAGTCTTTTCAAGGGTGGAAATGGACAACGTAAAAATGGTAAAGCTTGTCATGATCCCAAGCGTGATTCCAAAAGGCCTGCGCTTACCACCGCCTAAAGAGGCCGAAAGGACAATCGGCAACAGCGGCCAAATACACGGCGCCAAAATTGTCACAAAACCGGCGAGAAAGGAAAACACAAGCAAGATCATCATGAGGCGCCCTCCCATGAATTGTATTTCATAATCACCGGATTAAACGCCTTCGAAGCCACGATGACCTTTGAGCCGACACAGAGATCCTGGATCTCTTCATCCGTCGCCACGACCTTCACAAAGTTGTTGCCCACAAGGATCGTCAGGATATTGACGCTTTGATCTTTATGGATTTCAACGATTTCCCCGGGAAACTTAAATTTGCCGCTTAAGCGGCTCCCGGCGAAGATCTCCCGCGGGATTCCGGTCTTGACGATTTTCCCGTCGGCCAGAACGAAAACTCTATTGGCCAGCTTAAAAACCTCGCCAAAGTCATGGCTCACAAAAATGGTGGTGATGCCGCTGGTACGATAAAGACGAATCATCTCATCCTGTAAATGCAGCCTCATGTCCATATCCAGCGCCGCCAAGGGCTCGTCTAGAAGATAAACGCGCGGCTCCCTCAACAAAGCCCTGACCAAGGCGACTCTTTGCTTCTGCCCGCCGGATAACTGATCCGGGTGTCGGTCTTCCAATTCTTTCAAACGCACAATTTTTAACAACGCGTCGATACGCCCACTTTTTCTTTTATCTTCGAGCGCATATTCCAAATTCTCTCGCACCGTCAGGTTGGGAAACAACGCGTATTCCTGAAAAACAACGCCCGTCCTTCTTTTCCTGGCCGGGACATTGATTCTCTGGGCACTGTCAAACCACACCTCGCTATCGACCGTGATGACTCCCTCGTCGGGGTCCGTGAGCCCGGCGATCATCCGCAAGGTCGTTGTCTTGCCGGCGCCGGATTGACCGAATAACGTCACAAACTCACCTTCTTTAACCTCAAAGTCCACCCGCAAATCTAAAGGACCTTGAGCGGTCATCAGTTTTTTAACCAGATTGACTCGGATCATCGGAACAAACTCCTCAAGCGTGCCATTGGGGACCTTTCCAAGGCGAGTTCCCTGCCTGCCGGCAGGCAGGCGCAGCCGTCCCGCTGCATTTTTTGGACCTTTCGCGATGGCTTGTTTGCTCACCGAACCCTGTCCCGCCTTTTCTATATGGAAGGTAGGCGGGGCTGGGTTCGAAGTTCGCTTGACAAGCCATCGCGAAGGTCCTACTAGAGAAGCGGGACGTGCGAGGACTGTTTGAGCGACGAAAGGTCCCCAATGGCACGCCTCATAAAAATCCCCTCGCGGATTTTCTGTTAAACCAGTAAAGCCCGAATAAAATACAGAAAGAAATTACGAACATCACGGCAGAATAAAAATTAGCAGTTTGGTAGTTGAGCGCTTCCACTTCGCTAAAGATCGCGATGGAGGCGACCCGCGTCGCGCCCGGGATATTCCCGCCGATCATCAAGACAACGCCGAATTCTCCAATCGTATGGGCAAAACTCATGACGACTCCGGTCAATAAGGAATGTTTGATATTGGGGATCAGGACCCTCGAAAGTGTCTCGACCCGCGATTTACCCAAGGTTTCGGAAGCGTCGATCCAGGCTTGCGGCAGGCTTTGAAAACCCGTCTTGACGGGATTGACCATAAACGGCAGACTGAACAGAACCGATCCGACGACAAGTCCAAAAAAGGAAAACACCATTTGAACATTAAACGCGGTATCGAAGAATCTCCCCAGGAAGGATTTGGGGCCCATGGCGACCAAAATGTAAAACCCCAAAACCGTGGGCGGTAAAACCAGCGGCATGCTCACCAGCGCCTCCAGCAGATACTTGAAACGGCTTTTTGTAAAGGCCAGCCAATACGAAAGAGGAATGCCGATGACGACAAGAATGGCGGTGGTAACAACGGCCAGCTTAAACGTTAAAATCAGCGGAGTTAAATCGTAGACCATAACGAGATTTCGTTGGTTTTAACCAGCCACTCCACGTCTTCATCTTTTTTTAATTCCAGGCGGTTGGCGGATTTGGTGGAAATAATCGCGGTGATCTCTCTTCCCTTATAATCCAAAATCACCGTCGTCAAAATTTCACGCTTTTCGATTTTCTTAACGGAGGATTGGGCGCGATTTCTAATACTGATCCGCCCGGAGAGATTTTTGGCGATGGAGACTTCCGTTTCTTTAAACAGAAGAGTTACGCGGGCGCCTATTTTCAAATAGGCGGCGGTTGTTGGCGTTTCCAAAACAATCGAGCTAAAAATATCTCCTTTAACGTCGACCTCAACGATGGACATCTGTTCGGAAGACTCAATGTTAACGATGGTCCCTTGCAATTTGTTCACGGCAACTTATACCCATATTTTTTAAAAATTTCCTGCGCTTGGGGAAAAAAAAGAAAATCATAAAACGCCTTCGCCTCTGGAAGGTTCTCTTTTTCGGCATGCTTTAAAATAACCACTGCCTGCGCAATGGGGTCATAGGTCCTGGCGTCCACCTCAACCCATCGGCCTTTTTCTTTTAAGTGAGGCGCCAGCACGACCGATTTCGCGGTAAACCCCACATCCACCGCTTCTGTGGCGATAAATTGATTCACCTGGGCGAGACTTTCGCCATAAACCAATTTGGACTGAACGTCCTTGTACACATGAGCGTGCTCAAGGGCGTTAAGCGCCTGACGCCCATAAGGAGCGGTTTTAGGATTGGCAATGGCAACCTTCTTGATGGAAGGACTCGCGATAACCGTCAAACCTCTTGAAAGATCAATGCCTTGAAACGTCCACAGAACCAAAGCACCGTACGCATAAATCTTGGGCCGCTCATAAGCCAGGCCTTTCTTATCTAAAGCTTCCGGATACTCCACATCAGCAGAGATAAAAACATCGAAAGGCGCGCCGTTTTCGATTTGCGCCGTCAATTTTCCCGACGAGCCGATAATCGTTCGGAGTTTTATCCTCGTGTCCTTTTCAAATTCCGCTTTCAATTCCTCCAACGCGTACTGAACATTGGCGGCCGCGGCCACCGTGATTTGCTGGGCAAACGTGAATGGCGGGAACAATAAAAAGAACATAAACGCCGGTAAGATTTTCTTCATATTTCACGGGCCCGCTGCTGCTAAACCTTTTTGCCGCCGATTAAAAAGCCCCAAACACTTAAAAGTCCTGACGCCGCCAAACCCACCCACGACGCCCACAAGGGCACTGTCCATGGGCCTAGGACAACGGTCCACTGATTCATAATTCTTAAAAAATGCATCAAAGCCACCACCGCAAAAATCATACCGGAGATAAGACCATAAACGCGATCATTCATAAAAACCCCCTCTTTCTCTTCA
This sequence comes from uncultured Planctomycetales bacterium, assembly GCA_964372915.1. GTDB lineage: Bacteria > Omnitrophota > Gorgyraeia > Zapsychrales > JAHFFX01 > CAYJRN01. The sequence continues at coordinate 57,979 of CAYJRN010000005.1, forward strand.
CTGTACTGGTTGCCTCGCCTGGAATCGAACCAGGATTGACAGATCCAGAGTCTGCTGTCCTACCAATTAGACGACAAGGCAATACGTCCACAATATTTATCCAGAAAGGTATTGCCCAGCCCCCACGTGTTTAAATTTCTGGGGGCAGGGCCATTATTCTTAAACCCCTCCTTCTCCTTGGTTGAAGGCTTCTGAAAGCCGTTGGATCGTCTTGTCTTTTCCCAGAATCGCCATCGTCTCAAAAAGTCCTGGCCCAACGGCCTTGCCGGTCAAGGCCACGCGCACCGGGTGAACAAGTTCAGCGGCCCCAATCCCCAATTCAGCGACGAGGCTCCTAAATACCTCTTCGGCAGTCGCCGCGCTAAAACTCTCGATGCCTTTAAGCCTCCCGGCTAAAAGATGAAATTCTTTGGACTTATCTTGCGTCAAATACTGCGCCCGGGCCGCCGGATCAATGTTCACACGATCCACAAAAACAAAATCGGCCCAATCCAGAAAATCACAAAGTGTGGCCAGCCGACCTTTGAACAAGTTTACAATATTTTCTAAACCCTGCCTATCAAAATTCTCGTCAACAAAACCTTTTTCTTTAAGAAAAGGCACAAGCAGAGTCGTAAGCGTGGCTGTATCCGTTTTCTTGATATACTGGGAATTGATCCATTCGAGCTTCTCCATCGAAAAAGCCGCTCCCGCCTTATTGATTTTCTTAATCGAAAAATTTTTGACGGCGGCATCGAGCTTCACGATTTCCTGGTTGCTGCCCGGCGACCAACCCAAAAGCATCAGATAGTTCACGAGCGCCTCGGACAAAAATCCCATCCGTTGGTATTCGCTCACGGCCACCGCCCCATGGCGTTTGGACAACCGCCCTCCCTCTTCTCCCATAATGAGAGGTAAATGGGCGAATTTCGGCGGATTCAACCCCAACGAATAATAAATGGCCAACTGCTTAGGGGTATTGGAAATGTGGTCTTCGCCGCGAATAACGCAAGAGATGTTCATCAAGGCATCGTCCACCACGCAACAAAAATTATAGGCCGGGGACCCGTCGGATTTGATGAGGACCTGGTCTTTGATTTCGGAAGAATCAAACTGGATGTCGCCGCGGATAAGATCTGTGAACTTAAGAGGCCCGCCATCCCGCTGAAGGCGGGATGGCGGGGTCTCGCCCCGACGCAATGTCGGGGCGGACATTTTAAGAATAATGGCTTCTCCGTCTTTATAGGCCTTGCCCTCGGCCAACAATTTTTGGGCATGCTCCCGATAGATGGAAAAACGCTCGCTTTGCTTATACAATTCATCCCACTTGAGGCCCAACCACTCCATGCTGTCGAGGATTTCGTCGTAATACTTTTTCTCGGAGCGCGTCCTATCCGTGTCCTCAATGCGCAGAATGAACTGCCCACCCTGCGAACGCGCGTACATCCAATTAAAAAGCGCCGTGCGCGCCCCGCCGATATGTAAATACCCCGTCGGACTGGGAGCGAATCTAACTCTGACCATAAGATAATCCTCTAAAATGAATTCAGTTTGGAGATTGGTGGCGCGGGGATTCAACTGTTGGTATAGGGGACTTCCTTGCCTTGCCGGACAAGTCTCTTCACGATATCATCCAGCCGTCTTTGATCGGAATCTTCGATGTGCAAAAATTCGATACCGATATCATAAAAGAGAGGCTTCTTTTTCTCATCGGCGCTGCGCTGGATAACCCAGGCAATCTTTCCACGGCATTTAAGATGGTTACCGGTATCCAAAAGATCGATTTCAATGGTCAAGGGCATAAAAGTCTTGAAATCCCGATTCAGGACAACACCTACACCGCCAATGCCGATATTTTCCGTATGGGTCAGGATGACGTTGGGCTCGCCGTTTTCGTGGTGAACCGTAATCAAGCATGGATAGCTGACCCTGGGAAACTTTCTTCTATTGATCCCATCCCAATGTTTCATGCGAGCCTCCTTTGAATCCTCAAAATACTTTTGGCCTTGCCGGTCATCGCGTCGATATCCACGACGACTCCATTAAGCCGCACGTCTTCCGTGGCCACTTCGAATTTTGTGGGCACCACCTGGATAAACCGCTTGATGATCGCCTCTTTGTTTTGGCCGATCACCGAATCGTGCGGGCCCGTCATTCCCATATCCGTAATATAAGCGGTCCCCCGCGAAAGGATCGTTTCGTCCGCCGTCGGAACGTGCGTGTGCGTTCCAACGACCGCCGACACTTGCCCGTCGATAAATAAGCCTATGGCGACCTTTTCGCTGGTGGCCTCCGCGTGCATATCGACCACGATATTGGGAGTGTGTTTCCTCATCTCTTCAACAAGCTTTTTAAGTTCCCGAAAAGGACAATTCACATTATAGCGCATAAAAACACGGCCTAAAAGATTTATCACGCCAATTTTTTCTCCCGCAGGGGTGTCGAAAAGACACCAGCCTTTGCCCGGGGCTTCGGCAGGAAAATTAGCGGGCCGAATGATATTTTTATGCTCATTGAGAAAGGGCGCAATCTCTCCTTTGTCCCACACGTGGTCCCCTAACGTCAAGACATCGCACCCCAGAGAAAAAAGCTCTTCGGCGATGCGCGAGGTAATGCCCGCTCCCCCCGCCGAATTTTCCCCATTGGCGACCGTACAGTCAATGGAGAATTCCCTTTTGAGTCCCGGCAAAAGAGCTTCCAAGGCATCGCGCCCGGGACGGCCAACGATATCACCGACGCATAAAATTTTCATAAGTTAGGGTGAATGAATTTTAAAAAAATAAAAAGCAATACAAGTATAACATACCCCGCGGGCGGCCCCAAAGGGGCCGCCCGCAAACAATCATTACTTTGCGTACTCAATCGCGCGTGTTTCCCGGACGACCAAAACCTTGATATGCCCGGGATATTCCATCTCTTCTTCGATTTTTTTACGAATATCTCTGGCCATCACAATGGCTTCATCATCGTTGATCTTCCCCGGATCGACGATGATCCTCATTTCACGCCCGGCCTGCAAGGCAAAAGCTTTTTCAACGCCTTTAAACGAATGGGCGATCGTTTCGAGGCTTTCCAAGCGCTTGACATAGGTTTCCAGTGTCTCGGCCCTCGCCCCGGGACGGGCAGCGCTGATGGCATCGGCCGCGCAGACCAAGACCCCATAAATAGTATTCATCGCCACTTCTTCATGGTGCGATTCAACGGCCCGGGCAACCTCCTCCAGCTCGCCGAATTTGCGGCAGAGATTCCCTCCGACGATGGCGTGCGTGCCTTCTTCCTGTTCCTGGCTCACCACCTTGCCGATGTCATGCAAAAGCCCGGCACGAACGGCAATCTTCACATCCAACCCCAGCTGCCCGGCCATGAAACCCATGAGCTGCGCCACTTCTTTGGTGTGCTGAAGGGCATTCTGGCCAAAACTCGTGCGGAACTTAAGTTTCCCCAGAAGCTTCAGAAGTTCCGGATGCATATTGTGAACGCCCAGATCGAAGGCCGCGCGCTCTCCTTCCTCTTTGATCCGGTTCTCCATTTCTTTTTTAGCCTTCTCCACCACCTCTTCAATACGCCCGGGATGAATCCGCCCGTCGGCAACCAAATATTCCAGGGCCATCTTGGCGATTTCGCGACGAACCATATCAAAGCCGGAAATGGTCACCGCCTCCGGCGTGTCGTCGATAATAATGTCGACGCCAGTGGCGGTCTCCAGCGCCCGGATATTGCGCCCTTCGCGGCCGATAATGCGCCCCTTCATTTCGTCGCTGGGCAAGGTCACGACGCTCACGGTTGTTTCCGCCGTGTGATCGGAGGCGCAGCGCTGAATCGCGGTGCTGATAACCTGCCGGGCCTTTTTATCGGCGGAATCCTTGATCTCTTCCTCCGCGCGTCGAATGCGCGTCGCTTTCTCTTCCACCAATTCCTGATCCAGCATGGACAACAATAACTTTTTCCCCTCCTCCGGCGTTAAAGAAGAGATCGTTTGCAGTTTTTGTTTTTGATCTACCAATAATTTTTCCAACTGTTCATTCTTCTGCTTGATGCTTGTCTCTTCGTCTCGCAAAGTATTCAAACGCTGATTGATATCTTTTTCCTTTTTATCCAAAAGATCCAAACGCTTCTCGACATTCTCTTCCTTTTGCTGAATTCTTTTCTCCGACGCCAAAACCTCTTCGCGGCGGTCTTTGGTCTCCTTTTCAAAGTCCTGTCTTAGCTTGATCAAAAGATCCTTGCCCGCGAGCTCGGCTTCTTTGCGGCGGGTTTCGATCTCGCGTTCCACCGAACCCTTAAGCTCCCGGGCGTGTTTTTCCGCTTCTCTAATTTGCCGGGACGAAAAAAACCAGCGTAACAGATACCCGGAAAGAATCAAACCAATGGCTGAAAACGTGTACAACACACTTTTAAACATCACTCCCGAATCATCGAACATGGCCCCTCGCTCCTTCTGTATGGATAAAGACAAAAAAACCGATTGAGTGTCGGAAAAATTTCTGTCACGTTGTTTTTAACCGCTCGGGATTTTTAGACCACCTTCCCCGAGTGGTCATCCTGTCCGCCCCGGCAAGCGCAAGCGGCGGGCCGGGGAAACCCGAAGAATGAAGGATCTCTAAAAAAGAGATCCTTCGCTTCGCTCAGGATGAGCCCGCTCAATAAAAATTATTTTAATGGGCTCAGTTGGCGATAACGAGGGAAACCGGAATATCGTGATGAGACAACTGCGGCAGGCGGTCAACGATTTGGAAGTCAAATGCCAGACCAATAGTAGGAAGGGTTGCCGGGATCTCGCTTAAGAAGCGATCATAGTATCCCCCGCCGCGGCCGAGACGGTTGTTTCCTCTGTCAAAGGCAACGGCAGGGACGATCACAAGATCCAACTGGCTAGAATCCAGATAAGCGCCCGGACTCCCGTGAGGTTCTTTGATGCCGTAAGGCCCTTCCTTCAATTGATCCAATTGTTCAACATAAGCAGGAACGATTGCTTTTGGATTCTTAACAATGGCTGGCAATGCGATTTTTTTTCCAAGTTTTTGTGCCTGTTTCATCATCTCAATGGTCTCAACCTCCCCATCAAAGGAAGCGTAAAACATGACGGTTTGGGAACGCTTAAACTCCGGTGTCGTAAAAAGCCTCTGTTGAATCAAACGGCTTTTGCTGATCCTTTCTTCCTCCTTTTGGTTCCGTAAAAGATTTAATAATCTTTTTCTGAGCATTGCTTTAGTTTCGGTTTGCACGTGACGAATACGAATTTGAAGCTTGTTTGAATGGAGCTGACGTCCTGATAAAACCGCTTTTATTTTAACATTTTTAAAAAAATTATACAACCTTTAGTCTTAAAGGGGTATTCGCCCCTTCTGATAATGATCTTTAATAATTTTTTCGTATCCCTGATCCGTGGGCTTGTAATACGTCTTGTCCTGCGGCAGATATTCCTGTTCCACGTAATGGTCCTTGTACTCGTGGGCATACTTATAGCCTTCCCCGTGACCCAAGCGTTTCGATCCCGAATACGCCGTGCTCTTGAGGGCCTTGGGAACCGATTGGGTCTTTTGGTTCTTCACATCCGCCAGCGCCGCTTCAATACCAAGGTAGGCGGCGTTGGACTTAGGGGCGCAGGCCACATAAACGGCGGCCTGCGCCAAAGGAATCCTGGCCTCCGGAAGACCGATGAATTCGGCCACTTGCATTGCGGCGTTCGCTATCACCAGCGCCTGCGGATCGGCGTTGCCCACATCTTCAGCCGCGCAGATGCAGATGCGGCGCGCGATGAAACGCGGGTCTTCTCCCGCGTAAATCATTTTGGCCATCCAATAAAGCGCCGCGTCCGGGTCTGAGCCGCGCATCGATTTGATGAACGCCGAAATAGTGTCGTAGTGCGCGTCGCCGTCTTTGTCGTAAACCACCTGTTTCTTCTGGATCGATTCTTGAGCCACCGACACGCTAAAGTGGATGACCCCCGCGCCATTGGGCGGTGTCGTCAGGCAGCCCACCTCCAAAGCATTCAAGGCTTTTCTCGCATCACCGTCGGAAATTTCCGATAAGAATTTAAGCGCCTCTTCGTCGGCCTTGATGTTCATCGCCCCGAGTCCGCGCTCCTTGTCGGCAAGCGCTCGCTCAAGGATCAACAAAAGTTCCTCCGGGTAAAGCGGCTGCAATTCGAAAATGAGTGACCGCGACAAGAGCGGGCCCGTCAAGGCAAAAAATGGATTGAACACCGTGGCGCCGATAAGAACGACGTTACCTTCTTCCAGATCGGGCATGAGAATGTCCTGCTGCGCTTTGTTGAAACGGTGAATCTCGTCGATGAAAAAAATGGTTTTCTTGCCGGAGATTCTGCGGCGATTCTGCGCGCCGGCCAAAACTTTGCGCATTTCCTCGACGTTGGAGGCAACGGCGTTGATCCGTTCAAACGTAGCCTTGGTCTTTTGACTGATGCAGTGTGCCAGCGTCGTTTTCCCCGTGCCTGGCGGCCCGTAAAGAATAAGAGAAGCCAGGCGGTCCGATTCAATGGCGCGCGTCAACAGTTTGCCCGGCCCCAGGATATGTTTTTGTCCCACGTATTCTTCGAGCGTTTTGGGACGCAAGCGGGCGCTTAAGGGAGAATCTTTTAAGAGTTGTTCTTCGGGCTGGGAAAACAGAAGCGGATCGTTTGATTGCGTTGGTATCTGGTTCTTTTTCATGGCAGGACATGGCAGGAAAGGCCGTGACCCCCTTCGGGGGTAATTCGGCCCGCGGCTTACGCTCGCTTTCTCCAGTCTACCGACAGGGGGGCTTGCGTAAGTCGCGGCCTCATTATAAATCCCCGCACATGCCGTCGGGCCTGAGTATGGTGAACCGATTCACCAAGTGGGAGCCCACGGAAGCGTCCACGGACGCCTCACGATATTAACTCCCCAGCGTATTGTTAATGGTTCAATACATCGTGGCCCTAGCGCGCACAGCAGGGAGAGCTTCCTTAAATATTTTCCAGAAAGGCTCGAACCAGTCCTTGACTTCCTTAAAACTTTCTTAAGAAAAGTCAAGGGCAGGGAAGAAATCTATTAAAATTATAACACAGTTGTAGAAATGATTCAAAAATTCAATCAAAGAAATTCAATCAAAGAGCTGTCCGGGGGCTACCGGCAAATGGCCCCCAGACGGTCGATCAAGGCCTGCGTGATCCGGGTGTGGACGCCCGTTACCTCTTCTTCGCGCAGCGTCCGCGAGGCAGATTGGTACACTAAAGAAAAGATGATCCCTCGATGACCGGCAGGGATCTTATCGCCGATATATTCCTCAATCAAGCGAATGGACGATAAAAATTCCGCGCCTTGCGCGCGCACGACGGCCTTGAGGGCATCGAAGGTCACGTGCTCCTTGACGGCCAGACTCACATCGCGCACCACCGCCGGGAATTCGGGAATGGGAGCGAAACCTTTTATGGGCTGGGCTTGCTTAGAAATTTTTTCCAGATCCATTTGGGCGAAAAAAATATTTTTGACGCGAATATCCCATTGATTCAGCACCTCCGTCGAAATTTTCCCCAGATACCCAACGGCATCATTCCCAATCTTCACAACACTTTGCGCGCCCTCGAAAAACGGTTGTTCCGCGACAACAAATGAGACGTCGTAAACCCCTGCCTTTTCTAACACCCGCTCAACAACACCCTTGAGATCAAAAAAATCCACCTCTTCTTTGGGCATGCGGCGCCAATCACTCGAACGACCCCCCATCATCATAACGCCCAGAGCTTCTTTCTCTCCCGATGGCGTATAGATTTTGCTCGCTTCGAACAAACGCAAATCTTTCTGCCCGCGGTTAAGATTAGAGAGAATCACCGGTAAAAAACTCGGCAGCAAAGCGGGGCGCAGGATCTCTTGGTCCTGACTTAAAGGATTTCGGATTTTGACCGCGTCTTTAAAAACCAGCTTAGTTTTATCCAGGCTTTTTTGATTGATGAGCGTGGTGGTCACCATCTCATCCAGGCCCAGGCTTATCAGGACAGCGGTGATGTCTTTTCGAAAGAGTCTTTTCTGTAAAACTGGAACACTGGAAACCCTGACCTGCGGCAGGCTCGCCGGCAAACGGTCATACCCGACGACGCGCGCAATCTCCTCCACGATATCGGCTCCCATCTTGACGTCGGCACGCCCCAAAAATGGCATGACTTTCAAAACATCTTTCTTTGTGCTGACTTCAAATCCCAATTGACTCAAAATAGATTTGCATCGCAATAAAGATATCGCGATGCCGAGGCTCCCCTCGATGAATTTTTTCGTGATGACAATGGGCTGCTTGGAAAAAGTGGGCCTGGTTACGATCTTATCCGTGAAATTCTCAACGCTGCCGCCGGCCAAATCCAAAATCAAAAATAAGGCCCGCAGCGCGCCGGTCTTAACCCCGTCAAAATTGACTCTACGCTCGAAACGGTACGAAGAATCGCTCGCCAGCCCTAGTTTGCGGCCCGCCAAACGGATCAAGGCCGGATCAAAGTAGGCGCTTTCAAGCAGAATATTTTTTGTGCGCGCCGTGACTTCCGTCTGTCTGCCGCCCATAATGCCGGCGATCGCCACCGGACGCTTTTCATCCGCAATCACCAGAATCGAGGAATCGAGCTTACGTTCTACGTCATCGATGGTGACGATGGTTTCGCCTGCCTTGGCCCGACGGACAACGACCTTGCCACCCATCAATTTGTCATAATCAAAGGCGTGTAACGGCTGACCCTGCTCCATTAAACAGAAATTGGTGATGTCGACGACATTGTTAATCGCGCGGCTGCCGATCGCCTGGAGATTTTTCTGAAAGACCTGGGAAGACTCTTTAATCGACACACCCTTCACGACAACGCCTAAATAACGCAAACACCCTTTTTTATCTTCAATGGTGATCTCTGTCTTCTGTTGAACTTTTTTGAGGTCTTTGACCTTGGGCGCCTTAAAGGATTTGTTTAAAACCGCCGCCGCCTCGCGGGCTATGCCAAGATAACTCAAACAATCCGGGCGGTTAGGAGTCACCTCCACCTCCAACACTGTATCTGTGCCAACTTTGTGTTGTTTCTCAACGCCTAGGCCCGCCATAGTAAGAAGAGCGCTAAGCTTCTCAGGCGAAACTTTAATGTCAACGTAATTTTTCAACCAGTTAATGCTGATTTTCATCGCTTCCCCATACTGATACTGCAAAATTCATTACCCCCCTTCGGGGGTAATTCGTGCCGTCACTTATGTTCGCTCATTTCATTCACTCCATAAGTGACGCACTCATTAAAACTGTTGCAAAAATCTCACATCATTCTCAAAAAAAAGCCGGATATCGTTGATACCATATTTAAGCATCGCCAGGCGTTCAACGCCCATTCCAAAGGCCAGTCCGGTGTATTTTCCTTCAGGGTAGCCCACGGCTTCAAAAACTTTCGGATGCACCATGCCGCAGCCCATGACCTCCAGCCAGCCTTTACGTCCGCAGACAGAACACCCCTTGCCGCTACAGATGTAACAGGAAATGTCCACATCCGCCGAGGGTTCGGTAAAAGGAAAATAATGCGGCCGCAGTCGCATGCGCACGTTTTCTCCAAAAAGTTTTTGGCAGAAAGCTTGCAAGAGCCCTTTAAGATCCGAGAATTTCACGTCCTTGTCCACCAAAAGACCTTCGATCTGATGGAACATAAAAGAGTGGCTGGCATCCACGGCGTCGGGACGATACACCTTCCCCGGGATGACAACCGCCAGGGGCGGTTTGTACTTTTTCATCACATGAATCTGTCCCGGGGAGGTCTGGCTGCGCAAAAGAAGATAGCGGTCTTTTTGAGCGGGGTCTTTGAGATCGAGATAAAATGTATCGAAGGCGTCCCGCGCGGGGTGGTTGAGAGGAATATTCAGCGCGGTAAAATTGTTGAATTCTGTTTCGATCTCCGGTCCTTCCTGCACGACGAATCCCAGACGCTCGAAGATGGAGCAGGCTTCATCAATTGTTTGCGTCAGGATGTGACGATGCCCTAATTCCGGCGCCACGCCGGGCATTGTGACATCGACTGCTGGGGCGGCCCCGCTAGAGGCGGGGCCGCCCAAAATTTTAGATTTCTTTTCGAGAAGCTGCGTGACTAAATTTTTTAAATCATTGGCGCCTTTGCCAAGGGCGGGTTTCTCGTTGGGCGCGGCCGTCGACAGACTCGCGTAAATTTGAGAGATGAGTCCTTTACGGCTCAAATATTTAAGGCGCAGCGCTTCGAGCGTTTGAAGATCACCGACGGCGGTAATTTCCTGTTCCGCCTGTTTGTGCAGCTCAACGAAATCCCAACTCATAGCCCCGCTCACCGCTCGGCCTGCGGCTTCGCCGTGAGGCGAGCGGAACTGAGGGCTTCCTGGGCGACTTTCACCAATTTCTTAAACGCGAGCGGAGAATTCACCGCGAGTTCGGCCAACAACTTGCGATTAATCGCGACCTTGGCGTCGGTGAGCCCTTTAATAAAACGGCTGTAGGAAATCCCTGATTCACGGCAGATAGCATTGATGCGAACCGTCCACAATCGACGGAATTCTCGTTTGCGCACCTTGCGGTCGCGGTACGCGTAGGTCATCGACTTCATCAAAGACCGGCGCGCCTGCTGATAGCGACGGCTTCTTTGTCCGAATTGACCTTTGGCCTTTTTTAACAGACGCTTCTTTCGGCGGTGCGTTGAAACGGAATGCTTGATTCTAACCATAAGGCAACAACCTCCTGATCCTCTGTTCTTCATTCTTCGAAAGATACCCGGGGTGTCTTAAATGACGTTTGCGCTTGCGCGACTTCTTCCCCAAAATGTGACCGCGACCGGCGTTGCGCTTTTTGATCTTCCCCTTCTTGGTAAAGCGAAAACGTTTGGCGGCCCCTTTATTCGTTTTTAGTTTCGGCATTCTTTAAGTCCTTTCTTATCTCTTTATGACTTTTGCTCACCCGCGCCCTTACAACTATCTTCTCATTTAGAAAAAGGGCGCGAGGGCCGCTTACCACCACTTTCGTCTAGCTGGTGAGTTTAGTTGGAGCGGTGCCGGCAACCTGAACCGGAAATTCCTCTTGTTCCGACGAAGAATTTGAACTCCTGCCAACCTTTTTCTCGGACTTTGGAGCCAGCACCACGTACATGACGCGCCCTTCAAGGGCCGGGGCCCCTTCGGCTGTCCCATGCTCGATCAAATCCTTGACAATCCTCTCCAAAACCCGGCGGCCTTGATCCTTAAACGACATTTCCCGGCCGCGGAAGAACATATTGACCTTAACCTTGTCCTTCTTTTCTAAGAACGCGATAGCCTGACGGATCTTCACTTGATAATCGTGCTCATCGATATGGGGCTTAAAACGGATCTGCTTTAAATGCGTGACTTTCTGGCTTTTCTTAACGCGCCGCTCTTTTTTCTCTTGATCATATTTGTATTTGCTGAAATCCATGATGCGGCATACCGGGGGCTTGCTGTTGGGCGAAACCTCAACGAGATCAAGGCCGTTTTCCTCGGCCAATTCCAGCGCCCTTTTAATTGCGACAACGCCGAGCTGTTCGGAGTCGGGACCAATGACCCTCACTTCCGACGACCTAATTCGGTAATTGACTCTTATGTTCTTTTGAATATGAACCACCTCCTAAATGAGCACATAAGTTACGTCGTCCGCCTTGGGCGGACGACGTAACTTATAAGTGCGAATTTACCCAGCACTTATTTTGGCTTGTATGTTGTGTCGCAAAATAAGTGCTGGATTACCATAAAATTACTTCTTCAAATCGATTTCCTCTTTAATATGCGCGATAAAATCTTTTAAAGGCACGACCCCTTGATCGGCCCCTCTTCGGCGGACGGCCACGGTATTCTGGGACGCTTCTTTCTCTCCGAGGATAAGCAGATAGGGGATTTTATTAACGGTCCCTTCGCGGATCCGCTTGTTTAAGGTGTCGTTGGTGCTGTCCATTATAACTCTCACCCCCGTCGATTGTAAACTTCCTTTTACCGTTTCGGCGTATTTGAGGTGTTCGGCTCTAAGGGGAATGAGTAAGACCTGGTTAGGCGCCAGCCACGTCGGGAAAGCGCCGCCATAATGTTCGATGAGCGTTCCAATAAAACGTTCCACGCTCCCCAAAATGGCCCGATGCAGCATGATGGGGCGAACGGCCCGGCCGTTGTCATCCACATAGCTGAGATCAAACCGCTCCGGGAGAAAAAAGTCGCACTGGATCGTCCCGCACTGCCACTGACGACCGATGGCGTCTTTGAGTTTAATGTCAATCTTGGGGCCGTAAAATGCGCCCTCGCCGGCATTGATTTGAAACGTGAGATTTTTTTCCTTCAAAGATTCTTCCAGGGCCTTGGTCGCCGCGTCCCAGTCCGCCGGTTTGCCGATAAATTTTTCCGGCTGCGTGCTGAGTTCAATCGAAATATTTTCAAACCCGAAATCGCGCATCATATCAAAAACAAAATCCATGACCGCTTTCACCTCCGATTTGACCTGATCCGGACGGCAAAAAATATGGGCATCGTCCTGGGTAAACCCGCGCACGCGCAATAACCCATGCAAGACACCCGTCTTTTCCTGACGGTAAACCGTTCCTAATTCAAAAAACCGCGTGGGCAAATCACGATACGAACGTATTTTCGATTTGAAAATAAGCATATGCCCCGGACAGTTCATGGGCTTGACGGCATAATCCTCGTCGTCAACTTTAAAGTAATACATATTGTCGCGATAATACTGCGCGTGGCCGCTCAAGTCCCAAAGCTTGCCTTTAAGCATGTGCGGCGTTATCACGAATTGGTAACCGCGCTTTAAGTGCTCGGCGCGGACATAATCTTCGATTGTTTTGCGCAGCATGGCGCCATTGGGATGATAAAAGACGAGTCCCGCCCCGGCGGTTTCGTGATAAATGTTAAAAAGCTCCAACTGGGGCCCCAGCTTGCGATGATCGCGCTTCTGCGCTTCTTCGAGTCTATGCAAATGTTCGTCGAGCTCCTTCTGCGAAAAAAAGGCCGTGCCGTAAATCCTTTGCAGCATCGGATTCTTTTCATTGCCGCGCCAATAGGCGCCGGCAACGGAAAGAAGCTTGAAGGCCTTGATCTCTCCCGCGTGATCCACGTGCGGCCCTTTACAGAGATCGAGCCATTCGTCGCCGGTCTTAAAAATGGAGACTTTCTCATCGGGAATGCCATTAATGAGTTCGACCTTGTAATCTTCTTTCATCTTGGTGAACATCGCGATGGCTTCGTTTCTGGGCATGAAGCTCTGACGAAAGGCAGGCTTGCGTTCGATGATCCGGCGCATGGTCTTTTCGATTTTCGCTAAATCCTGGTCGGTAAAAGGCTCCTTCCTATCGAAATCATAGTAGAAGCCGTTATCAATGGCGGGGCCGATCGTCACCTTGACCTCAGGCCATAATTCTTTGACGGCCTGGGCCATGACGTGGGAACAACTGTGGCGTAATTTGTCTAAATCAGTTTTGTATTGCATAAATGAGCACACACCCCGTTGTTTAACAAGCGGGTGTAAGTGCGAATTTACCCCAAAGCTGCGACGAGCAGGCGCGCATGCCGTCCCCGAAGGGGAAGCAGCGTGGGGTCATTAATCTGGTGTTCTACTCCGCTCAAATGTTCGACCTTCTGTCGCGTTTGAGCTTCGTAGAAACATTCTGCTTCGCAAGCATTCATGGCCTGTTTCTGCGAAGCTCAAGGCGTCCTTGTTTTCCTCTATGTCATTAAAGATGAAACAAGGACATGCCCCCACTTTCTCTAAAGAATTAAGGTAAGTTGGGGCGCAAGCACTTGAGCGAAGCAGAATGGACCCGACAGGACTCGAACCTGTGGCCTTCACGATGTCAACGTGACACTCTAACCAACTGAGCTACGGGTCCTTGTTGTCTTCCATGTTTTATAAACCAGGCGAAGCTAAACGTGAAAACATTTTGATTTTAACGGAGCCTCAAGCATTTGAACGAAGCCTGGTGCCGGGAGAGGGAATCGAACCCTCACATCCTTACGGACGCAGGATTTTAAGTCCTGTGCGTATGCCAATTCCGCCATCCCGGCTCTACTACGTTCAAATGTTTCGTTTCACTTCACGTTTGAACTTCGTAGAAGCTTGAAAGTTCCTCCAAAGCTCTCACTTGCCCTGGCCTTTAAATCTCAATTAAGGCGGCAATCGGAATCGAACCGATGAATAGCGGTTTTGCAGACCGCTGCCTTACCACTTGGCTATGCCGCCGATATTTCAAAAACTACTTTGCCAAACGGACAACCGCATCCACGATATCTTCCACGTCCGCCAAGTGTCCATCTCCGACGACACCGCAGGCGAGCTTCCCCTTCACGGGATTGACCAAATGAAATCCGTTCTCTTTAAGCTTTTTGCAATTGGCCTGAACGATTGTGTTGTTGAACATCTCATCATTCATCGCTGGCGCCACCACAATGGGGGCGTTCGTGGCCAATGCCGTGCAGGTTAAAAGATCATCCGCGAGTCCACAGGAAAGTTTTCCGATCACATTCGCCGTCGCCGGCGCGATCAAAAAAACATCCGCTTCCCGGGCCAGAGCAATGTGGCTCATCACCCAAGCGTCATTGTTCTCATCAAACATGTCGGAATAAACTTTTTCTCCGGTGAGCGCTGCTAAGGTCAGAGACGTGATGAACTTCTCGGCTTCTTTGGTCATAATGACCGAAACGCGGCAACCTTGATCCTGTAAGCGCCGGATAATGTCCCCGGCTTTATAGGCGGCAATACTGCCGGTTACACCCAAAACAATTCTTTTAGGCTTGGGCGACACTTTCTTCTTTCTCTTCGCTCTGGGCGGCTTTGGGAGGGGCCTTAAAATCTTTCGAAACCTCTCTGAGCATCACCTTGCCCGCCGCTATTTCTTCAAGCGCAATTGTTGCTGTTTTGGTAGAAGCAGGAATATCAATAAGTCTTGGCATATTATCGGCCAGTTCCAGGGCTCTTTTGGAAGCCATGGCAACCAAGCGGTAAATGCTCCCGCCGGATCTAGGTAAAAGTTTTTCTAAAGGTACGTTTCCCATCTGAACCTCCTTTAAGTGATTCTGGATTCTCTAAATATTATTATTTAATCTAAAAAGGTGTCTATTGTATCCCGAAAGAGAGCTTTTTATATAACATATCGTCTTCAACTTGTCAACCCTGAGCGAAGTCGAAGGGTCAACCCCTTCGACGAAGCCTAAACAGTCGTTAATTCCTTGAGCACAATGGATTCCAGCTCTTTAATCGCCTGCTTAAAATCCGCATTGACAACAATATAGTTGTAATTCCTGGCTTCTTTCATCTCCTGGCGCGCCGTCTTAAGCCGCAGTTCCAGAGCTCGCGAGTTTTCTGTTCCACGGGCCATAAGACGTTTTTTAAGCATGGCCCAGGAAGGGGCCCGGATAAATACGCGCAAAGCCTCGGGATACTTACGGGCCACAACCTTGGCGCCCTTCACCTCAATACACAGCAGCACATTTTTACCTGTCTTTAATAACTTCTTCACATACTGTTCCGGCGTGCCGTAATATCGATCAAAAACCTTCTGCCATTCCAAGAAGTAACCTTTTTTCCGACGAGCCAAAAATCGTTCCCGCGTTAAAAAAAAATAATCCCGGCCGGGCTTTTCCCCGGCGCGCGGCCTTCGCGTGGTCGCCGAAATCGACTTGACCAATATGTTTTTGAGTTTCCTGCTTAAGAGCAGTTTTTTATGGAGGGTGGTTTTACCGGATCCGGAAGGTCCGGAGATAATAACGATTCTGCCTCTTTTCATATTCAATCCAGTGTGGTCAAGAGGTCATCTATTCGATGTTTTGGGAGAGCTCGCGGATTTTTTCAATCTTGCTCTTAAGGGCAATGACCGCGTTGATGACGATTCTGTCCTGCAGTTTTGAACCGATGGTATTGGTTTCGCGTTGCATTTCTTGGGCAATGAAATCCAGTTTTTTCCCGACGGCCGGATCCGCCTTTAAAAGCTGTTTAAGCTCCTCGATATAATGAGCTAATCGGGCAATTTCCTCGTTCACATCATTGCTTTTCTGCAGAGCCGAGAATTCCTCGCGGGAAAGAACCTTCTTTTTTTCCTTGAGGATCACTTGAGCTCTCTTTTGGATCTCTCGACTTTGCGACAGCATTTGCTTGAGTAAGTCGTGGATTTCTTTGGCCAGGCTTTTGCCCTCCCGAAGACGCATGGTCATCAAACCCTTGACGGAGGTCTTGAGACATTTCTCGATCGAAGACCACAGTGCCTCGACATCCAAACTCGTCTCTTTAATTTCCATCACCCCGGGTAGGCGAATCAATTCACTCAAAGACAGATCATCTTTTAAATGGAATTCTTTCTTAAGAATATCGGCATATTTAAAATACGTTTTCACGATTTCTTTGCTGAACTGGACCGTTTGGGTCGGCTTATCCATAATTTTTAAGGAAACCGTGATCCGTCCGCGCTCCATGGACTTATGGATCAGGGCCCGGATCTTGTCCTCGAGCGAAGAAAATCCCCCGGGGAGATAACACACCACGTCGAGATAACGATGGTTTACGCTCTTAATCTCCACAATACCCTTAAATTTTTCCTCATGAAGCTGGGCGGTCCCAAAACCCGTCATGCCTTTAATCATGCCCACACCTGCCTTTTTTCTTTCATCGCCATGATGATCTTAGTCCGGAATAATCTCCTGGTCAGATCTTCGGGCTTAAACCAAAGTTTAATTTCACGTTCCGCCTCTTTTCGATTTGAAGAGACATGGAGCAAATTTTCATAAATTCCTTTCGTCGTGATCCGTCCGCAAGAACCCCGAATGCTGCCGGGGTCAGCCGCTTCCGGATTCGTGGCCCCGGCGAGATCCCGGCATCTTTGAATGGCATTCGTTCCATAATAAACCAACGCCAGGGAACTGCTGCCGCGATGAAGACGCCCGCATAAATAACGAATGATTTCCTCAAAGAAAAATTTCTTGCGGTGAGGTTTGTAGTGTTCCTCGGCGAGGGCTCGATCGACCTTCACCAGTTTGACCGCCGCCAACTGCAATTTGGTCTCCGCCAATCGCGTCAATAAGTATCCCATCAAGGACTTGGAGACACCGTCGGGTTTAATAATAACGAGGGCGGCTTCTTTCATTTCTTTATGATGTCAACAATGCGTTCTAAATCTTCGTTCGAATAATATTCGATGACAATCTTCCCGCGCTTTTTTTGCGCCGCGATTCGCACTTTGCTCCCCAAAATTCTTTGTAAATCTTCTTCCACAAAGGAAAGATAGTTATCTTTGCTGACCGCTTTGGTTTTTCCCCGATAAACGGAACCCTTGATTCCGGTTTTCAGCAAATTTTCAAGAGCGCGAACGGATAAATTTTTTTTGATGATCTGTTCGAAGAACCGCTTCTGCTCCTGCGGGTTTTCTACCGCCACCAGCGCGCGGGCATGCCCCATAGAGATGGTTCCAACAATCACGCTTTTTTGAATTTCTATCGGTAGCTTGAGCAACCGTAATAAATTGCTAATCGTGGAACGATCTTTCCCGACGGATTGGGCCACCGCGTCTTGGGTAAATTTAAAATCCTGGATAAGCCGCTCAAAGGCCTGAGCCTCTTCAATGGCATTCAATTCCTGCCGCTGAATGTTTTCAACTAAGGCCAAAACCAATGCCTCTTCATCGCTTACGTTCTTGATGAGTACGGGGACTTCTTCCATCCCAAGCGCCCGGGCCGCCCTTAAACGCCTCTCTCCGGCAATCACTTCATACCCCTCTGCGGATTGTCTGACGAGGATCGGCTGCAAAAAGCCTTTTTCTCTGACGGAAGCGATGAGCTCTTTGAGTTTTTCATCGTCAAAATGGGAGCGCGGTTGAGAGGCATTTTCACGTAAAAGAGTTGTCTTGACCTTAGTGAGGCCTTCGGTTTTTTGAGATTCTTGTTTTTGAGGAATCAGCGCGGACAATCCTTTGCCGAGAGCTTTATTTTCCATAACGGTCTCCTATAAAATTTTATTCTCTAATACGCCCTTGAATATCGCTTAATTCATTTGATTGCAATGAGTTATGATTAATTTGTTTTTCTCCCAAAAATTCCTTCGCGAATTCTTCGTATTTTCGAGCGCCAATGGAACTCTTATCGTACAGCATCACCGGCTTCCCGAAACTTGGGGCTTCACTTAACTTGACATTTCTAGGAATAATCGTCTTATAAACCTTATCTTTAAAATACCCTTTAATTTCATTGATCACTTCATTGGTCAAATTGGTCCTAAAATCCGCCATTGTGAGGAGAACGCCTTCGATCGACAGATTCATATTTAAACCATCTTTGATGAGATTGATGGTATTTAAAAGCTGAGATACTCCCTCGAGCGCATAAAATTCACATTGAATAGGAATAAGAACAGAATCGCTAGCCACAAAAGAATTGAGGGTTATTAAACCCAATGACGGCGGAGAATCAATAAATATATAATCATACCTGTCTTTAATTGGCGTAAGACCTTTTCTGAGCTTTGTTTCTCTGGATAAAGCCCCGACTAGCTCTACTTCAGCCCCGGTTAAATTAATATTACAAGGAGCAATATCCAGATTAGGAACTGTGGTTTGAAGAATAATCTCTTCAATGGCAACGTGGCCTAAAAGTACATCGTAGACAGATTTCTCGATGGTATTTTTGTTAACTCCAATACCACTTGTGGCATTTCCCTGTGGATCTGTATCAACCAACAAGACCCTCTTGCCACAAAGCGCCAAAGCAGCAGTCAAATTAACCGCAGTCGTTGTTTTGCCTGTACCGCCTTTTTGATTACAAACCGCTATGATTTTCCCCATTTAAAAATGCCTCGCGGGCTTTGCCGGCCCTGTTTCACGTGAAATTCCTGCGCAATCGCCCCCTACTTTTCTTTTTTATTCTCTCTTTTTTCTTTATCTTGGTCAAGTGTTTTTTCTTTTAAATTTACTTTAATTTTAGCTGATTTCGCCCCCTCCATCCCAAATAATCCGCGCTTCTCTTCACAAACTACTTTTACGACAATAGCTTCCCTGGGAACCTTTAATAAAACAATGGCTTTGTTAATCGCATCTTCAACCGTAGTCCCTTCTACCTCTATGGTTTTAGTTCCCTTAGGCATTGTTTATTACTTTCACTTTGGACATTTTTAATTGAGTTAGAGTGGACAATAAATAAAACGTAATAAAATAAAGCGAGAGCCCGCTCGAGAATTTATAAAAAACAAAGCCTAAAAAAATTGGCAACATGGTAGTCATCATTTTCTGCTGAGTCGCCATCTTTGGATCCGAATAAACCATATTTTGAGAAGTGATTTTTTGCTGAAAAAACATAACAACAGCCATTAATATGGGCAATATATTGAATTCATTTCCCAAAAAAGGTAAGCTGAAAGGAAGGATAAAAAGGCGATCTGGCGCTGATAAATCTTTAATCCAGAGAAAATCAGATCCTTTTAGATAAATAGATCTCCACAATACCTGATATAGACCAATAAATACCGGCATTTGAAGCAAAAACGGTAAGCAGCCTCCAAAGGGGTTAACTTTATATTCTCGATAGAGCTCCATCGTTTCTTTATTCAGTTTTTGGGGGTTATTCGGGTATTGCTCTTTTAATTTACTAATCTTGGGCTGAAGAGACTGCATCTTCTTCATTGAGAGCATCCCCTTCATTGTTAAAGGATAAAGCGCCATATAGATCCCAAAACTAATCAAAATAATACAAATCCCCCAGTTTGGGACAATCTTGTGTACCCCTCCCAAAAAGGCATAAATTCCTTTAGCGACAAAATCGAAAAGCCCGATGGAACTAAAGCTGACAATCTCTTCAAAGCTATTTTTGAAACTTTTCAATAGATTCAAATCCTGAGGGCCAAAATACGCGGTCCAATTGAAAGAAACACTCTCTCCCGGCAACAATTGGACTGTTTTAGTTTTAGTATTAATTTCTACAGCCGTTGCACCTAAAGGATTCACTTGATAGCCCTCAGATTCAAAATCAGGCTTAAAAATGGCGCAAAAATAACGATCTCTAAAGCCGACCCAATTGACAAGAGAAGTTTTATCGGTTCTTTCTTTTTCGGAAAATTTAACAGCATCACCTTTTCTAAAAATCTTATTTATGAGAGTTCCGCTCGTATTTGATGAAGCAAGTGTAGAGATAGAGTACTCTAATAGCATCTTTTCATCATTCGCATATATTTTGTCCAATCTAGAATTATCTAACGTGTAATTGGACAAAACAAAGCTTTGCTCTTTGGACATTTCTGATTTGTTATTTATTTTGACCGTGGCGGACACGAACTCTTCTCTGTCTTCTATTTTAAAATATTTCTCAATGCTTACATTGGAATCCTCATAAAAATAAACAATCTCCCCTTTTGTTTTATGGCTGACAGAAAAAGGGGTGTTTTCAAAACCCTTGAGATTAAAAACGCCTGTGATCGGTAAAGAAAAATCGTATTTAGATATTTTTATGGTATGAATGTTGGCCCCTATATTGGAGAACTCCAACTCTAGGGCTGGCGAAGCAATGCTATCGATTTGTTCTTCGGGGTTGGGAATAATAACCGATAAAGGAGAGAGGGCGCTATTTTCTTCTTGCTCTTTATGTGACACAACTCTTTCATTATCAATATGTTCTGATATATTTTCCTGAAAAGAAGGGGGGGCGTTTTTAGTTACGATGGAGCTATAAATAAAAAGGATCAGAAGCGACAAGCCGATGGCAAGAAATGTTCTTTGTTCCATATGGATGAATTACACGACCGGATCGTAGCCACCTTTAGACAAAGGTGAGCATTTTAATATTCGCATCGCAGTCATGGATATCCCCTTCAGTCCTCCGTATTTACGGAAAGCCTCCAGCGCATAATCTGAACACGATGGGTAAAATCGACAGGAATGCGGAAGAAGCCAGCGGCCGATTTTTTGATAACACCTGATTAAGAAGGAAATGACAAAAGCCATAAGCATCTACCGTCTCTGTGAGGCTTTTAGGCGCTCAGGCGTTTTCGGCCTTTGGCTCGACGCCTTTTCAAGATCTTTCGTCCGTCCGCAGTCTTCATTCTCCGACGGAAGCCATGTTTCCTTTTCCCCTTGATGCGGGTTGGCGTCTTGAGATGTTTTTTCATAATTGCAGAATTATAACATAGGCCTTTTGATAGTCAAGCTTTTTCAATTTCCGCAGGAATAAAAAACTGGGGTTTCGATCACTTAGCTCTTTTTCTGAAAGATAGAAATGAAAGTCGTAATTCTCCGTCGGGAAATTTACTCTTCTAACCCCCTTCGGGGGCAAACGCGGCTTCTCATTTATGTCGCTTGCGCTCCATAAATGAAGCCTTGCTAACACCCTAGCGGGTGTAAGAGAAGCGTCTAGTTTGTGTTCCTCCGCCTCTTGCCCCGCAGAATGTAGGGCAAGAGGACCCACAAACTAAGCTTCTCTAAAAATTGAGTTGAAATAAAAAATTTGTTTGTTATAATAGGTCAGTTTTTCCGCTTGGGAAGGGTTGTGTCATTGTTGTTGAGAAAAATCGATCGCTGACAATCCCGATATCGTGATCCATGAAGATCGTCATTCGCTCATTATGAAAAGACACATTATGAAAAGACACATATTGTTTTCTGGCCGATTTTAATCAAAGGGGGAAGCGGATAGAATTCACCGCTGTTGATAAGTTGTTAATAAATATTTTTACGCTATAACTTATTGAAGAATAAAGACATGTGAAGTAACCAGCCGCCTTCATTCACGGCCGGTATTGGGTAAATTCGCCCTAGTGATCTTCCAATCATTTTTGTAATGACCTTGCAAAGCGTTTGGGAAAAAGCCCAACCCACCCTTAAAGAAAAGATAGGAGCCACGAATTACGAAATCTGGTTCCAGATTCTTCATGCCAAGGAAAAAGATCCTCACACCCTTGTTATTGAAGCCCCCGACGAGTATTTTAAAAATTGGATTATCGAACATTACTTAACTCCCATCCAAGAAACAATCGCGGCCTTGAGTTCGCAATCCGTGGAAATC
The DNA here is from genome assembly GCA_964372915.1 of uncultured Planctomycetales bacterium. Taxonomy (GTDB): domain Bacteria; phylum Omnitrophota; class Gorgyraeia; order Zapsychrales; family JAHFFX01; genus CAYJRN01. The sequence continues at coordinate 79,935 of CAYJRN010000005.1, forward strand.
AATTTCGAAGTCAACCCCGGCATTTTGAAACAAGGAACACAAAAAGCCCTCAGTGAATTCGAAAAGAATTTTACCCAAGTCGATAAACAAAAATCTAACCTTAATCCGCGTTTTACCTTCGAGAATTTCGTCGTCGGCCCGTCGAACCGGTTCGCGCACGCCGCCTGTTTGGCGGTAGCGGAAAATCCGGCCAAGGCCTATAATCCACTTTTTATTTATGGAAGGGTGGGCTTAGGGAAAACCCATCTCCTGCAGGCCATCAGCAACCAAAGCCAGAGCAACAACCATAGAATCAAAGTCTGTTACATTTCATCGGAGCGGTTTACCAACGAGCTCATTGAGGCCATTCGCCATCGATCCACCAACCAGTTCCGCCAGAAATACCGCAACATCGACGTCTTGCTGATTGACGATATCCAGTTCATCGCCGGAAAAGAATCCACCCAGGAAGAGTTCTTTCATACCTTCAACACGCTTCACGAAAATCGCAAACAAATCATTATCTCGTCGGATAGGCCTCCCAAAGAAATATCCAATCTTGAAGAGCGGTTGATTTCCCGTTTTGCCTGGGGCCTCATCACCGATATCCAGCCGCCCGACTTTGAGACCCGGGTCGCCATTCTACGCAAAAAAATAGAACACGAACCTGTGAAAGTTCCGGATGACGTCCTCTTTTTCATCGCGCAGGAAATTAAAACCAACATCCGCGAACTGGAGGGGGCCCTCATTCGCGTGGTCGCCTATTCCTTATTGGAAGAAAAGCCGGTTTCGCTGGAAATGGCCAAATGGATTTTAAAAGACGTGGTGAAAGAAACGCTAAAAATCATCGGAGTGGATCATATTCAAAAAAATGTGGCGAATTTTTTCAATATTGGGGTGGGGGATCTCAAAAACACCCGGCGAAATAAAAATGTGGTGATTCCACGCCAGATCGCGATGTATCTCTCCCGCCAATTGACCAATCTATCGCTTCCTGAAATCGGAGAGGCCTTTGGAGGAAAAGATCATACAACCGTCTTGCATTCTTGTAAAAAAATCGACCGGGATTTAAGACAAAGCAGTGAATTGAAAAATACTATCGAAAAACTCACTAACACCATTAAATATTAATCAACAGCTTTTTCCACTCACTATTCACAGATGGATCTTTTATAACCCCTGAAATCACAAAAACTTTTAACCTTATTCTCATTATCCACAAGATCTACTAAGACGACTACTATTTAATCTATAAGATAAGAATAAAGGAGCGTTAAAGGCATGAAAATCAAAACAACTAAAGAAGATCTTTTAACTGGAATTCAAATCGTCCAAAATATTGTTTCTTCAAAAACTGCGTTACCCATTCTCTCTAATATGTTAATGGAAACAAAAAATAATTCTATTAAACTCAACACAACGGATTTGGATATTGGAATATCCTGTGAATTACCTGTGAATATCTCTGAACAAGGGGGGATAACTATCCCAACCAAAAGATTTAGTGATATCATTAAAGAGCTTCCCATGGGAGACGTGGTTATTACCGCCCGGAAAAACAACCAGATTGATATTGAAGGGGTGAATTGCCGCTTTAGATTGCTTGGGTTACCTAAGGATGAGTTTCCAAAATTCCCGGAATTTAAAGAAAAAGACGCGGTGCATATTGAGCAGTCTGTTTTAAAGGAATGTTTAAGTCTTACCTCTTTTGCGGTTTCTCATGAGGAATCTCGTTATGTGCTCAATGGATTACTTTTTGAAATTACGGATAAGATTCTTCGTATTGTGGCCACCGACGGCCGGCGTTTGGCTAAAATTGAAAAACCCATTTCAACCCCGTTTAAGGAAGATGTGAAGATGATCATCCCTTTAAAAGCGATTCAAGAAATTCATCGAAATCTTAAAGAAACAGGTACCGTGTCTTTTGTTCCCGGGAACAACCAGGTATTGTTTGACATTGATGGAACATTGATTGCGACGCGCATTATTGAAGGAGAATTTCCCAATTATCAACAGGTGATCCCAAAATCGGCCAGTCCAAAAATCAAAGTGAACACGCAGGATTTATTGGCGGCTATCCGACGGGCCAATCTTCTTGCAACTCCGGATTTTCAGGCGGTCAAATTCGAGGTGTTTAGCGATAAAATCGTCGTTTCTAAAACAACCCCCGAGGTAGGGGAATCCCGGGAAGAAATTTCCGTCGAGTATGGCGGGGCCGAGATGATCGTCGGGTTTAATCCCCATTTTTTGATCGATGTTTTAAAGAATTTGACCGCTGAGAAAATCGAATTGGAATTATTGGGAGCCGACAAACCGGGCGTGATTCGCCTGGGAGAGTATTTATATCTCGCGCTGCCAATGCGGATTTAGCGGTGTCATCAAAACCAATTTTTCCTATCATCATGGATTCCATCAAAGATATCATCCCGCAGGTCCTCGAGAAAATTTCTCATAAAAAACCGCAAGAGCAGATCGAGATTCAAAGGATTTGGCAAAACCTCGTCGATAAAAAGGCAATTGGGCACACAGCGATTAGCGGCTTAAAGGACGGAAGATTGACCGTTTCGGTTGATTCCTCCGCCTGGCTTTTTCAGATGAGCGTCATGAAGCGCCGGCTTCTTAAAGGGCTCCAGGAGCTCGAACCAAGCATTCAACAGATCAGTTTTAGAATCGGGAAGGTGAAATGAAAAAAGAGAAAACATCCACGGTCCCTCAAGCGCAAAAGGAAAAAGAAACCAAGAACAAAAACGTCGAGAAAGGCGTTAAAGAATACGACTCCACCAAGATCCAGGTTTTGGAAGGCATGGAAGCCGTGCGCCTGCGCCCGGCGATGTATATCGGCGATACGGGTGTGCGCGGGTTTCATCATTTGGTCTACGAAGTCGTGGATAACTCGATCGACGAGGCTTTGGCCGGTTACTGCGATCGCATCGAAGTTTATATCAATGAAAAAGATACCATCACCGTCATTGATAACGGCCGCGGGATCCCCGTCGACATGCATAAGACGGAAAAGAAACCGGCCGTGGAAGTGGTCCTGACGATGCTGCACGCGGGAGGCAAGTTCGATAAACAGTCCTACAAAGTCTCCGGCGGTTTGCATGGCGTGGGGGTCAGTTGTGTTAACGCGCTTTCGGATTGGCTGGAAGTTGAAATCAAAAGGGACGGCCAGATTTATCATCAGCGTTACGAGCGCGGAAAAACCGCCTCCAAGTTGAGTGTCGTCGGTAAAACCAAATCTACGGGGACCAAGGTCACCTTCAAACCCGATAAAACGATTTTTAAGGGAACGACGGCCTTCTCTTATGATCTTTTGGCCAAGCGTTTGCGCGAATTGGCCTTTTTGAACAAAGGGCTCACCATTAAGCTCGTCGACAAACGCGGCGATAAAGAAAAAGAAAATACTTTTCAGTTCAGCGGCGGAATCGTTTCTTTCGTTGAACACCTCAATCAGAACAAAGTCCTCTTGCATAATAAAGTGATCTATTTCGCGCGGGAAAAAGAAGGCACTCAGATGGAGGTGGCGCTCCAGTATAACGACGGATACGCGGAGAATGTCTTCAGCTATGTGAATAATATCAATACCACCGAAGGCGGAACGCATTTAACCGGCTTTCGCTCGGCTCTGACCCGCGCGATTAACCAGCACGCGAAAAACAAAAATCTTCTCAAAAACGAAGTCACCATGAGCGGCGATGACACGCGCGAAGGGTTGACGGTGGTCATTAGCCTCAAAACTCCCAATCCGCAGTTTGAAGGACAAACCAAAACGAAGTTTGGCAATTCGGAGGTCGAGGGCCTGATGTCTTCGGCCACCTTTGAAGCGCTGGGGGCGTTTTTTGAAGAAAATCCGTCGGTGGCCAATAAAATTGTGGATAAGGTTATCGTGGCTTCGAGGGCGCGGGAGGCGGCGAGAAAAGCGCGCGAGCTCACGCGCCGCAAAGGCGCTTTGGAAAGCGGCGGCTTACCGGGGAAGCTGGCGGACTGCTCGCAGCGGGATCCGGCGCTGTGCGAATTGTATTTGGTTGAGGGGGATTCGGCCGGCGGTTCCGCCAAGCAGGGCCGCGATCGCACCTTTCAGGCTATCTTGCCCTTGAAAGGGAAAATCCTTAACGTCGAGAAATCCCGCTTGGATAAAATTTTAAGTAACGAAGAAATCCGCACGATTATTACGGCGTTGGGCACGGGGGTGGGCGAAGACTTTAACACGGAAAAGCTCCGCTACCACAAAATCATTCTCATGTGCGATGCCGACGTGGACGGATCTCATATTCGCACGCTTCTTCTAACGCTCTTGTATCGTCAGATGCGTCCTTTGATTGAAGGAGGGTTTGTTTATATTGCCCAGCCGCCGCTTTATAAGATTCAAAGAGGTAAAAGGGAAGAGTATATCGAAACCGAACAGCAGATGAACAACCTGATTTTGGATTTGGGGATGGAAGATGGCCTGGTTCTGAGCAAATTGAAGGGCAAAAAGACTTACAATGGAACGCAACTCAAGGAAATTCTAGCGATTTTGGTCGAATTGGAGAAGATTGCGGAGATTTTGCACAAAAGGGGATTAGAATTCCAAGAATATGTGAATAACTATGATCAAAAATCCCATAAAATGCCTATTTATATGGTCAAAGTGGAAGGAAAGACCCATTATGTTTTTAGCGATAAAGAGCTGGCCAAGCTAACAGAGAAGGATGAAGAGGCCCAATATGTGGAGATTTTTGAGGCTGAGGATTTGGCGGAGATTCAAAGTAAATTGGACAAGTTCGATTTGAGCGTGGCGGATTTTTTGAAACCCGAAATCAAAGAGACCTACGATCTTAAGAATGATAAGGAAAAGAAAAAAGCCAAGAATAAAAAGGGAGAAGTTGACTCGAAGCCCCTTTTCATGATCGAGAAAGAAAAAGATAAAAGTGAGTTTTTTTCGCTCAAAAGCGTTTTGAATTTTGTCCGCGAGCAGGCGACCAAGGGCCTGCATATTCAGCGCTATAAAGGGCTGGGGGAGATGAACCCGCGGCAATTGTGGGAGACCACCATGGACCCGGCCAAGAGAACCATCCTGCAGGTGACCCTGGAAGATGCGGTCGAGGTGGACAAGACGTTCAATATCCTCATGGGCGACGAAGTGGGTCCTCGCCGGGAATTCATCGAGAAGTTCGCGCACGAAGTCAAGAATTTGGATATCTAAGAAAGGGTTTAAGCGTTTATGAAAGATTTTTCGCAGAAAGAAAAGATCATTCCCGTGTACATCGAAGAGGAGATGAAGAATTCCTATCTTTCCTATTCGATGAGCGTGATTGTGGGACGCGCCTTGCCGGATGTCCGCGATGGCTTGAAACCCGTTCATCGCCGGATCCTTTATGCGATGCAGGATCTTAATCTTGAACATAACAAACCGTATAAAAAAAGCGCTCGTATCGTCGGGGAAGTCTTGGGTAAGTATCATCCGCACGGCGATGCCGCCGTGTATGAGACGATGGTGCGCATGGTCCAAACGTTTTCTCTGCGTTATCCCTTGATCGATGGTCAAGGAAATTTCGGTTCTGTGGACGGAGACGCGGCCGCGGCGATGCGCTACACCGAGGCGCGCATGGCGGCGATTTCCGGGGAGATGCTCGCGGATATTGAAAAAGAGACCGTCGACTATAGTCCCAATTTCGACGCGACCTTGCAAGAGCCGCGAATCTTGCCGGCGATGATCCCCAATCTTCTGGTGAACGGTTCCAGCGGCATCGCCGTTGGGATGGCGACCAATATGCCGCCGCACAATCTGAGTGAGGTGGCGGACGGCGCGGCGCAGGTTCTTGAAAATCCCGAAGTGAGTATTAAAGATTTGACAAAATTGATCAAAGGTCCGGACTTTCCGACGGGCGGGATTATTTGCGGCAGAGAAGGCATCGTGGAAGCGTATAACACCGGCCGCGGGAAAGTGACTTTACGGGCCAAGGCCGCCATTGAGCGTCAGAAAGGCAACAAGGACTCGATCATCATTACGGAAATTCCGTATCAAGTCAACAAAGCCAATTTGATTGAGAATATGGCGGAATTGGTTCAGAACAAAAGCGTCGACGGGATTACCGACATCCGCGATGAATCGGACAAGGACGGCATCCGGGTTGTGGTGGAATTGCGCCGTGACGTCGAGCCGCAGATCATTCTTAATTATTTGTACAAGCACACGCAACTCGAGACGACTTTCGGCATTATCAATCTGGCGCTGGTGAATAATAGCCCGCAGGTTTTGAACCTCAAGCAGTTGATCCAGTATTACCTCGAGCACCGCCGGGTTGTCATTCGCCGTCGGACCCAGTTCGATCTCGACAAGGCCTTAAAGCGCGCCCACATCCTCGAGGGCTTGCGGATCGCGCTTAAGTTCATCAACCAAGTCATCAAGGTGATCAAAGAATCCAAATCCACGGCGGAGGCCAAGGTCAACGTGATGAAGAATTTTGATCTTTCGGAAATCCAGGCGCAGGCGATTCTGGAGATGCAGCTGCAGCGGTTGGTGGCCTTGGAGCAAGACAAGATCGAGGCGGAGTATCAACAGCTCCTTCGTGACATTGAGCATTTTCGTTCGATTTTGGCTTCCGAGAAAAGAATTGATGAAATCATCAAGGAAGAATTGTTGACAATCAAGAAGAAATACGCGGATGAGCGCCGAACCGAAATCGCGGGCAAGGCCGAGGAAATTGCCGTCGAGGATTTGATCGCCGAAGAAGACATGGCGATCACGATTAGCAACACGGGTTACATCAAGCGCCTGGCGGTTGATGCCTACCGCAAACAAAAACGCGGCGGCAAAGGCGTGACCGCCATGGAAACCAAAGAGGAAGATTTCGTCAAACACCTTTTTGTGGCTTCTTCGAAAGACTATCTTTTGATTTTTTCGAACAAAGGCGTTGTCCGCTGGCTCAAGGTGTACGAAATCCCCATCGCCTCCAGGGGCGCCAAAGGCAAGGCCATTGTTAACCTTTTGTCCTTTGCCAACGACGAGCTTATCAGCTCTATTTTGGCCGTCAAAGAGTTTGTCGAAGATCAGTACGTGGTGATGTGCACAGCCAAAGGCGTTATTAAGAAAACGGCGTTGTCGGCCTTTAGCAACCCTAGAAAAGGCGGGATCGTCGGGATTACGCTTGAAAAAGGCGATGCCCTCATCGGGACGGCCTTGAGCGGCGGCAAGTACGAAATATTTTTGGCCACCAAAGAAGGCAAATCCGTAAGATTTCCCGAGAAGCTTTTAAGAGATATGGGCCGCGCGGCCAAGGGGGTCCGGGGGATTAATCTGGGCAAGAGCGACATTGTTGTCAGCATGCAGGTTTTCCCGCCGGATATTGAAAAGACGGGCAGCACGTTGTTGTCGGTGACGTCCTTGGGGTTTGCCAAGCGTTCCAAGTTCAGTGATTACCGCACACAGTCGCGGGGGGGCAAGGGCATCATCAACGTGAAGGTGACGCCCAAGAATGGTCACGTCGTCGGAGTTTTGGTGGTCATGGAGGATGACGAGATCATGGCGGTCACCAAAAATGGGATGATCGTGCGCTGTCCGGTCAAAGATATCCGCGAGACGGGACGCAGTACGCAGGGGGTACGGTTAATCGCGCTTGATAAGGACGACTTAGTAAGTTCTGTGGCGAATGTGGTGGCCAAGGAAGAATAAATCGAATTTTTTGAGAAGCAAAAAAATCGACCCCATCGTCTAGCCTGGTCAGGACACCCCGCCTGTCCCGCCTGCGGCGGGACCTGACGGCGGGGCAGCAGACGGAGAAAGCAATGGGCAGAGGGGAGTTCAAATGTTTTATGTTTATGTGCTTAAAAGTTTAAAGGACGGAAAATATTATATCGGGTATACAAATAATCTTAAACGGCGATTAGAGGATCACAATCGAGGTAAAAATAGAAGCGTTAAGAATAAAGGCCCTTTTGCGATAATTTATCGAGAGCCATTTCAAAATCGCTTAGAGGCTGTTCGAAGAGAACGTCAAATAAAAAGTTATAAAAGCGGCGAAGCTTTTAGAAGGCTGGTTGGTCAAAGTACTGTCGACCCTGTCGTCTAGCCTGGTTAGGACACAAGCTTTTCAAGCTTGCAGCACGGGTTCAAATCCCGTCAGGGTCGTTTAATTTTTTTGATTCTCGCCGCGAGGACACCCCGCCTCCGGCGGGGCAAGCGCGGGTTCAAATCCCGCTGGGGTCGCCAAGCTGTACCATAGAGAGAACCTCCCGTGTGGAGGTTCTTTTGTTTGATGTGGGCAGGGGCAGGCAATACTCGATTTCTAACTTTGGATAGTCGATGTAGATTCGCTTAATGAAATTGCGTATGAAACTTTTTCTCTCCGGTATGCTTCCCTTCATAAGCGTTGCCCGAAGATCATCAACGTAAGGCTTAAGGTAGGAATCCTCAAACATCAAGACTTGTTCCTTCTCGTATCTTTCTTCCAGCTTCTTTTTCTCATCTGTTAACTGTTCAATTTCATCATTTAATTCTTTGATGCGAGGGGCAATATCCGAGAGGTCAAGTTTGCCTGTTTCAATGCTGTGATATAGTTTCTTTCGCCGTTGCAGTTTTTCTTCAAGGGTTTTGTCAATAAGTGCGGTGCTTGTTGTGTATTCTTTTTCAAAGACCCGGAGCTCCGCATTGACCAGCAAGATAAGGTTTTTGATATTTTCTTCGGTTAAAACTTTTGTCTTGATGAGCTCGATGACAAAAGGTTCAAGTTTGTTGGCCCGGATAAGTTTTTGATCACAGTAATTTCTTCCCTTTTTGATGTATGTCTGGCAGGTGTAGTAATGGAATTGGCCGGATTTTGCTCCGACGGATGACATTGAATGCCCGCAACGCTTGCAGGTCAAAAGCGAGCTTAAAAGACGCTGTGAACCTATACAGCGGGGATGGATAATTTCCCGGGTTCGCAGGTGCATCAGACGCCGGGCCTTTTCAAATTCTTCTTTTGGGATGATGGCCTCGTGCGTGTCCGGCACTCGTATGATGGGCGTTTCAGTCCGGGGATTGTGTTTGTATTCATTCCAGATCAAACAGCCCGTGTAGGTCTCGTTTTTGAGGATATAGGCAATGCTGGAAATAGACCACGACTTGCCGTCACGTCGCTTGATACTCGCATCATTTAAAGTCTTAACGATTTCCTTTAACCCTTTCCCCTCGTTACACAAGTCAAAAACTTTTTTAACCACCGGCGCTTCGATTTTGTCAATCTTGAGTTTCTTCTTAACGTTTTTTCCCATCTGGATTTCTTCATAGGCGTAACCGTAGGGCCTATGCCTGCCGTTTAAGAAGCCTCTCATCGTATTTTCTTTCATGCCTCGTACGGTATCTTGTGACAGGTTAGCCGAATAAAATTCGTCAATGGTTTCAATAATGCCCTCTAACAGCCTTCCAGACGGCCCCTCATCGAAGTTTTCATTGATAGAGATGATCTGGATGCCCCTTTTGCGAAGAAGCGATTTATAGATGATTGAGTCTTCACGGTTCCGGGCAAAGCGGTTGAGCTTCCAGACTAAAATAGCTTGAAAAGGGGACTGTTTTTGTTTGGCTGAGGTGATCATTTCCTGAAAGGCGGGGCGGTCGGCTGTGCGGGCGCTCTGTGCCTCGTCAACATATTCTTGCACGATAGTCCAGTTGCGTTTAAGGGCGTATTCCCTTAACGTTTTAAGCTGGGTGGGGATGGAGAGGTCTCGCTCTGCTTGTTGTTCGGAGGAAACCCGGGCATATAATACGATTTTCATTTTTTTACCTTTTTCTAATTTAAGTCATGCTGTTTGATTTTTAGCCTGTCAGCGAGGTTGCGAAGGTTTTTTTGATCTGATGGCATTATCTGAATAAGTATCTTCGCAGTATGCTTATATTTTCTCCAATTTACCGTCCTAATAAGAATATCCACCGTCAGCCCGGAAGTTTTAAATACCATCTCAACGTTTTTGAGCAGAACATCACCACCGGATTTTGAATAAGCGTTAATCAGCTTATTGATAGTCAAGTCACCAATTGCTTTTGAATGGAAAAGAAGGTCTTGAATCTCATTTCGGCTCAACGTGAAGGGAAATCCCCGGCTTTTAACATGGAATTTTAGCTGAAGCCTCGGCGTCCGACCGCTGGGCGTTCCTTTCCAGTAGGGTCTTTCATACAAAATCCCGATAACAGAAGTCGGTAGCCCTGTCCGGGCGTTTACTAAGCCACATAAATCCTCGTTCATTCGTATAAGGGCTGTGACATAGGAGCAGGTTAAGAAATCTTTTAGTCCGAATACGTCAAGACCGTTTGAGTTAATCCATTGAAACACGGTTTCGTGGGGCACGTGGACATAAGCGGAAAACTGGTCGGCTTTGGCCTCAACGACATTCCGTTTCCTTTCGTATCCTATGGCATCATACGAATAGAGTTTTCCGTCGATGATTTCGTATAATTCATGCAGGAGGGTATGTATTTGTCCGCTCGGAGAATCGTCTTTTTTATAGAAAATTTTTACATTTTCACCATAAGAAAAATTATATCCTCGGGCCTTGTGATCGTTAGATAGTAATTCAACGGCAAAACCGGAATCGTTGCAGATTGTCAAAATCTTTTCTAAGGATAGAGGATGCGTCAATTCAAAAAACTTGATAAATTCCCGGGAAAGGCTGTGAGGGTTGACTTTCCCATAATCAAAATCAAGGGCCCCGGATTTGGCGTCATGTTCTCCGCATTCAAATAACATATGAGTGCAGAAATCATCGATTGTGTGTGATTTTGTTTCGGCCATCACGGCATTATCCATGCGTCGAATCCAGTATTTTTTTGTTTGTCAGTTTTTCGTACATCTCTACGATAAACCGCTTGCCATCCAAGTCATATTTATTTTTTAGCCTTGTGCCGAATTTAAAAGCCGGGTCGCTGATAACTCTAAGAAAGGCTTTTTCAATTTTTTCTTCCAAAGGTGTTTCCGTTTCAGTCTCGTTGTTTAAGTATCCGGCCTTTTTCAGAAATTCCATCATGGGGAGTTTATAGTACTGGGCGAGTTTTTTTAATATTCCCGGG